>CAKPAG010000005.1 GCA_934132895.1 uncultured Clostridia bacterium
AGATGTACACTAAGAGTAGTTGTAAGAGTAAAATCCATTACTTCGTAATGTGCTTGCGTTTACTTTTTCACTTGACGTATACATAAAAATGAAATATATTATCTTGGATTTATTGACAACTCATATAACAGAATATATAATATAAGTATAATAAATATTTTTTAATTTTGTAATTAAAATTAAAAGGAGGAATATATATGTATTCTGTATGTGAACCCAAAATAAAAAACAAGAAAGGAAATAATAAGCTAGGTAAAAAAGTATCAAAATATCGTGACAAAGATGGACATATAAAAAAGGAGATGCAAGAATGTATTAGTTTTGTGCAAAGAATACAAAATGATACCAAGATTGTAAAATCTTGTTACAGTGAATTAAGGGAGGAAGTTCCAAAGTTTAAAAAAATGGATACAACTGATATAAAACTTGAGATATACCATAAATTGAAACATTCAATTAATAGAAATAATTATTTTATGTTAAAAATGTATAAATCTCAAGGATACACAGTCTATGATAAAAAAGATATATGTATGTTTTTATTGGTTCTATTCGAATCAATAAAAAGAAAAATGGTAAAATCATTTTTGGACATTCCAGATGTATTTTACATTATCCGGCAATTAAAAGGAGTTGGGATTAAATACTATATCGAACTTTCATAAAAATAAAAGATAAGTAAAGTATAAATTAATATTTTACTTATCTTTTTTGCATAAAAAAAGATTAAAAAATGAATAATAATTTTAGGTGAAAAAATATGTATGATGATATAAATGTACTAGAGTATGTATATCAAACAGCTAAAACTACACAAGAAATATTAGCTCGTATTATAAAACTAAATATTAAGAATCCCATTTATGATGAGGCTTTAAAAGATGAATTTAATAATAATAAAAAAATTGCATTATCAGCCTCTCATATGTTAAAGAGAAGAAAAAAAGATCCAAAAGAAATAAGTGTATTTAGTAAGATGGTTACTTACATGTCAGTTAAAAAGAATATAACTGAAACAGATGATACAAACGAAGATATAATTAATATAGTTATTCAAAATAGTAATCAAATAATAGATGAATTAAGTGCTAAATTAAAAGATTCTAAGATAAAGAGTAAGAGTGTTATAAACTTAATTGATAGATATGTATTTTTTGAAAATGAAACATTAGAAAAAATAAAAATGTAAACTTATTGTAACTAATCAAAAAAATATTTTTTAAATTTACAGTAAATTTATTGCAAGTAGTTAACTTTTAGTATATAATCAAAATGTAATAAAAATTTGTCAAAAGATAAATAATAATTACAGAAAGAGAGGAATTTATATGAAAAAACAAAAAAGCGGTATATCACTTATCGTACTAGTAATAACAATAATTGTTATTATAATCTTAGCAGTAGCAGTAATACTATCTATTGCAAATAACAACCCAATTGAAAATGCCAATAAAGCAAAATTTCAAAATGATCTAAAAACAATACAAGAGGAGTTAACTTTAAAACAGTCAAGTAATTATATTGATGAACACACTGGAAAAACTGTAGAAGATATAACAATTAATAGTTTATCATCAGCAACAAAATATATTGAAAAGCTAAGAGTAGACAATGGTGTACTTTATTATAATGATGCAAAACTTTCAGCTAAAGAAAAAGAGTGGGCAGAAGAAGTTGGAATAACAGATGGTGCTTATGTGATAGGAAATGCTGAAGATATAGGAAAAACAGTAGATGGAGTAACTATATCTGATGATGGTAAAACATTATCAGGTAAATATACAGGTACAAACAAAAATATAAAAGTAGCAGAAGGTATAGAATCTATTGGAGATAGTGCATTTTCTGATTGTTTGGGCTTGACTAGTGTAACAATTCCAAGTACTGTAAAGACTATGGGAACTAATGTATTTCAAAATTGTACAGCTTTAAAAAACGTAACTATAGCAGAGGGAGTAAAAAGTATAGGAGTGGCGGCTACATTTGCTGAATGTAAATCTTTAAGAAGTATAACAATTCCAAGTACTGTAGAATCTATAAGTTCTGGAATGTTTGAAAATTGTACAGCTTTAAAAAATGTAACCATATCAAATGGATTAAAATATATAGAGGATAGTCTAGTATTTGGAGGATGTACGTCTTTAGAAAGTATAACAATACCAAGTAGTGTAAGTTATATTGGATGGAAAACATTTAATGAATGCACTAACTTAAAGGAGATAAAATTATTAGGAGAATATACTTCCACAGGTTCATTTGGTGAAGGAGATGATGCATGGTTTTGGACTGGATTAGCAGAAGAAAATTGTGTGATAAAGGTAAAACATGAAAATGTAAAAACATTGATTGAAGGTGCAGGTTATACAGGAACTATAATAGTAGATACAAACTTAAGTTAATTTTAAATAAGAATATTTAATAATCACTATATAATAATATGTATATAGTGGTTATTTTATATAATACTTTTAAATAATTGACATTTTTTTCTTTTAATTATATAATTTTGTATATAAAAGAGGGATAAAAAAATGGTTAAAAATAAAAAGTATATTTTAATAGGAATTTTACTAGTTTTATTGTTAGGAATTATTGCCACAATTTCTGTATATGTATATAAAACTAGTGCGGATTATAAAATTAAAACTACTTTAAAAGAAGAAATAGGATATTTAAAGAAGAAAGTTTTGAACTTAAATGCAAGTACATATAACTCATTAGAAAGTGGTCAGAATAAAAATGATAATAAGAAAGTTGATACTAGTACCAAAAAAGCAATAAATGTTAACACAGATTTTAAATTTGATTTAGATATTACTAAAGAATTAGATAAAACTAAAAATAAAAAAATATTTACTTTAGAAAGTATTTTAAATAACGCTGAAATTAATTTAGTAACAAATATTGATAATCAGAATAAATACTCTGATAGTAAGTTGAGTTATAAGTATGATAAAGAAAAATTTAATGCAAATTTTTACTTGCAAAATAATAATTTGTATATATATTCTAAAGACTTTTTTGATAGCTATATTTCAGTTTTAAATGAAGATAGTACAAATGTAGAAAAGTATGTTACTAAGTTATTAAATAGTGGATTAGATTTAGAAGATATTAATTCATTATTAAACCTGGTAATAAGTACTATTAATGATGTAAAAATAAAAGATAAAATTATTTCAAGTAAAGAAAGTGTTAATATAGGTAATATTTCTAAGGAGGCTGTGAAAGATACATTAGTAATAGATAATGAGCTTTCTTCAAGATTTTTAACTAAATTAATTGCTAATGTAGTAAATAGTTCAAAAGCTCTTAGTATTGTTCAGAAAATAGAGGGCAGTGAAAATGTTTCTGATACTAAAACTAAGCTTGTTAATATATATAATCAAATTAAAAATGGAAAAGTTAAATTTCTAAATGATGGTAGAAGTGTTAGAATGAATGTATATATGCAAGGATTTATTCCAGAGTTTTTAAAGCAAGAAATAGAGTATAATATATCAGATAATATAAATGGTAAGTTATCATTTTTAAAATATAATGTAGATGGCTATTCTAAACACTTTGTTTTAGAGCAAGGAAATAATAATTTTACATTAAACATTTTAGAACAGTTAGGAAATAAATCTAATCTTCAATTAATAATTAAACAAAATGACAATGTAAAATATATAGCGGAAATGTCTGGCGTGCTATCAGCAATGAAAGTTGATTCAACATATAGTTTAAGAACTCCTAGTTTGAATATGGTTGACGGAAGAATAGAATATTCTCAAACATTTGAAAAGAAAAAGAAAAATTCTACTTTAAAGTTAAGTTTTAATGCTGCAAATATAGACTATGGAAAAGGTAGCATCGAGATAACATCGGAAATAAAGAGATTAAATAATGCTAAAAAGCAAGAGATAAAAAATGAAGAAAATCTTTCTGAAATTGACGAAAATAGTAAAAATGAGATTAAAATTAAAGTATTAAAAAAGTTACCGACTATTTATAGCTTGATATATTAGTTACAATTTAGAAAAATTATCTGAAAATTTTCAAAAAGCTTGATTTTTAAGTTGACATAGTGTATAATATTAATATAACTAGAGTGAGAGGGTGCAAAATCCTCTCACTTACGTATAAATAGGAGTTTTTTATGGGAATAAAATTAGAAGAAAAAATAGAAACTAGTATAAAAGAAAAAGTAAATTCTTTAGGATTTGAAATTGAGTATGTTGAAAATGTTAATGAAGCAGGTAATAATATTATAAGAATAGTGTTAGACAAAGATGAGGGCAGTGTTAGCATAGATGACTGCGAAAAAGTAAGCCGTGCTATAGAAGATACAATTGATAAAATGATATCAAAAGAATACGTATTAGAGGTATCTTCACCTGGACTTGAGAGACAACTAAAAAATATAAAACTATATAAAAAGTATGAAGGTAAAGAAGTATTTATAAAATTATTTAAGAAAATAGATAATTTAAAAGAATTTACTGGAATATTAGAAGAAGTAAATACACAAGATAATACTATTATAGTTAGATTAGAAAATGAGGAAAAATTAACTTTAAATATAGAACAAATTTCATCTGCTCATACTACTTATGATTTTGAAAGTAGTATAACAGAAAATAAAGTTAATCTAAATGAGTTAAAGAAATTTTAATATTAATTTGATATAAAATAAAAAATTGTTAGAAAGTAATGATTTAAATTAGGGGGAATTAAAAAAATGAAAAGTGAAAAAATTAGTTCAAAGGAATTATTTAATGCAATCGATGAATTATACGAGGAAAAAGGAATAACAAAGGAGTATTTAATTGAGTCTTTAAAACTTGCTTTGGAAACAGCATATAAAAAGAATTATGATACAAATGAAAGTATTGTTGTAGATATAAATGACCAAAATATAAAAGTCTATGCAGTAAAAGAAGTTGTGGAAAATGTGGAAGATAAGAATACTCAAATTTCTTTAGAAGATGCTAAAAAAATAACTAAAAGAGCTAAAATAGGAGATACTGTAAATGTTGAAGTTACTCCTAAAAACTTTGGAAGAATTGCAGCTGTTGCTGGAAAACAAATTATTGTTCAAAGATTAAGAGAAGCTGAAAGAGATCTTGTATATACACAATATAGTGATAAAGAAGGTCAAATAGTTGTAGGTGTTGTTCAAAGAACTGATAAATTTGGAACAATAGTTGATTTGGGTAGAGTTGAAGCTTTAATTTCACCTAGAGAACAAATTAAAAATGAAGAATTAAAAACACATCAAAGAATTAAAGCATATGTTGAAAGTGTAACAGAATCTGGAAAATATGGACCACAAATAGTTCTTTCAAGAAAAGATCCAAACTTTGTAAAAAAATTATTTGAAATAGAAATTCCTGAAATAATAGATGGAATAGTTGAAATAAAAGCTGTTGCAAGAGAAGCTGGAAGTAGATCAAAAGTAGCTGTATACTCAAATGATGAAAATATTGATCCAGTAGGAAGCTTAGTAGGTAAAAAAGGAATAAGAATTCAACCAATTATAGAAGAATTAAATGGAGAAAGAATAGATGTAATTCCATATAGTGATGACGCACCAAGCTTCATTATAAATGCTTTAGCACCAGCACCAATACTTGCAATAGATATAAATGATGAAGAAAAACAATCAACAGTAGTTGTTCCAGATGATGCTTTATCTTTGGCAATAGGAGCAGGTGGTCAAAATGTAAGACTCGCAGCTCAACTTACAGGATGGAAAATAGATATAAAAACTGAAACTCAAATAAAAGAAGTTATTGTAGAATAGGAAAAGGTGAAATATGCCAACAAGAAGCTGTGTAATTTGTAGGAAAAAAGATGAAAAAGCAAATCTTTTAAGAATTGTAGCAAGTGATGAAAATAAAGCAATATATGATAAGCTACAAAAGGAAAATAAAAGAGCAATATATTTCTGTAAAAGTGAAGAATGTTTAGGATTAGCTGTAAAAATGATAGAAAAAAAGAAATTTAGAGCTAAAATAGGAATAAATTTGGAAAGTTTAGAAGTATTATTAAATGAAATTAAAAAGGAATTGGGGGAATAGGTTTGGGAAAAATGAAAGTGCATGAACTTGCAAAAGAACTTGGAATAACAAATAATGAATTAATTGGAAATTTAAAAAAGCTAGGAATAGAAGTAAAATCTCATTTAGCTGCTTTAGATGATGAAGTAGTAGAAAAAGTAAGAAAAAATGTAAAGAAAAAGGAAGTAAAAAAGAGTATGGAACCAAAAGAACAAATGCATATTATTCGTAGAAATGTAAAAGTAATAAATACAAATGGAGAAAAAAGTGAAGTAGAAGAAATATCAACAAGTATTTCAGGTGATATAAAGAAATCTCATAAAACAGTTGTAGAAAAAGAAAAGCAAAAACCAAGCTATAATAAAGAGGGACTAGGCGTAGTAAAACCAAGACAAAATTATGCTAAAAAGCCAAGTTTTGGTAAAAACAGAACAACTGGTGTAGTTATAACAAGAAATGGTAAACCAGTAGAGCCAGTAAAACCTGTTGTAAAAGAAGAAAATAAAGTAGAGTCAAAACCAAATTTAAATGAAAATGTAAAAGATATTTCAAAAGAAGTAAATAATGATGCGCCAAAAATAGTAGAAAGCGTTAAAGAGCAAAAAGAGCGTAAAGATTACAAAAATCAAAATGAAAAAAGAGTAAATAACTTTAATAGAGAAAATAGAGAAAATACAAATAATAGAAAAAATGATTATAAAAATCAAAAAGGTTCATTTAATAAAAATAGTTCTCCAAGACCAAATAATACTTCATTTAATAAAGGAAATAACCCAAATAACAATTCCCAAACTCCATATAGAAAAAACAATAATAATAGGTTTAATAATAGAGATAATACTTCATACCAAGTTAATAAGTTTATAAAACAATCTTCTTCAATGCCGGCAGAACAAAAAGAAACAAGAGAATATTCAAATAATATAAATATTGAAAGAAAAAAATATAATGAAAGTAACAAAAATCAAGAAAATAGAAAAGAAAAACTTGATAAAAATAAATTAAGAGAAGAACGTTCAAGAGTAGCAACTTCAAAATTAAGAGGTATGGAAGTAAATTCATCTTCAGGAATGCTTGATTTATATGAAAGAGATAGTGATTTTAGAAAAGGTGGTTCTAAAAAGAAAAATGCTAAAGTAAAGAAAGAAGTAAATCAAACTAAAATCATACCAATGACTGAAGTTAAACTTCCAGAAACAATGACAGTAAAAGAATTTGCTGAAAAAATAAAAAAACAAGCTTCTGAAATTATCAAAAAATTATTCTCTCTTGGAATAATGGCAACTGTAAATCAAGATATAGATTTTGATACAGCATATTTGATAGCTTCTGAATTTGGAATAACAGCTGAAAAAGAAGTTGTAGTTACTGAAGAAGATATATTATTTGATGATAGTGAAGATAAAGAAGAAGATCTTAAACCAAGACCACCAATAGTTGTTGTAATGGGACACGTTGACCATGGTAAAACATCGCTTCTTGATAGATTAAGAAGTGCACATGTTGCAAGTGGTGAAGCAGGTGGAATTACACAACACATTGGAGCATATAAGGTAAAAGTTCAAGATAAAGAAATTTGTTTCTTAGATACACCAGGACATGAAGCATTTACTGCAATGCGTGCAAGAGGTGCACAAGTTACAGATGTCGCAATTATAGTTGTTGCAGCTGATGATGGTATAAAACCACAAACTATAGAAGCTATAGATCATGCTAAAGCAGCAGGTGTTAGTATAATAGTTGCAATAAATAAAATAGATAAACCTACAGCAGATGTAGAAAGAGTAAAAAGAGAATTACTAGAAGTAGGTCTTGTACCAGAAGAGTGGGGAGGAGACACTATATGTGTTCCAATTTCTGCACTTACAGGTGAAGGAATAGATAATTTACTTGAAATGGTATTACTTGTTGCTGAAATGAAGAACTTAAGAGCAAATCCAAATAAACAAGCCAAAGGAACAGTTTTAGAGGCAAGACTTGACAAGACAAAAGGTACAATTGTATCAATGTTAGTACAAAGAGGACAGCTTAATGTTGGAGATACAATTGTTGTTGGAGATGTAATAGGTAAAGTTCGTGCAATGAAAGATGATAAAGGTAAAAAAGTAAAAAAAGCCGGACCATCTACACCAGTAGAAATACTAGGACTTCATGAAGTTCCACATACAGGAGATACTTTCTATGAGGTTGAAGATGAAAAAACAGCAAAACAACTTGTTGCTAAGAAAAAAGCTGAATCTCGTATGAAGCTTATAAAACAAGGTTCAAAAGTTACACTTGATGATTTATTTGGACAAATAAAAGAAGGAAAAATAAAAGAATTAAATGTAATAATTAAAGCTGACGTTCAAGGTTCAGTTGAAGCACTAAAAGAATCATTAGAAAAACTTTCAACTGATGAAGTAAGAGTAAGAGTATTACATGCTTCAACAGGTGGAGTAACAGAAACAGATGTAACACTTGCATCAGTATCTAATGCCATTATAATAGGATTTAATGTAAGACCTGAAGCAGCAGCAAAAGCACAAGCTGATAAAGAAAAAGTAGACTTAAGATTTTATAGCGTAATATATGATGCAATTAATGATGTTGAAGATGCATTAAAAGGATTAGCACCTAAAAAATACAAAGAAGTTATGTACGGAACAGCAGAAGTTAGAAAAATATTTAAAATTACTAATGTTGGTATCGTTGCAGGATGTTACGTAAAATCTGGAAAAATAGTTAGAAATACTATGGTAAGACTTGTAAGAGATTCAATAGTTCTTTTAAGTATAAAAATTGATTCTTTAAAAAGAGAAAAAGATGATGTAAAAGAAGTAGCTGAAGGATACGAGTGTGGTATAAAACTTGAAAACTACAGCGACATAAAAGAAGGAGATATCTTTGAGTGTTACGAAATGGTAGAAGAAAAATAAAGGAGAAAATTTTATGCAAAGACACGAAAGATTAGAACAAGACGCAAAAATTGCTTTGAGTGATATAATAATGCATGAAGTAAAAAATACATCGGTTACAGGAATTATTTCTGTGACTGATGTAAAAATTACTCCAGATCAAAAATATGCAAAAGTATATCTTAGCATATTTGGAAAAGTAAATAAAAATAATGTACTTGAAAGCTTGAATAAAGCCAAAGGATTTATTAGATCTTCTTTAGGAAGACATGTTAGATTCAGAAATGTACCAGCTTTAACTTTCATTATAGATGATTCATTAGAATACGGAAGTCATATGGATAAAGTAATAGACGAAGTTATGAATAAGGATAATAAGGAAAACTAAAAAGTATATATTTTTAAGGGGTATGAGGCTTATGTTAGAAGAATTTAGAAAAGCAAAAGAGTTAATAGAAAAAGCAAATAGTATATATATTGTAGGGCATGTAAATCCTGATGGAGATGCAATAGGCTCAAGTTTTGCAATGTATTTAAGCTTAAAAAAATTAGGGAAAAATCCAACAGTTATAATGCAAAATTATTCAGATAGTTTTGCGTTTTTACCACATTTAAAAGAAACAAAAAAAGAAATTAAAGAAGATACAATTGACCTTTTAATATGTCTAGACTCTAGTGATTTTTTAAGATTAGATTTAAAAGAAGAAGATAGATTAAAAGCAAAGAAAAAAATAGTATTTGATCATCATAAAGTTGTAAAAGAATATGGAGATGTAAACTGTGTTGATTCTAATCTTCCAGCTGCATCAGAAATGGTATTTAACTTTTTAAATTTTTTAAATCTTGAAATAGATAAAGAGATAGGAATGTATATATATACTGGACTTATGACAGATACAGGTAGCTTTAACTATTCTTCAACATTACCATCAACATTAAAAGCAGCAGCTTTTTTAATAGAAAAAGGTGTTGATTTTAGCTATATTTGTGATAAGCTAAATCATACTATGAAAGAAGCTAAACTAAAACTTATTGCAAAAACTATTGAAAATATGGAAGTATATTTTGATGGAAAACTTAGATATAGCTATATTTCGTACGAAACAATTAAAGCCTTAGGGCTTGATGATGAAGATGCAGAAGGAATGACTAATTATTTAAGATATCCTGAAGGAACAGAAGTAGCAGCATATGTTAGAGGAAAAAGTGATGGTACAAATAAAGTTAGTTTACGTTCAGGAGGAAGTGTTGATGTATCTGAAATAGCTATATCGTTTGGTGGTGGCGGACATAGCCGTGCTGCCGGATATACAATGAATGAAAGCTTGGATGTAGAAAAAAATAAACTAATTGAAATAATAGGAGGAAAAATTAAGTGTTAATACCTCAGGTTAAAAATGGAGTTTTAAATATAGATAAACCACAAGGAATTACCTCACATGATGTAGTAGATGTTATACGAAAAATATTTCCAACTGTAAAAGTAGGACATACTGGTACTTTGGACCCTTTAGCTACAGGTGTGCTTCCAATATGCATTGGAAAAGCTACTAAACTAAGTGATGTTTTAACTTCTGAAACTAAAAAATACAAAGTTAAAATGTTACTTGGCGTAGAAACAGATACCTATGATGTTACTGGAAAGATAGTATTTGCAAGTGTAGTAAAAGAAGATGAAATATATATAAAAGAAAGAATAAAAAGGTTTATAGGAAAACAAGAACAAGTTCCACCTATATATAGTGCTATTAGAATAGACGGAAGACATGCTTATTCTTATGCAAGAGAAGGAAAAAAACTTGAACTTCCTCCAAGAGAAATTGAAATATTTAATATAGAAAATATAAAAGTAGAGTTATCAAAAAGAGAAGTAGAATTTGTTGTAACATGTACAAAAGGTACATATATACGAAGTTTGGTAAATGATATTGGTAAAAAAATAGGCTGTGGCGCTATAATGATTGAACTTACTAGACTTAAGACAGGAAATTTTAAAATTGAAGATAGTATCAAGTTATATGATTTCTTAAAATTAGATTACGAAGATATGTTAGATAAGATTATATCAATAGATAAATATTTTGAAGACAAAAAAAGAGTTAATCTTGATAAAGAAATGTATAAAGAATTCTTAAATGGAGTAAAGTTTGAAGTAGACAGTGGAGAAGGTATTGTTAGAGTATATTCAGAGAATAGATATAGGGGCTTAGGAATAATAAATGATAAAGTTCTAAAAAGATATATAATAGAGTAATAGTAAATATATAATGCTATTGCTCCTTTTTTTGTATTATAACAAGTTTACAAAAAATATATAAAAATTTATAGTAAACTTGTTACAAGCAAGTGACTTAAAAAAACTTTAAAATTAAATTTCTTCGTAATATAATTTAAGAGTAAATAGTAATATAATATACTATTTTACTTTAAATTATACGAGATAAAAGATGGAAACTAAAAGTTCAAAAAAAAGCGGAATATCGCTAATCGTACTTGTAATAACAATAATAGTTATTATAATCTTAGCAGTAGCAGTAATATTATCTATTGCAAACAATAACCCAATTGAAAATGCTAATAAAGCAAAATTTCAAAATGATTTAAAGACAATTGCAGAGGAATTAACTTTAAAAGAATCAAGTAATTATATTGACAAACATACTGGAAAAACAACAAGCGATGTCACAATAAATAGTTTATCATCAGCAACAAAATATATTGAAAAGCTAAGAGTAGACAATGGTGTACTTTATTATAATGATGCAAAACTTTCAGCTAAAGAAAAAGAGTGGGCAGAAGAAGTTGGAATAACAGATGGTGCTTATGTGATAGGAAATGCTGAAGATATAGGAAAAACAGTAGATGGAGTAACTATATCTGATGATGGTAAAACATTATCAGGTAAATATACAGGTACAAACAAAAATATAAAAGTAGCAGAAGGTGTAACTACTATAAAAGGATTTTTTGAAGATGGTGCTATTCCTGAAGCTTTATTTAAAGATGCAGAGAGTATTGTTTTGCCAAGTACATTAACTCGTATTGATGAATATTCATTTATGAATAATAAAAATATTACTAGTATTAATATTCCTGACTCAGTTACATATATTGGTACTAGTGCTTTTGCTGGTTGTAATAATCTAGAAGTGGTTTTACCTTTAAGTGTTAAAAATATTTGGTATAGTGCTTTAAATAATGTTAAAAGTGTTACATTACCAAATGATAATGGAGAAACTTTTAATATGGAGTGGTTTAAGTATAATTGGGATAATAATGCTGAGTTATATATGGTAAATAAAGTTTATGTTCATAGTACTCAGTTAAAAAAAGATGAACTTGATATAACTAATTATATACATAAAAAGTTACTAAATGCTATAAATAATAACCAATTAGTAATATTAGATGACTAATTTTGTCTAAATAATATAATATATAATTAAAATGTGAAACAATTTTGGTATTTAAAACTAAGAAAGTTTCACATTTTTTCTTTTAATTTACCAATGTTTTTTCCTAAATTCGCCATGTTAAAAGTGTTGACAAATATGTTATTTAAGTATAAAATATTGTATATAAGTATAGTTTGATGTGTATACATTATAAATAAAATAGTTGAATAAAGAAGAGGGATTGAATATGAAAAAAGGTATATCTGTAATGTCTTTGATTGCAGCGGTTACTATTATTATGATACTACTTACTACTGTTACAGTATCTGGAATAAATACAGCACATAATGCAAAAAAAATAGCCTTTGGTGCTGAAATAAAAATGATACAAGGAGCGGTAGATGCATATTATACAGAAAATAACGCCACTTATCCTATAAAAGATAAAGCATATAGTATAAAAATAAATAAAGTAAGTAGCAAAAATAAAATGATATTTAATAGTAATGAGGGAGAAGGAATATCTTCATTTACAGTATATGCTATAGATTATGACTTGATTGGAGTCAAAAATTTAATTTATGGAAAACCAAAAGATAAGGATGAAAACGATATATATGTTGTATCCCGTAAATCAGGTAAGGTATATTATCTAAAAGGTTTAAAAATAGGTAGTGAAACATATTATACTGTAACTGATGATATAGAAAATTTATTAAGCTATAACAGTGAAAAAAATACAGTAAACTCACCTATTATAAAATTTGAGCCAAGTACTACAGAGTGGACAAATGATAATATTGAAATCGGTGTCAATCTTCCTAGTGATTGTCAAGTTATTTCATCAATGTATAATGATGAAAATGTTTCACTTGATAACTTAAAAGTAGAAGAAAATGGAACTTTAATAATAAAATATTATGAAGAAAAAGAGCAATTAAAAGAGCCATTAAAGATAAAAGAAGCAAAATATATTGTTTCTAATATAGATAAAGAAGATCCAAAGGTTACAATAGATGAAGATAAATTAGTTGAGTTGAAGAGTGGAAATGATATTGGATACATATATATCAAAAGTAAAAGTGATGATTTAAGTGGAATTAAATATTTTAAATATGATTATGGTAATTTTAATGATTTTGATAGTGCTAAAAAACATTTTCATGCTTCTGGAATTGATGTAAAAGAAGATATAATTTTCTTTAGATCGTTTACCGAAGATATAACAATATACGCAGAGGATAATGCTGGTAATGTTAATATTCAAAAAATCACTCCTTATGGAGATATAATAAAAATAGAAGATCCATCTATATCTGCTGATGCTAGTATATATCCAGTGGTTCCAAAGGGATTTACAAAAGTAAATACAAGTATTGGTGGATGGAATTTAACTAGTGAACAAGTTACATTAAATGGTAAAACATATTATAAAGCAAGAGGTTGGAATGATGGCTTAGTTATACAGGATGATTTAGGAAATCAATTTGTATGGGTACCAGTAGAAATTGATGATGAGTATAAAAATGGTATTTCAAGTGATCCACTAAATATAAGCTTAACTAAATTTAAAAGAAGTAGTATCGTATATGAAGAACCTTTTGATAACGTATTAAGAAGTGATATTCCAGAGAAGAATTCATATAGAGCGCCAGAATTTGAATATTTAAATTGTAAAGTAATGTATATAAAAGATATTTTTGAGAGGTATATGATATGAAGAGTAAAAATTTAAAAAGATTAGGAATAAATTTAATAGCACTTATATGTCTTATCGCTGTGATGGCTATAATTTTGGGGACAGTTGTAGTATCTTTTAATACTATATATATATCTACTAAAAAGAAAGAGTTTGCAAATGAAATCTATACCATACAGAAAATGGCAGAAGAATATCACTTTAAATATGGAAAGTATCCAACAAATGATCAAGGTGAATTAGATTTGTATGAATTAGGTGTTAATGAAACTAATAGGGGAAGAAAAAAGAATAATGATGAGGATGTATATACAATAGATGATAAAGGAATAGTAAGCTATAAAAAGGGTGCTGATATAGGAGGAAAAAAATATTATACTTTAGAAGAAGTTAACAACAATTAGAAAACAGAATAAAACTAAAATATAAAGAGGTAGATAAATATGAAAAAGGGTATTACTTTTGTCGCTGTGATGGTTACAGTTGCTATTATGTTTATACTTGTATCAACCGTAACTATTAGTGCAATTAATGTAATTAATAATTCGCAAAAAACGAAATTAGCCACAGAATTAGCGTATGTTAAGGAAGCTGTAGATAATTATTATACTACAAATAACACTTATCCTATAGATGGAAGTGTAACAGTTAACTTAAACGAAGTTGAAAATGTTGATAAAAAGCAATTTGAAGGTGAAGACGGATATACTTCAGATTCAATTGTGTTATATGTTATAAATAAAGAAAAATTAGGAATTACAGAAACTGTATATGGAAATGGAAATGTAGCAAATAAGGACATTTATGTTTTTTCAAAGAAAACTGATAGAGTATATTATCTAAAAGGACTAAAGATAGGTAGTAAAACATATTATACACTTACAGATAATTTGAAGAAGATAATAAATTATGAAGAATCGAATTTTAATAGTTCTGATGAGGAAAATAATACGAGTAGAGAAAATAATATAAATATAGAGTTAGGCGAAAAAAAGATCTTGATTTCAGCTGATGAAAGTGAAAAGCACTATTATATTCCAGTAAAAATAACAGATGATTTGGGTGAAATAAAAATAAAAAAATTTGAAAGAGAAATCTTTTCATCGGATGAGGAGGCTAAGGTATACTTTAAGACTAACGGAATAGAATTACAAGAGGACATTATAGAATTAAATGAAGATACTAAAGGTATAACTGTATATGCAGAAGACAATTATGGGAATTTTGCCATAAACAGCAATATATGTGTCGCAGTAATTCCTGATGGATTTGTAGCTTCGCAAGCATCAGGTGAAACTGATGTAAATAAAGGTTTAGTTATTTATGAGGGGACTGAACCAGTAACTGATGAAAATGTAGATATTGCTAGGACAACCAGAAATCAGTTCGTGTGGGTACCGGTTAACGACTTGTCTAAATTTATAAGAGAAGACGGATATTCTGAGGGAAATAAACAAGGTTATTCACTTGAAACTTTAGAGCCGTATAAAGAGGATGGAGCTGATGCATCAGAAGAAACCGAGTATAATGCAATGTATGAAAGTATAAAAAAATATCATGGCTTTTATATATCAAGATATGAGGCAAGTAAGAGTTCAGATGGTAAAGCTCAAAGTTTAAAAAATAAACAACCATGGGAAAATATAATATGGGGAAATACAATGACAGACTTAAGTGGTGGCGCTGTAGAGGCTGCAAGAGCAGTTTATCCATCTACTACTTCAAGTTCGGGAAGTGCAGTATCTACACTCGTGTATGGTGTACAATGGGATCAAACTGTAAGATGGATAAGCCAAACTGACGATTCAAATAAAAACATAGCAAAAGATAGTACAGGGAAAGGAAGTTATTGTGATGTTTCTAATTATGTTGCTATAAGTACTGGAAGTAATGAAACATATAAACAAAACAATATATATGATATGTGTGGAAATTTAGCTGAGTGGACCATGGAAGCACCAGAGAAGTTTTCTAGGTCTATTAGAGGTGGTGAATTAACTCGAACAGGATTAATGGCTCCAATTTCAAATAGAGATGGATATTTGCCAAGTATAACTTGGGAGTGCATAGGATTTCGCTTTGCACTTTATGTAAAAGTATAATTTTAAGTAGGAAACAAAGTATTAATTACAGCTTTGCTTCCTATTTTGTTTTGAACATTTGAACTTGATTTGGGGCTAATCATTGACATAAGCTGTAAACCGTAGTATAATAATTTGTAGAAATGTAGCAAAAAAAGGTGAAAATATGTTGATAGAATTTTTTAAAGAAGTATTAAAGATAGTATATTATGCTGTAGATATATTTATTATTTTATATGCTATATATTATATACTAACTGGAATATTTGCTTTTATAAATAACAAGAAAAATTATATAAGAAAATATAGAGCAAAACATAAATTTGCAGTTTTAATTCCTGCACGTAATGAATCAAAAGTTATTGGTAATTTGATAGATAGCTTAAATAAACAAAATTATCCTAAAAATTTGTATGATGTATTTGTTATACCTAACAATTGTACAGATAAAACAAGGGAAGTTGCATTGCAACATAAAGCTCAAGTAATAGATTGTAAAGAAAAAGTTTCATCAAAAGGTGATGTGTTAAAATATGCATTTTCATTTTTTAAAAATAATTATTATGATTATGATGCTTACATAATTTTTGATGCAGATAATATTGTCCATCCAGAATTTATTAGAAGGATGAATGATACCTTGTGTTCAGGATTTAAGGTAGCTCAAGGATATAGAGACAGTAAAAATCCATCTGATACATGGATATCAAGTTGTTATTCGTTATTTTATTGGGTACAAAATTATTTCTTTAATCAAGCAAGAATGAATATGCATTGGTCATCTTCAATAAATGGTACAGGATTTATGATGGCAAGAGAAGTTATAGAAAAACAAGGATTTGAAACAATTACTATGACAGAAGATGTAGAATTTGCAGCTCAATGTGCATTGCATGGCGAAAGAATTGCTTTCGTAAGAGATGCAATAACTTATGATGAACAACCTTTAACTTTTAAAGAATCTTGGAAACAACGTAAACGTTGGTCAGTTGGTAATCTTCAATGCTTAAGATATTATTTTAATACTTTAGTAACAACAGGATTTAAGAAGAAAATTCCACAAAGCTTTGACATGGCATTGTTTTTCTTAGCTCCTTTAGTACAGGTGTTATCATTTTTAGTAATTGTACTTTTAGTCATATACAGTTTTTTAGATATACAAGTTACAGACTTTATGAAATATATGTATGATAACAAA
Source organism: uncultured Clostridia bacterium (assembly GCA_934132895.1). Taxonomy (GTDB): domain Bacteria; phylum Bacillota; class Clostridia; order TANB77; family CAG-465; genus CAG-465. Next base: position 17,315 of record CAKPAG010000005.1, read on the forward strand.
ATTTTGTCAATACTTGTTGGATATTTTGCATGTATATTTATTTCTTTGTTTGTAGTTTTAGTAGAAAAGATAAAACTAAAAAATGCTATAAAGGGAATATTTACATTGTCTATATTTATACTTACTTGGATACCAATAAATATAGTATGTTTAGTAAAAAAGGATCTTGTGTGGGAACCAATAGAACATCATAGGACTGTTGAGATAGAAAGCATGATAGAATCTTAACAAAAATAGTGCAGTAGTTTTTAATTACTGTATTATTTTTTTGTTATTTTTCTTTATTCATTGACAAAATATGACATCTAAGATATCATATATATAGAAATTTTTGGTTGGTAGTTGTCTAATTAGACATATATGAAAGGAGATTTTAAAATGAAAGATGATGATTTAAGGATTATTGTTCTTCCGAATTGTGAAAGTTTTGGAAATTCAGTAAATGAAGAATTGAAGCGGATAAGAAAAACAAAAGAAAGTTTCTTAGTTCCTATATCTGTTGACAGGTTTTCAAATGGTGAGGGAAAAGGAGTTATAAAAGCTCCAGTAAGATACAAGGATGTATATATAATATCTGATGTAGGAAATTATGATATAAGTTATAACTTTCATGGAAAAAGTCATGCAATGACACCTGACGAACACTTTCAAGATATAAAAAGAGTACTTTCAGCTATATGTGGACATGCTGAAATAATGAGTGTAGTTATGCCACTTTTGTATCAATCAAGACAACACAAAAGAGTAAGGGAGGGAAGAGAATCTTTGGATTGCCCCATTGCTCTACAGGAACTTGTTAATCTTGGAATAAGAAATATAATAACCTATGACGTTCATGCTCCTAATGTGGCAAATGCAATTCCTACTAGAGGATTTGAAAATTGTTTCCCTACTCATATTATTATTTCTAATTTGATTAATAATAATAAAGAAATTTTTGAAAATATACAAGTTGTATCACCTGATGAAGGTGCCATAGGAAGAGCAAGGTACTATTCCGATATTATAGGTTGTGGTCTTGCACATTTTCAAAAAAGACGTGATTATAGTCAAGTAGTAAATGGAAAAAATCCCATAAAAACAAGCGAATATATTGGTTCAAGCGTAGAGGGAAAGAATGTTATTTTGGTAGATGACATGATTTCCTCAGGTGAGTCAATGATAAGATCTGCAAGAAAACTAAAAGAAATGGGGGCTAAAAAAATTTTTTTAATTGCAACATTTGCACTTTTTACCGAGGGGACAGAAATTTTTGAAAAAGCATATGAAGAGGGATTATTTTATAAAGCGATATCTACAAATCTTTCATATATTCCAAATGAAATATTAAAATTTGAATGGTTTGAAATAGTAGATTGTGCTCCACATTTAGCAAAGGTTATAGACACTTTAAATAAGAGAGAGTCTATTGAAGAATTTAACGAAAAAGATAGAATGTACATTATTTCTAAAATTAGAAGTAAGTAGAATTAGCAAAATAAAAATATCACTAATTTTTAGTTAGTGATATTTTTTGCGTAAAATATCTTTCCAGCTGTGTCAATAGTATAGTAAAAAGAATAAATATACTGTAGGATTATTTTTTAGCACTTTTTTTAAGTTTTCTTTTTTCAATTTTTTCTTCTAATTTAGCAACAAATTTTTCGTGAATTTTAGCCTTTATTTCAGCAAGTTGAGGATTTTGTTTCTTTATATCAAGATTTGGAAAGGCTTCTATAATTCTTTTGTGTAAAACTGAAGTTTTCAAGAATATATCATTTTTAAGTTTTTCCATATTTTTAGCGAGTTCAGTATCTTTTATTTGAACATTTTTGATTTGCTCAGTAATAAGCTTCAATTCTTTTAATTTTTCTTTTAAGTTTAGAATTGTATATAATGTAATTGTTAAGTCTATTAGCATCACTATAAAAAGGGAAACTGAAATTATTGTTATGCTTTTGGTAGGAATGTTTAAAACAAGACTTGAAATACGTGGATGTATTACATATGTAAGGAATAATCCTAGTATTGCAAATTCGGTAGAATTTAAAAGACATACTCTTCCATTAATATTAAATTTCATATTAGAGTAATCCCACCATTTAGCATTAAATATTTTTTCCATTAGAAAACTAGTTATATATTCAAGAATTGATGTGAGTATCATTCCTAAGAAAAATACTAGTATATAGCTGTATTTAAACTGTTCCAGAAATAGTACTATTATTAGTGCACCAAAACCATATATTGGGCAATAGGGACCATTTAAGAAACCTCTATTTGTAAATTTACCTGCACATACCCTGCAGTATAGTACTTCTGCTATCCATCCTAAAACACTGTATATAAAAAAGTAAAGAAATAATACATATATTGTCATTTATTATCACCTTGTAAATAATTATATATAAAGATTAAAAAAAAGTCAATGAAAAATATCTAAACTTGACAACCGTGGTATAATAGTGGCGGAACTGGATTGTTAAAATTCAAATAATAATTTATTGAAAGGAAGATGGAAATGAGAAAAGAAGAGCGTTATGATGTAGTAATTATAGGAGCAGGAATTGCGGGAATTTGTTCAGCATATGAACTTTCAAAATCAAATAAAAATTTGCGGATAGCACTTATTGATAAAGGTAAGGTAATATATGACAGAAAATGTCCTGCAATAGAAAAAAATATCGCATGTATTAAGTGTAAGAAGTGTAGTATAATGAATGGATTTGGCGGAGCAGGTGGATTTTCTGATGGAAAATATAACATTACAACTGAATTTGGAGGTTGGCTTACAGATTATATTTCTGATGAAAGGGCACTTGAACTTATCAGATACGTTGATACTTTAAATATGAAATTTGGAGGTACAGATAAAGTATATTCAACTCATACTAAAGAGGCAAAAAAAATTCAAAAAGAAGCACTTAAATATGACTTACATTTGTTGCAAGCAGAGGTAAAACATTTAGGAACGGAAAATAACTTTAATATTTTGTGTCATATGTATGAGAATTTGAAGGACAAAGTAGACATTTATTGCGATAGTGAAGTAGAAGAAATAATACCTGTTTTTGCACAAAATAAGGAAGAGATAAGTGAGTATAAATTGTCATTTAAAAATGCAGATTTTTATGCTAAGTACCTTATTGTAGCTCCTGGAAGAAGTGGTGCAGAATGGTTTTCTAAATGTTGCAAAGAAAGGCTTAATATAGAACTTGAGAATAATCAAGTAGATATAGGAGTTAGAGTTGAACTCCCATATCAAGTATTTGAAGATATAACCTCAAATGTGTATGAAGCTAAGCTTAAATATCTTTCAAAAAGAGGAAATATGGTAAGAACATTTTGTATGAATCCTAGAGGATACGTAGTAAATGAGAATACAGACGGAATTATAACAGTAAATGGACATAGTTTTGCAGATAAAAATGCTGGTAGCCAAAATACTAACTTTGCAATTTTAGTAAGTACAACGTTTACAGAACCTTTTAAAGATCCTTATCAATATGGTAAAAGAACAGCTTCATTTTCTAATTTGCTTGGAAATGGAATAATAGTTCAAAGATTTGGAGATTTAAAAAATCATAGGAGAAGTAAGGAAAGTAGTATTCGAAAAAGTTTTACAAGACCAACCCTTCCATCTGCCACTCCTGGAGATTTAGGGTATGTACTTCAGTATAACCAATTAACAGATATAATTGAAATGATAGAGCGTTTAGATAAAATAGCTCCTGGAACTGCAAACAGCGATACACTTCTTTATGGCGTTGAAGTTAAGTTTTATAGTGCAAGACCTAAAAAACTTTCAAGTACACTTGAAACAACTTGCAAAAATCTATTTGCAATAGGAGATGGAGCCGGTGTAACAAGGGGACTGGCTCAAGCAGGTGCAAGTGGAATACTTGTAGCAAGAGAAATTCTAGAGAGAGTAAAATAATATGTTTTTTCTAAATTAAGATTGTATTTTATACAAATTTGTAATATAATAAATGTATAAAGGAGGTCTTTATATGCAAGAAGATTTATATAATAATGATACTGGAGTAATAAGAAATACAGAAGTGTTTTCTAAAGCTTTCCTTTGGATGTTTATGGGACTTTTTGCTACAGGACTTATTTCATGGTTTACGTATTCTCAAGGTCTTTTAGACAATATGCTAACTAGAAGCTCTTTTGGCATTATGCTATTTGTAGAAGTGGTAGTAGTAATTGTATTTGAACTTTGTTTTAGAAAACTTCCACCAGTGGCTGTGGCTGTGTTATTCTTTGTTTATGCTGTAATTAATGGTATAACACTTTCCGTAATATATTATGTATATGATTTAAGTTCAATAGTATATGTATTATTTACTGCGGCTATATTATTTGGAATATTCTCTTTTATTGGAGGAGTACTAAAAAAAGATATAACAAGAATTGGGACTATATTCTTATGGGTGTTATTTGCAGCAATAATTATAAGCATAATAAATATGTTTGTAGGTAATGCAATGATAGATACTATAATAGATTGGGTAGTTTTAGTTGTTTTCTTTGGTATTACCGCTTGGGATGTACAACAAATAAAAACTATGCTAGCTACAAATAGTTTACCAGCAGAAAAAGCTCACATATATGGTGCAATGATGCTATATCTTGACTTTATCAATATATTCTTAAGACTTTTAAGCATATTTGGAAAAAAAGATTAGTTCTTAATTAAAAGTAAAAGGCACGTTAGAATTCTCTAATGTGCTTTTTCCTAAAAATAATGAAAAGGAGTAAAAATATGTTAGCATTAGTAACAGGCGCATCGTCCGGAATAGGTTATGAAATAGCCATAGAATTAAGTAAGTTAGGATATGATATAATAGCTGTTGGAAGAAATACTAAAAATCTAAATAAACTAAAAAATGAATGTGATACAGATGTGGTATTAGAAGAAATTGATTTAGGTGTATACGAGAATTTAAGTAAGTTATATGAGAAGTATAAAAAAGAAAATATTGACATTTTAGTAAATAGTGCAGGTATAGGTGATATCGGAAATTTTTATGAAACAGATTTAAAAAAGGATATTGAAGTTATTAACTTAAATATAGTTGTTACTCATGTCTTAACAAAATTATTCTTAAAAGAAATGGTAGAAAAAGATAAAGGATATATTCTAAATATATCATCATCTGCTGCTTTTGCTCCTGGTCCTTTAATGGCTACATATTATTCTACAAAAGCATATGTATTGAAATTATCTGAGGCTATTTCAAAAGAACTAAGAAAGAAAAAATCAAACGTGGTAGTAAGTACATTATGTCCTGGACCGGTTGATACAGATTTTAATAATAGACTTAATATACATTTTAGCGTAAAACCTGTAAGTGCTAAATATGTTGCAAATTACACTGTAAAAAAATTATTTAAAAATAAAAAAATTATAGTGCCAGGTTTTAAAAATAAAATGGGAGTTTTGGCTAGTAAAATACTACCGAACTTTATTTTAGAAGAGTATATATACAATATGCAAAAAAAGAAGCTTTAACTATTAGCAATTTTAGTTTAAAGCTTCTTTTGTTATTACATATTTTTAGAAAAGAAATACATAATATTAATAATGAAATTTTGAAAATGCAGTGGTGATTTTATGGAGAAGATAAAAGAAGAAAAAAAGTTTGCTACAGGTTTTTGTTTTTATAAATATTTTTATGTATTTACGATTGGTTGCATTATTGGTTATATATACGAAACAATAATAGAATATATTCAAACAGGTACATTTGTAAATAAACAGGAGCTTATCTTTGGCCCATTTGTTACAGTATATGGAATAGGAATATTAGTATTTACAATAGTAGCTTCAAGGATAAAAAATACATCAGCGTTATTTCTAATAACAGCTTTTTTTCGGTGGAATTATTGAATACCTTTATTCATTTTTTCAAGAGAGATTTTTTGGAAATGTATCATGGGATTATAGTTTGGCTATTACAAATATAGACGGAAGAACCACTCTTCTTTATGCGGTAGGCTGGGGAATTCTTGGAATTATATATATAAAAGGAATATATCCATTATTGTCTAAAACTATAGAAAAAATACCTAGAAAAATTGCGTTACCTATTACATGGTGCTTAATAATTTTTATGGTATTTAATATAATCATAACAATTTTTTCTTCTGTTAGAATGTATGAAAGAAAGCAGAACATTGCTCCTAAAAGTAATATAGATATATTTTATGATAAAAATTTTCCTGATGAAAAATTAAATAATATATATCAAAATAGGAAATATAAAAATGAAAATTAAAAATAGAACTTTTGTTTAAAAAAATGCTTGACAAATAATTTTACAGGATGTATAATAACATTGAACAAAAGTTCTATTTGCTTGGAGGGGATAGTATGATATCAACATTACATATACGAAATATAGGAATAATTGAGGATATAAATATTGATTTTAACAAAGGATTTAACGTTCTTACTGGTGAAACAGGCTCAGGTAAAACTCTTATTATAAATTCTATAAATATGTTATGCGGTGGTAGGTTTTCAAAAGAAATGATAAGAAGAGGAAAGTCACAAGCATCTGTAGAAGCTTGTCTATATTTACCAGATTTAAAATCAAATTTTGGTGAAGAATATATTATTGTTTCAAGAGAAGTTAATATAACTGGAAAAAATTTGTGTAAAATAAACGGGAAACTTGTTACAGTAAATGAACTAAGAACTTTTATGAATAATATTATTGATATACATGGGCAATTTGATTCTCAAAAATTAATGGATAGTAAACAACATATAAATTTTCTTGACGAATTTTGTGGAGAAGATATTATACAGTATTTAAATGAATATAAAAAAATGTATATTGAATATAACAAATTAAAAGCTGAACTTAACAAAAATTTACGGAAATGATATAGAAAGGGAAAGAAAATTAGATATTTTAAAATACCAATTAGATGAAATTTCTTTAGCTGACTTAAAAGAAAACGAAGAAGAAGAATTAGAAGAAAAGAAAAAAATAATGGTAAACTTTGAAAAGATATCTGAAGCTCTTCAAAATTCTACTTTTAAAATAGAAAATAATATATTGGTTGAGATAGAAAATATTTTAAGACCATTGGAAAGAATTGAAAATTTTGATAATAAATATAAAGAAAAAGTACAAAGTATAAGAAATTCATATTATGAATTTCAAGAGCATTTGATAGATTTGAGGCAGTACAAAGATGAACTAGAATTTGATGAGGAAAGTTTTAAAAACACTCAAGAAAGATTAGATTTAATATTTTCTTTAAAGAGAAAGTACGGTAATACTGTATCTGATATTTTAAAATATAAAAAAAGTTTAGAAGAGCAAATAGAAAGAATTGAAAATTTAGAAGAATATAACAAATCTTTAGGTGAAAGAATAAATAAATTAAAAGATAATATGATTATTATTGCAAAAAAAATAGACGAATTAAGAAAAGAACAAACTAAAATATTAGAAAAATCAATTAATAAAGAACTAATTAATCTAGATATGCCTAATGCTAAATTTAAAGTAAATATTACATTTAATGAAGAAATGGAATTTAAAGAAAATGGTTTAAATAATGTAGAGTTTTTAATATCAACTAATATAGGAGAAGAATTTAAATCACTTAGCAAGATTGCATCAGGCGGTGAAATTGCTAGAATTATGCTAGCTATAAAAACTATATTTGCTGATGTTGATAAAGTAAAAACAATAATTTTCGATGAAATTGACACTGGAATAAGTGGAAAGGCAGTAAGAGCTGTTGCAGAAGAGATAAAAAAAATCTCACGTAACAGACAAGTATTAGCAGTTACACATCAACCAATACTTACAGCAAGTGCAGAATTTAACTATAAGATAAAAAAAGAAGTAATAGATGGAAAAACTATAAGTAGTATAAAAAGATTAGATGAAGAAGAAGCAGTTGAAGAAATTGCTAAAATTTCAAATGGAACAGTAACAACTATTGCACTAGAGCATGCTTTAGAATTAAGGAAAGTATGCATATAGAAAATAATTAATTCAAATATTTAAATTCAAATATTGACAGTTAAAAACATATAGTATAAAATTATAATTATAGTAAATAGTTGGAGGTTAAATAGTTGATATGAAAACAAAGAAAATGTTAGGAATTTCATTAATTGTTTTAGTAATAACGATTGTAGTTATGATAATACTTGCTACAGCAACAGCAATGGTTATAACTAATGATAATCCTATTGATAGAGCTAAAAAAGTCAAGTTACAAAATGATTTAAGTGCAATAAGGGAAAATGTACAGCTATATATAAATAAAAAGTATAATGAAACCAATGGTGCTTTTAAAAAGGAACAACTTACTGCAGATAAGAATGGATTTACTTATAATGATGGAAATGAGGAGAAAACAGATAGCTTTTTAGATATTATTGGAGAAGAATACGAGTCATATAAAGATAAAGTATGGATTGAAAAAGGTGTTTTAATATATTTAATTCAAGAAGAAAAAGAGCAAAAATGGGCAGAAGAAATAGGAATTCAGGTGTTAAGTGTATTAATTGATAAAAATGGTAGACTTTTATGTGTATACGATGTAAGTTCTCTGATAGATAATGATGGAGTACTAAGAATACCATCAATGGTAAAGACAATAACTAAAGGGGCTTTCGCTGGAATTAATATAAATATAAAAAAAATAATAATCCCAGGAACTTGTGAAGTAATAGAAGAATATGCTTTTTATAATCAAAAGCAAATAGAAGAAGTAGTATTGGAATATGGAATAAAAACTTTAGGAAAGTCAGTATTTGCAGGATGTACTTCATTAAAAACCATTTCTTTACCTGATAGTATAACTCAACTTGATACAGGTTTATTTTGGGAATGTACAGGGTTAGAAGAAGTAAAATTTTCGAATGGTGTAAAAGTAATTCCGAATTATACTTTTCATAAGAATAGTAGTTTAAAAAAAATTACAGGAATAGAAAACATTGAAGAAATTGGTAAATTTTCATTTGGCAATTGTAGTAGTCTTACAGAACTTAATTTATCAGGTAAGGTTAGTAAAATTGATTCGGGAGCTTTTTCTGGATGTACTAATATAAACTTAACGATAGATGAAAATAATCCAAATTTTACAATAACTAATAACACTTTGTGTACAAAAGATAAGACTAAAATATTACAAATATTTAATGCAGAAGGTATTGTTGAGTATGAAGTACCAGAAGGAGTAATAGATATTGGTAATGCTTTAGACAGTTGCGATAATTTAGAAAAACTAAAGTTACCAGCAAGTTTAAAAACTCTTACTGTACAGGTACTTTCATCTAGGAAAAAGCTAAATAGTGTTGAGATAAGTGAAAATAATCCTAATTTTTCTTCAGATGGAGAAGCAATATATAACAAAAATCAGACAGCGTTGATATATTTAGTTTCAAACCCTATCAGTTATACTGTAAAGAGTAGTGTAAAAACCTTGCAATCTTATAGTTTGGGAAATAAATCTAATTTATCCGAGATTACCTTGCCAAATGGATTAGAAGCTATAAATGGGCATGCTTTCAATGGAAGTATAAATTTGAAAAAAATTGAATTAGGAGCTAATATTAATTATTTGGCAGGACTAAGCTTTTATGGCACCAACCTTTATAGAGATAATAAGTTATATATATCAATAGATGCTGCAAATAAAAAATATGTTATTGAAAATGATTTCTTGTTAAATATAGATAAGAAAACGTTGATTTCATATTTAGGAAATAAATCAGATGTAGTAGTGCCTGACGGGGTAGAAACAATATCAAATTATGCTTTTCATAACAAACGAAGCTTAAAGAATTTGACATTACCTAGCACTTTGCAAACTATAGGAGGATCATTTCAATTATGCGTTTTACTTGAAAGTATAACAATACCAAGTAGTGTAACAAGTATTGCTTCTACTTGCTTTGCAAATACTACCAATCTAAAACAAATAATCATTGAAAGAAAACAGGGGCAAGCTGAAATTTCTGGTGCTCCTTGGGGAAATGCTTATGGAACTAAAATTGTAGAGTGGAAAACAGTAGAATAAAAACTACTGTTTTTTCTTGTAAAATTGAAGAATTTGTAGTAATATATATATTAGAATAAATAAAAAATTGAAGTGAGGAAATAAAATGGAAAAAGAAAATTTAAATAACGTTATAGAAGCAGTGTTATTTGCACTTGGAAGAGAAATTTCAATAGAAGAATTGTCATCAACTTTGCAAGTAGAAAAGGAAAGTGTTAAAGAGGCTTTGTACGATTTAGCCAATAAATATAATCCTAGATATGGAGTGGATCTTGTATGTGTTAATGATAAATACCAGCTTGTTACAAATAAACTTTATTATAAAGAAGTAAGCTTGTTTGTAGAAAATACCAAAAGACAAAATCTATCCCAAGCAGCTTTAGAGACACTTAGTATAATTGCATATAATCCTAAAATAACAAAAGCTGAGATTGAAAAGATAAGAGGAGTAAATAGTGATTTCTCTGTTTCAAGACTTTTAGAATGTGGACTAATTGAAGAGGTTGCAAGGCTTAATTTGCCTGGAAGACCAGCCGCATATAGTGTAACATCAGAATTCTTGAAATCATGTGGTATTAATAAAATAGAAGAACTTCCAAAATTTGAGGATATAAAAATAAAAGACGAACAGTTATTAGTAACTGATTTTGTAAATGAAGAAAAAGATGAAAGTAATGAACAAGATAATAAATAGGTGATAGTTTTGAAGTTAGAGATTTTACTTGGAAAATCAAAAAGTGGAAAAAGTAGATATATATATAACAAAATAAAAGAAGATATAGAAAATGGAAAAGAAGATATACTTTTTGTTCCATCACAAATGCGTGCTATAACAGAAGAAGAATTTATGGATATACTAAACTTAAATGGAGTTATAGGTGTAAATATTACAACTATATCTTCTTTTGTTATGTCTTGCTTAAGAGATTTTAATTTAAACTTTGAAAGTAGTAAGCTATCTAAAATAGATAGAAAAATAATGCTTGCAAAAACAATAATGGAAAACAAAGATTTATTAAACTTATTTAAAAAAGTTAGTCAAAAACAAGGCTTCTTGGAAAGTATGTACATATATATGGACTTATTCAAAAAAGAAGATGTATGTATAGACGAAATAAAAAGCTTAAGTTTAAATGATAAAATACTTGAAAATAAATTAAAAGAAGTTGCAATAATTTATGAAAAATATAGTCAGAATATAGCAGATAAATTTGTGGGAAATGTGGATGAGATAAGACTATTTGCTGAACAAATTATAGATAAGATAGATTTGAAGGGTAAAAATATATTTTTTGATGGGTATAATAACTTTACTAGACTTGAGTATATATTTTTGGAAAGCTTATTAAAAAGTGGAGCTAACATTACAATCTCTTTAAATACAGATATTACTAGCTTTACAGAAATTAAGATGGATGAAGGAAGTGATATATTTGAGGTTTCAAATATATCATACCAAAAGATACTAAAGCTTTGTAATAAATGTAACATAGGAGTAGAAAATAACTTATTTTTAAACAATTATTCTAAATCTAAAAGTGGAATAAAGTATTTAGCTGAAAATATTTTTGAAGTTGAAAACAAAGAAAAAATAAAATTAAAAGATAACGAAATTAAGATATACTTAAAAAAAGATATATATGATGAAATAAGGTATATAGCAAAAGATATATCTGAAAAAATAAGGGAAGGCGCAAGATATAACGATTTCGTAATATATACTACGGATACTTTAGCCTATGAAAGTGTGGTAAAAAGAATATTTTACGAATACGATATTCCGTACTATATAGATACAAAAGTAAACTTAAAAAAATCAAAGTTAGTTGAGTATATACAAAAACTATTAAAACTTTGTAGCGCAGAAATGACTTATGAAAGTGTTATAAATATATTAAAATTAGGACTAAATGATATAGAAAATCAAGAAATATCGATTTTAGAAAACTATGTAAAAGAGTTTAATTTATCTAAAAAAAATATTAACAAAAAATTAAGCTATAACAGTGAAAACTCTAGGAGAAATAACTATGATTTAGAACTATTGGAAAGTATAAGAAATAAAATACTTGATACATTTAGATGTTGTATATTAATTAAAAATGCTGAAACTTCAAAAGATATTATAACATATATATACAATCACTTGATGGAAAAGAAAGTGTTTTTAAATTATTCTAATCTTTTAGAAAAAATAGAGATATCAGGAGGCAACATATTTTTTGAAAATCAAGTATGGGATAAGTTATGTGAGATATTTAAAAGTATAGATAAAGTGTATTATAACGAAAAAATAAATATTAATACTTTTATTAATATTTTTGAAACTGTACTAGCTGATGTATATATAAAATCAATACCACCAACACTTGATAATGTTGATATTATTGATATAAATGTATCTAAAATATTGCCAACTAAGTATGTATATTTTGTTGGAGTAAACGAAAATGTATTTCCAAAAAATGTTAATGAAGATATCTTTTTTTCAGATTTTGAACTTGAAAAATTGAAAAACAAAAATATTGAGTTTAAAGAAACTACTATTTCAAAAATAAATATGCAAAGATATAATATATATGAAGCTATATCAAACTGTTTAGAAAATTTAAGTATTTCTTTTCTTTCATCAGATATGTCTGGTAAAGCTTTAAGACCATCTTCCATTATAACGCTTGTATGTAATTTAATAGATTTAGAAATTGTAGGAGATATTACAGAAAGTAATAATGAAGATATTGATATATACTCAAAAGATAGTATTTTTGAAAATTTAGTCGAAACTATAACACAAAATAATGAGGAAAATGAAAAAGATATAGCTTGTTTTGAAATTTTTGAAAGTGAGCCTAAATATAACGAAGTTTTAGAATATATAAAAAATGATGAAAATCTAAAAAAAGAAACCTTGGAAATGCTATATGGAAATGAACTGGTTACAAGTGTATCTAAGTTAGAACTTTTCAAAAAATGTCCATTTTCATATTTTCTTAAATATTCATTAAATATAAACAAAAGCGAAGAATATGAGATAACTAGTTTAGACACAGGAACTTTTATGCATGATGTACTTGAGAAATTTTCTAAGTATTTGTTTAAAAATAATATACCATATTATACTGTTATAGATGTGGAAAAAGAGAGTATAAAAGAAGAGTATCTTGACTTGTTATATAAAGTTATAGAAGAAGAATTAGATAGAGTATTAAAAAAACATAAAGAAAATATTAAATTTGCAATACTTAAGCAAAAGCTTGTAAATACTATGAAAAATGTTATATATATAATTGCTAAAAGTTTTAAAGATAGTGATTTTGAACCATTTGGCTATGAGATAGAATTTAAAGATAATACAATGTTTTTACCTATTGAAATAAAGGTAAATGATGAGTATAAAATGAAACTAATAGGTAAAATAGATAGGGTAGATGTGCTTAAAACAGATGATACAACTTATGTAAGAGTAGTAGACTATAAGTCATCTGGAAGAACTTTAAATTTAGATGAGGTTAAAGAGGGAATATCACTCCAATTAGTTTCTTATCTTACAGCATTTTTAGAAAATTTAGAACAAAATAGTAAAAAAATAAATAAAGACGAAAAAGAAAAGAGTGTGATTCCAGCAGCTTGTGTATACTTTAATTTATCAGACAGATTAATTAACTTATCAGAGTACAGAGATAGTGACGACAAGATAAAAGAAGAAATTATAAAAAACTTAAGACTTAAAGGACTGTTCCTAAAAGATGTAGATATACTAGAAAAAATGGATAAAAATTTAGATGATAAAACTTCAAGGATAATTGATGTTTCCAAGAGTTCGTTAAGTAGAGGTAGTAAAAAAGTATTAGAAAAAGATGAATTTTTAAATTTATCTTTAGAAATAAAAGACGTATTAAAAGAAATTGGAGATGAAATCTTAAAGGGAACAGTAAGAATAAAACCAAATAAGAAATGTGATTTCTGTAAGTATTGTGATTATATGAGTATTTGTCGAAAAAGCAGTAAAGTATAGAAAATACTTGAATTTATATTACTCTTGTGTTAAAATGTATTTATGTTAACAATTCATCTAAAAAATAATTTTTGAGGAGGGGGAGAAAAATGCTAAGAGAATTTTTATTGTACAGAGAAAATAGAAAATTATTTAAAATAGTAGATATGGGAGAAATGAGTGTAGGGGCAGTTAGTCGGTTACATCACATATTAATAGAAGAAAATATGCGATGCCAAAAGTATTATGAGTTTAATTACGGAAAGATATCAAATATATATTTTAAATTTGAAAAACATAATTATAGTGATAAATCAAATATATTAAAAGCAATTTACTTTAAATACTTAAGATTAAGACTCAAATTTTACACTAAAGAAAAATTCTTATTAAATATGATTGAAGTTAATATAAGAATTTTAATGAATCTTGTATAAATTAAACAAACAAGGCTGGTTTTAATCTGCCTTGTTTGTTATGTTATGAATAGTTTAGTTATATATATGAAAAATGTTAATAGTAAAATAAGTCCATTGGCACTTGAAATGGTATCTTTTTTTCCAATATAACAGAATAGATATATAAGTAAGCTGGCAATTGTAAGGAGTATTAGGTTTAAATTAAAACTTACTGAAAATACAAGTGGAGTAATGATTGCTCCAATTCCGTAAAATTAACCAAGAATTTAACATACAAGATCCTATTAAATTACCAACAGCAAGAGACGTGTCTTTTTCAATTGTAGCTATGATTGTAGTTACTAGTTCTGGCAGTGCAGTACCTATTGCGATTATTGTAAGCCCTATTACACGCTCACTAATTCCAAATCTTATAGCTATATTTTCACAAGTATCTACTACAAAGTCTCCACCATATTTTAGCATAATTATACCTATAATAATCAATATAATTGATTTTATAACACTTATATCTTTTCTTGGCTTTCTTTTTTGATGTTCAACTTTAATTATATCTTTTATAGCTATTATTATTGGATAAGAAAAATAAATAAAAAATAAACCCAAAAGAATAATACCTTCTAATCTGCCAAGTATAAATTTTCCACTACCAATTGAGATATTTCCAAGTATTAATAAAACGATTGAAGAAAATATAGCTATTGGTAAATGGATATTCTTAATATCCTTTTCAATTTTTACAGGTTTTAGTATTGCAGCTATTCCTAATATTAAAAGTAGATTACAAAGATTACTTCCAATTGCATTTCCTACGATTAAGTCAGAGTAGCCTTTAGAAGCTGAACTAATTGTTATTATAAGCTCTGGCATAGAAGTACCAATACAAACTATTGTAAGTCCAATAATAACTTCTGGAATATGAAATTTTTTTGCTAAGTTGCTAGAACCTTTAACTAAGGCATCTGCTCCAATAATTAATAGCACAAATCCTAAAACTATAAAGCATATGTCTTTTATCATTTGTCACCTCAAGTAAAATAAAATTATCTTTAAATATAGTATATACTATATTTAAAAAATAATAAAGAAAAATAATAAAAAAATTATGAAAAATTGTTATAACAAATCAAAAAGATATTTTTTAAAATTTACAGTAAATTTATTGCAAGTGGTTAACTTTTAGTATATAATTGAAATGTAATTAAAATTTGTCAAAAGACAAATAATAAATTACAGAAAGAGAGAGGAGATTGTATATGAAAAAGAAAAAAAGCGGAATATCGCTAATCGTACTTGTAATAACAATAATAGTTATTATAATCTTGGCAGTAGCAGTAATACTATCTATTGCAAATAACAATCCAATTCAAAATTCAAAAGAGGCAAAGTTTAAAAGTGATTTAAAATCAATTGAAGAAGAATTGGAACTAGTAAAATCAAGTAATTATGCAGAAAATAAAGGAGCAAGTTATAATAATAAAGATGGAAGTGAAATATCACTAAATAATTTATCTGCTGCACAAAAATATCAAGATAAATTGGTAATAAATGAAGGAGAGCTAAAATATTTAACTAGTAAACTCTCAACAGAGGAAATAGAATGGGCTAAAGAATTAGGAATAGAAGCTGGAGGAATAGTATTAAAGGATGGAGAAAACGGTATTAAAATTGAAAATGGTACTATTAATACTGATGATTGGCTAGGTAGTGATAGTGATAGTGGAGATCCTTCTAAAACATTACCTAAGGAATTGGAAAATACAGAATTAATAATACCAAATAATGTTACGAAGATACCAGATTTTGCATTTTACGCTTGTGATTTAAAAAGTATAAAACTACCAAATACCATAACTAGTATTGGTGATGGAGCATTTGGTCAGTGCTCTTCATTAACAAGTGTAAATATTCCGAATAGTGTAACTAGTTGGGGGTACGAAATATTTAAAGGAACAAAAATAACTAGCATTGTAATTCCAGATGGTATTAAATATCTTGGCAATGATGTATTTAGTGGGTGTAAAGAATTAAAAAATGTAGTATTACCAGATAGTTTAGAATCAATTTCCGGATTTTCAGGCTGCACTTCTTTGACAAATATAACAATACCAAGTAGTGTAACTAGTATTGGAAGTGGGGCGTTTGGGGGATGCACTGGAATAAAGAGTATAATCATACCAGAGGGAGTAAAAACAATAGGTGACTCAGCTTTTTCTGATACTGGTTTAGAAAGTATAACAATACCAAGTAGTGTTACAAGAGTGGGTGCGTGTGCTTTTTATAATAACTCATCATTAACAAGTATGGTTATTGAGGGTGAACCTAGGTTTAAACAATCAGAAATAGAAGGAGTAAACGATCCGCCTGGTTGGGAAATAGACGCTTCTAAAGTCGCAATTACTGGAACAGGTTATATTGCTGGGGAATAAAAAAATAAATGATTTTATGTTATAAAAAACAGTATGTGAAATTTTATTTGCATGCTGTTTTTCTGTAGAATAAAGTATATAAATAATATCAGATATGGTAAGCATAAAATATAAAGTTATGAAAACTTATTATAATAAATCAAAAAGATATTTTTTAAAATTTACAGTAAACTTATTGTAAGTAAGTGACTTGAAAAAGCTTTAAAATTAAATTTCTTCGTAATATAATTTAAGAGAAAATAGTAATATAATATACTATTTTACTTTAAATTATAGGAGGAGATAAAAAAATGGAAACTAAAGTTTCAAAAAAAAGAGGAATATCGTTAATCGTACTCGTAATAATAATAATAATTATTATAATCTTGGCAGTAGCAGTAATACTATCTATTGCAAATAACAATAAAGATGGAAGTGAAATATCACTAAATAATTTATCTGCTGCACAAAAACATCAAGATAAATTGGTAATAAATGAAGGAGAGCTAAAATATTTAACTAGTAAACTCTCAACAGAGGAAATAGAATGGGCTAAAGAATTAGGAATAGAAGCTGGAGGAATAGTATTAAAGGATGGAGAAAACGGTATTAAAATTGAAAATGGTACTATTAATACTGATGATTGGCTAGGTAGTGATAGTGATAGTGGAGATCCTTCTAAAACATTACCTAAGGAATTGGAAAATACAGAATTAATAATACCAAATAATGTTACGAAGATACCAGATTTTACATTTTATGCTTGTGATTTAAAAAGTATAAAACTACCAAATACCATAACTAATATTAGAAGAGGAGCATTTTCTAGTACCCCTTTAGAAAGTATAAAAATACCAGATAGTGTAACTAGTATTGGAAAAGAGGCATTTGCTTTATGTGTTCAATTAAAAAGTATAGTAATACCAAATGGTATAACAAGTATTGAAGAAAATACGTTTGCTTCAAGTGGTCTAGAAAATGTAAAACTACCAAACAGTGTAACTAGTATTGGAAGTGGGGCGTTTGCCAACTGTGCACAATTAAAAAGCATAGTAATACCTAATAGTGTAACTAGTGTTGGAATATACGCATTTGGTATGTACAATCAATTAACAAGCATAACATTAGAAAAAGGAAGCACACTTAACCCTATGATGTCTCAACTTGGGGAGTAGATACAAGCAAATGTACAATAACCAAATTAACTTAATTTAATTCAGTATAAAGTAGTTTTATGAACTTTAAGATAATACGTCTTAGGGTTCTTTTTTGCTGTATAATGTATTAAATATTTATCTTTAAATTGTTATATAACACTTTTGTAACATTTTTGTAAAAATTAATCATAAATACTTGCAATTCTTGAAAAAAACGATATAATATAAGTGACTAGTTGTGCATACAAAATATAGTAATATATTTTAAATATATATGTAAGGAGAGGATTTAATATATGGCAGATATAGTTGTTGGTGCAAAGAAAAAAATTAATCTCTTTGATAGAGTTATACAAAGTGTCGTAATCCTAGTAAATATGAATAAAATGAATAGAGCAATTGATGAACACTTATCAGTTATTCATAAAACAGAGGGAGATGAGCAAAAATTATATCAAGAAAATATTTTAAGAGAGATAGTTTTTGTTAAATATCAATACGATATAATGCAAAGAGAGATGTATGAATTAAAGTTATCTTATCCACAAGAAATTGTTGATAAAATTAATTCTACAGATAAGATTGAAAGATTAGAATTGCAAAAAACATTTTTAGAAATGGAATATGATAGGGTAACAAGAGCTAAATTTAAATCAAGAGAAGATATTAAATTTAATTTGTTAGCTATTTCATCTGCAATTGATGCAGTAAAGCAAAATATAAAAGATGAAGGGAAATCTCAAAGATATAACAATGTTATTAAAATGTTTGAAGATATTGATACAAAAATTCAGACAGAAGAATATGAAGAAGAATTATATAAAAATGTATTTGAATGTGTAGATGAATATGTAAGTTATATTAATGATAACTATGATATATCAAAACTTCCATCAGATGAAAGAGAACTTATTGAATTTGTTATTGAAACAATGATAAAGGGAATAGAATCTGATATAGATAAGCATATGTATGAATTTAATCTAGTAATAAATATTTGTAAAAATTCATATAGATATTTTAAAATTATAGATAAAATATTTGAAAAATTACAAACAATTTATGATGAAAGTTTAGAAAATCATATTATTGACATTAAAGATTATATTAAAATGTATAAGGAAATATATGATCATAAAATTAAAACAATGGTAAATGATGTTCATAGAAGTATAGCAACTGAAGATGAATATTTAGAGTATTCAAAGCTTTTAGCTGCTGAAGAAGATAACGAACTTAATGAATTTGTTGAAAGAAGAGCATTAGAATCTACTTTATCTGAAAAGGTTAAAGAAATATTAGAAGAAGATTTAAAACCTGAAGAAGAAAATTTAGACTTAGAAGATAAAGAAAATGAAGAAAGTACAGAGCAAGAAGAAGTTATAGATAATGAAATAAAAGATATAGAAAATATTGAAGAAATAAAAGAGGTAGTAGAAGATATAGTTGAAGCACCTAAAAAATCTAGGAGAGGTAGAAAACCAAAGAGTGAAACTTCAAAAAAGGAAGAAGTAAAAAAAGCACCCAAAAGAAAAGTTGGTAGACCTAGAAAAGAAAAGGTTAATATTTAATATAAAAGATAGTCTGAAGTCTCTTTAGGCTATCTTTTATATATATTTAGTAAGTTAACAAATTCGAAAAAAAATATATATTTTGTTAATTTATGTTATATTATATCTTTTTTTAAGAAGTTTTTTACTACTTTAAAATACGACAAAAAAATAGAAATTCATGTTGTAAAATATATAGTAATAAAAGAAACAAATGAGGTGTGTAATATATGATATATAATAAATATTTAGAAAGTGGAACTTTTGACAAAGTATCGGCTGTATTTGAATATTTAAAAAAAGGAATAAATGTAAAGAATATAATATTTTTAATACTCTCTTTTTTACTTGCATCAGTTCAATTTATGGGAGAAGTGGAACCGTTTAGTATGGTACTTTTCGGCGTTGCAAGTGTATTTAATGTACCTTTACTTGTAGTACTTATTCCTTCTGTTATAAGCATGTTAATAACTTCAGTAACAATTTCTGGAATTATAAAAATGGTAGCATTCTTTCTGTTATTTTCGCTTATTACAGCATTTATAAATATAGAGGGCGTTAGTAAAAAATATGCGGTATATATCAAGTTAATGATATCATATTTAATAGTAGAGATTGTTTCGCTTTTAATTTCAGGAATGTTTTTAACGAATATTTTAACATTACTAACAGAAATACTAGTTATAACAATACTTTATTTTATATTTGTACCTGGCATGGCTGTTATGATAAATTTGAAAAAGTCATATGTATATTCTAAAGAAGAAAGCATAGCTATGATTACAGTACTTGCGATAGCATTATCAGTGCTTAAAGATATTAGTGTATTTAGTTTTTCTATATACAATATTTTGGTTATGGCTTTGATATTAATATATGGCTGGAAAAATGGAGCAATAATGGGGACAACCTCTGGACTTTTAATTGGGCTACTGTTAACAGGTATAACTGATGCAAATATGTCACTTGTAGTATCTTTGGCTATAAGTGGTGGTATAGCTGGTATATTAAGTAGATTTGGAAAGATTCCAGTTATAATAGGATTTGTACTTGGAAATATATATGTAGCCTATAGTTCAAGTGGTTTTTCTTACCTTACTTTAAGAATGAGTGAGATGCTTATAGCATCAACTTGTCTTTTGTTTATGCCTAGAGTATTAGAACTAAAGTTAGATAAACTATTTAATAAGAACAATACAATTGAGGGAATAAATAACAATATACTTTCTGGTTCAGATGAGACAAAGGAAAAAATAGGTGCTGTATCAGAAGTGTTTGAAAGTCTTGCAAACATTACAATAGAAAATACTGAAGAAGATTTAAAGGAAACAAGAGAAGTTATAAAAAAATATATTGTAGATTATATTGAAAATAATTGTATTGATTGTAAAGATAAAAGAAATTGTTTAAATGAAGATAGTTTAAATTTAACAGTGGATTATATAGCAAGTAAATTAGAGCATAATGAAAAAATCAATTCATCTATGCTTGGATTTAAATGTTATGTATCAGATGATATGGTAGAAGATATTGAAGAGATATATAACAGTATGAAACTTACTAGAATTTTAAAAAAGAAAGAAGAAGAAAACTCTAAAAAACTTTCTTCACAATATAAAGAGGTATCAAAAATACTTGCAACAGTGGCTCAAAATATAAAGGAAAATATGGTACCTAAGGATAAACTACAAATAAAGTTAAGAGATGAGCTAAAGTTTTATGGTTATATTGTTTATGAAGATAGTTTCGTAAAAAATCCAGATGGATTAGAATATACTTTTGTAACAGATATTTTAACTAATATTGATAATCAGAAAAAAGAAATCATAGATATTGTAACTAATATATTAGAGCAACCAATGACTATAAAACTAATATTAAATAGTAGCAAAAAAGAAAAGTCAAGAATAAAGTTAGTATCAAAAACAGAGTATGATATAAAAACTTCTATTGTATCAGAAATAAAGTCAGGCGAAGAAGTATCGGGAGATTCATATCTTTCAATGGAATTAGAAGATTTAAAACATTTAAGCGTTATAAGCGACGGAGCAGGTTCTGGGACCCAAGCTTCTAAGTCTTCTATTGCAGTTATAAATATGCTTGAAAAATTGCTTGCTAGTGGCTTTTCTGAAGATAAAGCTATTGAAATTATTAATAGTGTTATAAAATTAAAATCAGATGATACTAATTTTTCTACACTCGATGCGTTTATATTTGATTTAAAGACTTCAAATGCCGAGATAATAAAATTAGGAGCGGCCCCTACATATATAATTGAAGATGGAAAAATAATAACAGTTAACACCTCTTCAATGCCAGTAGGTATAATAAAAGAATCTGATTATGTTCCTATTGTAAAGAAACTAAAAAAAGGCAGTATAGTAATTCAAATATCTGATGGTGTAGTAAAAGATGAAATGGATGTAAATGACAATTATTTTAAAAATTACTTAGCAAATATTGACACTAAAAAAACTCCAAAAGCAATATCTGATGAACTTAGAAAGTTTGTATTAAGAGAAAATAAAGGATTGCTAGATGATGATGTTACTATAATTGTAAATAAAGTTTTAGATAACTAAAAATAGAAATAGTAATTAACATTAAATAAAAAGGTATTACCTATTTACAAGATAGGGATACCTTTTTTGTCGAAATTTTACGACCGATTTTTAAGGCGAAAGTATTTACAAAAAGCGCTACGTAATGTATAATAATATCACGGTTCGAACATTTTAAAAGTTGTATACAATATAAAAATATAATTAATTCAAAGTAATTAAATTCAAAATTTTAATTCAAATAAAATTTAATCTTAAATTTAAAATCTTAAAATTCAAGTAAAGATGAAAATAACAAAAAACTAGTAAAAGTTGATAAAGTATTTTTATATGTGATTTTAAACACAAGTAAAGTATAAAAATATATTTAATGTGTTGACTCACATGTAAAAATAATGTATAATAAGGAGGGAAGAGATATTTGAAATACAAAAATAAAGATTTAGAAAAAGCCAAACTATATGAAATAATAGATGCCGGAATAGACCCGAGAGAAAATATAATATTTCAGATGTTATTTTCTAAAAAAGGAAATGAAGACTTACTCCAAGATTTTCTAGAGAAGTTATTAAAAAGGAAAATAAAAAAGTTAGAGGTAGCAAATGAAGTATCATTAGATGTAGATGACGTAAGAGAAAAAGTAGGAAGAATAGATATAAAGGCAATAATAGATGAAGAAATGATATGTGATATAGAAATGCAAGTAAAAGAAGATAAGTTAATCTTAAAAAGGACAACATATTATGCAGCAAAATTAATAGCTGAGCAATTAAAAAAAGGAGACATATATAATAAACTAAAACCAGTAATGCAGATTTCAATATTAGATAAAAGCTTAATGAAAGAAGAAAAAGATTATATACTAGAAGGAATAACGGTATTAAAAAATAATAGAAACAAAGAATTAAATTCAAATTGTAAGGTATGTTATATAGAATTAGAAAAGTTTAGAGATAAAAAAATAGAAGAGTATAATGAATTTGATATGTGGTTAGCATTTTTAGATGCAAAGAGAAATAAGGAAGGGGTGAAAAGAGCAGTGGAAGAAAACGAGAAAATAAAAAAGGCAGTATTAATATGTCATGAATTAACAGGAAGTGCTAGAGCAAAAAGAGTAAGAGAATTAAATGAAAAATGGAGAAAAGATTTTCTAACAGAAGAGTATAATAGAGGAGAGGAGATAGGAGAAGCTCGAGGAAGAGCCGAAGGAAAGGCAGAAGGAAAGGCTGAGGGAAAAACAGAAGAAAGAATAAAAATAATAAAAAAATTACTCAAGTCTGGAATGAATATAGAGAAAATATCCAGTTTAATAGACATGCCTGTAAGTAAAATTAAAAAAATAAAAGCGACAAATTAATCAGATTATTGAATAAAATGTATTTATTAAATTATTAACAAAAAGATGATTTTAAGAGAATATTAAAAAATTATTTAGTATTTCTATGCTCATTTTTAATGCTTAAAAAGAATATAAAATAAAAATGTGAGTATGTAGAAAATATACTTTTAAGTTTTTGCATATATTATTATTGGTGATTTAATGCTTGATTTTATAACCAAAGTGGAAGAATTTATATGGAGTGCACCACTTGTATTTTTGCTTGTATTTACCCATGTATATTTTACTATTAAGCTAAAGTATCCACAAAAATATACTTTAAAAGGTCTTAAGCTTATGTTTAAACCAAGCAATAGCAGTAAAAAAAATATAAGTTCATTTAAATCTTTAATGACTATACTTGCAGGCACACTTGGAACAGGAAATATAATTGGAGTTGGAACGGCAATACTTATTGGTGGAATAGGTAGTATATTTTGGATATTTATATCTGGTATATTTGCTATTGCAACTAAATATGCAGAAACTTTTTTAGTTTTAAAATATAGAAAAAAAGAAAAAGGTAAATTTTATGGTGGCACAATGTATGTATTAAGAGACATTATGAAAAATAAATTTCTTAGTATATGTTTTAGCATTTTTGTAGTTATAGCTTCATTTGGAATAGGAGCAATGATACAATCGAATGCCATAAAAGAAAGTGTTGTGGAAACTTTTTATATTAATAAATATTTAGTGGCTTTTATTACAACAATTTTATGTTCATATATAGTACTTGGAGATGAAAAAAGAATAGCAAATATTTCTAGTATTTTGGTTCCAGTTGCATCAATTATATATTTATTTATGTGTATATATTTAACAATTGTTTTTAGAAAGAATATCATTCCAAGTATAATATTAATAGTAAAAGAGGGAATGTCTTTTAGAGCAACTACTGGAGGACTATCTGGAGTTTTAATGATAAGAGCAATGAATGCAGGTTTATCAAAAGGATTATTTTCAAATGAAGCTGGTATGGGAAGTTCACCTCTTTTTAATGCTACAGTAGATGGTAAAGATGTAAAAAAAGAAAGCATAATTGCATCAACAAGCGTGTTTATTGATACAGTGATTCTTTGTACTTTGACTGGAATAATATTTGTAGCAAGTGGGATGTGGAAAATAACTGAAAATGCAATTAGCTTTAGTAAGATCACATTTTCTTTTGTTCCATATGGTGACTATTTATTAGCTTTTTGTCTTAGTTTATTTGCTATTTCAACAATTCCATGTTGGAGTTATTACGGTAAGATGGGAATTAACTTCTTATTTAAAAATAGCAAAAGAGCTGAAAAAATATATAAATATATATATATTATTAGTATATTTTTGGGAACAAGTTTGACACTTAAGGTGGTATGGTCTATTTCATCCATTGCAAATGCATTAATGATATTACCAAATCTATATATGTTATATAAATTAAAGGATAAAATTGAAATATAAACCAGAATAAAGGAGAAGTCATTTGGCTTCTCCTTAAAAAATGTTTATTAAATACACTTTATTTTTATTTTTCCCATTCTATCATAATTGGTATAATAGGTAAATTTAAAAGATATATATGTATCATCTTTTAAATTTAGGCTAGCAGAATCTGTTCCTCTATAAAGTCTAATATCTTTTCCTATTTCATTAGATTTAGTACTAAGGTCAAGACAAGAGAGGGTAACATCACCGACAGATTCTACCAGAAAATTCACTTCTCCAGTTGTTTTTTGTGGCAGCTTTAATATTGCCTCAACAAATGTTGGAATATTTTTTCCACCTAGGTTTACTTTTAAGATAATTTCATTTTGGTTAATAACTTCAAGCTTTAATCTTTCAGTACTTTTTAATTCATTGGTACTTGAAAAATACTCCTGAAGAGTAAAATTTTCAGCTATAAAGATGTTGGTTATTTTTTTCATAATAAATTCCCTCCTTAATAAATTTATTTTGGATATCATTTCATTATACTTTCCTAATTACATTATATCATTTAAGTCAAGTATTAATTAATCTTCAACAACAAGTGGTGTAAAGTTTTCTATTGCATTTCTTAGAGCAGGATGACGAATAATAAAATGAATAGATGGGCTAATATCTTTTGAAATCATTACGAAATTACCTTCACATATTAAAACTTGTATGTTTTTAAAAGTACGTTTATTATTTTCTTTTATTATATAATTTTGGTTTTTACTTTGGTAATCTAGAGTTAACTTTACATGTTCAGCATATTCTTTATATGTATATTCGATTTGTTTTTCATAGAAGCAATCAGAAAGTGATAGAGTAGGTTTTGCATTTTCAAAACTTTCTTTTGTAAATATTGTAAAATCTTCTTCAAATTTATTTGTTTTTAAGATTTCTTTCATGATTTTTCTTTTTTCATTTACACTTTCTTTAATTTTTTGTATATCACTTTGACTTATATTATTTCTTTTTAGTATTTTTATAAGTAAATTGTCTGAAATAGTATGAATTGGTAAAGAAGATAAAATTCTTTTTCTATTTCCAGTTATTTTACTAGATGTAGATAAAAATACATTAAAGGCATTTTGATTTTCTGTAGTGTATATATCCATAAGTGAATTTGCTTTTGAAAGCAAGTCATTTGTTTTTTTCTTGTAAAAATTTAATTCATTTTTGTTAGTAGTTAAAAAATATTTTCCATCATTATGATAACCATTTATACATTCGCCACACAAGGCTGCAGCACCCGAAGTGTAATTTAAATGACAGTATATATTATTGTTTAAACCTTTCAAATAATAGGGGGATACTTGTCCAGTCATATATATTGGTATCCAACTTTCAAGTCCTAACATCATTTCGTTAAAAGGCCTATCTAAATTGTGAATTATGTTTAAATGTAATCCTTTTTTTAGGGATAAAGCTATTCCAAACATCCACTTTTTTCCGAATTCTATGTCTTTTGCCATATCTTCCATTGGCATATCACTACACATAAATATTGGTTCTTTAGATTTTGAAAGTACTGTAGCCTTGAAAAAGTCTAATTCTCCCTTTTTCATTTCTTCTATTCCATAGTAGTTTTTTGAACTTATTTTATAAAAAGGGACGAAAGGAACTTTCATTTCATCAAAATGTATTGCCTTTATATATTCATTTAAATCAAAATTATCTAAATTGTTTAAAAAATCGTTAATATAGTTCTTAGTTTTTACTGAATTAGTTGAAAACCATTCTTTTAAAGAGGAAAGGTAACTTGAATCAGTTTTTATATTAGCTAACTCAGTATTTAGAAGGATTGCCATTAGTTTTTTATTTTCTTCTGATTTATACTTAGTAGCAACGTAATTACAAACCGCATCTATGAACTCTTGTGGTTTAGAAGGAGCTCTATTTCCAGTACGAATTTTAGATATAAACGAAGCATCGTAACTTATAAAACGAGAAAGATCAGCAATATTTATGTTTAAAGTGTTTACAATGTCGTTAAAATTTTTACTTAAGTTTGTAGAGTCAATAGGAATTCCATTTATTGTATTTGTAAGTTCTGAATATATTTGTTCATATGATAGATTTATTTTTTTTGATTTGCATATTTGGTATAATCCATTTGCTAACTTTGTAAGTTGAGTTCCATTTACACTTGGAGTTCGCTCACCATTTCTGTATCTACTTATAACAGTAGAAGAAAGCTCTGAGGCTTTCGCTAATTCTTGCGAATTACAATCCATTTTTTCTATAAGCTCGTTTAATTTTTTAGAAAAGTTCATTTTAAAAAATCCTCCTTAAAATATATAACCTTTAATACTTTTTTTATGCTAATAGCATATCATACTTTTTATGAAAAATCAATTACCAAATAGTCACGGAAAAGTTGGTAAAAAATTAAAATAAAACTTAATATTATGATAAAATAAAAATGGAATAAAAAATATTTAAATTTGAAATAATATATATAAAATAACCTAATATAATATAAAATGTATAAAAAATTTAATTTTGGCTAGCTACAGGCTAGCTTTTCAAAATACAATGTGATAAAATTTTATTGTAGAGGTATAAGGAAGTGTGATATTTATGGAAAAGTTAAAAGAGAATAAATTACTGGTAATTGCAATAATAGCAATAGTAATTTTGGGTGTAGTAGTGTTTTTTGGAGATAAAATGGGTATGAAAAATTCAAATAATAATCAAGATGATATGGATGTTAATGATTCTAAACAAACAGGAGCAGAAGCAAATTTTAATATCGTAAAGACTAAAGCAAGTAGTTTAACGCTTGAAGATTATTCAACTGATGTTTTTTCTATGAAAAAACCACAGGGATGGAGTGTTGAAGCAGGAGGATCAGGTATATATTATGCTATTAGAGTATATGATCCACAAGATACTAACAATCAAGTATTTTTAATGTTAAAAATGCAACCACTTTTAAAAAGTAATACAGCTAAAAGTGCTTGGCAAAATTATTATCAATTATCTGGAAACAACTCACAATATAAAGTGTTTGCTGATGCTGTTGTTTTAGATAATCCAACAACTGAAGGCTTTTATAGTAAATTTGGTGAAATTTGTAGTTATATGAATGGTATTGAACTAACACTTGCTTCATTTAGATTTCCAACATTGAACAGTTTTGCAAAGCAAGAAGAATTTGAGTCTAGTTCATCTATGAAAAATGTAGCACTAGATAGCAAGGTATTAAGAGCAACTTTTACAGGTGACAATCAAAAAAATGGTGAAGGCTTGTTTATGGCTTCAATAGTAAACTTTGGAACACAATACCAAGGTGGTGCAGATATGGGATATTATATGATTTATGACATAATGGCTATAACTGCAGATAAAGATGAGTTTATCAATTACAAAGATATATTATTACAATCAGTTAACTCCATTGAGTTCTCAAATGCGTATGTAACTAAAACTATAGATGATGGAAATGCACAAACAAAGCAGGCGTTAGCACTTAATGCAAGTATCCAAAAATCATTTGAATCATATATGAATGCTTGGGAAAATAGACAAAAATCTTATGATATTATGAGTCAGAAACAAAGTGATGCAATTCTTGGATATGAAAGAGTATATGACACAGAAAATGGAGATATATACAAAACATATAATGGATTTACAGATGATTATACAGGAAATAGATATCAAACAATAACTGATGAAATGTATACAAATAAAATAGAGGGGTATATAGAAAAGAAATGAAAAATAAATTGAGTTTAATTGTTGGTATAACTGTTATAGTTGGTATATTGTTTATGGCAATAATATTAGTTGTGAATGTTAAAAATAATAAAGAGGATATAAATGGTTCAAATATAGATGAACTTAGTATTAGTAAATTAAATGAAATTAAAGAAAATATAACATCAGTTAGGAAAATAATAGAGTCAGAAGGTGGTTATGAATATTATATAACTTATGATAAAGATATAATAGAGAAGATAGTTAACGCACTAGAAAGTATTGAAATTGTTAAAAAAACTGATGTTTCGCTTAGCGACGATGCTACAAGCTATGTTTTAAATCTATCTGATGTAAAAAGTATATCATATTATTTTGAAGGAGATTACTTAAAAAAAGATAAACAAAACTATGTGATAAATGGATATGAAAGCTTAGAAAATATAGATATTCCAAAAGAAAAATAAAGTTTAGGTATAAATAAAAAGCTTATTATATAAAATAAAAGATAACTATTAGTTGCAGATGATATTCTGGTATATAGTTATCTTTTTTAATTTGAATTTAAATGTTTGTAATCTTAATTGGCATATAATTAAGTCATAATATAGACTTTTTAAATTAATTTTAGTATAATAAAGGCGAAGGTGAAGAATATGGATTTTGTTCATTTGCATGTGCATACTGAGTATAGTTTGTTAGATGGTGCTATAAGGATAAAAGAGCTAGTAAAAAAAGTAAAAATGATGAATATGAAAGCAGTAGCAATAACTGACCATGGTAACATGTTCGGTGCTATTGAGCTATATAAAGAATGTAAAAAAGAAGGAATAAAACCTATTATTGGATGTGAGGTATATGTTGCACCTAGAAGTAGATTTGATAAGCAAGGTAAATTAGATGGTGAAGTAAATCATTTAGTACTTCTTGCAATGAACAATACTGGGTATAAAAATCTAGCTAAGCTTTGTTCTTTGGGATACACAGAAGGCTTTTATTATAAACCTCGTATAGATATGGAAATTCTAAAGAAATATAATGAGGGAATAATTGCTTTAAGTGCATGTTTAGCTGGAAAAGTAGCTTCACAAATAATAAATACAAATGTTGAAGGTGCTAAAGAAACAGTAAAAGAGTTTATAGATATATTTGGTAAAGATAGATATTTTTTAGAAATCCAAGATAATAAATTAAGAGAACAAATACTAGTAAATCAAAAATTAATAGAATTTTCAAAAGAGTTTGGGGTAGGGTTAGTAGCTACAAATGACTGTCACTAT
The DNA here is from genome assembly GCA_934132895.1 of uncultured Clostridia bacterium. Classification (GTDB taxonomy): domain Bacteria; phylum Bacillota; class Clostridia; order TANB77; family CAG-465; genus CAG-465. The sequence goes on from CAKPAG010000005.1 coordinate 47,242, forward strand.
TTAGAAAAAGAAGATTATGACTTTCATGAAGTATTACTATGTATTGGAACAAGGACAACGCTTAGTGATGAAAATAGGATGAGTTTTAAAACAAACGAATTCTATGTTAAGTCGCCTGAAGAAGAATGGAAAGCTTTTAGCTATGTACCTGAAGCAATAGAAAATACTGTAAAAATAACTAATATGTGTAATGTAGAGTTCGAATTTGGCAAGATAATACTTCCAGAATTTAAAATTGATGAAGATATAACTCATCTTGAATATTTTAAAAAATTATGCTATGCAGGAATACCTAAAAGATACGGAGAAAATCCATCAAAAGAAGTTTATGATAGATTAGAATATGAAATAAATGTAATAGATAAAATGGGATATATAGATTATTTTTTGATAGTACAAGACTATATTAATTATGCTAAATCTGTAGGAATAGCAGTAGGACCAGGGCGTGGTAGTGGAGCAGGTTCAATTGCAGCTTACCTTATAGGAATAACAGATATTGACCCATTAAGATTTAATTTAATATTTGAACGTTTTTTAAATCCTGAAAGAGTTAGTATGCCCGACTTTGACGTAGATTTTTGCTATGAAAGAAGACAAGAAGTAATTGATTATGTAGGAAGAAAATATGGAAAAGATCATGTTGCCCAAATTATAACTTTTGGTACTATGGCGGCTAAAGCGGCAGTAAGGGATGTGGCACGTGCCTTAGATATATCTTATCAAAAAGCAGATTTAGTGGCTAAGTTAATACCATCAAAGTTAAATATAACAATAGATAAAGCATTAGAAGAAAGCAAAGAACTAAGTGCTCTTTATGAAACTGATATGGAAGTGCGTGAAATAATTGAAATGGCCAAAAAAGCAGAAGGAATGGTACGTCATGCTTCTACACATGCGGCCGGTGTTGTTATAACTAAAAATCCAGTAGTAGATTATGTTCCACTCTATGAAAATCAAGACGTTATATCTACTCAATATACGATGACAACTTTGGAAGAATTAGGACTTCTTAAAATGGACTTCTTAGGACTTAGAACTTTAACTGTTATATCAGATACATTAAAGCTTGTAAAAAAAATACATGGTACTGATGTAGATTTCGGAAGAATGGATGATAAGGCTACATTTAAGATGCTTTGTGAAGGAAAAACTACAGGTGTGTTTCAAATGGAAAGTCCTGGATTTAGGCAAATGATGGTTAAGATGCAACCTGATACTTTAGAAGATATAATTGTAATGATTTCGTTATATCGTCCTGGTCCAATGGACCAAATACCAAGGTATATACGAAATAAAAAAAATCCTGATGATATAATATATACACATGAATCACTAAAAAATATATTAAAAGTAACATATGGATGTATGGTATATCAAGAACAGGTTATGCAAATATTTAGAGATTTAGCTGGATATAGTTTAGGAAGAGCCGACCTTGTAAGACGTGCAATGGGAAAGAAAAAGTTAGATGTAATGGCTAAAGAAAGAGAAATATTTGTATTAGGAGCAACTAAAAATGGAATAGATAATATAAGTGCAAATAAAATATTTGATGAGATGGCAGAATTTGCTAAGTATGCTTTCAATAAATCACATGCTGCATGTTATGCTGTAGTAGCATACCAAACAGCGTATTTAAAAGCACATTATCCACATGAATTTATGGCAGCTACTATGAATAGTATGTTAGGAAATTTAAATAAAATACCTGAGTATATAGAAGAGTGTAAAAAAATGAATATAGAGGTTTTAAAGCCTGATATTAATGAAAGTTATGCAAAGTTTGCTGTAATAAATAAAAAAATAAGATTTGCACTTGTTTCTATTAAAAATGTCGGAGTAAACGCTATAGAAGAAATAGTAAAAGATAGAAAAATCAATGGAAAATTTAACTCTTTTATAGATTTTTGTGAAAGAGTAGCTGGAGAACAAGTAAATAAAAAATGCATTGAAAGTTTAATAATGGCTGGAGCATTTGATGAGATAGAAAAAGAGGTTAATAGATACGATTTGCTAGAAAACTATGAAAGTATTGTAGATAATGTAGTAGAAACAAAAAGAAATAACTATATAAATCAAATTAATTTATTTGACACTCAAGAAGAAACAAAAAAACGAAATATGGTAGTAAAAAAGAGTGGAAGACGCATATCTAAAAAAGAACTTATAGAAATGGAAAAAGAAATGCTTGGACTTTATGTATCAGGTCATCCATTAGATGAATACAAAGAATATATTTCAAAAAATTCAACTGTAACAAGTAAAGATTTAAGTTCTAATGAAAATGAAGAACAAAATGAAGATAGAGTTTTAGATAAATATGATGATACTGTTCAAACTTTTTGTGGAATCTTGACAAGTAGAAAGGTTCTTACTACAAAGAGTAACAAGCAAATGATGTTTGCTTTAATAGAAGACCTATATGGCTCAATCGAGGCAGTTATATTTCCTAATGTTTTTGCAAGATTTGCAGAACTTTTAGTAAAAGATAAAATACTAAAATTAACAGGAAAAATTAATATAAAAGAAAATGAAAAACCTAAAATATTAGTGTCAAATGTGGAAGAAATTACAATGTCTAAAAAAATATATATAAAACTTCCTAAAGATAAGATAGATTTTGAATCAAGAGTTATTGAGTATGTAAAAAATATGGAAAGCGAATGTAAAGGAAATAGTCCTGTATATATTTTCTATGAGGGGACTAATAAATTAAAATTACTTAATAAATCAATGTGGCTTAATACTTTAAATGATACAGTAGAGAAGCTACAAATAGCGTTTGGTAAAGAAAATATTAAGGTAAAATAATAAAGCTTGACATTTTTATTAAAAGTGGTATAATATCTTATGTTAAATAAAATATGTAGTAAACTGTTAAAACAGTTTACAAGTATAATGTAGGAGGAATAAAATGTTAAAACTTAAGTGCATAAAGAATATTTCAAATATTCGGGTCATTTTGCCAGAATCATGGCATGAAAAGGTTATTGAATTTGGTAAATTAGAAAAATTTCCCTATGAGCTTAAAGTAGAGGGAATAAAAAGTCAAGGTAAAGATAAGTATTATATATGTATACCTGAAAATCAGAAAAAATACAAGAAAGAAAAAATTGCACTTTCAGAGTATGCTATTAAGTACTTGATTGGAACTGAAGTAGAAGATTCAAATGAAGGATACTTATTTAAAGATTATTTGCCTATAGAAAATTCAAAAATTTTAATTACAAATATAATAAATCCTAGTGAAGTTATTCCATGTGATTTTTTACCAGATGTAAAATTAATTGAATTTGATGGAGAAATTATTATTGCTATTACATTTATAGTAAGCTATATTAATGGTAATGGTTTTGCAGATGTTAGGCAATATAGTGATGGAGTAAGAAAATCAATGTGGAAGTTTTTATTCCATCCTGATGAAACTTATCTTACCGATTATGAGAAAATGTTTAAAGACACTATTATACATAAGGAGTTTGCATTAAAAAGTTGTCAAAAACTTGCAAGGTACTTAGAAGCAGAAGGTGCTTTTGAGCATGCAGAGGCTTTAAGGGAAAGAGGAAAGGTGCATGATAATAGTAAAATAAGTGATGAAGATGAGTTACATGCTTTATCTAGAATCGTTAATGATAAAGTCACTTTAGTGGATCCAACTAAGAAGCTTAGCCCTATAAAAAGGGATGCTATTGCACTTCATTGGAAACACAATACTCATCATCCTGAACATTTTAAATCTCCAATTGATATGAGCAAATTAGATATAATGGAAATGTGTTGTGACTGGCATGCACGTTCAGTTCAGTACAATACTGATTTCTTAGAGTACATTCATACTCAACAAGAAACTAGGTTTCATTTTCCAGACTGGATGTTTGCTGAAATTTTACATTATTGTGAAGTACTTGCTAGCAAGTATTAAGAAAAAGTCAATAGAAGTTTAAATATTTACTTCTATTGACTTTTTTCACTAAAACTAAAAAAACTTTAGTCAAATTATTTTATTTATTCTTTTGAAGTTTTTGAATCTCCTTTAATGATTTCAGTAGCAGCTCCTAAAGCTCCCATTGCTTTTGTAGCATCAAAAGGTATAAATACTTTATTTGCTTTTCCATCAGCTACTTTCTCTAATGTTTCTAAAGATTTTAAAGCAACTAAATTTTGATCAGGTTTTGTATTCATAATAGCAGAATATACCATATTTATTTCTTGTGCTTTTGCATCTGCTACTTTTTTTATAGCTTCAGCATTACCTTCGGCTTCAAGAATTCTAGATTCTCTGATACCTTGAGCACGTCTTATACTAGATTCTCTTTCAGCTTCGGCATCAAGTATAGTAGCTTGTTTTTTACCTTCAGCAAGAGTAATATCTGCTTGACGTTTACCTTCAGCTTCAAGGATTATTGCTCTTTTATTTCTTTCAGCATTCATTTGTTTTTCCATTGCATCACGAATATCTACAGGTGGTTTGATATCTTTAATTTCAACTCTATCAACTTTACATCCCCATCTATCAGTAGCTTCATCAAGTATATCTCTTAATTGGGTATTGATTAAATCTCTTGAACTAAATGTAGCATCTAAGTCCATTTTACCAACAATATCACGAATTGTTGTAATAGCAATATATGCTATACCTTTTTGTAAACTTTCAATTTCATAAACGGCTTTTGCAGGGTCTGTTATTTGATAGAAAACAACAGTATCAATTGTTATAGTAACATTATCTTTAGTTATAACACTTTGTGGTGTTACATCCATTGTTTGTTGTTTCAAACTTACAACAGCTCTTACATTATCAATAAATGGAACTATAAAATTAAGTCCAGCTTCAGCTGTTTTGTGGTATTTACCAAAACGTTCTATAATACGAACTTCAGATTGCCTTACAACTTTTATTGAAGCAGCCGCAACTACTAAAATAAATATACCTAAAATAATAAAAACTATTTCCATAAATAAATCCTCCTAAAAAATATAACTAAATAGAGTTATTAGTTTTAACTCTTAATTTTACACCATCAATTCCAGTAATTTCAACCGTAGAATTTTCAGGTATAATTTCATTATTTTCAGAAATCGCAGACCAAAGTTCACCATTTACTTTCACTTGACCTTTTGATTCTAAATTATTAATTTCTTTTATTACAATAGCTTGTTTACCAACCATTGCATTACTATTCATTGGAACATCTTCAGTTTTAATGAATTTTTTTAATAAAGGTTTCATAAAAATTATCATTAAAGCAGTTGATATTGTAAATACTCCTATTTGTACAGGTAAGCTAAATCCAAGTATATTAGCTATGAAAGCAAGAAATGCTCCTATACCAGGCCAAAACATTAAGAAAGATATTGTAAATATCTCCGCTATAAGAAATGCTCCACAAAGAATTAACCAGATAGCCCATACAGGTAACATAGTGGCTACCTCCTTTCTTCATTTCTATTTAATAAATCTTCAAAATAAGTTTAAAGATTATATACTAAATTATACTATAATTAAACTTAAAATACAATAATAATATAAAAAATATGTATAAATTAATATGTTAAGTATAAATATTTCATTAATGTTAAATTTTTGTTACATGCTTGACATATAATATCATATATGCTAGAATTAAAAAGATTTTTCGAGAAGCTAAAAAGTTAAAAATTTGACAAATTCGATAAATTATGCTATAATTAAAACGTAGCCAAAAGGAAGGTGTAAATTTAAGTTATGGAAAAAAAAGGCGTGCTCAGTACGCTAAGATTTATATTTTTTACAGTTTTAACAATAGGTTTAATTTTTAGTGCTGTTTTAGTAACAGTTCTTAATACCTATAAACCAGCTGTAAAAGCTTATTTAAATGGTAAGTTTGTTGGATATTTTTCTAGCGAACAACAATTTGATGAAGTATATAATGACTTAGTAACTGAAAAGCAAAGTAGTGATCCAAACGTTAAGGTTTATTTAGATTATGAACCAACATTTGAGACTAGTTATATAAAAGATAGTGTAGTTGAAAATCAAAATGTTTATACTAATTTAAGAGCTGAAATCAAAACAGAATACACTATATATAACGTAGCCGTTGATGGCGAAAATAAAATGACATTTAATACTCAAGATGAAGCTAATAAATATGCTGAAAGCTTGAAAAAAGAAGTGTCTAAATTAAAAACAGAAGTAAAAGTTGAAAAAGTATCTGAACTTGGTGAGATGACATCAATCGAAAGAGCAGATAGTATATTAAAAGATATTGTTGATAGAAACAAGCCAGTTGTAACTCCAAAAGTAACATATAATACAAATAGAAGTAATGTTACAAAAGCACCAACAATAGGAGCAACTCAAGTTGCTGCTACAGGCGGAGGAGTATGGCCAACAGTAAATAGAAGAATAAACTGTGCATACATGGGATATTCAGGACATACAGGTATAGACTTAGGTGGTGCTATAGGTACAGCTATTTATGCATATAAATCTGGTACTGTAACATTTGCTGGTTGGGGAACAGGATATGGCTTACATGTAAAAGTAGACCATGGTAATGGTATGTCAACACTTTATGCACACTGTAGTGAACTTTTAGTTTCTGCAGGTCAACAAGTATCTGAAGGACAGATGATAGCTAAAATCGGTATGACAGGTTATACAACAGGACCTCACGTACACTTTGAAGTAAGACTTAATGGTGTACCTGTAAATCCATACGGATATATAGCTGGAAAATAATATAACAAACTTGATAAATAAATTGAATAATATTTTCAATTATTTATATATAACACCTATTTCTAGGATTTAACCTACCTCGGATTAATTCTTGGATATAGGCAAGGAAAATTTAAAAAGGAGGAAAAAGAAATGACTAAAGAAAGAAAAGCTGAAATTTTATCAACATATGCTAGAGAAAAAAATGATACTGGTTCTGCTGAAGTACAAATTGCACTTTTAACAGAAAGAATCAATGAATTAACTGAGCATTTAAAAGTACACAAAAAAGATGAACATTCTAGACGTGGTCTTTTAATAATGGTTGGTAAAAGAAAAAGATTACTTAGATATCTAGAAAATAAAAATATCGAAAGATACAGAGATATCAAAACAAAATTAAATATTCGTTAGAATAGTAAAAGAACTCGGAGTATTCGGGTTCTTTTTTCTAAATTGTTAAAATATAGAATAAAATTATTGAAATAACATTTAATTTAATATATAATTTGTTATATTGGAAAAAATAATAATATAAAATACAAAAATAAGGAGGAGCATATATGAAAAAAGAAAAAAGTGGTATTTCACTTATAGTTTTAGTAGTAACAATAGTTGTTATAACAATATTATCGGCTGCCATAATACTTTCTGTTACTAATACTAATATTATTCAAAATTCTAAAAAAGCTGCTTTTCAAAATGATATAGCTAATTTTAAGGAAGAACTTGCGCAGTATAAGCACAATAAAACTGCTGATGCGGGTGATTACGACATGTATACTCTAAGTGCAGATAAAGATAATCTTTATGAAATGGGCAAAAAAGTGGAAGGAAATATACAAACAGTAATTCCAAGTATAAATGGAGAGTATCTAGAAAATATAAAAATAATATCTGGTGAAATAGATTATACTTCATATAAAAATATGAAACAATACGCTTGGGCAAGAGAGGTATTTGAAGGAATTTCAGATAGTGAGTATGAAAATGGAAATGTACAAGATACTAATGATGTAATTATTGATGATACTAAAGAAAATCAACTCGAAGAATTAAAAATTTACGGAAATACAATAGATGATAAGAGCGTTGGAGATCATCCTAAAAATTTATTTGACGAAAGCAAATTTTCGTCAAAGATTGAAAGGACAGAAAAAGGTGAATTAATAATAAAAGACTATGGTTTTAATGTTGGAAGATTTGAAAAATTTTGTCCAGAAGTAAAAGAGGGAGACAAAGTTGTTTTTAGTATGAAAACTAATGGAGTGCAGAGTGCATTACTAAAAAAAGGTGATTTTGAAAAATATTTGTCAGTTAAGAATGCTGTTATTGAAGTTACTAATGAAATTCTTACATCTGATTTATATTTATATAATACTAAAGCTGGTGGTGACGCAGCTATAATTTCTAACATTCAAGTTGAGTATGGTAATAAGTCTACGGCATATGAACCATACGATGGAAATAATTTAAATAAGTACAAAATACCTATTACGATTACTCAAAACTTATTTGATATTAAGAAAGTTAGTGGGTTTATAAGGTTTGATTATAAAACTCGTATTGATGCTTATGGCAAAATAGAAAGTGGAATAATAACATCTAATATTGGAGTGTATGGAAATGCAGCTTATTTATATGATTCTAAGATTAATTTAACACCTGGTAAATATACAATTTCTGCAGATTTCATGTCAGACAAAGACAGTGGAAATAAAGGGATTTCAATTGGAATGTATAATTTAACATCAAGTAAATATAATACTAAGCATTATACTTTATCTAATTATAGAACATGGGAAAATAAATCGTATACGTTTAATGTAGATTCTAATTCTGAAGTTATAATATTGGTACAAGGAACTGGTCAAAAAGGTGACTATACTAGTTTAAATATGAAGATTAAAAATATCAAATTAGAAAAGAATGATGATAAAACAGAATATGAGGAAGATGTTACTCAAAATATATGGTTAGATGAACCATTAAGAAAAATTGATGATGTAGCAGATTATATTGATTTTAAGAATAAAAAAATTGTAAGATACATCACATATGATGCTGCAAAAAAGGTATATAAAAAATTATCAGCACCAATAATAAAAGATATAGATTTATCTAATCTTAACCTCGTATTAAAAAAAGGAACAAATAGAATATCAATAGGTACTAATATAGCACCAAGTAATATAGAAGTTATATATGATACGCAAAAGTAAATAAAAAATAAACTCTATTCACCTTTAATCAAGATGTTTAGAGATTATTTTTTTTCTATTATTTTTTATCTTCAATTATATTTATACCAATACCAAGCATTGCCCAAAATAGCGGAGCTACTTGTATTACGCTTATATTTATCATACCTTGCATTAAATAGCTTATTATTCCTATAAATATCATAGTTACAAAAATTCTGTTATTTTTTTTATTTTCCTTTTCAGTTTGTATAATACTTGCTTTATGTCCTTTCAATACTTTTAATAGTAATATAAAACAAATAGGGATTATATTACAAAGGTATGCTATTAATGACGGTACACCTGTTGTGGCAGCAATATGTAAAAATTCAAAGTGAGCTTTATCTACTCTATAAATGTTTAAAACATCGTTTTCTCCCTTTGTAAGATAGACATCTAAATTGCTTAATTCTCTGTCTAAGCTATCTGGTCCAGTACCAAATAGAAAATTATTTTTTACTACCATTAAAGCTTTTTCCCATATTTGAAATCTATGAGAACCAAAAGTTTCATCTTGTGTAGCTAGTTTATTTATTTCATCTTTAGAACCCATTAATTCTTTTGCAAATGAATTGTCTATGAGTATGTTTGTAATTACAAATATTAAAATAAATAAAATAGTAAGAATTATTTCTTTTTTGATAACATATTTTTTATCACTTAATGTTATAACACAAAAACTGCAAATAACTAAAAACATAAATATAAAAGTAATATAACCGCCTAATGTCTTAGAAAAAAGTAAAGTTGAAAATAGCATAGAAATAAATACTAAAGTTAGAATATTTTTGTTACTATTTTTTCTAAAATCATTAGCTAAGTAGTAATAGCAAAACATTGGCAAAAATATTATTATATAGCTTGATAAGAAATTTTGATTTCTCATAGTTCCAGTTGCTACATGAATTAAAGTATGAGGGGCAAATGGAAGAGAGTATCCATTTGGCAGGTTTACTTGCACAAAACTATATATACAAACAACTACTGCACCTATAACAGCAAAAATCAATGTATCTTTTATATACTTAAATCCTCTTGAAAATAATATTAAAGTTACAATATAGCTAAATATTGTAATTACACCTTCGCCACGTCCGTTAATGCCAAATATGCAATTTAAGATACCATATTTTGTAAATATACAAGAAAGAACTACAAATAAAAAGTATATTCCAAGAATAATTTCAAATACATTAGGCTTAATTTTTTGATTATAATTTGTATTACCTTTTTTATTTCCGAGCTCTTTCATAAATTGATATTAGTAAAATTAATATTGTGGATATAAAAGTTATAAGGTTAAAAAGTGTACATTTTAAAGAATATATTCCGTACCCTATAATTTCAGGAATTGCCGGAAGTAAAAATATAAGTATTGCAAAAACTTTAAATATATAAGCTTTTACTGTTTCTGTGTTTACTTCACTATTTAATTCTATTTTTTTGTTAAGTAAGTTTTTTAATTTCATTTTTATCCCTCTTTCTTAGAATATTATAATATGTTTACATATTAAAAAGCAAGCTAACATATAAAAATAAGTAAAAAATATAAATGATAAAATTAAATTATTAATTTAAAAATCAAATATTAGAAAATTTCTTGACAGAGACATAATTCACTGATATAATAGTAAACAAGTAAATAATAAATAAAATTATATATAAAGACTATGACGAGAAAGAGTAAATATGTATGAAATATTTAAGCGAGCTAGGGATGGTGTGAGCCTAGTTAGAGTAGTGTATATTGAAAATCATCTCCGAGTTGCTAGCTGAAAAGTTTTTCTTAGTAAGTGTCGCCGTTATCCTTTTCGTTATAAAGGACACATATGTTGGTATGTTGTATATTAAGGTAATTTTATGGTTATATAAATATGAGTATAATCACGCGTAGTCCTTTGTATACAGGCACGTGTGATTTTTTATAGTATAATTTATTTGTTATATTATCTTTAATTTTTAGTAAGAAAGGATGTTATTTATGGAAGAAAAGAAAGATTATTCAAAAACATTAAATTTGCCTAAAACAGATTTTGAGATGAGAGGTAATTTACCAAAAAAAGAACCAGCAATTTTACAAAAAATGATTGATGAAAAAATTTATTACTTAGCTTTAGAAAAAAATAAAAATACTGGTAAAACTTTTGTACTTCATGATGGACCACCATATGCAAATGGTGATATTCACACAGGTCATGCCTTAGATAAAATACTTAAAGATATTATAATAAGATACAAAACTATGAATGGGTATTATAGTCCATATGTTCCAGGCTGGGATACTCATGGTCTACCAATTGAAAAGAAAGTTCAACAAGAATTAAAAGTAACAAAAGATGAGGTAGGAGTTACTAAATTTAGAGAAATTTGTAAAGAGTTTGCTTTAAATGCAGTAAAAAAAACAGCTACTCAATTTGAACGTTTAGGTGGACTTGGAGATTATAGAGATGAAACAAAAAGATATTTAACTTTAAATAAAGACTTTGAAGCTACACAAATAGGTGTATTTGGTGATATGTATAAAAAAGGATATATTTACAGAGATTTAAAACCAGTATATTGGTGTAGTGATTGTGAAACAGCTTTAGCTGAAGCAGAAATAGAATATAAAGATGATACTTCTACTTCTATTTATGTTAAATTTAGAGTAAAAGAAGATAAGGGCCTTTTTGCAAAGTATGGTGATTTAAAAGATACATATATTGTAATTTGGACTACAACTCCTTGGACTTTACCTGGAAACCAAGCAATAACTTTAAATCCAGAATTTACATATGCACTTGTTGAAGCAAATAACGAAAGATTTGTAATGGCTAAAGATTTAGTAGAGCAAGTTATGCCACTTGGTGGATACGAAAAATGGAATATAGTAGCTGAGTTTAAAGGAGAAGAACTTGAAAATATTATTTGTTTAAATCCAGTTATAGAAAATAAAACATCACGTGTAATATTAGGTTCTGATAAAGATTTATATGTAAGTTTAGACGCAGGTACAGGTTGCGTTCATACAGCTCCAGGACATGGACATGAAGATTATTTATGCTGTAAAAGATACAAGGATATAGATATAATTGTTCCTGTTGATAAACATGGTCATATGACAGAAGAGGCTGGAAGATTTGCTGGAATGTATTATGCAAAAGCAAATAAGGAAGTTATAAAATACCTTGAAGAAACTAAAGATTTATTTGCTAAAAAAGAACTTACTCACTCATATCCACATTGCTGGAGATGTAAAAAACCAGTTATATATAGGGCTACAACTCAATGGTTTGCTTCAATAGATGGATTTAGAGAAAAAGCATTAAGTGAAATAAAAAATGTAAAATGGTATCCTGAATGGGGACTAGATAGAATGACAAATATGATAAAAGATAGAACAGACTGGTGTATTTCACGTCAACGTTCTTGGGGTGTACCAATTCCAATATTTTACTGTGCAGAGTGTGGAAAAGAGTATATAAATGAGGATACAATAAAAAAAGTACAAGAACTATTTATGCGTGAAGGCTCAAATGCTTGGTTTGAAAAAACTCCTGAAGAAATTCTAGGTGAAATACCAACATGTTCATGCGGCTGCAAAAAGCTAGAAAAAGAAAAAGATATAATGGACGTTTGGTTTGATTCAGGTTCTTCACATGCCGCTGTTATAAATGAAAGATATGGACTTCCAGAAGGAAAAGCAGATGTATATATGGAGGGAAATGACCAATATAGAGGCTGGTTCCAATCATCACTTTTAACATCTGTTGCAACTAAAGGTGAAGCTCCATATAAAGAAGTAGTAACACATGGTATGGTTGTTGACGGTGAAGGAAAGAAAATGTCAAAATCTTTAGGAAATGGAATTGCTCCTCTTGATATAGTTGACGAGTATGGTGCTGACATTTTAAGAATGTGGGCAACATCATCTGATTATCATGGAGAAATAAGACTTTCAAAAGATATCTTAAAACAAATATCTGAAGTGTATAAAAAAATTAGAAATACAGTAAGATTTTTAATTGGAAATACATCTGATTTTGATCCTAAAAATGATTATGTAGAATATAAACAAAGAGATGAATTAGATAGATTTATGATGTATAAATTAAATAAACTTGTAGAGTATACATCTAATGCTTATGAAAACTTTGATTATCATTCAGTATATAGTGAAATACATAGATTTTGTACAGTGGAACTTTCTAGTAAGTACCTTGATGTTATAAAAGATAGACTTTATACATTTAATGTGGCTCATCCTTTAAGACGTAGTTCACAATCAACAATGTATGATATACTATTTGCTTTTGCAAGAATAATATCACCAATACTTGTATTTACATCTGAAGAAATATATTCGTATATGAATTTAAGAGAAGATAAGAAAAATAGCATCTTACTTGAAGATTTTCCAAATGTAAATAGTGAATATATGGATGATACTTTAGTACAAAAATGGGAGAAAATCTTTGATATTAAAGAAATGTTAGCAAAACCTATTGAAAATGCAAGAGCTGAAAAATTAATAGGTAGTGCTTTAGATGCCGAAGTTGTTATATTTGCAAACGAAAAAGATTATGATTTTATAAAAGAAAATGCAAAAAATATAGAATTAGTTGCAATAGTGTCTGAACTTGAAGTAGAAAAGACAGATAAAGAAACTTCTGTTAAAGTTCAAAAGTCTTCTGGAGTTAAATGCCCAAGATGTTGGACATATGCTCATGAATATTCAGATGATGGAATTTGTATGAAGTGTTACAAAAATATGTAGTAATAAAAACAGTGTAGTTATATAAACTATGCTGTTTTTTGTAGAGTCTATAAAAAATGTGAAACAAAATGGAACTAAAATTCAAAAAAAGTTTCACATTTTTAGATTTTTGTGATATAATATAAATGTGAAACAAATAGCTTGAAAAAAACGTAAAAAAGTTTCACACTATCTATTAGGAGGAAAAAATGGAAAAAAAGATTGAAATAATGGAACTTCTTAAAACTAAACAATTGCTTGAAAATGAACTTGAAAACACCATATATGGTTCTGTAGAAATAAGAGAAAAAGAGGGAAAAAAATATTTATATACTCATTATAGAGAAGATGGAGTAGCGTTAAGTAAGTATGTTGGAGAATATTCCGAGGAATTATATAATTTAATACTAAATAATAATATTAAAGCTAAGGAACTAAAAAAGAAAATAAGAGAAGTAACAAAAAGCTTAAAGAATTTAAATTATGTAGAGGAAGAACTTTCAGAAAAAGTACAACAAAATATTGATTTTGCAAAAAGGCATTTAGTTGATACAATATACAATCAAGCAATATTAGAGGGCGTAGCAACGACATTTGCAGATACAGAAAATATTATTGAAGGTGGAAAAGTAAATAATATGACATCAGAAGATATAATGAAAATTGTTAATCTTAAACATGCTTGGGAGTTTATATTAAATAAAAATGTTATTCTTAGCAATACAGATTTTTCTTTACTATGTGAAATAAATAGGCTTATAGAGGAAGGATTTTTTTATACAGCAGGAAAAATAAGAAGCACTCCTGTTAAAATTGGAGGAACATCATGGCAACCAGATTTTCCTATTGAAACAGTAATAAAAGAAGAATTAATAGAAATTTTTAACTTTAAAATAGATGATGTTGATAAAGCTATTGAATTATTGTTATATTTAATGAAAAAGCAAATTTTTATTGATGGAAATAAAAGAACATCAGTAATATTTGTTAATCATTACTTGATTTCTAAAGGTAAAGGAGTTATTGTAATTCCGGCAGAATTAACCGAAGAATTTAAATATTTGCTCATATCGTATTATGAAGGAAAGGATGATAAAAATATAAAGAAATTTATTAAACAAAAATGCTATATTAAACTATAAATTTTTATCACATATATTTAAATTATTATAAATTTTGGTTTATTTTTTAATATCTTAATGTTTTGTAAAATGAATAATAAAAACAATAGAATAAAGATATAATTAGGGAGTAGATGAAAGAAATCTATTCTCTTTTTTGTACTTTAAAAAATATTGTTTCTTTCTGGTTTCAAATATGCTAAATAAAACATATTATATATTAATGTTATTATTTATCGGAGGAAAATTTTTATGGAAAGAATAGTATATTGTGATTATAGTGCAACTACATATGTAAAAAAGCAAGTATTACAAGAAATGTTGCCATATTTTTATAAGAATTTTGGAAATGCTTCTAGTATGTATTCTCTTGGTCGAATTTCTAAAGAGGCAATTGAAAAATCAAGAAAAAAGGTAGCAAATGCACTTAAATGTAAATCTAGTGAAATATATTTTACCGCGTCAGGGAGTGAAGCAGATAACATGGCTCTTTTAGGTATAGCTAGAGCTAATAGGTATAAAGGAAGACATATCATAACAAGTAAAATTGAGCATTTGGCTATATTAAATACTTGTAAAGAATTAGAAAAAGAGGGGTTTATCATTTCATACATAAATGTAGATAAAAATGGAATAATTGATATAAATGAATTAAAAAGAAGTATTAGATATGATACCATTTTAATTTCAGTTATGATGGCAAATAATGAAGTGGGAACTATTGAACCTATAAAGGAAATAGGTGAGATTGCAAAAGAAAATAACATATTCTTTCATACGGATGCAGTTCAAGCAATTGGACATATAGATATAGATGTAAAAGAATTAAATGTTGATGCACTTTCGCTTTCAGCACATAAATTTTTTGGGCCTAAAGGAGTTGGAGCAGCATATATAAAAGAAGGAATTACATTTGATCCTGTAATATTAGGGCGGTCATCAAGAGCACTGTAAAAGAGCTGGTACAGAAAATGTGCCGGGAATAGTAGGACTAGGAAAAGCAATAGAACTTGCAACTTTAAATATAGAAGAACATAACAAAAATGTATCATTTTTAAGAGATAGCCTTTTAAATGAAATAAAACAAAATATAAAAGATATAGTAATAAATGCCGATATAAAAGAAAAATTACCAGGAAATATTAGCCTTTCTATAAAAGGTATAGATGCCAAAAATTTATTACTACTTTTAGATATGAATGGCATTTGTCTTTCATCAGGAAGTGCTTGTAATTCTTCTGTTACTATGCCATCTCATGTGTTAAAAGCTATGGGTATAGATGAAAAAGATGCTTTAAGTACAATAAGAATAAGTTTGGGTGATGGAAATACAATTCAAGATATAAAGTATATATCATATGTATTACAAAATGCAGTTAGCAAATTAAGAAATGAGTAAAAAAATAATAAAACCTAGGTGAATGTATATTTCCTAGGTATTTTGTTTTTTTAGTGGAGAAAAAAATAAGTTAAATAAATTACAGATTATAAATTATAAACTATGAAAATTCACTCTAAATATATCATTAAAAGTAGTAAGTGTTATTTTATATATTTTTTTCATAATAGAAATTTGCATAAAATTTAACTTTTTTTCTAAAAACTATTGATTTTTATATTTTTTTATACTAAAATTAAATCAAAGTGGTACGAAGTGGTATAAAGTGGTATGAAGTGAGGTGATGAAAAATGTTGCTTGGAGAATATAATCATAGTCTTGATGCAAAGGGAAGAGTAAGTGTTCCTTCAAAGTTAAGATTGGATTTAGGTGAGTCTTTTATAGTAACAAAAGGACTTGATAACTGTCTTTTTGCTTATTCAAAAGATGAATGGACAACATTTGAATCAAAGCTTAAAGCTTTACCTCTTACTAATACAAATGCTCGTAACTTCGTAAGATTTTTCTTTTCAGGTGCCACTGAATGTGAAATTGACAAACAAGGAAGAATAAATATTCCACAAAACTTAAGAGATTATGCTTCAGTTACAAAAGATGTAACAATTGTAGGTGTAGGAACAAGAGTTGAAATTTGGGATAGAGAAAAATGGAATAAATATAACTCTGAAGAAAACTTGAATGTTGATGAAATAGCAAGTCAAATGTCTGATTTAGGCATTTAACTATAAATTAAACTAATGAAAAATAAAAATAAAAAAAACAAAAGAAAAAAATAAATAATTAACAATTAATAAACAAAGGATAAAATTATAGCTTTAGCTGTAATAAAAAAATAAACGAAAGAAAAAAGTACTTAAAAAGTATGATAAATAAAAAAACAAAAGATAATTAATAAAAAAATTATTACAAAAGACAAAATCGTATATCGATAAAATATATTACATTTTACCAAAGAAAAAAAGCAAGTAAACAAAAGATAAAATTTTTAATTATTATAAAAAATAATAATTTTATTAAGATAGTTTTTGTATAGTGAAAAGGAAAAAAGGAATAAAGATGGAGTTTAAACATAAGTCAGTACTTCTTAATGAATGTATCGAAAATTTGAATATAAGAAAAGGCCTAATATATGTTGATGGAACTACTCGGACGGAGGTCGGACATTCATATGAGATATTAAAAAAATTAAATGGAAGCGGACGACTTGTATGTATAGATAGAGATAAAGAAGCAATAGAAGCGGCAAAAAATAAATTAAAGGATTTCACAAATTTTGTTACTGTTCATGATAATCATGCAAATATATTAAATATACTAAAAAATTTAAACATAGATGGCGTAGATGGAATACTACTTGATTTAGGTGTTTCATCATATCAATTAGATGAACCGACACGTGGTTTTAGTTATATGCATGACAGTAAACTCGATATGAGGATGAACAAAGATGATGAGATTGACGCATATAAAGTAGTAAACAATTATAGCGAAGAAGACTTAGCAAGAATATTTTTTAATTTTCGGTGAAGAAAAATATTCAAGAAATATTGCTAAGAATATTGTTTTAAAAAGAAAAGAGAAAAATATCGAAACAACATTTGAACTTGTCGATATTATAAAAGAATCAATGCCAAAAAGAGCATTAAATGAAAAGCAACATCCGGCTAAAAGAGTCTTTCAAGCTATAAGAATAGAAGTAAATGAAGAATTAACAAAATTAAAGCAAGCAGTCATTGATAGCATAATGGCTTTAAATAATGGAGGTAGACTTGCTATAATAACGTTTCATTCACTAGAAGATAAAATAGTAAAACACGCATATGAGGAAATGGAAGGAAGATGTACTTGTCCTAAAGATTTCCCAGTATGTGTTTGCAATTATAAATCATATGGAAAAATTATTACTAAAAAGCCAATTATATCAGGTGAAGAAGAATTAAACGAAAATCCTAGAGCTAGAAGTGCAAAGCTTAGAGTTTTTGAAAGGATAAAATCTTAAGGCAAAAAAGAGGTGAAATATTAATGCCAGCTAGAAAGCTATATGACGATACTTACGAACGTAGTCTAAAAACAGCTAAAAAGTATAATAGTAATTACATAAAAATTGCTCCAAAAAGCAAAAATGTTAAGACAGGAAAAAATAAATTAAATACAAAACAAAAAAGAAAAGCAAAAAATAATGCTTCTGCAATAGCATTTATTTTAAGTGTATTTGCTATGACATTAATATTAACTTATCGCTTTAACATGATTAGTGAGAAAAACTTAGAAGTTCAAAATTTAAAAAAAGAACTTAACAAAGTTGAATCTGGTCTTGTTTCTTCACAAATTGATGTAGAACAAGGTACTGATCTAAATAAAATTGAAGCATATGCTAAACAACAGCTTGGTATGCAAAAACCTGATAAAAATCAAACTATATATGTAGACACTTCAATTGATGAAGGAACTACACAAGTAGAAAAAACTCTTAATGTATTTGAAAAAATAGTAGAAAATATCAAGGATGCAATCGCTAAGATATTTTAAAAAATAGGAATAACCAAGACAAATTATAAGTATTATATATTAGAACTTTAATTTGACTTGGTTTTGTTGTTTGTTTATGATATAATTAGAAAAAAAAGAGGTGAAAACTTTGGCATACATGTCTTTAAAAAATCAAAAAAGAATTGTTAAAATACTTATAGCTTGTGTCATACTTTCTGTTATCCTTTTTATAAGACTTATATATATTCAAGTTATCAAATCGAGTCATTATACACAGATGGCTTATGATCAGCAAACAAGAGAAAGGTCAGTTGCTGCCAAAAGAGGTACTATATATGATGCAACTGGTTCAAAAGTACTGGCTCAAAGTATATCGGTAAATGTTGTTACTGTAGTTCCAAATAGTATAGATAAAGATAAAAAGGAAGCAGTAGCCACAAAACTTGCTGAAATATTAGAATTAAACAAAGATGATGTATTAAAAAAAGTAACAAAGAATTCTTCATCTGAAACTATTGCAACTAAAATAGATAAAGATAAAGCAACCAAAGTTTTAGAATATATAAATAATGAAAATATATCTGGTGTAAGAGTAGATGAAGATACAAAAAGAATATATCCATATACAGAACTTTTAGCTCAGGTTTTAGGGTTTGTAGGAACAGATAACCAAGGTCTTGCTGGAGTTGAAGCTGCTTATGATAGTGAACTTTCAGGGGTACCTGGAAAAATAGTAGGTAGTACTGATGGTAAGGGAAGAGAAACACCATTTACAAACGAACAGTATATAGCTCCAGTAGATGGAAATGATATTGTTTTAACTGTTGATGCTACAATTCAATCTATAGTAGAAAAATACCTAGATAAAGCTGTAAAAGAAAATAATGCAGAATATGGTATGGCAGTTGTTTTAAGACCTTCAACAGGAGAAGTTTTGGCTATGTCTTCTATGCCTACATTTGACCCTAATAATCCTTTTGAACCTTATACTGAAGAATTGAAACAAAAATGGGATACTTTAAGCAAAGAAGAAAAAAGTACAGAACTTAACAAAATGTGGAGAAACAAAGTTATATCTGATACTCAAGAACCAGGTTCAACTTTTAAAATAGTAACTGCAACTGCAGCTTTAGAAGAACATGTAACTGATTTAGATAAAGCAGGTGAGTTTAATTGTTCTGGTAGTATGAAAATTGGAACTTGGACTATAAAGTGTTGGAGATATCCAAGAAATCATGGTAGTGAATCTTTAAGACAAGGAATAATGAATTCATGTAACCCAGTATTTATGCAAGTGGGCCAAAGAATTGGTATAGATACATATTGTAAATATTTATCAGCATTTAAACTTGATTCTAAAACAGGAATAGACTTGCCAGGTGAAGCTACAGGAATAATGCATGATCCTAAAACAATGACTGCAATTGACCTTGCAACTACTTCATTTGGTCAAACAATACAAATTACTACTTTACAAACTGCTGTAAATTATGCAGCTGTTGCAAATGGAGGTAATTTAGTACAGCCTTATGTAGTAAAAGAAATAAAAAGTGGAAATGGAAATTATGATAAAAAGATTGAATCTAAAGTACAAAAACAAATAATGTCTAAAACTACAGCAGATTCATTACTTAGTGCATTAGAAAGTACAGTAACTGATGGTACGGCTACATCAGGTGCAGTAAGAGGATATAGAGTGGCTGGAAAAACAGCAACTGGTGAAAATGGAAGAGGTGCTAATTTAAAATATTTAGCAGGATATGCAGGTATTGCACCAGTTTCTTCACCTGAACTTGTAGTTGTAGTAAATCTATATGATCCAAAGGGACCATCAGGTCATGGTGGTGCAACTCTTTGTGGACCAGTCGTAGGTTCAATATTAGATGAGTCATTAAGATATCTAAATGTACCAACAGATTACACTTTAGAAGAAAATAGTATAAAGGAAATGATAGTTCCTGATCTTACTTCTAAGACTGTTTCAGAAGCCAAAAGCTTACTTCAAGAAAAAGGCTTTACTATAGAAGCAGACGCAGCTTTAGAAGATGATAAGGTTATAACTGATCAAATACCAAAAGCTGGAGCTTCTTTAATGGAGGGGTCAACTGTTAGAGTATATTTTGATGATTCTGAAAAACAAAAGACTGATGTACCAGATGTAAGGAATAAATCTGCAGAAGTGGCTACTAAGATGTTTAAAAAAGCAGGACTTAATACAAGAATAGTGGGCTCAGGTTATGTATTAACACAAGATCCAACACCTGGTAGTGTTATAGAAAAGGGATCAATTGTTACTATTAAATGTGTAAGTACAACTGATTTACCTTAAAATTTAAAACAAAATTTGTTGTTTACAACTTAACTCAAAATGTGATATAATTATATATATTTTTGAGTAATATATGGAGGGGTATATGTTATTACAATATTTAGTTGAAGATATTGAAGATAAGGAAGTTATCGGAGATACTAATATAGACGTAGGAAAAGTAGAGTACGATTCTAGTAAAGTACAAGAAGGAGACGTGTTTGTCGCTATAAAAGGCTTTGAATTTGATGGAAATGAGTTTTTAAAAACTGTCATAGAGAAAAAAGTTAAAGCTATAGTTGTAGAAAAAGATATTGATGTAACTGAGTTTGAAAAAGAAGAGCTTACTATAATAAAAGTAGGATCTTCAAGAAAAGCTCTTGCAATAATGGCAGCAGTTTTTTATGATCATCCAGCACAAAAACTTAAAATGATAGGAATTACAGGAACAAAGGGAAAAACTACTACTGCATATATGATAAGAGATATACTTCTTGCTTCAGGTAAAAAAACAGGAATGATAGGAACTATATATAACACATATGGAAATGAAGAAATTGAAGCTACTAGGACTTCACCAGAGTCTTTAGATTTACAAGAATTACTAAAGAAGATGGTAGATGCTGGTATGGAATTTGTTGTTATGGAAGTTTCTTCTCATGCATTAGAATTAGATAGAGTGTATGGTATAAGATTTAATGTAGGAGTATTTACAAATTTATCTGAAGAACATTTAGATTTTCATAAAAATATGGAAAATTATTTGAATGCCAAAATGAAACTTTTCGATATGTCAGATTTTGCTATTATAAATGGAGATGATATACATGCTCCAAAAATAAAAAAGATGATAAAAACAAAATTTGCAACATATGGTCTTGATAATGATGTAAATTTAACAGCTACAGATATACGTATAAACCCTGGATATGTTGAATATAAAATGTATATAAATAAAATGTTACAAACAATACATATCAATATACCAGCTCGTTTTACTGTGTACAATTCTTTAGCAGCAATAGCTGTATGTAGTTTATTTAACTGTCAAATGGATGCAATTTTACTTGCACTTGCAAATGTAAAAGTACCAGGTAGAAGTGAAATTGTAGATATAGGAAAAACATTTACAGTAATGATAGATTATGCACATAATCCATCAAGTTTAGAAGCAATACTTACAGCTACCAAAAAACATGCAAAATCAAGAATTATTTGTGTGTTTGGTTGTGGGGGAAATAGAGATAAATTAAAAAGACCTGTTATGGGAGAAATAGCTGGAAGATTAGCTGACTTTACTGTTATTACTACAGATAATCCAAGAAATGAAGATCCTAAAGAAATTATGAATGAAATAGAAGAGGGAATTAAGAAAACAAGGGGACTTTATAAAGTAATAGAAAATAGAAAAGAAGCAATAAAATTTGCTATGAGAATTGCTTGGAAAAATGATATTGTAATAATTGCTGGTAAAGGACATGAAACATATCAAATATTAAAAAACAACAAAAAAATACCTTTCGACGAAAGAAAAATAGTAAAACAAATAGCAGAAAGTATGGAAGAAAAGAATATATAATTTTTTACAAGGAGAAAAATATGAATACACAAACGCTTAATTTAATTATTTCGTTTTTAGCTACTTTTGTTTTAGGAATTATAATAGTTCCTAAACTTAAAAAATTTAAGATTGGCCAAATCGTAAGAGATGATGGACCTAAATCACATCTTAAGAAAAATGGTACACCTACAATGGGTGGAATAATAATGCTTATAGTAATTATAACAATATTAGGATTTCATGCAGTTTCAAATCATGAACTTATTCTACCTATTGTAGCAATACTAGGTTTTGGAATAATTGGATTTATAGATGATTACAAGAAATTAATAAAAAAAGATACAAAAGGACTTTCTCCTTTAAAGAAAATCTTGGGGTTATTTATAGTTACAGCCGTGTTTATTGTGCTATATTTAAATGTATTTAAATTTGGTACAGATATAATAATACCATTTATAGATCAACCATTAACATTATCAACTGGTGCTTTTGTTGTATTTACTGCATTTATTCTTCTAGGCACATCTAATGCGGTAAATTTAACAGATGGTCTAGATGGTTTAGCTTCTGGTGTTGTAGCCATAATCATGACATTTTTTACAATAATAGCAGTAAAAAATTCAGATCAAGATATGATAATACTTGGTAGTGTAACTGTTGGAACATGCCTTGCATTTTTAATATTTAATATAAACCCAGCACATGTATTTATGGGAGATACTGGCTCTTTAAGTTTAGGAGGGGCAGTTGCAGCTATAGCTATAATGTTAAAAATGCCAGTATATCTTGCAATTGTTGCATTTGTATGTATAATAGATACATTATCTGTAATTTTACAAGTGTTATATTTTAAAGCAACAAAAGGAAAAAGATTATTTAAGATGGCACCTTTTCATCACCATCTTGAATTAAGTGGAATGAAAGAAACAAAAGTCGTAATTTTATTTTGGGTAATTACTGCTATTTGTTCAGTTATAGCATACTTAGTATAGTAGGGGATTTTAATGGATAAAATTAAGGTTTTAAAAAGAAAGAGTTTAGAAGAAAAAGGAAACTTAGATTTTGGTATGCTTGTTACAATAATAATACTACTTTGTTTTGGACTTGTAATGGTATCTTCAGCTAGTTCATATCATGCATTAACAGTATACGAAAATAGTAATTATTTATTTACAAGACAGCTTATATTTGCTATTTTAGGTGTAGTATTTATGCTTATCATATCTAAAATGAACTATAGAGTATTTGCTAAATGGAGTATGCCTTTTTATATAGTATCACTTGTTTTGCTTATCTTAGTATTAACTCCACTAGGAGTTAATGTTAATGGTGCTACAAGATGGCTAGGGTTTGGAAGCTTTAGATTTCAACCTTCAGAAATTATGAAAATAGCCTTAGTACTTGTTACAGCAGCATATATTGCTAAGAATTACAAAAAGATGAATAATATAAAAGGCTACATAGTTCCAATTGTTCTACTTGGAACTGTAATGCTTGTAATGTTTTTACAGAAACATATGAGTGGAACTTTAGTTATGATAGTAGCTTCAGCTTCAATAATATTTGCAAGTGGAATTAAAATAAAAGGAAAATATATAATAGCATTAATTTTAATTGGAGTTTTGGCAGTATCTGCGTTTGTAATTGCAGAACCATTTAGGGTAAAGAGAATACTTTCATTTGCAAATCCAGAGGAAGACATAAAAGACGGAAACTGGCAAGCAGCTCAAAGCTTGTATGCAATAGGTTCAGGTGGACTGTTTGGAAGAGGACTTCGGACAGAGTAGACAAAAATATTTGTGGCTTCCTGAAGCACAAAATGACTTTATCTTTTCTGTGCTTGGTGAAGAATTTGGACTTGTTGGAACAACTGTAGTACTTGGACTCTTTATGTTTTTCATATATCGAGGATTTAAAATCGCAATAAATGCCAAAGATTTATTTGGCTCTTTGGTCGCAACTCGGTATAACAAGTGTATTTGCACTTCAAATAATAGTAAATATTGCGGTTGTTACATGTACAATGCCTGTAACAGGTATGCCTTTACCATTTTTTAGTTATGGAGGTACCGCCCTTTTTATAAACCTATGTGCTATGGGAGTGCTTTTAAGTGTTTCTAGAAGCTGTAAAAATTAATTAAATTCTTGGGGGAATTAAAATGAAAGTAGTATTTGCATGTGCTGGAACAGGTGGACATATTAATCCAGCAATAGCAATAGCAAAAAAAATAGTAAAAGAAGAAAAAAATTCAGAAATATTATTTATAGGAACAAAACAAGGTTTGGAAAATAAGCTTGTAGATGAAGCTGGCTTTAAAATCTCGCATATAAGAACTGGGAAAATAATTCGTTCTTTAACTTTTAGAAATTTCAAAGAGATGAAAAATGCATATCTGGGTATTTCTGATGCAAAAAAAGTTTTAAAAGAATTTAAAGCTGATTTAGTTATAGGGACTGGTGGATACATATGTGTCCCAGTTATGTTTGCATGTCAAAAGTTAAAAATTCCATATATACTTCATGAAAGTAATTCTTACCCAGGAGTAGCTGTAAAATTATTTGCTAAAAAAGCAGCATATATGATGGTAGGCTTTAAAGAAACTAAAAAAAGATTAAAATATAAAAATAATGTGGTATTTACTGGAAGTCCAGCAAAATTTGATGAGTTAAGTTTTGCTAAATTAGATAAAGAAAAATGCAAAGAAGACTTAGGACTAAAAGGAATTGATAAAAAAATAGTATTAGTTACTTGTGGTAGTCAAGGTGCACAAAAAGTAAATGAAACCTTAATTTCAATGTTGGAAAAATACCAAGATAATAATATATTATATATTTTAGTTACAGGTGATAAAAACTATGATGAAATAGTTTCGTTAAAAGAAAATGTAGAGAAAAAAATAAATAAATCATTAGATAGTAACATTATACTTAAAAAATTTGTGTACGAAATGGATAAAATGTATAAAGTGGCAGATTTATGCGTAACACGTGCAGGAGCTATGACAATTACAGAACTTGCACTTTCAAAATCCAAATCTATCCTTATACCTCTTCCTAGTGCAGCGGAAAATCACCAATATTATAACGCAAAAGTACTAGAAGAAACTGGGTGTGCTAGAATATTAGAACAAAAAGACTTAAATATTGAAAGCTTGCATGAAAGTGTTAATCAAATGCTTGATAAGAAATGTGATTTAAATAAATTATCGTTAGTTATAAAAAAAGATGTAAGTGAAGAAATATATAAATGTATAAAAAATGTAGTTAAGTAGGTGATTTTTTTGGAAAAACTTGAAATGAAAAAAGTTGGGACAAGCAGAAAAAGAAAAGCAGTTCAAAATAAAGAAGTAACTACAAATAAAAAAAGAAAAACTAATAAGCCTAAGCAAAAAGTACCAAAAAATAAAGTAATAACAAATGAAATTCCTAAAAAAAGTAATATATCTAAAAAAGAAAGTTATGAAAAAAACAAAGATATAAAAAACATAAAGAATGTAAAAACAAAGAAAAATCATAAAGAAAAGAAAACAAAAAATAAAAAAATTAAAGTTATACTGGCTTTTTTGATAATTGGTATAGTTATTGTGGGCATATATCTTCTTTGTACTTTACCATACTTTGATGTGGAAAGCTTTGAAATCAATGGAACTGAAAAGTATTCTGTAGAAGAAGTGGCTGAAAAAGGAAATTTAAAAAAAGGAAGAAATATTTTTATTCAGCTTTTAAAAGGAATATCTAAGAATATAAACGAATTGCCATATGTAAAAAAGGCAAGTGTTAAAATCATACTTCCTAATAAATTAAAAATTAATGTAGTAGAAAGAAAACCATATTTTATGGCTTTTGACAAAGATCATAATATATTCTATAAAATAGATGAGGAAGGGTATATTCTAGAAGAAGGAAATATAACTGAAAAAAAAGAGGACGAGCTTTTAACTTATGGTTTTATATTTGATGATGAAACAATTTTAGGAACTAGGCTAAAAGAAGTAGATATATCAAAAATAGAAATATATAATAATGTAAAAAAAGAATTTGAAAATTCTAAAATAAATGGTAAAATAACAAAGGTAAATTTTGAGAATTCCTTGACAACCATAACCTTAAATGATAAACTTAATGTAATATTTCCAAATGATACAGATATAAAATATAAAATGTCATTTTTTAAGAATATTTTGGAAAAAATAGGTGAAGATAGCGTTGGAGTTATTGATATGACAAAGACAGACCCTGTATATTCTATTTTTTAAGGAGGGAGAGTTTTGGCTGATAAAAAAGAAGAAATTTTAAATGAAGTAGAAGTGTCACCAAAAGAAAATAACGAAAAAAATAAAGAGATTAAAAAAACAAAAGAAGTAAAAGCAAAGAAAAATAAAAAAAGCAAAGAAGAAAATGCAAGTGAGATTGAAAATAAAAGCTTTAAGGAAATATGGAAAAAAATGGTTTTAGTTTTCAAAAAATATTCAATTATACCATATACAGTAATAGGTATTGCACTCTTTTTCTTAAGCATGATGCTCGCAGCACAAATGAAAAGTATGAGTGATACAGAAGAGCTAATTGCAGGAAAAAGGGAAACTCAACTAGCTGATGAACTTGTAACACTTCAAAGAAAATATGATGATTTGAAATCAAAATATGATGATAGTGCTAAAATTGTTGAAGAGTATCAAAATAATTCTTCAACAAATAATACTTTAATTGCTTCTATGAAAGATCAAATTCAAGCGTTAAGTGCTATGTCCGGTGTAACAGATTTAAAAGGTGAGGGAATAGTAATTACGTTAAATGATGGAACAAAAACTTCTGATGCTAGTGTAAGATCTGATACATTAGTTCATGATAGTGACTTGTTAACTGTAGTAAATGAACTAAAAGCAGCAGGTGCGGAAGCTATTAGTATAAACGGACAGAGAATAATTGCTACATCAGCTATAAGGTGTGTTGGACCTGTAATTCAGGTTAACTATCAAAAAGTCGCTGCTCCTTTTGAAATAAAAGCTATAGGAAATGCACAATATTTAGAGAGTGCTATGACAATAAAAAATGGAGTAGTTGATTTACTAAAAGAATATGGCGTAAGTGTTACAGTATCACGTCAAAATAATGTAGAAATACCTAAATATGAGGGAGAACAAAATTTTAAAAATGCAAGTGTAAAAGAAAAATAGAAAGGAGAGTATATAATGGCAGGAATTATTATTATAATAGGATTTGTAATTGCTGGAATTCTAACTGGATTAAATATTGTAGTACCATATTCATACTCTCAATATATTGCAGTTGCAATTTTAGCATGTTTAGACTCAGTATTTGGAGCATTATTTGCAAATATTGAAAAGAAATTTAAGTTAAATATATTTTTATCAGGTTTTATATGTAATGCTTTAGCAGCTATGTTTTTAGTATATATAGGTGCTAAGTTAAATGTTGATATTTATCTTGCAGTAGTTATTGTGCTAACAGGAAGGCTTTTAAATAACTTAACTGGAATAAGAAGAGATTTTATTAATAAAATAGCTGAAAGAGAGAATAAACTAAAAGATAAGTTAGTAGATAAAAAATCAAATAAAGAATTAAATAAGGAATAGTAAGTTTTAAACTTGCTATTTTTTTGTTCTACAAAAAGAAAAAAATAATATAAATGTAATAATAGATAAATAAAGAAATGAGGTATTTTTATGGATAAAATAAAAAACTATTTACTATGTTTATTAATTACTTTTTTGGTTTCTGCTATACTTTTAAGTGTGACTTCACTAATTTTTGCATATACTAATATAAATGATAGATATTTGCAAATGTTTGTTTTTGGTATAGTTACAATTTCAGTTTTAATTGGTTCTACAATTCTTTCTAAAAAAATAAAAGAAAAAGGATTACTGATAGGTGGAATATTTGGAGTCACTTATCTTTTGATTATATTTTTTATATCAGCAGTTGCATATTCTAGTTTTGCAATTACAAATACTCTTTTTGTATATATTGGAATAAGTATGCTTTCAGGTGTTGTTGGAGGAATAATAGGAGTAAATATATAAAAACGGTGGAATAATGTTTAAGAATTTTTTAAATAAATTAAAAGATAAATTAATATATATAGATGATTTTTTAAATAATAATAAAACAGCTAAAAAAATTATATTAGGATTTTTTTGCATTTTTTTACTATTCTTCGCTTATATATTTTTAAACTATAAAGATTTAAAAGAAGTTTATAGTTTAGAAAAAAAAGTAAAAAGCAATATTTCTAATATGAAGATAGTAGCTGGTGGAGAAACTGTAGGAATAAAACTTCTTGCTAGTGGAGTACTAATTATGGGAATAGATAGAACAGAAGATATAGACTTAAAAATAGGGGATATTATTTTAAGTGTAAATGGAACAAAAATTGAATCAAATTCAGAACTTGATGAGTTTGTAAAAAATTCAAATGGAAAAGAATTAACTTTAGAATTAAGTAGAAGTGGTCAGGAATTTAAATTAAACATTTCTCCCATATATGATAGTATTAGTGAAAGCTATAAATTAGGATTATGGGTAAAAGATAGTAGTGCAGGAGTTGGCACAATAACTTTCTATGAATTAAATTCAAATAAATTTGCAGCATTAGGGCATGGCGTAACAGAAACTAAAGAAAATTACATTTTACCTATAACCTCAGGAGGAATTACTAGTACTACAATATACTCAGTAAAAAAAGGAATAGCAAAAGTTCCTGGAGAGTTAAAAGGTTCAATTACAAATAAACTATTAGGACAAATAGAAGGGAATACAGATAAAGGAATATATGGCAGCATAACTGAAAAAGAATTTTTAAAAGAAAAAGAAGAAATAGAAATTTTAACAAAAACTCAAGTAAAAGAAGGAAAAGCAACTATTTTAGCAACACTTGATGACAATGAGAAAAAAGAATATGAAATAAAAATAGAAAAAGTTTTACTTACTTCAACTGGAAATAAAAATATGATTATAAAAGTAACAGATAAGGCACTATTAGAAAAGACAGGAGGAATAGTTCAAGGGATGTCAGGTTCTCCAATTATTCAAGATGGCAAACTAGTTGGTGCGGTCACTCATGTATTTTTAAATGATCCTACAAGAGGATATGGAGTATTTATTGAAAATATGCTTGAAGATATGTGCACAATATTAAAATGAGCTTTGTTATAACAAGGTTCATTTTTTGCATTATTTGTTTGTAAAAAATAGAGAGTATAGGAGAAAATTTAAAGGAAAATGGTACAGAATGTATTTTATGTGTGAGATGTTATATAAATGTTCAAAAAATGTATTACATTTATAACAAAATAATGTTATATTTGAATTTATGTTATTTAAATGTTATAAAACAGTATATATTTTAAGAAAAATATCGAAAAAAGACTAAACAATAATATAAAAGTATGGTATAATATATAATTACATAGGTAAGTTTAAAAATCTTGTTTTAATAAATAAGGAGGAATAAATTATGTGTAAAGAAAAAATGAATGTAAATGTGGAGTTTGAGGATGGAAGAAAAGTAGTTGTAAAAGAAGGTACTTTAATAGGTGAAGTCATTCCTGATAAAAACAAATATATATTAGGTGTAAACATTAATAATGAAAATAAATCATTATTTCATAAAGTTATATCAGATAGTTATTGTAGATATATAACGTATGATATAAAAGAAGGAAGACGGATCTATGGTAGAACTTTAAAATTTGTATTTTTAGCAGCTGTAAAAATACTTTTTGGTGATACAAAAGTACAATTTACAAACAAAAATGGCAATGATTATTTTGCAAATATAAAAGGAGTAGAAATAAATGATAATGTTGTTTCTAACTTAAAAGAAATAATGCAAAAAATAATTCAAAGCGATTTTAGAATAAGAAAAATACAAGGGAGAAAAGAAGAAATAAAAAGATACTATATTAATATGAACTCATTAGAACAGGTTTCAAATCTAGATAGACTTGAAATGAGAAAGAAATATACAATTAATTTCTTTGAAGATAGGTTTGAAGATGAGTTTGGTATAAATTATTACAACTATCTATATGGAAACTTAGCTCTTAGTACTGGATATATAAAATCATTTGACTTATTAAAATATAAATCTGGTATAGCATTAGTTTTACCCCAAAAAGATGACATTAACAAAATAAAGGAGAAATTTGTTACAAATAGAATTTTTGAGCTTTCAGAAGAATTTATGCAAATCTGTAAAAAGACAGAAATATATAATGTAACGGATTTGAATGAAAGGAATATAAATTATGATATTCAGGAGGTTATAAGGCTAGCAGAATATGATTCTGATAATAGAATAAATAAAATAGCAGAGCAGATTATAACAAGGAAAAATATTAAATTTGTATTTTTATCTGGTCCTTCATCTTCAGGAAAAACTACAACAGCTCAGAAACTTTCTGACTTTTTAAAACTACTTGGTAAAAAAAGCAAAGTAATAAGCATGGATAATTTTTTCATGGATGAAGAAAACATTCCTGTAAGAGATGGAAAGAAAGATTATGAATGCCTTGAAAATATTGATATTGAACTTTTTAAGGAAGATATAAATGCTTTATTAGATAAGAAAAAGGTGGTACTTCCAACATATAATTTTAAAGAAGTAAAAAAAGAATATATTTCAAAGCCTTATGAATTATCTGAAGATGGAATATTAATAATTGAAGGAATTCATGCATTAAATCCTAAAGTGTATTCGTTTATTCCTAAAGAAAATATCTTTAAAATTTATGTAGCACCTATTGTTACATTAGGTTTAGATTCATATAGCAAACTTTCCACTTCCGACTTAAGAATCGTACGTAGAATGGTTAGAGACTTTGAAAAAAGAAACATTGGATGTGAAAAGACCTTAGAACTTTGGAAAGATGTAGTTAATTCTGAAGAAAAGAATATTTTCCCTTATGTTGACTTAGCTGATTGTATATTAAATACAAATTTAATTTATGAATGGGGAGTATTAAAAGATAAGGCTTGTTTCTTGCTTTTAAAGGTAAAAAATACGAGTAATAATTATGCCGAAGCAAGAAGGATATACCAACTTTTACAAAACTTCATTGGTATTGAAGAAAAGTATGTACCAATTACCTCTATTTTAAGAGAGTTTATTGGAAATGGTTGTTATCTTTGTTAATAAATAAACTGATAAAAAATCGGCATTTACACTAAAATAACACTTAGAAATATCTAGGTGTTGTTTTTTGCATATTTTAAAAAAATTTGTAAAAAGTCTTGACTTTGAGTAAACTCCAAGTGATAATATATTAAAGAAGAAAGTTAAGGAGGTTAAAATAATGAAAATATTAAACAAAATAGAAAATATTAAAGATTTAAAAAAATTAGAAGTGCAAGAACTTGATGTACTTGCAGAGGATATAAGGGAAGTGTTACTAAAAAAGTTAAGTGAATGTGGAGGACACTTTGGACCAAACTTTGGAATGGTTGAAGCAATAATAGCTTTACATTATGTATTTAATTCACCAGTTGATAAATTTGTTTTTGATGTATCACATCAAAGTTATACGCATAAGATACTAACTGGTAGAAAAGATGCTTTTATATATAGCGATAAATATCATGATGTAACAGGCTATACTGATCCAGATGAAAGTGAACATGACTTTTTTAAAGTTGGACATACCTCTACATCTGTAAGTTTAGCTTCAGGTCTTGCTAAAGCAAGAGATTTAAAAGGAGAAAATTATAACGTAATAGCTGTAATAGGAGATGGCTCACTTAGCGGTGGTGAAGCACTAGAAGGTTTAGACTTTGCAGGTGAACAAGAAAATACTAATTTTATAATAGTAGTAAATGATAATGATATGTCAATTGCTGAAAATCATGGTGGGCTATACAAAAACTTAAAGCTTTTGAGAGATACAAATGGAGAGGCAGAATGTAATTTATTTAAGTCAATGGGACTAGACTATATATATGTTAATGAAGGAAATAACATTTCAAAATTAATAGAAACATTTAAGAAAGTAAAAGATATTACTCATCCTATAGTAGTACATATAAATACAGAAAAAGGAAAAGGATATAAATTTGCCGAGGAAAATAAAGAGGCTTGGCACTGGACAATGCCTTTTGATATAGAAACAGGAAAAAGCAAATATTCCGAAATGGGTGAAAACTATGCTGATTTGACTGCTAATTACTTACTTGATAAAATGAAAAAAGATGAAAGTGTTGTAGCAATTGTGGCTGGTGTTCCAACAAATATTGGATTTACACTTGAAAAAAGAAAAGAAGCAGGAAAACAATTTGTTGATGTGGGAATAGCAGAAGAGCATGGAGTAGCTTTAGCTTCTGGAATAGCTAAAAATGGTGGTAAACCAGTATTTGCTACTCATTCTAGTTTTATGCAGAGGACTTATGATCAAATATCACAAGATTTATGTATAAATAATTCTCCAGCAACATTAATTGTAAATACTGCATCAGTATATGGAATGAATGACGTTACTCATTTAGGTATATTTGATATACCAATGATTTCAAATATACCAAACATTGTGTATTTAGCTCCAACTTCAAAGGAAGAATATTTAGCTATGCTTGATTTTAGTATAGAACAAAATAGTTCCCCTGTAGCTATTAGAGTACCTTGTAATGGAGTAGTATCAGATACAAGAAAAGTAGATACAGACTACTCAAATATAAATAAATATAAATTAGAAGAAAAAGGTGAAAAGGTCGCTATAATAGCACTTGGTGATTTTTATCAATTAGGTGAAAAAGTTAGTAAAGAAATATTTGATAAATTAAACATTAAGGCAAGTCTAATAAATCCAAGATATATTACAGGAATAGATGAGGAAATGTTAGAAGATTTGAAAAAAAATCATGAAGTAGTTATAACATTAGAAGATGGCATATTAGATGGTGGATTTGGTGAAAAAATAGCAAGATATTATGCAGATAGCCAAATGAAGGTTAAAAACTATGGTATTAAGAAAGCCTTTTATGATAGGTATGATGTAAGTAATTTATTAAAAGAAAATGGAATAACAGTTCAAAATATAGTAGAGAATGTTAAAGAAATGTTAAAGTAGGTGATAGATGTGACTATAGCACAAGTAAGTAAAAAGTATGATATAACTCAAGATACTATTAGATATTATGAAAAAATAGGTCTACTTCCAAAGGTGCCAAGAGAAAAATCTGGTATAAGGAATTTTGACGAAGCGTCATGTAGATGGCTTGAGTTTATTAAATGTATGAGATCTGCTGGAATATCTATAGAAGCACTTAGCAAATATGTTGCATTATATAAAGATGGAAAAGAAACGTTAAACCAAAGAAAAGAGTTACTAGAAAACCAAAGAAAGTTATTATTAGAAAAGCAAAAAAATATAGCTGAAACTATTGAAAGACTTAATCATAAATTAGAAATATATGAACAAATAGAATCTGGTAAAAGAAAAGATTTTATGGAAGAATAATTTGAAAGAGGGAAAGAATATGAATAATGACAAGTTAATAGTGTATTTTTCATATACTGGAAATACAAAATCAATTACAGAAAAAATAAAAGCAAAACTAAATGCTGATATATTAGAGTTAAAACCTGTAATACCATATTCAACTGATTATGATAAATTGGTAAATGATGAACAAAATCAGGAAGCAAGTGAATATATTCCTGAAATACAAAAAATAGATGTAGATTTATCTAAATATAGCAAGATTATACTGTGATTTTCCACTTGGTGGTACCGTCCATGTCCGGTCATAAG
This sequence comes from uncultured Clostridia bacterium, assembly GCA_934132895.1. Classification (GTDB taxonomy): domain Bacteria; phylum Bacillota; class Clostridia; order TANB77; family CAG-465; genus CAG-465. Next base: position 81,573 of record CAKPAG010000005.1, read on the forward strand.
ATCATTTATAAAAAACAATGATTTGAGTGGAAAAACTATTATACCATTTGCAACAAATGCTGGTTGGCTTCGGAAGAAGTTTTAGTGAAATAAAGAAATTATGTCCAATTCTAAAGTAGAAAAAGAAATGAATATTGTTTTTGAAAGTTACAGTAGTAAATTAGTTACTAGTAAAGAAGAAATAAATAAATGGATAAATGAGATATAAAATAATACATATTTAAGGCAGGTTTTTAAGAATCTGTCTTTTGTAATGTGTGTGATGAACAATTTATAATAGGGCAATTAAAAGTAAAATAAAATAAATTAAATTAAATAAAATAAAATAAAATAAAATGTTATTTAAAATATTGAAAAAAATATAAATTAAGTTTATTATTAATATAAGGAAATATTATAAATGATATTAAAATAAGAAAAGGAGATATATTAAAATTGATTAGATTATTTTTTATAAAAAACAAATTAAAAAATAAAAAATTGATAAATAATAATGACGAAAAAATACTAGAAAAGTACAAGGAAATTGCCCAAAAAGAAAAACAAGAAATAATACAAGAATTTAACACTAATATTGAAAAGGGATTGACAAATAAAGAAGCAGAGCAGAAACTAAAAGAAGAAGGAGAAAACATTGTTGTAAAAGATGATAGGCACTCATGGTTATACTTTTTTATAACATCATTTAAGGATAAGTTTATTTTTATTTTGATTGTTTTGGCAATAATAAATAAAATTGTAGGCAATGATATATTAGGAACAATTATTATTTTAGCAATTGGATTTGTAAGTGCTATGATAAAATTTATTCAAAATTATTCTACATATAAATTTAATAGGAAATTAAAAAATGAGATGTTTTCAACTGCAGTAGTCGTAAGAAATGAAAAAGAACAAATAATAAGGACAGAAAAAGTTGTAAAAGGAGATATAATCCATCTAAATGCAGGTTCTATTATCCCAGCAGATGTAGTGATTATAGAAAATAAAGACTTATTTTTAAATCAGTCTGTTTTTACAGGAGAAAGTGCACCAATTGAAAAAACAGCTAAATTTAACAATTCAAATGAAATATTTTCACTTTCAAATATATGTTTAATGGGAACAAGTGTAATAAGTGGAAATGCAACAGCAGTGGTAATTAATACAGGTTTTTCTACATATTTAGGAGGTATGGGAAAACAAATTGATGATAAAAGAGAAACAACAAATTTTGAAAAGGGTATGAATGACATTACAAAATTATTAATAAGGTATATGCTTGTGGTTTCAGTAGCAGTATTTATTATTTATGCATTTATACGAAAAGATATATTAGAAGCTGTACTATTTGCATTATCGGTGGCAGTTGGAATTACTCCTACAATGCTACCTATGATAGTGAATGTTAATTTAACTAAAGGTACGAAAACTCTTGCTAAGAAAAAAACATTAGTAAAAAATATTCAAGCAATCCAAAATTTGGGAGCAATAGATGTTTTATGTACTGATAAAACTGGAACATTAACCTTAGATAAAATAGTATTACAGAAATATATAAATGTTGAAGGAAAAGAAGATTTATCTATTTTGGAATATGCATTTTTAAATAGTTATTATAGTACTGGAATGAAAAATTTAGTAGATAAAGCTATAATAACATATGGTATTCAACACAAAATAAAAGATCAAATTGTTGATTATGAGAAAATCGATGAAATTCCATTTGATTATATTAGAAAAAAAGTAAGTGTCGTAGTAAAACATGAAGATCATTATAGAATAATTACTAAAGGAGCATTAGAAGAAGTATTAAAGAGCTGTAATCAAGTAAAAATTAATGGTGAACATAAAGAGTTAACTCAAGAAATGATAAAAAGTATTGGTGAAAATGCTGAAAATCTTGCAAAACAGGGAATGCAAGTAATTGCACTGGCTTCAAAAAGGGAGTATAGAGGAAAAGATATATTTAATGGTGATGATGAAAAAGAAATGACATTTATAGGATTTGTGGCATTTTTAGATCCGCCAAAAAAGGAAGTTAAAAATACAATAAAAGAATTAAAAAAATACGGTATAAAAACAAAAATTTTAACAGGAGATAATCAATATGCTACTGAAAATATTTGTAATTTGGTAGGAATAGAAAATCCTAAAATATTACTAGGCACAGATATTGATGTGATGTCAGATGAGGAATTACTTCAAAAGGTTGAAGAAGTTAATGTGTTTGCTAGAATGAATCCTTTGCAAAAAGAAAGAATAATAAAATCTCTTAGAAAAAATGGTCATGTAGTAGGATATATGGGAGATGGTGTAAATGATGCACCATCATTACATAATGCTGATGTGGGAATATGTGTAAATACTGCTACTGATATTGCTAAAGAAGCAAGTGATATTATTTTACTAGAAAAGAGTCTAAGTGTAATACTTAATGGAGTAATAGAAGGAAGAAAAGTATATGGGAATATTATAAAATATATGAAAATGGCTTTAAGCTCTGACTTTGGAGATGTATTTAGTATACTTATTGCTAGTATTTTTTTACCATTTTTACCATTATTGCCAATTCAAATGTTAATTCAAGATTTTTTATATGATTTTTCTCAAATAGGAATACCATATGACAATGTTGATGAGGAGTTTTTAATAAAGCCAAGAAAGTGGGATACTAAAGGTTTAGGGACATTTATGAATGTAATGGGCCCAGTAAGTTCAATAATAGATGTTTTGGCATTTTTAGCATTTTGGTTTATATTAGGTTATAATGGAACTGTAAGTGAAAGTTATTTTCAAACAGCATGGTTTATAGAATGTTTAATAAGTGAAACATTGATAATTCATTTTGTTCGTACTGCAAAAGTACCTTTTATACAATCAAAATCAAACTCAATATTAACTTGCTTAACAATGGTTACTATAATAGGAACAATACTTGCACCAATACTATTGCATAATATCAATGCATTTCATTTTGAAATAATGTCACCGCTATATTATTTAATAGTGATAGGATTGACTATATTATATATAATTTTAGTTCAAATTGTAAAGAAAATATATATTAAAAAGGTAGGAGCTTGGTTGTAGAATAACCAGTGAAGTTGATATTGTTATAATCGCTTATCCGATCTGGTGGTCAATTGCAGCTTGGCCAGTTAATACATTTGTAAAAGCAAATGATTTTAGTAATAAAACAGTTATTCCTGTGTGTACATCTGCATCATCAGGAATTGGTCAAAGTGGAAAATTGCTTGAAAAAGAAGTAAATTCAGGAAAATGGCTAGAAGGTCATCGTTTTAGTTCTAATGCAACAGAAGCAGAGATAACAAAATGGACTGATAGTTTAAAATAAAGCTATAAAGTATAGAAGGGAGAATTTTGAAAATTAATTCTCTCTTCATTTTTATATAATAGGAAAATCATATTGATTGTAATAAAAATGAGAAAAAAATTAGGCAAACCAAAAGGACTAAAGCATAACCTTAGTCTTATGTAAACAGTATAGATGAATATAAATTAATTATCCTTAAAAATGTGATGAAAACCTCTCTTTGATACATAGTCAATTGGAACACATTTATCAAAATTACATTTAGAACAAATAGTATAAGGTGTAGTGGAAATAGGCAAACCGTTCTATTCATCTTCTTGTTCGAATTGTAAAACAGCTTCAATTGGAGCATCAAATTTGTATTTACATTTTGGACAGATGTAATTAACTGTTTTTCCACTTAATTTAAAAGGGAATGAATTAAAATCAAACATTTCTACTCAATACAGAGGACAAAATCAAATTTTGTACCACATTTAGGACAATTAAAAGGATTTCTATGGAAAGACATTGAAACACTAAGCTCATATTTAAGAAGTTGTTTTCTAACTTTACGACAATGTTCTTTAATTAAAGGAACCATTTTTAGATGTATAGAATGTTTCAATCTATAAAAACCATAATAGCGAATTATTTTAAATTGAGAAGGTAATAGATGTCTTAGTAAAGTCATTATAAAATCATGAGCATGAAGTTTAACTTGATGGTATCTATTATCTTTATGATCAATATAAGAAAAAGTAACGTATGTACCATCATAATCAACAATTCTATTTTCACTAATAGGAACTCTACCACAATATCTAGTAACATATTAGATGCCAGATTTTAAATTTTTGAACTTTTTAGATTCAGCATAAACATAGAATTGCGAAAGCAACTCTTAGAAAGAAAAATTTTAATTTTTCCTATTTCTTGTAAGTGCAGTAATATTTGAAAAATTCGATGGAGATATTATGTCTTTAAGTACAACACTAATATTAATATTTACAAGTACTGATACTAAGGAAGATGTAAGAGTATATGATATAGTATTAATTTATTTTTTCTCTTAAAATAATATTGTGCTTGTTACCAAACTGTCATTGACTTTTTGGTAAACTTACTTTAAAATGTATGCTCGTTATATTATACTTGAAATATAAGAAAAAAATTTGCATAATATTTAAGGGGAGAGTGATTTTATGGCATTAATAGAATGTCCAGAATGTAAAAACAAGATAAGTGATCAAGCTGATGTATGTCCAAAATGTGGATATGAATTAAGAAAAACAGCAGTAGAGGAAGAAGAAAAAACAAATGCTTCAGATTCTTCAAAAAAGCCTAAAGCAAATTCTAAGTATATTCTTTTAGCTATTATAGCTTTATGTGTATTTTTAGTATTTAAATATTTAAATGATAATAATACAACAAATCAAAATACAAATCAGAATACTAATCAAACGCAAAATCAAAACACAACACAAAATAACAACTATCAAAATCAAACACAAAACCAAAATCAAAATACAAGCCAAAATAATTATCAATCAACAACTAGTGGATATCAATTATATTCTAGTCCATATCTTGGAGTATCTTTTGAAATTCCTAACGGTTACAAGGTAGCAACAGGTGATGATGGATATATATATGTGGCTAAAAATATTGATAATGAAGGAGCTCTAATTCCATACATAGTAGTTGGAAGATATGATAATTTTAGTAATGAAACTCAATTTTTAAATAGTTTCACTGAATATATGAAAAAATCGTATAGTGACCTAAAAATTACAATAGATTTGGTTTCAGGAGTAGTAGGAAATAAAACTGTGTATGGCTTAGCATATAATTATACATCAAGTAACCATTTAGTTGTGGATAATAGATATGCAGTTTTAATCAATAATAAAGTATATATGATAGGTTCAAAAGAAGAAAATACAAACTTAGCAGAAATAAACAGCGTAGTAGAACATATTATTTCTACTTTAGCGGAAGGAGGAAATTAGATGGCATTAGTAAAATGTAAAGAATGTGGAAAAGATATTTCTTCAAGTGCAAAAGTTTGTCCACATTGTGGAATAAAAACAGAAATAATTAGTTGTCCGGAATGTGGCAAAGAGTTAAAAGGTGATGAAAAGAATTGTCCAGAATGTGGATATCCTATAAAAAAAGAAGAAAAAGAAAATAGAGTAAATAATATAATTACTGAAAATTTAGATAAGCTAACAGGAGCAAAATCTAAAAGCTATGTTACTTTTAAAGATTTATTTAAAAATACATTTGCCAAACACACAGATGATGAGTTAGACGAAGTATTTAGCTGTGGTACTAAAAAAACTACACCAGATGTAAAAGATATAGAACCTAAAAAAGCAAATGCATGGGTATATTTTAAAATACTTATATTTTTCGTAATCGCGTATATACCTACATATATTGGTTTTGTATATTATGGTAATAATAACTTTTTACCAGCAATGATTATGCTTGCTGCTTTTGCAGTTCCAGTTGCAGTACTTATATTTTTCTTTGAAATTAATGTTTTTAGGAATATTCCATTTTATAAAGTGTTAAAGTATTTTATAATAGGTGGAGGAGCTTCTTTGTTTGTTGCAATACTATATTTTTCTATTCCATTTTTCGAACAAAAAACTGCAGTACTAGACTTTGAAGGTGCGTTTTTTGTAGGTTTAATTGAAGAAACAGCAAAAGCATGTATAGTAGCATTCTTTTTATTTAAAAATAGAAAATGTAAATATATACTAAATGGACTGCTTATAGGAGCAGCCGTTGGTGCAGGATTTGGTGCTTTTGAAACAGCAGGGTACATATTAAGATATGGAATAAATAATGGTCTTGAATCAATGCTTAGTGTAATAAAATTCAGGGGATTACTTGCACCTGGTATGCACGTAGCTTGGGCAACAATTGAAGGTGCCGCACTTATGTATGTTAAAGGTTTTGAAAAACTTGATAAAAAACATTTAAATGATAAAAGATTTTTACTTGTTTGCTTAATTCCTATAGCATTACACTGGTTCTGGGATTTACCAATTACAACTCCATTTGAAATTTACAGAATAGGATTAACTGTTGTGGCTTGGATTGTAATAGTATATTTCATAAACTTAGGACTAAAACAAGTTGATGAAGCAAAAGAATTAGAAAAAAGGAATGATAAAGTAGCTGTAGAAAAATAGTAATAAAAAACATATAATCTCAAATACCTAGAGAAATAAGAAACTCTAGGTATTTTATATATATATTTATATAAAATGTTGACAAAAATTAAAAAAGAATATATAAATAAAATGTATTAATAAGTTTTTGTAATGTAAGAAGAGGTAGAATTATGAAATATATAGCGTTATTAAGAGGAATAAATATTAGTGGTAAAAACAAAATATCTATGTCCGAATTAAAAAAAGATTTTGAGTCACTTGGATATACAAATGTTGTGACATATCTTAATAGTGGAAATGTTGTGTTTGAAACAAGTGTAGATAATAGAAAAGAGTTAGCACAGAGTATTAATGAGAAAATAAAAAATGTATATGATTTAGATATTCCAATATATGTAACTACTGAAAATGAATTAAAGGAACTTTTAGAAAATAGCCCAGATTGGTGGGGAACTGAAAGTAAGGAAATTTATGATAATATTATATTTATAATACCACCTTGTGATTTTGAACAAGTCGAAAAATCACTTGGAGCTCCAAATGAAAAATTAGAAAAAGTGCAAAGATATAAAAATAGTATATTTTGGTCATATAATTTAAAAGAATATAGAAAAACTAATTGGTGGAGTAAAACTGCTACAGTAGATATAAGTAAATGTATAACTATAAGAACAGCAAATACAATGAAAAAAGTATTAGATATTTGTAATAAATAAAAATAAAGTAATAAAATATAGAAAAGGTAAAAACAAATAGTAATTTGAAAGCGAGATGAAAATATGAATAAACAAGAAATATATGATTTTATAAAGAATAAAAATATATGGTATGAAATTACAGAACATAAAGCAGTCTTTAACATGGATGAATTATCAGAAATAGAAATACCATATCTAGAATATGATGCTAAAAACTTATTTGTTCGTGATGACAAGAAAAGAAATTATTATCTTATAACTGTTAAAGGAAACAAAAGAATTGATTTAAAAGAATTTAGAAATGATAATAATACTAGATCTTTAAGTTTTGCATCAGAACAAGATTTAATGAGTATTATGAATCTAATAGCAGGATCAGTAACACCCTTAGGTTTATTAAATGACAATGAATTGAAAGTAATATTTTATTTAGATAAAGATTTTCTTAATGATAAGCAAATAATTGGAGTTCATCCTAATGATAATACAGCAACACTTTGGTTAAAAGTTACTGATTTAATTGATATTATAAAAGAACATGGAAATCAAGTTAATGTTGTGGAGCTATAACAAAACAACAAATTACAATTTACAATTAAAATTATTTATAAATTAATAATCTTATTTCCATTAAAGGGTATGGGAGTACAAATTCAGTGCTGGCTAGATATATATTTTATTCCCACATTCAAAAAAATGAAAAAGAGGATTAAATTATTTTGATAATTTTTTCCTCTTTTTGAAGATTATTTATACAAGATAAGAACTCACGAACTTTAATTAGTCCGTGAGCTGTTTTTTTATGGAGCGGGTTGTGGGAATCGAACCCACGGCAAAAGATCGGAAGCCTTTTATTTTACCACTAAACTAAACCCGCATAAATTATTATATATTGATATTTTAGCATAAAAAAATATTAATGTCAAATATAAAAGGTTAAAAAATAAGGTATATATTAGCAAAAAAGGTTTAATGTTATTGACAAAAATACATAATAGTAGTAATATGTTAGTATAAACTAACAAAAAATGGAGGAGAAAAATGTTAGAATTAAATAATATATGTTTTGAAAGAGATAATAAAAAAATATTAAACCATATTAATTTAAAAATAGATACCAATATGTTTATAGCAATAACTGGACCAAATGGTTCAGGAAAATCAACTCTGGCTAAAATAATAATGGGAATAGAAAAACCAGATGAAGGAGAAATATTATTAGATGGAGTAAATATAACTGATTTAAGTATTGATGAAAGGGCAAACTTAGGTATTAGTTTTGCTTTTCAACAACCAGTGAGATTTAAAGGAATAACAGTATATGACCTTTTAAAAATTTCAGCAGGAAAAAGAATAAACAGAAAAGAAGCTTGTGATATATTATCTCAAGTTGGGCTTTGTGCCTCTGAATACTTAGATAGGGAAATAAATTCTTCACTTTCAGGAGGAGAATTGAAAAGAATAGAAATTGCAACAGTAGCTTTAAGAAAAACAAAACTTACAATTTTTGATGAACCAGAAGCAGGAATTGATCTTTGGAGTTTTAAGAATTTAATTGAAGTATTTGAAAATATTAGAAATATAGTAAAAGGCACAACTTTTGTTATATCACATCAAGAAAGAATATTGGAAATTGCTGATAAAGTAATACTTCTAAAAAATGGAAAAATAGATAAAATCGGTGATAGTAGTATAGTGCTAGGTGATGAACCTATAAAAAAACATAAATGTGGGAAAATTAAATCTATGGAGGTGAAAGATTAAGTGTATAAAAAAAGTTTAAATAAAGTTGATGAAGAGTTATTAGATAAAATATCTGATTTTAAGAGATTAAGAATTGGAGCATATAATATTAGAAAAAATGGAGAAGGAATAGAAAGAAATACAACAGAAAATATCAACATAGTACCTAAAAAAGATAAACCAGGAATAGATATATATGTTAAAGAAAATACTAAAGGAGAAAGTGTGCATATTCCAGTAATTCTAACTAAAGAAGGTTTAAATGACCTTGTATATAACGATTTCTATATTGGTAAAAATGCTGATGTAGTAATTGTAGCTGGTTGTGGAATTCATAATGATTATCATGAAAAGGCACAACATGATGGAATTCACAGATTTTTCTTGGAAGAAAATGCTAAGGTAAAATATATTGAAAAACATTATGGTGAAGGTAGTGGAGATGGAAAAAATGTATTAAATCCAGTAACTGAAGTTTATCTAAAAAAAGGTAGTCAAATGGAAATGGATAGTAGTCAAATAAAAGGAGTAGATTCAACTATTCGTAAAACAGTAGGTGTATTAGATGAGGATACTAACTTTGTGGTATCTGAAAAAATTATGACTGCTGGAAAGCAAGTAGCAAAAACTATTTTTGATGTTAAGTTAAATGGAGAACATTCTAGAACTCATGTAGTATCAAGATCTGTAGCCTCTGAAAATTCTAAGCAGCATTTTATTTCTAAAATAAAAGGAAATGCAGATTGCTATGCAAGAAGTGAATGTGATGCAATAATTATGGATAATGCAAAAGTAAAAGCTACTCCTGAAATAACCGCCAACCATATAGATGCATCTTTAATTCATGAAGCAGCTATTGGAAAAATAGCAGGTGATCAACTTACAAAATTAATGACACTTGGTCTTTCAGAAAAACAAGCAGAGCAAGAAATAATAAACGGTTTTCTAAAATAAGCTAAAACTCGACACTTTTCTTACTTGACAATTTACATAAAAAGTAGTATAATTTAATTGTAGTTAAATTTTAATCATGTCTTAAACTTAAGAAAGGTGGGAGTATGCAATGTGTGTGTATATTGCAAAAGAAAATTTAAGTAAGTTAATGTTAATTGATGTTGAGGGAAATCATGCTAAGATTCGTTCAAGGCGGAAATCAAGATTAACTCAAGGCTTTAACATACTTAAAGTAAACGACGATATTTTGTATATCTTAACTATTAAGATAACAGAAAAAGAGGAGTCGCATAAAATTTATATGGTTAAATCTAGCAAAGAAGAGCTTTCGGAATTATCAACTACTTTGAACGGTTATAGTGAAGAAGCTTTGAAAAAGGTAATAGGAAAAGAGTTACCTGAGCCAATAGCAGAGGCAGATACTCTTGACTATTTGGTATTGTACTTTGCAGATTTGCCGGGAAAATGTGATATTGCTGTAAAAAGAGTAAAAGAATTAGAGGATAATATATATATAAAAGTATATCCTTTAATTCAGAAAAAAAGAGATGTAAACGGCAATGAATATTATCCATATGGAAAAGGAAACTTTAGGGATATAATTGAACTTGCAATAAAAGCAGGAGAAACAATTGAACCTAAGGGAAGAAGATGAAAAATGAAAGGTGTCAGTTAAAACTGGCATCTTTTTTTTGAAGAATTTTAAAAAATTTGAATAAAACTCTTGACAAAAGCATATAAAATTAATATAATAATAAATGTAATTAATGCGGGTGTAGTTCAATGGTAGAATTCCAGCCTTCCAAGCTGGCTGTGTGGGTCCGATTCCCATCACCCGCTCCATTTGAAATCAACTTACGGACTTAAAAGTTCGTGAGTTTTTATTTTATATAAAACTTTAAAGTTCTCTTATCATAGAAAGGAGGACTTTTTTCATGCTTGAATTTAAAGTAATTGAAAAACTAAAACCTAATAAAGGTTTAACCGACATCTTAAAAGACTTTAAATATAAGGTTATATTAGGACAAATTAAAACTATCTTGCACACCAATCTACAAGTAATAATACCTACTGAATACAAAATTACATATCCTACTACTCTTAC
>CAKPAG010000006.1 GCA_934132895.1 uncultured Clostridia bacterium
CTCTTAAGTTCACCCTTTTGCTATAGTTTCTAAGTAATTTTTGAAATTTCCACCCCAACTATTGACTTAGAACCAAATATTCTCCACTTACTATACATATTTAATTTTTTTATTTTCCTTCACTACATACATTACTTTCTATTATTGCAGCATTCGCTTTCATATCAAATTCTTCCCAAGATTTACTAAATACATGATTTGCAAACATATCTTTAAGTCCTGTTATTTGTTTAAGTCTAACAATCTCATCATATTCCATGCCTAAATGTTTAGAAATTTCTTCATCAGACCAACCTCTTAAAATTAAATCTCTTACTATATGTGACATATCAATAATTTGATGTGTTCCTCTTGCTCTATTATGTCTTATTGTACTTGCCATTCTATTTTCTAGATTTTTATCAATTGTTACTATAGGTATTTCACTTAAATGAAAATACTCTTTTGCACATCTATATCTATGGAAGCCATCTACAACTATATATTTATCATTTTCCTTATCATAATAGGTTACAATAGGTTGAGTATATCCATCTTCTTCTATAGAATGCTTTAAAAGTTGCATTTCAGGAGGTGCAACTTTATTCGGGTTATAATCATTTGCCACTACTTTATTTATATCTACCATTTTTACATTTAGTACTGGAAATTCTATTTTCTTTACTTCTTTCATTAAACTCTACAACCTTCTTTACTTCCACCAATAACCACAAAATTTTTGTATGTACTTTCATCATATATTTGAAAATCTAACTTTTTGTAAGTATCTAAATATACTTTAGGTACAACACTTGTTTGTATATTTACATCTTTTTTTACGCATTTTAGCAATCTTTCTAATTGTTCATCTTTTAAAGAATATACATTTTTCATAGTATTTTCTACCATTGAAAGAAAAGCAACTGGTTTTTCTTCTTCTAGCAAAACATACCATTCTTTATTGGGGTCATCATAAACTCTATCGTTAATTTTATTTTGAACAAGTCTTGAACCAAAAAATTTCCCCATATAGTTATAGAAATTATCTGATTTGTTATTCATTTTCAAAACCATATTTTTCCTCATCTTCAACTTCTCCTTTTTTTAATTTGCTTCAGTCATTTGCTTTTGTAAAAATTTATCATCAGTTACTGTAGTAGAATTTAACAAATTATCCCATTTATGAATAAGTCTTTTTAATTCTTTTTCATCTGATTTAGTAGGTGCAAAAGATAATCTTTTTAAATAAAAGTCATTTTTTTCTATTGCTCGTGCTATTCTACGCCAAGATATGGCTTTTTTTTGATTTTCAAGTTTTATCTCTGCTGTTTCTGGTATTTCATCTATTTGAGTTCCATATTTATTTCTATACCAAATCATAAATTTTTTTATTTTTCTATAATAATGAATCATTAAATCTTTGTTATATATACCTATACTTTCAAGTAAAAAAATTGTATATTCTTGCCAACTCATAAATTTAGGCTTACACGTTCTAATATTTCCAAGTGCCGTTGTTTTACAATATATATTTCCAAAGTTTACACCATTTACTCTATTTAAAACTTTTGTCCACGTTTCATACTCCAAAGCTTTAAACTGGTTAAGTCCGTTTTTTTGGTCATCCCCATATGGTTGGCATAGTCTTTGTTGATATATACTTAGTCCATTTTTATACATTAATTCATATATTTCATTAAACATAAAATCAAATTTACTAACTGTTCCCCATATATCATCTGCAGAAAAATCATATATTGGATAAAAATTAAAAACATCTAAATATTTATCATGCATTTTTATTTTGGTAGTCCATTGATATCCTTTAAATGTTATTTTTTTATCTTGCACTGCTATGGTATTAAAACGATTTAAACTTTCATCAGTTCTTATTCCAACACCACATGCCACTAATCCTCCGTATTTTTCTTGATACCATTTAGGAAACTGAATCATAAATTCTTCAAATTCTTCACCAGGTACAAAAAAATCAAATGGACAGTTATTTATATTTATACTATCTTTTGGTAAATCTCTTACCCATAGGTCCTTTGATTCTTCTTCCCAACATATCCATTTAGGTTGGAGTACTGAGATTGCATTTCTTAGTGCTATAGGAAGAGCAATATGATAAAAATCTCTTACTTGTGGTAATTTTTTTAATTCCTCAATATGTTCTACTGTTCTTTTATATTGTGCTTCCAAGTCAATGAATAATACATCAAATTTTTTATTCATCTCTTTTCCAACCATATTAGCAAGCTGTATCATAACAGAACTATCTTTTCCGCCACTCACACTAAAATATACATTATCAAAGTTTGCAAAGATAATTCTTAAACGTTCAATAGCTGCATCTAAAACATTTTTTTCTAAATACTTCTTTGACATATATAACTTCCTCTTTATATCTAAATTGGAAAATTTTACCAATTTAAAATTAATTATATCATGTTTTTTTACAAAAATAAAGTTTTTTCGACATGCAATTTTATATTTTATTTTTATATGAGAAAAAAAGTGCTGTAAAAATTTCACAGCACTTAAAATATATAATTTAAGCAATTGGCATATTGTACTCCATATTTTCAGTATAAAGCTTTGCAATATTTTTAAAAAATGTTATACCTGTTATTTCTGCAGTACGTACTCGAACATTTTGTCCATTAAGTTCAACATACCCCCTTGCTCGTATTTTTTCACCATCATCAATTAAGCTTTTGGCTTTTGTTACATCTTTAATTTCATCCATTCCGTTTTCAAAGAAGTCAAGTTTAAAATCTTTCTTTCTTCTCTTTACATTTTGCATAAATTTATGCCTCCTTAAAAAATAATATGTATTTATAATTATACTATTTATTACTATTAAAGTCAATACTTTTTATGTAAATTCATTTTATTCAATTACATTCCAGTAAATGGCAATTCTTCAGAATATACCACATTATCATTTCCGATTGTTAAATTTATAACTTCTCCCATTTTTGTAATTTCAGCTTTAAAAGTATTACTATTTAACACATAATATTTACTTGACTTAATCTCCTTAATATAATATTTTCCATATTCTAAGTCCTTTGATGTAGCAACACCATTTTTATCTGTAGTTATAGTATCTACCAATTCGTTATTTTCATTATATATGTTAAAAACTGTATCACATAATGGTGTATTTTTCTTTAAACCAGAGAGTTTATTATCTTCATTACTTAACTTTAATATTTTTATATTTCCTTTTATTTTATCATTAGATATAGAAATAGTATTTTCTTTTTCCATTTTAACTTTTATATTATATGCATTTTCTTCTTTTGAAATATAATAGCCTTTAGAAGCTTCTATTTCTTTTAGTTCTAATTCTTCTGATTTAAAAATTTTTAAATCTTTTGAAATATCTAAGTTTATCTCACCATTTTCATCTGTTACATATTCTCCTAAAAGTCTACCTGTTGATTTCAAACTTATACTAAATTTGGTATTTGGAAGCCTAATAGCATTATCATCTTTATCTACTTTTATAATCTTTAAATACGTTGGAATATATTTTAATTCATTATCCATTTTAATAATATTTGTTTTTAAAGGTCTTAAAGCAAGTGCTGTATTTTGCTTTGATGAGTCTAAAGATGCACCAAACATAACAGAATTTTCTTTTACTAATGTATCAAATTCTAGACTAAATTTTATATTTTCTAATACTTTATTTCTTTTTATTAATATTTTTACCTCTTTTTGATTTGTAATTTTATCTATTTTGTTATTATTTAAATCTGTAATAATAGCCTCTAATGAATTTTTCCTTAAAACTATTTCTTTTACATTTTCGTTATACTCTAATTTTATTTTTTTGCTATAATATTCCTCGTCTTTATCATCTATTTTAAATTCTTTTGATACCTCTACTATATTTACTGTATTTGGTAAAATCTCAGTGTTTATACCTTTTTCATATATGTTTCTTATTGCATTTGCAACTTTTATTCCCTCCTGATTTAATGCCTCAATTTTTCCAAAATCTAAATTGCTAACATAACACCAAGCTGCAAACTGAGTTGCAAACTTTGCTTCATCTTCTGTACTTAAACCTAACTCACTTGGACTTTTATATGGATAGCCATTAAGTATTATGTTATTAAGCGTCTTATCTTGTAGCTTTTCATTTACATTTACATCATACTCTCCTTTTTCTGCGCCATCCATTCCAAGATTTATACAATATGCAGGATATCTAACCCCTTCATTATCTAAATAGTAATAGTCAAAAAAACGTTGCGAAATACCATTATATTTTATATATCTATTCTCATTTTTATTATATTTTATTCTATGCGTACCTAAATCAATATTTGTATTATCATACGCTGCAAATATTTTGCTCATTGTAACTATTATTAATAACAAAAAAGCAATTATTTTATTTTTCTTTATCATTAATTTTCCCCCTTTATTTCTACAGCTCTTAAGCATAATCTTTTGTTTTTATCATTATTTATAGTGCAAGTTATACAAGTAATAACGTTTTCATTAGTTTCTTCTAAAACTGAAAAATCATTACTTGCTACTTCAAAAATTTCTTTAACTGCATATTTTCTTTGAGCCCCATTAAAACTATATATAATCTTATCTCCAGTCTTTAGGGTATGCAAATTTTTAAACAGATCTGAAGTATATACAGAATAATTATGTGCTGCCAAACAAACATTTCCATTAAAGTCTGCTGAAAATGTAAAATGTCCTACATTATTTTTTAATGTATCTTGGTCAACGCCTTCATGTATTTCTTCATTATACATATTAATGCTTGGAATTGTTATATACTTATTACTTTTATTATAATTATTTGAAGTAGAGTTACTAACACTTTCCACATCATTTACATATGCTTCTTTATAGTTTAAATTTTTTTCTTTAGTATCTTCGATTTTACTTATCTTTAAGTCTTTTTCTTTTACATTAGGATTTAATTTTAAGATTAAAAATATTGAAAGTAACAATATTAAATAGAAAATAATACCTAGAATTAATACTTTTGAATTTAATGTTATTTTTTTAAGATTTATACTTTTTCTCATATTGATATGATTTTTAAATTTATATTTATATATTACATGATAAAAAAATATATATATTTAAATATTTGAATTAAAAACTTATATGAATTAAAGTTTGAAACAATACACCTATATTATATATTTGCAGTATCTGAAAGTCAAGAAAAATCGGTCGTAAAATTTCGACAAAAAAAGAGAAAACAATTTACATATTTGTCTTCTCTTAATTTACTCTTATCAAAGCCAAAGGTCCTTAGTTAAATCATCTATTTCCATTTTTCTTTTTTGGGTTTCATCTATGTCTAAAACATATTTTTTTCCATCAAATTCTAATACGTCCCCTTCTTTAACATCTTTAGGCAAATCCTTTTTTAATATGTTTACAAATTTAAGCTCTGAAGTTTCACATACTGCAAACTCCTCCTCAAATCTATCTATTATATACTGTACCTTATTATTTTCCATAATTATATGAGCCCTCCTTTACATTAAACGAGATATTTTCTCCATCAGTATTAATTACAACAGTTCCACTTTCATCAGTCCTATACACTGGTATATTGTTTTCTTTAAGCTTTTTCATTGTTTGTTTAGATGGATGTGAATAATCATTATTCTTACCACAAGATATAACAACAGCTTCTGGCGATACTCTATTTAAAAAAGTGTCTGAAGTAGAAGTTTTTGAGCCGTGATGTCCAAGTTTTAAAACATCTGCTTTAACATCATATCCTTTTGCTAAAATTTGATTTTCAGATAGTTCTTCTGCATCTCCCATAAACAAAAAAGACCTATTTTTATATGTTAGTTTTATTACTATAGAATAATCATTTGCCTCTTTATACTCTGATGAGTTAGGTGCTAACACTTTAAAAGTAGCATCTCCAAACTCAAATTCTTCTCCTGAATTTGGTGCATATAATTTTTTATTCTTACTCTTAACAGCTTTAGCAAAGTTTTCAAATGTTTTAGTAGAAGATTTTTGTTTTGGAAACAGTATCTTGTCTATTTGAAAAGTTGAAATAACTTTATCCATTCCTCCAATATGGTCTTCATGTGCATGTGTACCAATAACATAATCAAATTTTTTTACTCCTTGCTCTTTTATATAATTTACAAGCATATCCTCAGTATCATTTTTTCCAGCATCTATTAACATTGCATGTTCACCAGTTGTTATTAAAATAGCATCTGCCTGACCAACATCAATATATCTAATTACAAGTGCTGGTTCTACTGTACTTGATACTATAGATTTTTCATTTTCACTTTCGTTAAGTATACTCTCTTGAACATTCTCATTATTTTCTTCTTTATTTGCAAATTCTGTAAAATAGCTTGTAAGTACACCAGCTACCACAACAACTAAGAAAAAAATAATTTTTAACAATTTTTCTTTGGACTTTTTCTTCATCTTCGCTGCCTCCTAATTATATATATGAGTATAATTTAGTAAATTTAATTTGTCAAGAAAATTTACCACTTATTTTTTGACGAAAAAAAAGATAGATTGACAGTAAATGATAAAACCCTTTTTGTAAAGGTGGGTATCTTGTTATAACTATTAGGATCCTCAAAACTTTTAGTAAGAGTATTCAACACAAGCTACACTATTCCTGATTCCCGTATCATATCTTGTAGATTTTCATATAATCTGTCTTAATCTATCTATTTATATTTTAACATTAATTTTTTTGTATGTAAAGCAATTTTAGAAAAAACTTTATTAAAATTTATACAAGTATTACTTTAATTTAATTATACTTATTTATTACAAAAAAATATCAAGTTATCGCCCACTTTTATCTTAATATTTTCTTACTTTTTACAAGTTATACTAATCTTATTTCCGTTTACACCTATCTGATCAACTATAATTTGTTGAATTTGAGCTATTTGTTCGTCTTTTAAATCTTCTTCTGATTTTACTACAACATTTAAGTTATCATTACTTGTAGGAATAATAACTATATCTTTTATTCCCTTAGATTTTATTACATTTTCTACCATATTAATTAAATTTTTTTCTGTTATTAATTCATTTAACTTTTTTTGGTATTCATTTACTTGCTCTGCAGATGTATTCTGATTAGCAATTATACTAGAATAATTTTCGCTAAGTTCCGAATACATATTATCTCTGTCATATTTAAAAACTGCAATGTCACTATCTTCCTTACTTTCTTTAATTTTAGCATCTTCTTCTGAATATATACTAACATTATCATATGTAAAACTATCTTTCCCATTTACATATACTGTTTGCCCAAGATTTTTTTCTCTTTCCGGATTATATTTATAATTAATATATCCTGCAAGCGAAACCATAAGTCCAACTGATATCAATGCTAACGTACTTCTTTTTACTACTGTCATTTAACTTACACCTCTTTTTCAAAAACTTGTATTTTATATGCTGGTACATTTGTAAGGCTCGAAACTGCTGTAGCTATTTTTGACCTCATATCTACTGTTGATGCTCCTTTAGCCACTATTATTGCCCCCTCAATTTTAGGCATTTCAGTGCTTTCTATAATAGCTGTTTTTTTATTACCATCTTCATTATACGCCACTGTTTTTTCTGTTGTTTTACTTTCACCTTTTTGTTCTTCCTTTGTGTTATATATGGCACTTTGTTTTGTATCTTGTGAATAAGTTATAACAACAGACACATCACTTATACCAGAAATTTGGGATAAAACATTTGCAAGTTTGGTTTCCAAGTCACTTTTTTTACTTGAATTTTCATTCTCACTAGTATTATTTATATTCTCTTTATTACTTGTACTATTACTTACATTTTTACTTTCAGTAGTATTACTTTTAAAAATATACTTACTTGCAAGTAATATCACAACAAGTAGTATCACAAGTAAAACAATATTTTCTATTTTTCTATCTTTAGATTTAGCTATATTTTTTAAGGTTTCTAAATAATTCATAAAAACTTCCCCCTTCTTACAAGATTTTTTATTCTTCAATTACTTCTATTTTCGAAAAGTCCAAATCATATTCTGAGTTTATATATTTAACCACCTGTGTAACATCATCTAAAGAAGATGTATTTTCATCAATTTTTGCAATACAAATTTTTAACTTATCAATGTTATATTGTTCTGTCAAAAACATATCTATTGTTTTGCAATTTATTCCTTTTTCTTCTAGTTTTGCCTTTATATCATTTTTCATATTTAGAGCAAAAGTTTCCCTTAAATTATCATCTCTTTTTTTATTATACATTTCTTCATCAACTGTAGAATTTTCATCCATATTTGACATACTTTCAATAGCTTCAGTTAAAGAAGCTTCAACGTCTTTATTCTTTAGTACATTTACTAAAGGTGAAACTATTGTTATTATAGTTATAACCCCAACAAGTGAGTATATGTACTTTTTTAAATTTGTTTTAGGAATAATAAGTTGTATAAATGTTACAAATATCCCCAAACAAAGCATCGCACTTACCCAATTTTTAAATATTTCTACCATAATTTATCTCTCCTTTTTCTTTTGTTTAGATTTTATTTTTACTCTATTTTATTTTTTTATTTAACCACACTTCCTACCAAGTTTAATATTATTCCTGTAGATATAACAAAAAGAATAGTGATTCCTATTAAGACTCCTAGCAAGTTTTTGTATACATTTGCAAAAGATGATATAAATTTTATGACATTTTCCTCTTTACAAATAGGTTCCATCAAAGCTGAAAGTATACTGTATATAGCTACTACTCCTATTATTTTTATAACTGGTACTATAGCTACTATTATAACGGATAAAATTCCAAGTGTTCCTCCTACTTTACCTATTACCTGAGTAGCTCCTACTACACTTTCAAAACTATCAGAAAAAAACTTACCAACAACTGGTACAAAATTTGATACCGCACTTTGAGTGGTCTTTACTGCAAGTGTATCAACTGAAGCAGTTAAATTTGTTTCCAAAGCCAGAACTCCTAGAAAAAATGTTAAAAGTACTCCTACTATCCATATTGCACTAGAAGAAAAAAGCTTAGAAGTTTTACTAAAGCTTAAATTTTCAGATATTGCAGATATTACATTTATTGCAACTGATATACTAAAAAATGGCACTACTACATAATTTACAATAAACCCTACTGCACTTGCTACAAATAATAACATTGGTTCAATTATACCAGTTGAAGTTATTGCTCCTGTAGATATTAATATTGCCATTAAAAATGGAGATATTATTTGCATTAAAGTAGTAAGAGTTCCTATTACATTTTTAAACATTGTAATTATATCCACAAAACTTGTTATAGCTATAACAGCTATAGCTGCAAAGCATGCCAGATGTGCAATTTTGGTTACATCAGATTTTTTTTCAAGTTCAATACTTGAAATTACAGCCATTAAAAGAGTTACTAAATATATTGATATTCCGCCTTTAAAGCTTGTCATCATCTCTTTTAAAAAAAATGATAAAAGCTTACAAACTATATTTTTATAATCTATATTATTAGTTTTTATTAAAGACGTAGCAATATCTTCAAATTCTATCCCATCTATTCCAAACTCCTTTACGCTATCATTTACTTTTTCTATGTATTCATCTATCCCAACATCTTTTTCTATATTTGCTTTAACAGTTTCACCTACATTTTCACTTTCCATATTTTCTGCAAATATGCATGAATTAAAAAGTGTAGTTTGAAAACAGATTAACAAAAAAATGTATATAATAATTTTTCTAATTTTTATTCTTACCATTTCTTATACCAATCCTGTTAATACATTTACAAGTGTTGCAATAAGAGGAAGTGATAAAGATACTATAATTACTTTGCCAGCCAGTTCAAGTTTAGTAGCTATAGCACTTTGTCCAGCATCTATGCAAATATTTTTTCCAAACTCAACTAAATATGCAATACCCGTTATTTTTAAAATTATTACTAGAAATTCTTTATTTATTCCTGAACTTTCAATTAAAGCATTAAGCATATCTACAATCGGAGTTATTTTAGATATAGTAAATAAAAGTATACATACACCAGCTGCTATTGAAAGAACTAGTCCAATCTCTTTTTTCTCATTATTTAACATTACTATCAAAATAGTAGCAATAATAGCAAAGCCAAGAATCTTAAATACTTCCACCTTTATCACCTACAATCCAAAAACGGTTCTTACAGTTTCAAAAAGATTGCTAATTTGGGTTATTACAAGCATTAATACTATTATAAGGCCAGTAAGAGTCGTCATCATCGCTTGATCTTCTCTTCCAGCTTTAGTTAATACTTGATTTAATACAGCTACTAAAATTCCAATTCCTGCTATTTTAAACAACAAATCTATATCCATAAAATTTGCCTCCTTAAATACAAATTATTACAATCATAATTCCAGCAATAGCTCCTACCGTTTTATATAACTTAGAATTTTTTAGTTTTATATCATTTGCCTCTTTAATTTGGTTTTCTATTATATTTATTCCATTTTCTATTATATTAATTTGGCCTTCTAAATCAGTCCTTCCAAGATTTTTAAGAGTTGAAATAAATACATTTTTATCATAGTCTGTTATCTCTTTTATATCTGATATATTTTTTACTATACTTTGATCTATTAAATATTCATTTTCTAAATTTAGCATATCAACAACAATTATCCCCATTTTATCTTTCAAAGAAGTAATAAGTTTTTGCCTTGCAGATTCATATGCGTTTGGTAAAATACTTAGCATGTATTTAATTTCATTTTCAACAAGTCCTAAAAAAGTCACCATGTCTCTTAATATATATTCTCTAGATTTTAAAGCCTTTGACTTATATATTCCTATATATGAACATCCTGCTATAATACCAATTGAAATAACAAATTTAAAAAATACCATAACCTTCTCCTTTATTTTCATTATCATTTTAAACCAAAAAAGCAAAAATATTTGTAGAAAAATATTCTTCTCTTAAGTTTTTTTTGACTAGTTTTAGCAAAATTTAGGAAAGAAAAAGTAGTACTTAAATTAACAAATAAGTACTACTTTTTTCCTTTTTATATTGCTTTTTTTAGTATATTTTCACCTTTCAAATCACATATTTTTTCAATAGTTCCCACACCCTTTTTCCTTGATAAGATAATAGCCACACTAAAAATTCCGTCATTTAACAGTTTCTTTATCTCTTCTTTTTTGTATACATCACTAATATCATTTCCATGCATTGTAAATACAAGATTTACTCCACTAGAATTAGCATATTTAATTGCTTCAAAATCTTCTTTTCCTCCTATTTCATCTGTTGCAATAACATCAATTCCCATGCTTCTTACAAGCATCTGCATACCAATACTTTTAGGTACATTCGACATTATATCTGTTCTTAAACCCACATCTAGGTTAGGAATTCCTAAAGATACAGCAGCAATTTCTCCTCTTTCATCTACTAGTCCCACATTTTTTCCTTTAAAATTTAAAATTTTTGCTCCACTACTTATTTGTCTTACTATATCTCTTAAAATAGTAGTTTTTCCACATCCAGGAGGCGATATTATAATGGTATTTTGTACATTTCCATTATTTACAATATATGGCATAACCTTATCTGCCACCCCAATTAATTGTCTTGCTACTCTTATATTCATGCTATTTATATTTTTTATATTCTTAATCTTAGCATTTTCTATTACTACTTCTCCACAAATTCCAATTCTATGCCCTCCATTTATAACGACAAAACCATTATTTATTTCATTTTGAATTGCATAAATAGAATTTTTAGAAACTTTAACAAGAATATCTAACATATCTTTTAAGTTTACAATATAATCTACCTCTACTTCTACATCTGAAGTTACTAATAATATATTTCTGCCTACTCTTAGTCTTATCTCAGTTATATTTGTAGTTGAACCTATTTTTTTTATTTTTTCTAACATACTAATAGGTAATACTTTATATATTTCTTCTAACATTGCTTTCACCTATTATATTTATATTATATATTAATAAAAATATTTGTCAGATTATATATTAAATACGAGATTGTTTTGACGAAAAAATAGAAAAAGTTAAAAGAGGTTATTTTAACCTTTTTATACTCTTCCTATTTATACAATTATTCATTATTTCTTACTATTAACTCTTCTACTATTTTATATACACTACTATGGGGATTACACTTTTCACTATCTAAAATTTTCCCTAATTTTAATTGATAAGATTCAAGTTTTTTAGCATTTTTTATTGCCTGATTAGTTAAATCTTTAATTATTAAATATGTATTATCTTTCTTTAAATAATTAGGTATGTATTTCTTTAACTCCTCCTGTAATTCACTATTTGTAGCAAATGTTTTGGTAGTAAATCCAAAGTGCAATAGGAACCACACTTCAAAAGTAGGAGTTGAAGTAATTATCTCAATACCACTTTCTTTTGCTAATTTTTTAGCCGCATCTATTTGATCATTTTTATTTTGACCAACATCCGTATCAAATACTGCATAAATCTTATCGTTTTCTTCCACTTCTATCTCACTATGAATAAAATTAATCAGTTCTTGTACAATTCCTTTGGGATCAGTACTATTACCTCTCGAAAATTTAATAATACACTTTCTACTATTAAAGTTTCTAAAATATATCTTTTCAGTTTTATTATTTCCTTCACACCCAATTATAACAAAAGGATTCCTTTTCCTTTTTTCAGTATTTCTTTTTCTTTGATTAAATTTTCTTACTCCTGCCATATGTTATTTTCAACTGCTACAAAAGGGATCGCCCCATATCTTCCATTCAAATATCCTTTTTGAATGTTTTCTGTTTTTCTTACAGAAAAATCGTCCAATGGATATAATTCTGTAGCCCCTTTCTTTTGATCTTTTTCAGCAAACCATATTTGATCCCTTCTAAATAAGTCTAGTGACAACAAATTAGTGTCGTGTGTGTTAAATATTAACTGAGCATTTTTTTTGTTTATTTCTGAATTGTGAAAAAATTTAATTATCATTTCAACCAAATTAGGATGTAAACTTTTTTCTATTTCATCTATTGCTATAACCTTTCCATTTTCAAATGCATTTTTTAATAATGGTGCCATTGAAAAAAGTATTCGCGTACCTGATGATTCATTATTAAAATTTAACTCAAACACTGTAGGTTTTCCATTTTTATCTATTACTTCATGAGCCATAGTTATACTTTTAATTATTTTTGCTTTAGGCATGATCATATTAGGAGAAATATTGATATTATTTAGTTGCATTAGTATATTATTTTCTATTTCTTTTTCTTCAATTTCAACATTATAATCTTTGATAACAATATCTGATTCTTCTAGCAATCTTAGAGTAAATTTTTTTAAACTTTCATTTTCATCATTATCATATGCTTCCAAAGAAAAGGGCGTTAATTCCATTCCCCCAGAATATGTGTCTATCATTTTCGCAAACCATAGATATGGTTTTTTAGTTTTATCATAATTCCAAGTAGTAGCTGTAGCCAAAAACAATTTATTGTCTAAATTTTGATTTTTAATTGAGTTAAGTTTTCCCTCATCTGACTGTAAAAATTTATATTCACTACAATTAGTCCTTTCAAATATTCTTGTTGCTTTGGCAGATAAAAACTGATATAAATATTCCTCATATACCCTCTCTTTATCTGCTTTAAAGCCATATACATATTTTGTTGAATCAACATAAAAAATAAATTCAAATTCACATGGACTATTTTTTGATTCATTATCAAAAGCAAAAGGTTCCATTTGAGATAATTTTTCTCCTGGCTGTCTACTATTAGATAATCTCACCATCATTACTGCGGCAGAAATAGCATTAATCAAGTTAGTTTTTCCAGATGCATTTGCTCCATATAAAGCTGTTGTTTTTAATACTCTTTCTTTAGATCCATTTAAAGTAACAACATTATTAATGTTCTCTTCTCCTAAGCCTGCCTCCATACTAAAATCTTGCTTCTCTTTAAATGACATGAAATTTTTTACACTAAACTGAATTAACATAAAATCACCTCTTACTATATTATACACTTTTTCTAAAAAAATGCAACTGTATTTTATTAATATTTTAAGCTTTTATGCATTTTTTATTCATTTTTAGTAAAAATAATATGATAATAAACTAATTTTCAAATAATTTCATTATTTCTTCTTTAGACATATTGGAAATAAAAGTTTCACCTGGCTTTATTACATTTTCAGTCAATTTCATTTTAGCTTCCTGTAATTTTTTTACCTTTTCTTCTATACTATGTTCTGTTATAAGAGAAAAAACTTGTACATTTTTTCTTTGCCCTATTCTATATGCTCTATCTGTTGCTTGATTTTGCACTGATAAATTCCACCATGGATCAAAATGAATTACTATATCAGCACCAATTAAATTAAGTCCTGTTCCTCCAGCCTTTAATGATACTAAAAATACACACATTTCTTCATCTTTGTTAAATCTATCTACCATTTCAACTCTAGTGTCAGCTTTGGTTTTTCCAGTTAATTCATAATATTTTATATTCCTTTTTTCTAATTCTTTCTTCATTATTTCAAACATAGATACAAATTGAGAAAATACGAGTATTTTATGCTTAGAATTATATGCATCTTCTATAAGCTGAATACATTGATTTAATTTTGCACTTTCACCATCATAGTTTTCTAAAAATAGTGATGGATGGCAACATATCTGTCTAAGTCTAGTTATAACAGCTAATATCTTCATTTGGCTTTTTTCCATACCATTCTCATTTATTTCTTTTTCAAGTTCTCGTTTAGCTTCTTTTAAATATACTCTATATACTTTTTCCTGGCTTTCCTCCATAGCATTATACATTACAGTTTCTGTCTTATCTGGTAATTCTTTTAATACTTCTTTTTTGGTTCTTCTAAGTATAAATGGTGCAACTACTTTACTTAAAACTTCTAATACTTTTTTATCTTCATCTTTTACAATTTTAGTTTCATATCTTTCTTTAAATTTACTATATGTAAATAAATAACCTGGCATACAAAAATCAAAAATTGACCAAAGCTCTGCAAGTGAATTTTCCATAGGCGTTCCAGTAAGAGCAAATTTGGTTTTTCCTTTTAAACATTTAAGTGCTTTAGCATTTTTAGTATTGTTATTTTTTATATATTGTGCTTCATCTGCTATTATATACCTAAAGTTAATATCTTTATATTCTTCTATATCTCTTTTTAATAAATCATATGAAGTTACAATTACGTCATATTTTAAAGCATTTTCTATTTTAAATTTTCTTTTATTTGCACTTCCATTTACCACTAATACTTTTATATTTGGTGCAAATTTATTTATTTCTTTTTCCCAGTTTATATATAGTGAACTTGGGCAAATAACAATAGAAGTTGTGTCCTTTTCATCTTTTTTCTTATTTTCTCTTACATCTTCCAAAAGAGCTATTACTTGTAATGTTTTTCCAAGTCCCATATCATCTGCAAGTATTCCACCAAATCCACAGTTATCTAATGTTTTAAGCCAATTATATCCATTTTTTTGGTACTCTCTTAAGATTTTATCCATGCTTTTTGGTACTTTTATATCCATATCAAAAGCTTGATTCATATTTCTTATTATTTCTTTAAAACTGTTTTCTTTTACTGATGCTATATCATCACTTTTATTAAGTACATCATTTAGGTACATAGCTCTATACTTAGGTACTTTTATTTTTTTCATAGCTATATCTTTATCACTTATTCCTAAGTTATCAGCTATATCTACAAGTGTATCTATTCCAGAAAAATCAATATCTACGAAGCTTCCATCTTTTAATCTATAGTATTTTTTCTTTAACCTATAGCTTTTTATAACATCAATTAATTCTTCTTCATCAAATCCCAAATCATAAGTTTCAATTTCTAATAAATCATTTTTTATTCTAACTCCTAAACTAACATTTTTAGGCCTTATGATATTTTTACTTTTAAATTTATCAGTTACTAAAACCTCATATTTTTCCATAAGAGTGTTTATACCATTTAGCATGAATTCATATATATCATTATTATCATCTATATATAACTTTCCATTTTCATTATTTAACTTAAAATTATTCTGATTTAAAATATCTACCAATTTCTCTTCAGACATTTTATTTCTATTAATATTTAATATATCTTCACTTTTTTGTTCTAAAAATGGATTAAACTCTTTATTTCCATATATAAATTTCACATCTGCCACAATATTATACTTTTCATCAACATCAAGGTATATTTTAACCCCTAGCTTTTCTGCACTATACTTCTTTATAACATCATTTTCATAACTCATACCTAATTTTTTCTCTAAATTTGGTACCATATATTCACAAAAATTAGTAGCTTGCTCTAATGGAATTTTTACTAAAATAGATTTGGCTTCAAAACTTACTTTTAAAAAAGGTAATACTGATTTTGAAAATTCTTCACTACATCTAAATAGTTTACCTTTATACAAAATATAATTATATAATTGTCCATAGTATATATAAAATTCATCATCAGTTTGTTTTATTATTTCAATGTTTCCATCATTTTCCTTTACCACAAAATCAATTACAGGGTCACAATTTACAAAAGTAATTTCATTTGAGAAATAATATCCTGAAATATTAATTTTTTGGTTTTCATACATTTCAAAAAATTCGTCTAAACATTTATATTTTAAATCTAAATTTTCTGCTAAATTTTTATTAAGAGAATTGTCAGCTCCTTTACAAAAGAATTTATTATATTCATTTGCTTTAGTTATTAAAAACTCAGCTACTCTTTTATTTTCATCACAAATCTTAGATACATCATATATAAATTTTAAAGATTTTCCATATTTTATTTCTCTTTTTTTAAAACACAGATTTGCAAACTCATATATATCTTTTATCTTATACATTTTATCAATCCCTATTTTAAATTTGACTGATAAATTAGAATAATTAAAGCCATCTATTTCAAGTTCTGGTTCTACTTTTATCTTTCCATCTAAAGAAGTATCTTTGTAATTTATCTCTTCATAGTATCTTAAAAGTTCTGAAGCTTTTATTGCATCTAAATTTCTAAAAAAGATTTGCATAGAATTTTCTTCTCTATCTACGCTTTTAACTGTAGTATTATTATTTGCCAGCCTTACTTTTTCATAGTAGTTTATTTTTAAGTTATCTTTTAAATTAGTACTATTTTTGAAATTAACATACTTTTGATAGTACACATATATATCGAAAAGTGCTGCTATAATATGTTTGCATGGTATTCTTTTATTAAAATATTCATTACAACCACAATTATATTTTAGAGAACTTGAATTTTTATTTTTTTCTCTACTTACACTAACTAAAAAATTCTTGTTATCTTCTACTACATCTAATACTTCAAATTGTTTTTCAGATGTATAATCTACATGTGAAATACTCACTTTACTTTGTTCAAATAATTTTTTGCCATGCTTTGTTACATCTTCTCCAGAAAGAAGAAGTATTTTATTTATTTCATTTGGAGAAATTAGCATCATTTTCACCTTTTTCCTTTTTATTTACTTTGTATACATAATATACCCATTCTTAATATTATATAATCTGAAATAATAGTTGTCAATCTTTTTTTAATTTATATCCATTAAATTTCCGAAATTTATTATTCCTCTTCCATACATATCCTGAATATTATCTAATACATCTGTTGCAATTTTTAATTTATAGCTTTCTTCGTTTTTTACTTTTTCTACATATTCAAATAGGTTTATCTGTTCTTCTTTTTCATTGAAATTAGAAACAGACACTGTTACAGCCCTTATTTTCTTGCCTTCTGTATAATTACTATGAAATAGATCTAAAATATTATTTAATATACTTTGATACAAATTTGTTTTTTCTATATGTTTACTTCGTTTTATACTCACAAATTTGTTATTTTTTATACTAATTCCTATACTTCCTGCCTTCAAATTATTATGCCTTAAAGAGCTTACTACGTCAAATGTTAATTTTTTTATTTCTTTTTCTATCTCCAAAGAATTATCTAAATCTTTTGGAAAAGTATGGCCTTTACTAATACTTTTAGGTTCATCCCAATTTCCCCATCTTCTTACCTCATCATTTTCTAGTCCATTTGCCATGTTATATAACGCTATACCAGACTTTCCTAATTTTTTCGTAAGTTTTTCTTTATCAAAATTTGCAAGCTGCCCTATAGTATATATTCCCATTTTATTTAATACTGGTAAAGTAGATTTTCCAACAAAAAGTAAACTTTGAACTGGCAAACTAAACACAATATTTTTAAAATTATTATATGGAATATGAGTTACTGCATCTGGCTTTTTTAAATCACTTCCAAGTTTTGCAAGGCTTTTATTAAAAGAAACACCTACAGATATAGTTAATCCTAATGTATTTTTCACTTCCTCTTTTATTTTATACGCAATCTCAACCGGAGAACCAAACAACCTCTTACTCTCAGTAATATCTAGGAATGATTCATCTATTCCAAATGGTTCTACTCTATCTGTATATTTTAAATATATATTATTAACAAGTTTTGAAAACTTTTTGTAATCTGAATAGTTTCCTTCTACTAAAACTAAATTTGGACATTTTTTCTTTGCAGAATATACAGTTTCCGGAGTATATACTCCATACTTTTTGGCAATCTCATTTTTGGCAAGTATTATTCCATGTCTAAGCTTAGGGTCACCACATACTGCCATTGGAACATTTCTTAAAGAGGGATTTTTAACCATTTCCACAGATGCAAAAAATGAATTCAAATCACAATGCAATATATCTCGCATTTTAACCACCTCATCCATTATATCAAACATTTGTTCTAAAATCAAGTAGTAATACAAATTAAATAGAAAAAAATAGCTTAAACTTATTTAGTTAAAAGTCTAAGCTATTTTATAGTTAAATTTACTATTTTCTTTTTCTTGCATTTCTTCATTTATTCTTTCCTTATTTACAACATAAGCAGGAATATACGAAATTAAAAATGCGAGCATTCCTACTAAAAATAATGGTATGATTGCCGGAATATCCTTTAAAAATGGATATAATTTTAAAGTATTTTCCGGAAGTGAAGTCATCATTATATAATTTGTTCCAAATATATTATTTCCAATATTTACAATTACAACATAAATTACTCCTACTAAAAAAGCTGGAAGCATATCTTTAAATTCTACTTTGTAATCAAGTACGAAAAGTAAATATAGTGATGTTAAAAGCATTAAATGATGACAAATGATAAACTGCCAAAATTCATACACATCATAAGTATGCCTTAAATCAGACCAAATTATAGCTGGAAGTGGACCTATAAATGTAAAGAAATATATTATTTTATATAACTTTTTATTTCCACTAAATAATATATATATCATAAAAAAATTAGTCATAAAGCATAAATGTAATGGTAAATCTTCCATTATATTGAATGTATTAGTAGCGAACATGCCTACATAATATATAATCATATTAATACTAAGTATAGTTCCCATTACATATCTTACATTTTCTTTATATTTAAACTCTTTTAATTTTTTTCTTGCTAAAAATAAAATAAGTGATAAAAAAATGAGTAGTATTACCATAGTAAGATGTAATTTGTTAAACATATGGAAGCTAGTGTTTCCAATACCTGCAAAAAAGTTATACATTTTCTCTCTTCCTTTCTCATATATTATATAACTTTTTTTGACATTTTTCTACTCATTTCTACACTTTTAAAAAAATTTTTATGCATAAAGAGCAACAAGAATTACCTTATTGCCCTTTATATATGATTTAAAGAAGGATTTTAGCAGCTCCATAAATAAAACTACTTATTTTATCATTTGGTCTATCCATATATATTCTATTCTTCTTAGCCGTATTGTATATAATACTAATATCTTCAAAATGACTTCTTAATTCTTCATCACTTATTAATCCAAAAGGATTAAAGAATGCTCTAATATCCATTTTGTAATATTTATTATAATATATGTCTAATATATTACTTAAAGCTACATCAAATCTCTCTTTTTCCTTTCCCTCTTTTAAAACCTCTCTTACTCTCATAATACCATATGAACTTTCAAGTGCATACTGTTTTTCCATTAGTAAAAACCTCCCAAATATTTTAAATTACATAATTATTATACATCTAAATTAAAAAAAAGTCAATTTTTTCGACATCTTTTGCTATTTCTTGCATATATGTGATATAATTTATATACTTTTAAAGGAGGATTACCATGAAAAATAAAACAATATTAATACAAGGTGCTATGGATATTGAGATTGAAACTATTCTAAAAAATTTAGATGAGATGACTAAGATTAATATATCGGATTTTGAATTTTATATAGGAAAAATAAATAATTATAAAATTATAGTTTCAAAAACCCTTATCGGAGAAATAAACTCAAGTATTGCAACAACAATTGGAATTATGAAGTTTACACCTGACTTTGTTATAAATCAAGGCATTGCTGGTGCCCACAAAGAATATATTCATACTGGAGATATAATTATAGGAAAAGGCTGTCAAAACATTAATGCATATTCTATGCCAGATAAAAAATTAAATGAAGGGTCTAATCCTTTCGAATGGAAATTGAGTAAGCATTCCAAAGCTATTGAAACTAATATAGAATTAGTTGAAAGATTTGAGAAATTTTTTACTAATAACTGTGATAATATAATATATACTGGCATGCTAGGAAGTGGTGATGTATTTAATAGGGAAATTGATAGAATAAATTGGGTCTCAAATACATTTGATACGCTTTCAGAGGACATGGAAAGCATTGGAACATATGAAACCTGCCATAAATTCAACATTCCATGTATTGGAATTAGAATAATATCAAATAACGAAATATTAAAAGAACAATTAGATGAAAATCAAGCAATAGTTTTACAAAATTTGATAGTATCAATATTAAAAAATACTTAAAACTTTCTAATTAAAATATTACTTTACATAATTTGACTTAGATATGCACTTATGATATAATATTAATGGATTACGTATGTAAATTATCTTTAATAAGAAAAATTATTATTTATGGAGGAAATGAAAAATGACAAACTCAAAAAAAGATTTAAATGCACAAAATTATCGGTCAAGAAATGAAATAAAGCATGAGAAAGTATTGCTTCTTGGAGAATTTTATAAAAAGTTTGGTAGAGAGCCTAAAATGATTGAGGAATATAATGGAATAAAGATTGGAGAATTTCTTAGTCGCATTAGGCATAAAAAAACTTTAATCACAGATGAAGATAGAATTTACCTTGAAAATTTAAACATAAGATTAATACCTATTAAAAGAGAAGAAGCAATCCATCAAAAAGTTTTAATATTAGCTGAATTCTATAAAAAATTTGAAAGGTATCCAATGCAGGAAGAAGAATACAAAGGAGTTAAACTACACAAATTCTTTTATGCTATTAGGTACTTTAGTATTAACATTTCGGACTCGGATAGAGCGTTTCTAGAAAGTCTTGAAAAAAATTTGCCTACCGCAAAATATTATAATTCCACTCATAAAAAAGTTTTGATTCTTGGTGAATTTTTACAAGAATTTGGAAGAATACCCAAATGTTATGAAGAATATAAAAATGTTAAAGTTGGAGTTTTGATGACCAATATTAGACATGGAAGTGCCAAACTTTCGGAAAAAGACAGAAGGTACCTTGAGAGTTTCAACATAGAGCTATCTGCTAAAAAGTCTAAAAAACTTTCAATGCAAAAAAGAGTTTTAGCACTTGGAGAGTTTTATCAAAAATTTGGAAGAAGTCCTAAATGCAAAGAAGAATACAATAATATAAAAATAGGAAGCTTTCTTACTTCTATTAAAAGCGGACGAATTATTCTTAAAGATAAAGATAGAAAATATCTTGAAAATATTGGAGTAAAATTAGAGCCTCAAAATCCCCAAGAATTAGTAAGAGAAAAAATTTTAATTCTTGGTGAGTTTTATCAAAAATTTGGAAAAGTTCCTAAACTTGATGAAGAATATAAAAACATTAAAATTGGAAGTTTCTTCTACTGCATTAAAAAGGGGATTACCAAAATATGTGATGAGGACAGAATTTATCTTAAAAACTTAGGAATAGACTGTTCTACCAATATAACTACGAGTTAAAAAATTGAATAAAGCACAAATAGAGCCAACACTTGTTGGCTCTATTTGGATTTTAATTGTTTAATATTACTCTATATTATCATATTCCTCATCTGTTACAGCTTCACACCACTCATTCGAAGTGTTTTGATAATTATTTTAATTTAAAAAATTCATAACTAAATCGATTATAACTTCTTTTTCTTTTGGATTTGACTCAGCAATAAGCAATGTTAAAGCCGTCAATGTATTATTATCAATAACTTGTTTACTATCTTTATACAAAATATTATAATAACTCAAAAAGTAGATAAATAATGTTGCTGCTATTCTTTTATTTCCATCTATAAAGACATGATTTTTAACAATCATATATAAGAAATTAGAAGCTTTTTCCTCTATACTTCTATAAACTTTCATTACCATCAAATGTTTGATAAATATTTCCTATTATTGATTCTAATCCTTTATTTCTTTCAATAGCAAAAATATCACTTTCTTCATTAAATCTTAACTGATTAATTATTTTTAAGCAATCTTGATATTTAATTTGTTTCTTACTCTCACTCCCATTAGGTTTTGATAGTTTTTTATGATCATAATCATCTAAAAGTTCAAGAGCTTTGGAATAGTTTCCTATTACTTTTAAAATTTCTTTGGCATCATTATTTTCTAATTTTTCATCTATTCTATTAGCAATATCTATCAATTTCACTGTCTTTTCTAAATATTCCAATCTTTTTTGATTAATTGAATATCCTTTAATCATGTAATCTTTTAAAATTTTATTTGCTCATTTTCTAAAAATAACACCATTTTGTGATTTAACACGATAACCAACACTTATAATTACATCAAGATTATAATAATCTATTTTTCTAGTTTGAGTTTTATTTGCTAAAGCACCATGTGAAGTGGTGTGTGCAAATTTTGCACACACCTCATTTTCATCCAATTCTTTTTCTTTAAAAATGTTATTTATATGCCTTTTATTACTGTTCTATCTCTATCAAAAAGCATTGCTAACTGTTCTAAAGATAGCCACACAGTATCATCTTTCATATTAACTTCTAATTCTATGTTTTGATTTTCAAATAAAATTATTTCATTTTTCATATAATCTCCCATTTTATTATTGTTTATCTCTAATTTAACTTACTGTATTCCTCATCTGTTACAGCTTCACACCACTCATTTGAAGTGTTTTCTCCAGGCACTTCTATTGCAATATGACTAAACCATGAATCTTTAGTTGCTCCATGCCAATGTTTTACATTTGCTGGTATTACTACTACATCTCCTGGTTTTAGCCTTCTTATAGGTTGATTTTCCTCTTTATATAAGCCCTCACCATCAACACATATTAATATTTGACCGCCTCCACTTGAAGCGTGGTGAATATGCCAGTTATTCCTACATTTTGGCTCAAAAGTTACATTTGCAATAAACATATTATCAGTTTTTGCCAAAGGTTTTATATATGAATTTCCAACAAAATACTTAGCATATTCAGTATTTGGCTTACCAATTCCAAACATTCCACCATGTGTATTTTCTACTTTTTCATCATCAGCGTAGACTTCTTTTGCTAAATTAAATACTGCCCAAGCATTTGGCCAACCAGCATAAAAAGCTGCATGAGTAATTATTTCTGCCATTTCTTCTTTAGTTATTCCATTATTTTTAGCATTTATCAAATGATATTTTAATGAATCATCTGTCATGCCTTTTCCCATAAATATACATATAGTAACTAAAGACCTATCTCTTAAAGATAATTTATCCTCTCTTGACCATACCTCACCAAATAATATGTCATCATTTAGCTCTGCAAACTTAGGAGCAAAATCTCCTAAGTTATCTCTTCCTGCTGTTGTTTTTTCATAATATCACACTCCTAATAATACTAATCTTTATTTTAATTTCATAGAAATAACTTTTGATATTCCATACTCTTGCATTGTAACACCATATACAGATGAAGCCACTTCCATTGTTCCTTTTCTGTGTGTTATTACAATAAACTGAGTATCTTTAGAATATTTTTTAATATAATCTGCAAATCTTGCAACATTTACATCATCCAATGCAGCCTCAATTTCATCAAGAATGCAAAATGGAGGTGTCTTTATTTTAAGTATTGCAAATAATAATGCTGTAGCTGTTAAAGCTCTTTCTCCACCAGAAAGTAACATCATGCTTTGAAGCTTTTTACCCGGAGGTTGAACTTCAATTTCTATTCCACTTTCAAGTATATTAGATTCATCTGATAAAGTAAGTTCTGCCTTACCTCCTCCAAATAACTCTTTAAATGTATGATTAAAGTTTTCTCTTATAGTTGCAAACTGTTTTGCAAATTGACTCTTCATTATACCAGTCATGTTATTTATAAGGTTCTCAAGTTTTGTTTTAGTCTCTTCTAAATCTGTTTTTTGTGCTATAATAAAATCATAACGCTCTTTAGTAGAAGTATACTCATCAATGCTTGTTACGTCTACATCTCCTAAATCTTTTATTTTCTTTCTAATTGAGTCAGCTTCTTTTTTAATATTCACATTTTCTATATCTATAACAGGCATAGTTTCAATAAATTTTTGTGCAGCAGAAATAGTAATCTCATAGTCTTCCCACATTTTATTTTTTAAATTTTCTGTTTCAAGGTCAAATTTTACTTTTTTGTTTTCAGTTTTTGCCTTTTCCTCTTTAATTTTTTCTATTTTCTTTACACTTTCTAATACTTTCACTTCTAATTCATCTTGTTTTTTAGAAATCTCGTCTTTTTCATCTTTTAGCTTAGAAGTAACATTTGTATATTCATCTTTAAAACTTAATTTATCAGCAATTTCTTTTTTAGTTTCTTCAATTTCTTTTATAGTATTCTCAATTGCACCTTTTAGTATAACAATCTCTTCATTTTTTCTTTTTATACTTTCTTCAAAATTAGATATATCAGATTGTAATTTTTCTTTCATTTCATCAATAGATGCGACACTTTCATCAAATGATGATAATGATATTTTAAGGTTTATTATATCTTCGTTTAAATCATCAAGCTCTTTTCCTTTTTCTTCATTTTCTAAAACATACACATCTATTTCGTGTTTATTTTCTTCAATAGATTTATCATATTCTTCTATTTTTTGATTTGAATTTTCTATATCTACTTTTAAACTTTGTATTTGTTCATTTAATTTTTCAATCTCAATATTTGAATTTTCTTTTGCATTTTCATATCTTGCAAGTTCTTTTTTCAAGCTTTCGCTTTTTTCTCTATATGTTGCATTTTCTATATTTAAAGAATCTATATTTTCTTTTATGCTTTCCAATCTAGTTGAAATTTCATTTAATACTGCACAATATTCTTTATAATTATTAATTACTTTATCTAAGTTATCTTCTTTTTCTTTTATACTTTCTTTAATTCTTAATTTTTTCTCATTTCTACCAATAAGCCCAGCTGATTTTATTTTCTGTTTACCACCAGTAATACTACCTGTAGCTGCAATAAGCTCACCGTCTAATGTAACAATTTTAACTGTATTCTTTTTATTTTCAGAAATCTTTACGGCATTTTCCACTTTGTCAACAATGATAGTATTAGCAAGTGCAAGCTCTACTGCAGCACTATATTTTTTATCAAATTTAACAAGATCAATAGCAGCTCCTATAACTCCGTTATATCTACTATATTTAGATTTAAAAGAATTATCTACTCTTCTTAAACTAGTTAGTGGTAAAAATGTTGCTCTACCAAATTCATTTTTCTTTAAATAATTTACAATTTGTGTAGCAGTGCTTTCATTATCTACTACTATGTTTTGTACATAACCTCCAAGTGCTATCTCAATTGCATACTCATATTTTTCATCAGTACTTACTATATTTGCAATTGTTCCAAATACATGTGAATTTAAAGAATTTTCCTTAGCAAATTCTAATGCATGTTTTACACTTCTAATATATCCTTCATTTTCTTTTTCTAAATTTTCAAGATAATTATACTTTGACTTTAATGTCATTATTTCTTGATTTAATTCATTCTTTTTTGTATTAATATCATTTAATTTTTTTTGTTTTTCATCAAATATAACTTTTTTATCATCATAATCTTTTTTTAATGAATTTAAATTTTTCTCTTTTTCATTTAAAGTAGCCGTTACTTCTTCGAAATCTAAAAGTACTTTATCTTTGCTAGATATACTCTTTTCTAAATATTTTTTCTTTTCCTCAATTTGTAACATATTAGATTCAATTTTAGCTTCCATACTACTAATATTTGATTTTAGCTCATATTTACTTTCTTGTGCTTCTTCTATTTCATTTTTTATATTTTCTATACTACCTGCTTTACTATCCAAATGAGCTGTTAATTTTTCTAATGCTTCTCTTTTTTCATTTAATTCTGTTTCAAATTTTTTCTTAGACTCTTCCATATATTTTCTTTTTTCAAGTCTAGTTTGTATATCTTCATTCAAATTTGAAATTTTTTCGTTTTCTTCTTTTATTTCACTCTCAAGTCTTGTTATACTTTCACTACTAGTATCAATTTTAGAGTTCTTAAGCTCTATATTTAAATTAAGTTTATGTACATCGCTTTCAAGCTCATAATACTTGCTATTTGTTTCTTCTAGCTTAGATGTAATTTCAGCAATTCTTGCTTTTAAATCTAATTTATCTTTTTCAAATTCTGTAGTTACTTTCTCTTCTTTTTCAATATCACTCGCTAAAGTATCTATTATATCATCAATTTTTTCTAATTCTTTTTTGTTTTTTTCTATTCCATCAATAAATATATACATATCAAAAGTTTTAAGACTATCTCTTAAACTTAAATATTCTTTAGCTTTTTCAGCTCTTTTAGCCAGTGGTTCTATTGTAGTTTCAATTTCTGTTAATATATCATTTACCCTGTTTAAATTTATATCAGTATTTGCCAACTTTTTAGTGGCTTCTTCTTTTCTTACTCTATATTTAACAATTCCTGAGGCTTCTTCAAATATATGTCTTCTTTCTTCTGATTTTGTTGAAAGTATTTCATCTATTTTACCTTGTGAAATTATGCTATATCCATCTTTTCCCACACCAGTATCCATAAATAGTTCTTGAATGTCTTTTAGTCTACATTCGTTACCATTTATCAAATAGTTGCTTTCACCATTTCTATACACTCTTCTTGTTATAACTACCTCGTTATATTCTATTGGAAGAGTTGCATCAGAATTATCCAAATACATTGATACTTCTGCAAAGCCCACTTTTTTCCTTGCCTGTGTTCCTGCAAATATAACGTCCTCCATTTTAGAACCACGAAGTGTTTTTACACTTTGTTCACCTAAAACCCATCTTAGTGCATCAGATATATTACTTTTTCCACTACCATTTGGTCCAACAATTGTTGTTACTCCATCTAAAAATGCTATTTCTGTTTTATCAGCAAAAGATTTAAAACCTTGTAATTCAATTTTTTTTAGTTGCATATACAATCTCCCTTTTTCTACATATAGCAAAATTATATTACAAAAGTGTATATTTTTCAAGAAAAAAGAAAAAAATATCCCAAAGATATGTAAAGAAACTTATTACATATTCTCTAGGATTATTTAGATTTGTTTTAGATAAGCAAAATACCAAAATTACATACTTTCCTTACACTTAATTATATCTTCTTTAAATTCTTCTACTACTAAATGAATATCTATATCATAATCTACTATAAAATACAAATCATCTTTTGTAAATGAATATTTGCAGTTATATATAACTTGATTACAAATGTTTATAACTAGATTATATAATTTTTGTTCCAAAATTTGATTATTTTCTTCTTTAAAAATTTCTTTTGATATTCTTTTTATCTTCTTACTTACTTCCATGTAATAGTTGTAACTTTCTGGAAGCTGTTTAAATTTAACTCTTCTCATATACCATCACACTGACATTATACTACATATTAATACATAGAAAAAGTATTTCGACAAAAATGGACAAAAGATTTTAAGATTTGACAGCAATTTTTTTGCTAAAAAAAAGAATAGCTAAAAAACTATTCTTCTACAGGATAAACACTAACTTTTTTGTCAGTTTTTCCTTTTCTTTCAAATTTAACAACACCATCTATTAAAGAATAAAGTGTATAGTCCTTTCCAAGTCCTACATTAGTTCCTGGATGTATTTTAGTTCCTCTTTGTCTATATAAGATATTACCAGCTAAAACAAATTGTCCATCTGCTCTTTTAGCTCCAAGTCTTTTTGATTCACTATCTCTACCATTTCTAGTAGAACCCATACCCTTTTTATGTGCCATTTATATCACTCCTTTTAATTTCAATTTTTAAATAATTATTAAGCTTCTGTTTTTTCTTCAGTAGCTTCTGCTTTTTTAGCTCTTGTTGTAGTTGTAATTTTTTCTATTTGAATTTTTGTATATGGTTGTCTATGACCTTGTGTTCTTCTATAGTTTTTCTTAGCTTTGTACTTGAACACAATTATTTTTTTAGCTTTACCATGACCTACAACTGTAGCTTTAACTTTTGCTCCTTTAACTGTATCAGTTCCAACAGTTACTTTTTTACCATCAGAGATGAAAAGTACTTTATCAAAAGTTACTTCTTTTCCTTCTTCTACGTTTTCAAGTCTATCTACGAAAACGATATCTCCTTCTTGTACTTTGTACTGTTTACCACTAATTTCAACGATTGCGTACATTAAAATTCCTCCTTTTATTCTAGCTTTCTCTCGCCATTAAGGTAGTATTATATAACTTTTTAACCTCTTCTGTGCGGAATACAAGATATATTTTAACATTTTTGTATCTACTTGTCAAGGAATTTTGATTATTTTATGGAGAATTAGTCAAATTTTAAACATATATATTTGATATTTTTATGTAGC
Organism: uncultured Clostridia bacterium; assembly: GCA_934132895.1. Taxonomy (GTDB): domain Bacteria; phylum Bacillota; class Clostridia; order TANB77; family CAG-465; genus CAG-465. The sequence continues at coordinate 29,003 of CAKPAG010000006.1, forward strand.
TATGATATACTAAATATATATTATGATGAGAGTAGGCATTCTTCTAATATTCTTAGTAAAAATTTTCTAGGAGGAGAAATTAAATATGTTTAAACAAAAAGAGTTCTTTTTAACCAATAAAGAATACGATACCATAAAAAAGTGGGCCGAAAGTCACGAATGTTCATGTAGGAATAATAAATCGTGCTGTGGCGGGGAAATTTCAGTAACTTTCACTCCGACTACAATTGGAACAGCCACCTTTGCTCGTTGCATATGTGGAGCAGAAATTGACTTGGATACTCTTGTATAAAATTTAATAAAAAAAAAGGAATTGATAAAACCTACTCTATCAATTCTTTTTTCTTATATTTTTTTCTAGATTCCTAAGCGAATTTTGTCACTTATTCAATAAGATACTTTTTTATTTTTATTCATTAATGTAAGTAACATAACCTTTCACTCTCTTATCATTTAGTTAAAAAGGTTTCGTATAGTTTTTCTTCTGCCTCTTTAAAAATAGTATCATTCAACTTATCCAATTCTTCTTTAGAAAATCTCTCTAAAACAAAATCTTTTAAATCTTGATTTGGATGTTTTAACCCACCAATACCTATACGTATTCTTGGAATATCTTGAGTTGAGAGTTGTTCAACAATATTTTTCATTCCATTGTGTGAGCCACCACTTCCCTTTTCTTTATATCTTATACTTCCAAAAGGAATATCAATATCATCAAATATTATCATTATGTCTTTACTTTCAATTTTATACCATTTTTTAAGCTTAGAAACCGCTATACCACTTAAATTCATATAGGTAAGTGGTTTTACAAGAACTACTTTTTCACCTTTTATCATAGTTTCAAAAATGAAACTATCATGCTTTTTCTTGTCTACTTTTATATTATATTTCTCACTTAAAAAATCAATAAACATCCAACCTACATTATGCCTTGTTTTATCATATTCTTTACCAGGATTACCAAGTCCTACAATTAATTTCATTTTTCTTTCCTCTTTTCTTAAAAACACTTGAACTTTTGTTAACTTTATAGTATTATTATATATGAATATTTAAAGTATGTCAAATGTATAATTTGCTTGTACTTTTACGAAAGTGGTGATATTACTTGGATAAATTTTTTAAAGCTTTGCATATAAAAAAGCCGGATAAGCTTTTAACATATATTTTATATGGATTAACAGGATTTTTAGTCCTTATTTCCTTTGGAAGAATTTTAGGATTTTTAGTGGGAGATGCAACTATTGCAAATAATATTTCCCCCTACCTTTACACAATATTTATTATCATACCCGCACTTGCATATTGTTTCTATGTTAATTCTGGTATACCAAAAAATGATAATATGAGAATTAACATGTATATCATAACTTGTTCAATGCTTGCAATAATACTTGGTGGTATGAGCTGTACTTGGATCAATAACGTTGCTTGGTGGATACTAAAAAAACTACCTAATTTCAATTTAGTTATGAAAACATATCCTGAGCTTTTCGCACCAGCAATAAAAACACTATGTTTAGCTGTACCATTTGTATCAGTATTTAAAATAATTGATTACTTCTTACTTATTTTTAGAGATGAAGACTTACCTAAAGCTATTGCTGGTTTCTCTGGTCTTTCAGTAGTAAAAAAATCTAAAGAAGGTGGAGCATTTAGTTGTGAAACAATTATCTGTAAAGCTGAAGGTTCTTCAGTTCCAGTTGTAGTTCCAGAGAAAAAACGTTATGAGGCAACACTTGTTCAAGGTGCTACTGGTACTGGTAAAACAGCTACTGTACTTTTACCAATGAGTGCATTAGATCTTGAGAGAAAACATTTCTTCAGAGAATATTCAAAAAGAATTGGTTACTCTATGTTAAAAAGAGGTATCGCATATATGAGTGGACCTTTTACAAATGAGTATGTTAACAGAAACTTTATACTAAATTACTTACATCCAAAACGTGGTATGGAAGAACAATTCATGGATGAAGTAAGACCAATAATGCAATATATAGATAATTCAACTGGTAAAATAACATATAGAAATCTTGGTATAACAATAGTAGAAAATGATGGAAACTTTATTTCACAATTTATTGGGGTAGCAAATAATTTTGATATAGATGTACTAACAATAGATCCTGCAGCTCCTGAAACAACATTAAGTATAAACCCATTTGCAATCCCTGATCCAGCTAAAGCAGCTTCAATTGTATCAGACGTTTTAAATGCAATGTATGAGAGTACTGGTGGAGGAAAAGCAGGAGATCCATTCTTTACACAAGTAACAATTGACGCATTCCAAAACTTATCAATACTTTTAAAAGAAATGTATCCTAGACTTCATGATGGAGAAATTGCAAGTTTGGAAGACATGCTAGAATTGTTATATAACTTTGATGCTGTTGAAGAAATGACAGAAGAAATGAAAAAAGTTCCAGAACTTGAACAAAAATACAAACTATTAATACGTTACTTTGAAAAGAATTTCTACAAACCATCACTAAATATAAATGGATATGAGATACCTGGTACACGTGGTAGTGGTAGAAAAGATACAGAAAAATTCTTGTATGGTGCAATAACTCAACTTAACAACTTAGTAAGACATCCAGGACTTAAAGCTGCACTTTGTGGAAAGAAAAATATAATTGATTTTGATAAAGCATTAGAAGAAGGAAAAGTAATCACTGCATGTTCTAGAAAAGGTGAACTTGGTATATTACAAGCCAAAGCTTTTGGTATGTTCTTTATACTTCAGTTCCAAGATGCTGTATTAAGAAGAAAAGGAAATGAAGAATCAAGAACACCTCACTTCTTATACATAGATGAATTCCCTGAATATATCACAAAAGATATGGAAGTTATGTTTACACTATTTAGAAAATATAGATGTGGTGTTACTGTAGCAATACAAAACTTATCACAGCTTGAAAAAAGTGGCCATGCATACTATCGTCAAGTTGTACTTGCTAACACAAAAACTCAAATCGTTTTCGGAGATACTGTTAAAGAAGATAGTGAATATTGGGAAGCTGCATTCGGTAAAAAGAAAATTCCAGACACTACAACTTCATTTGATCTTTCTAATGGAGTAAATAAAGGATCTGGTAAAACTACATTAAAAATAGAGAAAAAAGCTAAAATTGAAGGTTGGAAGCTTGCCGAACTTGGATTTGGAAGCATATTCTACAAAACTAAGAATGCTTCTGGTAAATCAATATATGGTAAAGGAAAAACTGGTTTCTTAGATGCAAAATACAAAGAAAAGGCTCCATCACAAATGTTTAATTTTGAAAAATATATGATGAGTAAACCAGATGAACCAACAATTATAATGAATGATTCTGATGAAAGTGATAACGCAGATAATTTATTTGGTGTAAATACTGATTCTAGAATAAAAGAAGAATTAAGAAAAGCTGCAACAGAAGCAGCAACTCTTGATACAACTGACATGAGATATACAAAAACTGAACCAACCACTTTATCAAATATATCAGATTCAAATTCAGATAGTTCACCAAATACAATGGCACACGACCTTTCTGATATAGATGATTTTGAAATAATATTTGACGATAGTGAACCAACACTAGAGGATGCTTCAAAAGACGGTGGTGCAATAACAGAAAGTTATGAAACTCCAGCTATAAAAAGACATAATAAAAAGTAAGGAAAATTTCTCCTTACTTTTTATATTTTGGATTTATTGGTATTTTACTTCATCCAATCAGGAACATCAAGTTCTCTTAAGAAATGACTTTTTCTATCTCTTTCTTCTTTGTTTTTTATAAGAACTAATAAATCTAAGCAACAATTATTAACTTCAAAGAAATCTTTAGATGCCAAGACCGATAAATCTTTTTCACTTAAACTTTCCATATATTCTTTTTGTTGTCTAGACATTGCCGACCAAACAACAAAAGCTTTTTTATTTATATGAGCAAAAGTTACAAAGTCTTCCTCTTGAGATACTATTGCATCTTTAAACGGTCTAAACTTTCCCATCTCGTACATAACACCATTCATATTTAAGTTAGCATCAATTGCCCAATTATATATAATAGGATATCCCTTTATTATATTAATCTGTAACTTATGAAAGTCATCATGCATATTTTTTAATTCCAGCTCCGTACCATTTTGTAATATCAAGTAATTCTTTTTCTCATTAAATTCTTTGATATTATTAATAATAACTTTCATCCCATTTAACTCGCCTATTAAAACAGGTTCTAAATTAGAATATCTTTTTATTATTGCATATGGAATTGGAAGTGACAAATCATATCCAAACCGTTCCCTTCCTACGAAATACCAATTTGTTATTTCATTCATATTAATATCCTCCCTCTAAATATTCATTTAGTTTTAAATTTTTCACATATTATAATTATACCACTTAGTTAATTTTATGTCAAGTGTTTTAAGTGCATACACTTATTTATTAGAGTTAATTATATTTTAAATAACAATTTTTAAAAAATATAACTATTGTTGGATTCAATTTCACAAACTGTTTCTTCTATAGATAGATTACTAGTATCAAGATAATATTTTCTATCAAATGGTTTGTTTTTAAAATTTCTTAATAATATTAAAGATCTTTCACCCATTTGGCAATCTAAAGGTCTTTCTAAATCTCTTTTAACAATTGTTTCCTCATCTGTAACAAGAATAACAAATTTTTTTGAATACTTTTTAAATTTTTCATTAAAAGTTTGAAAATTTTCTACGTTAAATATATAGTTGAATATAACATCATACTCATATGAAAGATATGTATCTATCATATTCTCGCATATTTTCCAAAATACTTGTAAATGATTTCCTTTCTCCCAGGCACTTTTATAGCCTGATATAACTTGATGATATATATCATCTCCTTCAATTAATACAGATTTTTTACTTTTTTTAGCTAATGTTTGTGAAATTGTACTCTTTCCTACTCCAGCAGGTCCTGTAATTAAATATAACATATACTATCACCTCTTTAACTTTCACTTCTTTAACTTTTAAATACATTTTCAAATCTCCCTTAAGTTTCACTTAAAAATTATTTATTATATACTTGTAACCTTCTATATTACCTTTTCTAAATTCATTATTTTTTATCAAGTTGTTTATTTCTTCTTTGCTTAACCATCTCACATAATCCACTTCAGATTTTTGAACCTTTATATCTTTAATATTTATATCTTTTCTTAAATAATAGACTTTTTGAAAATAATGTTCTACAACATATGTATTAGCTTCAATAATTTTTTCTTTAGCAATATCTATTCCTAATTCTTCATTCACTTCACGAATAATTGTATCTAAAAAATCAGAGCCAAATAATACATGACCTCCTGTAGTAGAAAACTCATGACCTCTAGAGCGTGATGTTTTTTGAATTAAAAATTCACCTCTTGCATTTTGTATAAATATAATTGCTATTCCTTCTAAATTATTATTATTTTCTTTTCCTCTAATCCCTATTTCATTTAACAAATTACCTTTATCATCATACAAGTTTAAATATTCCATAAAGCTTTACCTCTTTTAGATTATAACGTTTAAATAACAATTGTATTTTAACATATGTATATTTAATATTCAATCTTTTTTATTTAAGAAAAAAGTTAGTACCCAAAACTTCAAATACTAACCTTTTCTTTATTTTTACTCACTATTATTTAATATTAAAGATTTGTTTTATTTTATTAAGAACTATTTTAAATACTGATTCTTTATATTCTACCATTGAAACAGGAGCTACTTGTTCATTATTTTCATTTTCAATCACTACATTCTTTTTCTGTATTTAAATTCTAATCTTAATAAACGAAAAAATAACAGAATAGAACCATCTATTCCATTATTTTTTCAAATCCTATAAATATTTTATCCTCTAATGACCAATTTCCCTCTTCAATTCTTTTAAATCCATTTTTCTCATATAATTTAATAGCATTTATGTTATTTTCATAAACTGTTAATCTTATTACATCGTAATTATTTTTAATCGCATAATTATCAATAAATTTCATTGTTGCTTTAGCATACCCCATTCCTTGCTCACTAGGTAAAATTGCTAGTCTATTTAAATAGAAAAAACTTTTTCTTTCTTGATTCCATTTTATTTGGTGATAATCTGGATCATCATAATCAGATAAAACAAAACTACCTATTACTTTGTTATTATTTTCTATAACATACATTTCCTTATTTTTAATATCATTATCAAATTCACAAAACGGATATATGTCGCCCCATAACATATCTATTTTTTTTACTTCTTTTAAATCTCTTATAACTTCTTTAAATAAAATATTTAAAGAACTAATATCACTTTTTCTTGCTAATCTAATATTCATATTATTATTCATCTCCTAATATACCCAAGCACAACTTTCAATATTTATGAAATCTTTTATTTTCAAGTTTTAAGTCTATTCTTCTAATTTTGATTGATATGTTTTTAATCTCTCGTTAGCCAATTCTCTGAAATTTATAACGACCTTCGATTTTATTTATAGTCTAAAGAAATAATCATATCCAAATTGTAATATTTTTACCTTACTTTTGAACTGTTAAGAATTTCTTGACAGTTGAATTTTTTGCTAACTCTTCTTCATCAATTATATTTTTAATCTGCAAACTTATATTTTGTTTAGTAATATACTATAAATCAGCCATTTGTTGCTAAAATGCCTTACCATTTCTATATATTTTAAAAGGTGTCAACTATTGTTTCTTAGCGACACCCTTACTTTATCTTATTTTATACTACTTTCCGCAGCATTGTTTATATTTCTTTCCGGCTTCCGGCATGGGCACTTTTCATTTCTGCCTACTTTTTTCTCTGCTTTAACAGGTTCTCTTTTTGAATCTTCTTGAGATTCGTTAGTACTTATATTTCTAACATTTACTGTATTTTCCTTTATAACATTCTCACTATATGATTCTTGTTTTTTAGGTCTTATTGAAAATACTGCTTTAGTAGACTCTTCTTGAATAGTATCAACTAATCCTTCAAACATATCAAAGCTTTCTATTTTGTAAGCTTCTACTGGATTAGTTTGACCATATGCTCTAAGTCCTATACCATCTTTTAATTGAGATATTGCATCTATGTGATCCATCCATTTTTCATTTACTACATTTAATATTAAGTGTCTTTCAATATTGTTTAGTATTTCTTCAATACCATTTTTCTTAGCTTCTTCATGTTTTTGTAAATATATTTCTTCTACTTTTTCTTCTAAAAGTGAAATAATCTCTTCTACTTCTTTTCCTGAAGCTTCATCTATTGAAATTAAATTTTCTGTAGCAAATAAATTAGCTAGAACTGCATTTAAAGAATCAAAATCTACATCATCAATATTATCTACATTTGCAAAATATTTTGGTACAACCTTTGCTATTTTACCATTTGCAAGTTTTAATACAATCTCTGATATATTTTCTGCATTTAATACATCTCTTCTTTGAGAGTAAATTATCTCTCTTTGTGTATTCATTACATCATCGTACTCTAGTACATTTTTTCTTATAGAATAGTTTCTACCTTCTACTTTTGCTTGTGCTCCCTCAATAACACTAGTAAGCATACCTTGTTCAATTGGTGTATCCTCTGGAAGTCCAAGTCTTGATATTACAGCTGTCATTCTGTCTGATCCAAAAAGTTTCATAAGATCATCTTCAAGTGAAATATAGAAACGAGTTTCACCAATATCACCTTGACGTCCAGAACGTCCTCTTAGCTGATTATCTATACGACGTGATTCATGTCTTTCACTACCAATTATTTTAAGTCCACCAGCTTCTATTACCTTTTCTCTATTTTCTTCTATTTCTGGTTTTAATCTTTTTTCTATCTCTACTATTTCTTTTTTAGCTTTCTTAACTTCTTCATCATTATATGTTATAGGGGTAATAGCCATTTCGATTACTTCTGAAGAATATCCTTTTTTAGCTAACTCTTCTTTTACTAAGTATTCAAGATTTCCCCCAAGCATTATATCGGTACCACGACCTGCCATGTTAGTAGCAATTGTTACAGCTTTATACTTTCCAGCTTGAGCTATAATTTCTGCTTCTTTTTCATGGAATTTAGCATTTAATACTTGATGAGGTATCTTATCTCTTTTTAGTAATTTACTTATTATTTCTGATTTATCTATTGAAACTGTACCTACAAGAACTGGTTGACCTTTTTCGTATGATGCTTTTACGTCATTTACAATTGCTTCATATTTAGCTTTTTGTGTTTGATAAACCACATCATTTAAATCCACTCTTCTTACTGGTTTATTTGTTGGAATTTCAACTACATCAAGTTTATATATTCCCTTAAATTCTTCTTCTTCTGTTTTAGCTGTACCAGTCATTCCTGATAATTTGTTATATAATCTAAAGTAGTTTTGGAATGTAATTGTAGCAAGAGTTTGACTTTCAGAAGCTATTTTTACATTTTCTTTTGCTTCTATTGCTTGGTGTAATCCATCGCTATATCTTCTACCTTGCATTAAACGTCCAGTAAACTCATCAACTATTATAACTTGTTCATCTTTTACAATATAATCTTTATCTTTTTTCATTAAGCCATATGCTCTTATTGCTTGGTTTATATGATGAGAAATAGTCAAATTATCTACATCAGAAAGTGAACTTATTCCAAAATATTTTTCTGCTTTTTTAGTTCCTGTTTCTGTAAGGGCAGCAGTATGAGCTTTTAAATCTACAATATAATCATAGTTATCATCAGCTTCATCAAATTCTTTATCGTTATTTTCAACAATAATTCTAGGTGTTAATCCACGTGCAAAACTATTAGCTTTTTCATATAAATCATTTTTCTTATCTACCATACCAGAAATAATAAGTGGAGTACGAGCCTCATCAATTAATATTGAGTCAATCTCATCCACAATAGCATAGTTTAGTTCTCTTTGTACCATTGTGTCTTTACTCATTGCCATATTATCTCTTAAGTAATCAAAACCAAATTCGTTATTTGTTCCATATGTTATATCACAAGCATATGCTTTTCTTTTTTCTTCAGGCATCATTTGAGATACTACAAGACCTACACTTAAGCCCAAAAATTTATATAGTTTTCCCATCCAAACGCTATCACGTTTTGCTAGATAATCATTTACTGTTACTACATGCACACCTTTACCTGTTAATGCATTTAAATATACTGGTAAAGTGGCAACTAAAGTTTTACCTTCACCTGTTTTCATTTCAGCAATTCTTCCTTGATGAAGTATAATTCCACCGATAAGCTGAACTCTAAAATGTCTCATATTAAGTACTCTACTTGAAGCTTCTGCAACTACTGCATATGCTTCAGGTAAAATGTCTTCTAAAGTTTCTCCTTTAGCAAGTCTTTCTTTAAACTCTTGAGTTTTATTTCTTAATTCTTCATCAGATAAATCTTTTAAAGTTTTTTCGATTTCTTCTATTTTATCAACAGTTGGTATTATTTTTTTTATTTCTCTTTTACTGTATGAACCAAATATTTTCTCTATTAATTTCATTTATTTCCTCTCCTTATATTGCTACATAACCACTATTACTATGTAATTATTAAATCAAAGGTATTATATCACAGCTTAAGCCTAATTTAAAGATTTAACATCATTTTTTCACATTAATTTTATGATTTAAAGTATTTTTTGAACTCTACCTACACTTCCATCTGTAAGTCTTACCTTTATTCCTCTATGATGTAGTGCACTATTTGTTAAAATATCTTTTACTATACCTTCAGTTAATATACCTGTTTTCTGGTCTTTTTTCAATACTATTGCCACCTTTATACCTGGCTTTATATTTGTTTTATATGTATTTTTATTATCTTTTTTTGAGATAGTTTTACTTTTATTGTTATTTTCTTTTAAAAGTGCATTTAAATATTTATACACTATTCTTTTTAACATATTTATATTTTCTTTTATGCCATGAAGGCTAAGCGAAAATTCTCTTAATATTTTGTTATATTCATCTTCTGTTATTTCCTTTTTTTCAAGTGCTTCTTTTAAATCATTTTTTCCATACTCATAAACATTATACTTGCTATCTAAGGCAATACTTAAAAATCCTTCTTCATAAAAAGGCATTTTTCTTTCATCTAAAAAATTATTTAATGTAATATCACATTTTATAGCAATCATACTATCATTTTCATTATAATACACTTTTAAGCTATAATTTTTCCCTATAGGTAAAAGTTCTACGTATGAAAAATTTTTATCAAGTAGTTTTATACTCTCTCCATTTATATCTAAAAAATATGGGATTTCAATATCTTTTACTTTCATAGCAAATATGTAGTAATCTACATCTTGATAGACTACTTTTGCCATCTTAGCTAAAGATGTATTTAAATTTTCACTATTTCTTTTATCAAGTGGTGATATTTTCATACTTTTTGTTCCCCCTATAGTACAAAAAACTATTGAAAGCTTTTATACCTCCAATAGTTTATTATATATTTAATTATTTTTCAAGTGAATAACCACATTTTGTGCAGAATTTTGAACCAGGTGCACATATTAATCCGCATTGAGGACATACTTTAGCACTTGGCTTTTCTTCTTTAGGTTCTTTTTCCTCTTTAGGCTCTTCTTTTATTTTAACTGGTTTTTGTTTTGTTCCACAGTTTGCACAAAAAGCTGATTCAAGCTCTATTGTTTCTCCACAGTTTGCACAAGTTCTAAGTCCTTTATTGTATAATATTTTTTTATTCATCTCGTCAATCTCTTTTATAGCTTTGTCAATCTTTTTACACTCTTTTGTAAAAACCTTTCCTACTTCTTCACCTGCTTTGTATGAATCATAAATAGATTTTCCCATTTCCTCATATGTTTTTACTATATCTGATTCTTTGTCTGCAATAGCAAGTTTTAGTTTAGTATCAGCAATAAATTTTCCTGATTTATCTGCAACTGTATTATATGTATCTGTTGCTGTTTTACCAACTATTTTAGATATTTCTGTTACTTTTTTCTTAAATTCCATTTTAAACTACCTCCATTTATATTTATAATATATCACAAAAAATAACTATATTCAATATATATGTTTTTTTATTTTATTTTTATATAATTTTTCACACTTTTTTCATATTTTATATGATTATATTCCTAAATACTCTTCTAAACAAAGCCCACTGTTAAATACTTTAGTCGCCACATCTGTCCCCAAATACCTTACATGCCAAGGTTCATATTTGTATCCAGTTATAGCTTGTTTTCCTTTTGGGTATCGAATTATAAAGCCAAACTTATGACAATTTTGTGCAAGCCATATTCCCTCTTTAGTATTCCCAAAATTATCATTTATCGAATTAAGGTCAAAAGCAAGTCCTATCTGATGCTCTGAATGTCCTGGCCTTGCTGAAAAAGTATCTGCTGAAGCCTGACCATACACACTTACATACCTACTATACAGTCCACTTTGAGTAGTATATGACCTAAATCCAGATACTATCCAAAGCGATACGCCTTCATTTGCAGCGGCAGCTTTCATCTGATTAAATGCTGCAAGCGCTGTTTGATTTACCCCCGGATTATATGTAGAAGGTACACTATATTTTTTGTTTACAACAAGAATTCCTTGTATATATGTTAAACCATTTGAATTATTTGCTTGAGGTGCCTGAGTGATTTTTGGTGCCACATATATAACGGGTTTAGGCTTTACTTCAACATTTATAACAGACTCAACAATAGGTTCTTCTTTAGTTTTTACTTTTATTTCACATTTTCCCACTTTATTTGTTGTAATTTTACCATTTTGATCTACTTTAGCAATATTTTCATTACTGCTCGTCCACTCTACTTCTTTATTTACTGCATTATCCGGCACTACTTTAGCATTAATACTAGCCTCTTTACCAATTTCAATTGAAATAGAATTTTTATCTACTTCAATTTTTGAAGCCACTTCCAATATTTTAACTAATACTTCTTTTACTATACTTTCATCTTGAACTGATATTTCTACTTTGTATTCTCCTTCTTTTTTTGCTACGAAATTTAAATCAGTACTAATCTCTAATGCTTCATTATCATATTTAGTAATTATATTAGTATTTGTAGCATTTTCAGGTATAAGCTTATATTCAATTTTTTCACTTTGTGTCCTTTTTATTTCTGTTTGTGATTTACTTAAAGTTATATCTTGCAAAGGAACATAACACACAAAAAATTTGTTACTATTTTCCTCTGGTTTTAAATTTTTGTCATAAACTTCAAATGTAACATTGCCATTTTCTATGTTTTCAGCCTTTTTTACTATATTTACATTTTCATTAGTATTTATTATTTTATATATGTCCACATTTTTATTCTTAAATACATTTCTATCTATATTTATTTTAAACTTGCTAATAGATTCTTTAGCTTTAAACTCACTAAAGTCTATGTTGAGTACATCTAGCCCTTTGAATTTTTCAAGCTCTGATTTTTTTACATCAGTATTAATATTAAATTCTATATATTTAGGTAAAGCGTTATAATCTAAAGTTATTGCATAATTATTATAGTTAATTATTAAATTCTTTTTGTTTTCTTTTATATATTCCTTATTTTTGTTACTCATTACTAATATATAAAATTTATATGTAATTTCAATATTTTTCTCATCATTACTTTCTACTAATTTTTTACCAAGTTTATAATTAAAATTAAAGTATATAGCAAAAATCACTATAGCTATAATAACTAAAATTAAAAGAAATGATAGCATCGTATACAAAAATATCTTTTTCATATTTTTTTTACTTTTCACTTCTTTGGTATTTTTTTCTTCCTCAACTTCATTTTGTTTTTTCTTTTTCATACTTTTTCCTTCTTCACCTAATACACTTTTGAATTATATATCCTCATACTAATTAAGTTATTTACTGTTTCTTTTCGCCTTACTAAATAGTCAACTTTAAATTCATTAGTTATACTTTCAAACTTTCTTTTATATTTTAAGGTTGCAAAGTACGTTTTTGAATCTATCTCATTTAAATTTAGAAGCTCTACCTCATCATATCCGAGTGTTATACATAGTAAGGGGAACAAGAGCCACCATATCTGTTTGTGTATCATAAAATTTATAATTATATAAAATTATATCACACTCTCCAAAAATTTCAAATACTATTTTTTCTATTAATGATTTATCAACAAATCCCAATGAGTTTATAGCTGTATCATCCTCCATATATATATAATTTTTATCTACATTTTTTATTTCGCTCTGGTATTTACCTAAATTTTGAATAATATATGCATTTGCTATATCAAGTTTTTGTTCAATTGAAAAACTTACTTCACCTTTTTCTATATCATCATATATGGAAAGAACAGAAAAAATTGTTGTGTCTATATTTTTTAAAAAGCAGAATATATCATTTGAAATATCAGATGATGTAAGTACTTGAGTATGTTCCACTTCTACATCATTCTTAAGACTAGTTTTAAAACGTATTTTAAATTTTAACTCAAAAACTATAATATATAAAATTATTGCAATCAAAATTATAGCTAATTTGAATATAATAAATCTTGGACTTTTCTTCATAAAACTTTTTCCTCAAAAATATTATATTTACTAAATTAAACATATATAACAAAAAAGGAATAAAGCTAATATTAAATTATTATGCTCTATTCCATTAGAATTAAGTTATATTTAAATATCTTTTATATATACTAATACCTACATTTCTAGCTGCTTTATTAATCTTCATCACTATCAGCTACCTCGATATCTTTTATATGTAATGCAATATCTTCGGCTTTAGGTAATTGTTTTTGCAAATATTCTGGAATATCTTCTAATAGTTTGTATTCACTAACTCCTATTGGATTATTTACATTTCTCAAAGCATACTCTGCTGTCAATTTATCTTTTCCTTTGCATAATAGAATACCAATTGTAGGATTATCTCCTTTTTTTCTTAATATATCATCAACAGCAGACAAGTAAAAATTAATTTGCCCTGCATCTGTTGGCTTAAATTTTCTGGCTTTTAATTCAACTACAATATAACATCTTAATTCTAGATGATAAAATAATAGATCTATAAAATAATCCGTATCGCTAACCGTGATTTTATATTGATTTCCCACAAAGGCAAATCCATTTCCAAGTTCAATAAGTACATCTTTTATTTTATTTATCATAGCATTTTCAATTTTTATTTCATTTGAATATTTTTTTAATGAAATAAAATCAAACAAATATGGATCTTTCATTGTTTGCATTGCTAAATCGCTCTGCACATTTGGAAGAGTGGCAGAAAAATTAGTTGTTTTTTCTGCTATAGCTTGTCTTTCATATAACTTACTTGCAATTTGCATTTCTAGTACATTTACAGACCATCCATTTTTTATAGTTTGACTAATATACCATTTTCTAATCTCAACATCTTTTATTTTTTCCATTAGCAATACATTATGTGTCCAAGGAATTTGTGCAGTTATTGACTGCACAAATTCAAAATCCTGATATTCTTCTGCAAATCTTCTCATATTTTTTAAATTTCTAACCGAAAATCCGCCTTATTTCAGGAAATTCTAATTTTAAATCTATTGATAAATTATCTACAAATTTATTTCCCCACTGACTGTTTTTTAAAATAATCTTACCTATGTTCCAATATAAGAAAATAAGTTCTTTATTAACAGCCTGCATTGCTCGATATTGAGATTTTAAAATTTCTTGTTTAATATTAAGCCAATTTAGTTTTATTTTATTTTTTCTATTGTAATTTTTCCATCTTTTAAAGAAATTTGAACATTATCTTTTTCTTTTATTTTTTTATCTAAAATGGCCTCTGCAAATTTATCTTCAATATTGCTTTGAATAGCACGTCTTAAAGGTCTTGCTCCATAAGTTTCATCATATCCTACTTTAGCTATATATTTTATAACGTCGTCAGATATTGTAATCTTCATATTTTTCTTTTCAACACGTTTTTTAAACTTATCAAGCATAAGTGAAGTTATCTTTTCTATAGATCCAGTATCTAACTTTTTAAATACTATTATCTCATCTAATCTATTTAAAAATTCAGGTCTAAACATTTTCTTAAGTTCAGACATAACTTCCTCTTTTGTCTTTTCATAATCTTCTTCTGCCTTTTGTTTGTTTACAAAACCTAATTGTTTTCTTTCTACAATGTTTCTTGCTCCTGTGTTAGAAGTCATAATTATAACTGTATTTTTAAAGCTTACTACTCTACCATTTGAATCAGTAAGTCTACCATCTTCTAGTATTTGTAACAACATGTTAAATACATCGGGATGTGCTTTTTCTATTTCATCAAATAGTATTATGCTATATGGTTTACGTCTTACTTGTTCTGTAAGTTGACCACCATCATCATAACCTACATATCCAGGTGGTGAACCAATAAGTTTTGATACACTATGAGGTTCCATATACTCAGACATATCCAATCTTATCATTGCATTTTCATCACCAAATAAATTTTCTGCTAAGGCTTTTGTAAGTTCTGTTTTACCTACACCCGTTGGACCAAGTAACATAAATGAACCTATTGGTCTTTTCTCATCTTGAAGTCCCACTCTTGCTCTTTTTATAGCACGAGCTAAAGCTTCAACAGCTTCATCTTGACCAATAACTCTTTTCTTTAAAGTTTCATCTAGTTTTCTTAGCTTTTCACTTTCAGTTTCTGTAAGTTTTGAAACAGGTATTTTTGTCCAGTTTGAAACGACATCGCAAATATCTTCTTTAGAAATAGAAGCTTCTTTTTTCTTTTCTTTTTTCTCCCACTCAGATTTTTTATTTGCAATTTCTTCTTTTAATTTCTTTTCTTCATCTCTTACTTTCGCAGCTTTTTCAAAGTCTTGAGAAATTATAGCTTCTTCCTTTTCTTTTGAAAGAATATCTTTCTTTTTCTCAAGTTCTTTTATTCCTTTTGGCATAGTTACAGTTTTTAGTTTTACCTTAGAACAAGCTTCATCAATTAAATCGATTGCTTTATCTGGTAAATATCTATCGTTTATATATCTTATAGACATAGCAACTGCTTCTTTAATAGCTTCATCAGTTATTTTTACCTTATGATGAGCCTCATATTTATCTTTTAAACCTTTTAATATCTTTACAGTATCTTCTGCATTTGGTTCATCAATTAATACACTTTGAAATCTTCTTTCTAGTGCACTATCTTTTTCTATATTTTTTCTATATTCATTTAAAGTAGTTGCACCTATTATTTGTACTTCTCCCCTTGATAAAAGAGGTTTTAAAATGTTTGCTGCATCCATTGCACCTTCTGCAGCTCCTGCACCAATTATAGTGTGCATTTCATCTATAAACAGAATTACATTTCCGCATTTTTTTATTTCTTGAAGTGATTTTTTAAGTCTTTCTTCAAAATCACCTCTATATTTTGCTCCGGCTACCATAGATGACATATCAAGTGAAACCACTCTTTTTGACTTTAATATTTCAGGTACTTTTCCATCTACAATCATTTGGGCTAGACCTTCGACTACTGCAGTTTTCCCTACACCTGGTTCACCTATTAATACTGGATTATTCTTTGTTCTTCTGCTTAGTATTTCTATAATTCTTTGTATTTCACTACTTCTGCCAATAACAGGATCAACTTTTCCTTCACTTGCTAAAGCTGTTAAATCTTTTCCATATTGATTAAGTGTAGGGGTATTATTTGCTCCCATATTTTTTTCATTTGATTCATCATTATATAACGAAAATGGTGAATCTTCACTTAAAAGTTTTAAGATTTCGGCAAATATTCTTTGTGGATCAATATTTGCATCAATTAAAATTCTTACTGCCACACTATCTATCTCTCTCATAAGTGATAGTAATATGTGTTCAGTTCCTACGTAGTTTTGCCCCATTCTTTTAGACTCTCTGCTACTATTTTCTATTATTCTTTTAGCTCTTGGAGTAAGTTCAGGTTCACTATCTAGTGTATTCATAATTCCATCTATTTTTAGTATTTCACCTTCAACATACTCTTTAGTTAAGCCTTGGCTTGTAAGTATTTTACAAGCTAACCCTTCCCCTTCGGCAACTAAGCCATAGAGAATATGCTCTGTTCCTATAAAAGAATAATTATTTTCTATTGCAAATTCTCTTGCAATTTCTAATACTCTACTTGCTCTTCCTGTAAATTCATACATATTAATTCAACTCCTCTCTTATATATTTAGCTCTTTTTACTAATTCTTCTTGTCTTGACAAGTCTTGTTTTTCATTTAATTTTAGTGTATTTGATAATATATTTATCATTATTTCTTGGATTTTTTGGAGTGAAACATCTTTAATCATATCTATACTCACTCCAAGCCTTACTTTTGATAAAAGCTTTACAGCTTCATCTTGTGATATTACTCTTGAATTTTTAAGTATTCCATACGCTCTAAATATCTCATCTTCAAATTGAATATTCCCATTTTTTAATACTTCTCTTGCTTTTCTTTCTTGTTCAACAATTGATGTAATTATAGCTTTAATTCCAGATATGATATTTTCATCACTCATTCCAAGTGTTTTTTGGTTTGATATCTGATACATATATCCATCACCACTTGTATTTTCTCCATATAGCCCTCTAACTGATACACCTATACTTGCAGCTTGATCTAGTAACTTATTTAAAAGACCTACCCTTGCTAATGCTGGAAGATGTAAAAGAACTGACACTCTCATACCACTTCCAACGTTTGTTGGACAAGATGTTATATATCCATATTTTTCATTTTTAATATATTCTACTTTTTCTCCTAAACTATCTGTAAAACAAGTTAAATCTTCATAACACTTATCTATATTAAAACCGGCAGAAAACGCTTGTATCCTTAAATGATCCTCTTCATTTACCATAGCAACTACTGAACTATCTTCATTTGTGATAATAGCTCCTAGTTCATCTCCTACAAATTCTTTAGATATTATATGTTTTTCCATAAGACTTAATTTTGTTACATCATCAATATCCTGCATTTTAAGTAACTTGTACTTTTTCTTATCTATACTTTTTTCAAGAATATCTATAATTTCTTTTCTTTCTTTATCACTCATTATAACAGGAAATCTATAACCTTTTATATTTCTTGCAAATCTTATTCTTGAAGAAATAACAACATCTGAATCTTTTGATACTTCATTATACCACATTTAAATTCCCCCTCTTTTTATCTTTAATCTTTATTTTGATTTTTTTCTAATTCTTTTATTTTATCTCTAATTATAGCTGCTTCTTCGTATTTTTCATCTTTCACTAGTTCCTTTATTTTTTCTTTCAAGTCATCAATATTTTCTTCTTTTGATTCTTTGATATAACTTTTTTTGCTATCAACATTTACTTTATTCTTTTTATTTAACTTAATATGTCTATTCTTTCCGTGAAATTTTAAAAACAATTCATCTAAAGTATCTTCAAATGTGTTATAGCATTCTTCACATCCAAACATACCAGTTTTAGAATAATCATCTAAAGTATATCCACACTTTGGACATACTAAAGTTTCAGGTAATTTTGTATCTTTAAAAAATTCAGGAATTGAAACAAACATAGGAGAAAATATACTTGAAAAATCTCCTACACCCATTTTATTTGCACAATTCTCACAAAGATAATACTCGTGTTTTTTTCCATTTATACTCTCTGAATATCTTACTGTAGCTTCTCTTTTTCCACAACTTTGACATTTCATAATAATCACTCCTTTTTACTTAATTTAATATATTTATAATGAGATTTTTAAAAATATCAGCTCTTACGTCATTACGTATTAATTTATCAACTTTTTCCAAACTCTTATCTGACACTGCCACTTTTATCATTTTAGCTTTGTCTTCATCTAATATATTATAACTTACAAAATCTTTAAGGTAAACATCTACGACACTTTGTGACAATTTGTTACCAATCTTGTCAATTAAAGTTGCAAGTTCACTTTCGTCAGACATATCTTTTTTTATTATTTTAATATATCCTCCGCCCCCTCTTCTACTTTCAACATAAAAGCCCATTTCTGGAACAAATCTTGTGGATATAACATAATTGATTTGAGATGGTACACAATTAAACATACGACTTAAATCACTTCTTCTTAACTCTAATTCATTTGTGTCTTTTATACAATCTCTAATATATTCTTCTATTAAATCTGATAATTTCATCTTAATCGCCTCTTTTTTAACTTTGACTTTCTTTGACTATTATACAACTTTTTTTATCCTTTGTCAATAGCTCTAAAAAAAATATATATATTTGAATAACAAAAGTATAATAAAATGAACTCTATTATTATGCCAAACGGTTTAATAATTTGAGTTCATTTCATATTTTTAAATTATTTTTCTTTACTATATATAGCCTCTATCTTACTTGGATTTATACTAGTACCAATTGATATATTATTAATTCCATTTATAGTTGATATTTCTGGTAGATTTAGTATTTTTTCTTCAGTCTTAGATTCTAATGTAGTACAAACTTTTACAGGTTTATTTTCATTTTTTAAATCAGATAAATATTTTTTGAATCCAGATACACTTACATCATAATTTAAATTTGTTAAATAAGTTTTGTTAATCTTTAATTGATAAAATTTAGTATTTGAAATATTACAACCTTCAACATCTTGTGTAAATATTGAAGCCCTACCAGGATATTTTTCTACTAATATATTAGATAATAATCTACCATTTGAAAGTAGGTCACTATCTGATAAAAAGAATCTTTGATTAACTACATTAGTTCCACTTCCACCTAATTCCCATCTTTCTGTGCCATCAAATACTCTTCCTTTTATATTTCTTACAATTTTTTTATTCTTAAAGTCTATATAATCTACTGCATCTCCAACTTTTCTTAAAGGTTCATTTAAAAATATGTTTGTTGTAGTGCCTTCTACGTATGGCTCATAATCTGTAGCAGCAGTTCCCAATTCTATTTGAATATTTTTTATTATTGAATCTGCTCCACCTTGTGCAGAAGTTTGCTTATACAAATAGACACCACTATCTAACATCTCCTGTGTAGCTATATACTTTGTTTTATTGGTAATATAAGTATTGTAACTCGAACTTGTATTATTTAAATAAATCTGACTATAACCATTTGTTTCCATAGAAAATACAAATTCATCTCCTACTTTTAAATTTGGAGCCAACTGCGATAACTTTTTACCTGTAAATGATGGATAACTTTTTACTGTTATGCTTCCGTCTCCATTATCTAAAATACGAGTTCCGGTTATGCACTCTTTTATATCAAATAAATTTTTTCCAGTCACTGTTACAGGTATTTTATATTTTCCATAATTAGAGTCATTTGTGTCTGTTACTAATTCTCCTACACTTTGTATTTCTACTGGATTATCTGGTGTAGGTGTACCATTTTGTATACTATTACCATATATCCTTAAGTTTTCTAATTTTCCAACAGTAGCATTATCTATCTGAATATTTTTACTATCACTTGATACGGCTTTATCATAGTTTGTATTTTCTCCTGTTAATGTCTCATTAGCCCAATTATACTCTTGCATATTTGATTCATCTGTATATTCTAAACTTCCACCATTTATAGCTATTTTTTCTATATATTTATCTTTTATACCTGGTAAAATATTTTTTATATCTTCACCTGACTTATTCAAATCACTTACATTATATGTTCCTTGACTATCTGCATATTGTTTTTGAATGTATAAATCTAATTCTTCCTTTAGCGTTATTATATCATTTTGAAATGTTGCTTTTTTAGCATTTTCAATTGGATTGTTATTTGCAATAGAAAGTATTACTGCTACTGCCAATATTATAATTACTATTATTGTTATTACTAGTACTATAAGTGATATACCTCTTTTTTTCATAAATCATTCTCCTCTTTTTATTATTTGCTTTTTAGCAATAATTATTATACAATAAAATTCAACATCTTGCAATAAGTTTACAATAAATTTACCATAATTTTTAATACAAAAAGATGGCTATATTAGCCATCTCTCCTATTAATTTTATTTTCCATATACAACTTCCATTTTGCTTGGATTTACACTAGTCCCTATTGATATATTATTGGTTCCATTTATAATTGATATTTCTGGTATTTCTATTGTTTCTTCAGTTGGTGTATTTAGTACATAAAATAATTTTGGATTATTGTTTAAAAGCCATCCTCTAAATGCTACTTTATCGGCTGCAGCAACGATTTCGCTATTAATTCCAATGAATATTCTTTGCAGTTCTGGTTTTAAAGTAATATGATTACTACCACTAAGATGATTAGTATTCATTTCAAAATGAGTACAAATTAAATCTGAATTATTTGTTTTTGAGTAAGTAAAATTATAATATATTGAATATCCATTAACTGACAACATTGAAGCATACTCATGAAAACTATTTCTTATATCAGATAAGTTTTCAACCCCTACATTTCTTACTACTTTTTTATTTTTAAAATCTATATAATCTACTGCATCCCCAACTTTTCTTAAAGGCTCATTGAAATAAATATTGGTTGTTTGCCCTTTATATGGTTCGTAATCTGTTTCTTTGTTTCCTTCTTCAATTTGAAATGTATTAATATCTATATAATTTTTAAAGCAATAATTATGGCTTATTGTTCCTATTTCTTTTATAGTTTTATTAGCTTTAGATGTATATGATATATGTTTCCATTCAGTTTCATAATTTGGATTTGAAACTACAATATCGTCTCTAGAACTGTCAGTATACCAAATATAAAGTAAACCTGATGTTTTATTCGGAGCTGAAGATGAGTTCATTGTCTGTTTATAATCAAAAGAAAAAGTATATTGGGTATTTTCCTTAAAATAAATATCTGAATATTTCATCTCAAAGTTATCAATAAAAGAGATACAATCTCTATCATCCAACTTTATTTCAGTATATCCAGAATCATTTGCAGTTCCAGCTGATTTCTTTAGTCCGCTATATACTTGTTTGGCTGTTCCAATATTTTTGCCAGTTACTGTTACAGGTATTTTATATTTTCCATAATTAGAGTCATTTGCGTCTGTTACTAATTCTCCTACACTTTGTATTTCTACTGGATTATCTGGCGTAGGTGTACCATTTTGTATACTATTTCCATATATTTTTAAATTTCCCAGTTTCCCAGCAGTAGCATTATTTATCTGCATATTTTTACTATCACTTGATACGGCTTTATCATAGTTTGATTTTTCTCCTGTTAATGTCTCACTAGCCCAATTATACTCTTGCATATTTGATTCATCTGTATATTCTAAACTTCCACCATTTATAGCTATTTTTCCTATATATTTATCTTTTATATCTGGTAAAATATCTTTTATATCTTCACCTAACTTATTCAAATCACTTGCTTTATATGTTCCCTGACTATCTACATATTGTTTTTGAATGTATAAATCTAATTCTTCCTTTAGCGTTGCTATATCATTTTGAAAAGCCGCCTTTTTAGCATTTTCTATTGGATTATTATTTGCAATAGATAGTATTACTGCTACTGCCAATATTATAATTACTATTATTGTTATTACTAGTACTATAAGTGATATACCTCTTTTTTTCATAAATCATTCTCCTCTTTTTATTATTTGCTTTTTAGCAATAATTATTATACAATAAATTTCGACACGTTGCAATAAGTTTACAATAAATTTACCATAATTTTTAATACAAAAAGATGGCTAAATTAGCCATCTCTTCCATTACTTTTATTTTCCATATATAACTTCCATTTTACTTGGATTTACACTAGTGCCAATTGATATATTATTGGTTCCATTTATAGTTGATATTTCTGGTATATTTATGCTTTCTTGTTTTTTATTTATTAATACATAGTCTACTACTATATTATGAGACTTTACCCAAGCTTTAAAATCATTTGCACTATCTGCAGTTAATCTATTTTTAGCAATACTTACATAAATATAATTCTTTTCTAAAGAATAAATTGCTTCATTACTAGCATTAATCGTACTCGAAACATTAGAAGAAAAAGTATTTGATATAGCAGATCCAAACTGTATACCACTTAGTGAACAAGCATAAGTATGATAATTATCACCATTTTTATAATTCCACCAATTTTCATTTCCTTTTAATGTAGTTTCACCTATACTTCTTACGACTTTTTTATTTTTTAAATCTATATAATCTGCATATTCTCCTATTTTTCTTAAAGGTTCATCTAAATATATATATATAGTTTTTTCTTTATATGGTTCATACCCTGTTTCTTTGTTTCCCTCTTCAATCTGAAATGTATTGATATCTATATAATTCATAAAGTGATAATTATAACTTATTGTTCCTATTGACTTTATAGTTTTATTAGCTTTAGACGTATAAGAAATATGCTTCCATTTCACATCCTCATTTGAGTTTGAAACTTTAATGCTTTCATTTGAATCATCAGTATAATAAATACAAAGTAAAACTGCATTTTTGTTGTTTGCTTCGGATGAGTTTACTAATTGTTTATAGTCAAAGGAGAACGTATATTGAGTATTTTCTTTAAAGTTAATACCTGTATATTGGGTACCTCTATTATCTATAAAGCCAACACACTCTCTACCATCAAGTGTTGTTTCTGTATACCTTGATTCTGTTGCCAATCCACTATAAACTTGTTTAGCTGTTCCTAAATTTTTACCTACTGCTGTTAATGTTATAGGTATTGCATATTTCCCATATGCTACGTATTCTGTTGCAATGTTTCCCTCTTCTAATTGAATGGAATTTTCATCAAAATAACATCCTTGGCTATATGAATATGTTGTTTCAATATGGCTAATTGTTTTACCTAAATTAGATTTCAAGGTATACGAGTTCCATGTGGAATCATTTTTAACATAAATCGTACTTCCTGTACCATCTGTATAAACAAATTTAAAACCTGTAGAAACACCTGTCCCTACTATTCCTTTTGCTCTAAAACTAAGAATATACTGAGTTTGGGGTTTAAATTGTCCAGACATATATGGTTTTCCATTACTGCCACCCCTTGGACTATAATATATACAGCTAGTACCATCAACTTCTGTCTTTTCTACATATTTGGTTGAAAAACTTCTTAAAAATTCATACCATTTATTTACATCAAATTTATTTTTTATATCTCCAACACTTTCTATCTCTACTGGATTATCTGTACTAGGCGTTCCATTTTGTACACTATTTCCATATATTTTTAGATTTTCTAGTTTATCTTCAAATTCAGTATCAATTTGTGCAGTACCATTATCAGATTCTGCTTTATCATAATCTGCTGTTATTCCATCAAAAACTTCCACAGCCCACGAGTATTCTTTCATATTTGAATAGTCATAATAATTTAATCTGCCACCTATTATTTTTATTTTATTTAAATACTTATCATTTATACTAGGTAAAACTAACTTAATATTTTGATCTGTTTGTTCGATTCCATCCTCAACTAAAATATTTTCATCTGCATACAATTCTTCTACTTCATATACTCCTTGATTTTCCGCCATTTTTCTATGTATGTATGTATTTAAGTCTTCTTTTAAAGCAGACATATCAGTTTCAAAAGCAACCTTTTTAGCATTTTCTATTGGATTATTATTTGTAAGTGTTAATATTATTGCTGCAGAAAGTACTATTGTTACTGCTATTGTTATCACAAGTACTATAAGTGATATTCCTTTTTTTTCTCTCATATTCTTCCCTCTCTATATTCCTATATATTTTAATAACACTATTATATAATAAATCTTTTATTATATCAATAAATTTAGAATAATATTTTCAAACAATCTTTTACTAGAAAAATAATGTCAAAATTTATACATTATTAGCGATTTAATTGAATATATTATACTAATGTTATATATTCCTTACTACAGGGATTTTTAACCAATATATTAATATATAAAGGGGATGAAAAAATTTGAAAGGAGTAAATATTAATCTAATACCTAAGTACATTTTAAAAGAATTAGCCGTCTTAGAAGAAGTATCTATGTTTATCTTACCAAATGGATACATTATAAACGGAAAATATTTAAATGACTGGGAAAGTACATTAAAAGATAAATTATATAAAATATATGAAAGACATGGAGTATATGTAAACATTGAAATAACTACTTTTAGTTTAGCTAGTAAAAAAATAGAGCAAAAAAATTTAGTTATAGATGTTAAGCACCTTACCAAACTTTTAATGAGCTACTTAGTAAAAAATATATCTGTCTCTATTATAATTAATAATTATCATAACAGATATGGTTATTTGATAATTCCTGGTGAACAATTCAAAAGAGATAAGGTGAATATTTATAATATGTAATATAATATAATAAAAACTAGAGTAAAAGTTGACATATTATGCAAAATGTGTTATATTATGTATACTAGTGAATTTATATATTATATATAAATAAATATAATTTTTTAAAGGAGGGCTAACTATGCCAAACTATTTAATTCCTGAAGAACTTTCAAAAATTTCAACTAATATGAAGTTTTTGCACACTTCTTCAAATGATCCCAAAGTTATCTTTTTAGCGCCCAGCAGTGAAAAATTCTTCCTGAACTTTCCTAAAGCTTGGGAAACACCACTAAAAGATAATTTAAGCTCTATATACGAAGATGGAGCTAACAGATATTCTTTTACTATTTCAACTTATGACGGAGAAAAAATATCTTCCTATTCCTTAAACATGTTAGGTCTAGAGTTTAAAGATTACTTAGCAGGAATTTTAAAATTCTCTAAAACTATCTCTTTATCTGTAGCATGTGGAACCAAAGCTGCAAATTATATAATTTGCAAAGCTTAGAAAAACAACCGCTAGTTTTTAATTTTAACTAGCGGTTATCTTTTAGCTCTCACTATTCATAAAATCTTTAAGTCTTTTACTTCTACTTGGATGCCTTAATTTTCTTAACGCCTTTGCTTCAATTTGTCTAATTCTCTCACGAGTAACCATAAATTCTTTTCCAACTTCTTCTAATGTTCTCATTCTTCCATCTTGAAGTCCAAATCTCAATTTCAAAACTTTTGCTTCTCTTGGAGTTAATGTTTGCATTACTTCTTCTATGTGTTCTCTTAAAAGTACATCTGCAGCTTGTTCAGATGGTGATGGTGCATCGTCATCCGGTATAAAGTTTCCAAGATTACTTTCATCTTCTTCACCAACAGGAGTTTCTAAAGATATTGGCTCTTGTGCAACTTTTAGAACTTCCCTTACTTTTTCAACTGGCATTTCAAGTTCTGCTGCAATTTCTTCTGGAGTTGGTTCTCTACCTAGAGTTTGAAGTAAATGTCTTGATGTTCTTATTAATTTATTAATTGTTTCAACCATATGAACTGGTATTCTAATTGTTCTTGCTTGGTCTGCAATAGCTCTTGTAATTGCTTGTCTTATCCACCATGTAGCATATGTACTAAATTTATATCCCTTAGACTGGTCAAATTTATCTACAGCTTTAATAAGTCCTAAATTACCTTCTTGAATAAGATCAAGAAAATGCATTCCACGGCCAATATATTTTTTAGCTATACTTACAACAAGTCTTAAGTTCGATTCTATAAGTTGTTTTTTAGCTTCTGCGTCACCATTTACCATTCTTTCAGCAAGTTCATTTTCTTGTTCATATGTTAAAAGAGGAATTTTTCCTATTTCTTTTAAAAACATCTTAACAGGGTCGTCAACATTTATTGTGTCAACAAAGTCCATATTTTTAACATCATTTTCAAGTAAAATATCTTTTTCTATTTCTGTTATATCTTCAAGATTAGGTTCTATATCAAGTTCTGCCATGCTTGCCACATCTTCGTTTGGTAATTTATCAACATCTACGTCTTCATTATCTAAATCACCATTTTCTACTTCTTGAGGAAATTTAGCAAGTAAATCCACATTTTGTTTTTTATTTTTTTCTTTTTCTTCATCAAGTATTATATTCAAATTTACCTTAGCTAGTTCATCATATATTTTAGAAGTTTGTTCTGGTGTAAAATTTTCATCATCAATAAACTTTACCATTTCTTTATATGTAACACTATTTTTTTCTAAAGCTTTTTTAACGAATTCTTTTACCTTTTCTTTTTGCTCTTTTGTAAATTTACTTTTTGCTTCTGTACTTTTTACAACTTTTTTTGTTACTTTAATGTCCTTTTCTTGAACATCTTTTTTAGCTTTTTTTTCTTTTTTATCCTCACTAGCTTTAACTACTTCTTTTTTATCCTTTTTTTCCTTTTCCATTTAAAATCTCCTTTAATATTTACAATTTTAAAATTATTATTTTTTTAATTTAGATATCTCTAAAATAATTTGGTTAAGTTCAAGTTGCAAAATTTCTCGTTCATCTTTTGAAATATCTTGATCTAATCTTTTAAAGATTTCATCTCTTCTTAAATATAGTTTTTCCTTTTGCTTTACTTTTAATACATCACTTAACAGTTTTTCTTTATCTGCTCCAGAAATATCCAAATACATTATATCTGTAATTTCTTTCATAAGCTCATTATCTTTTACTTTAGTTAAAATATCTACTTTATTTATATCATACTCTTTAGATAAGTTCAACAAAAACTCATATACCTTTTTTACATTTTCATCATGAATATCATCAATTGTTATTTGTTCTATAATATCTTTTTGAATTTTTTTATCTTTACTAAGTAGCAAGGCCATAATATATTGCTCTTGTCTTTTTTTTATATCAGTTACCATTTGCATTTTTCTATTTATGCTTTGTACATCTATTACTACTTGATTTCCTTCTACTTTTTTTATTCTTTTTTCAACTTCCTGTAAAATAGGTCCTGTTCCCATATTATATTTTTTAGCAATCTTATCTATATACACTTCTCTTTCAATTGTATTGTCAATTCTTGCTAAAATATTAGCAGCTTGAGTTAAGAAATTTATTTTTGAATCTATATCATTTTCATTTAAGTCTTTTTCTAATTTTGAAATCTTAAATTCTACAAGTGAAATACTATTATCTATACAATTTTTAAATCTTTCTTTTCCATATTTATTTATATATTCATCCGGATCTTTTACATCTTGTCTGTCTAGTATTAAAACTTTTACTTTAAGTCCTTTAGAAACTAATATATCTAGCCCTCTTAAAGTTGCCGCTTGTCCAGCACCATCTTGATCATACCCTATAATTACATTATCTGTATATTTTTTTATAAGGCGAGCTTGATTTTCTGTAAGAGCTGTACCTAATGATGCAACTGCATTTGTAAATCCAGATTTTTGAAGAGCTATTGCATCCATATAACCTTCAACGATTATAATATTATCTAGTTTTTCTCTTTTGGCAAAATTTAAAGCATACAAATTTTTTCCTTTAAAATATATATCGTTTTCAGGTGAATTTACATACTTTGGTAAAGAATTATCTAAAACTCTTCCTCCAAATGCAATTATTCTATCTCTTACATCAAATATAGGGAACATCAATCTGTTAAAGAATCTATCATATATTTTTCCACGTTCATTTTTTAATATTATTCCTGTTTTAAATATTTCTTCATCCTTAAATCCTAAACTTTTCAAATGTTCATAAAGTGGTACTCTTCCTGTTGCATAGCCTATACCAAATTTCTTTAAAGTATTTATATCAAATTGTCTTTTTTTAACATAATCTTTTACTCTACTTGATTTAGAGTTTAATTCTTCTACTAAATTATTATGATAATATATACCTACTTCTTTATTTATTTTAAACAGTGTTTCTTTTAAGTCTTTTCTATTTTCGTTAATTTTATTTGCACCTTTATATGATGATTTTACCTCATATCTTTCAAGGTCAATATGTGCTCTTTCTGCTAAATATTCTACACTATCCCAAAAGTCAAGGTTTTCAATTTTCATAATAAATGATATAACATTTCCACCCTCACTACATCCAAAGCATTTGAATATTTGCTTATCCATAGACACACAAAAAGAAGGTGTCTTTTCTCTATGAAAAGGGCAAAGTCCCATGAAGTTTCTGCCACTTTTTCTAAGAGCAACATATTCAGATATAACATCTACGATATCATTTTGTGATATTACTTCTTCGATTAAATCTTCTGAATAATATGCCAATTTAAATCCACCTTCCTTATATTTATTTTTATATTTTACATTTTAATATAGTAATTCTTACTTAAACTTATGCAACTAACATTTTTATTCTTTCTTCTCTATTTAAATATATATTTGAAGTATTAACAATAGCTACTAAAATACTAAGCACAGTAAATACTGGTGAAAAATAATATATATTTAAATCAAATACTGAAACCATAACAAAAAGTACCATTAAAATTAATTTCATAAGTGTTGATTTAGTATCATATCTTCTATGCAAGAAAAATGCTAACGCTTCCATAAATAGTATGTATACATACACACATAAATAAAATCTTGGAGCTGATAATAAATATACATTTGCTTTATTTATTAAACTTCTTGCAATATTTTTGATATTAAAATCTTTAGAGAATACTTCTGAAATTTTTACATCTTCAATTTGAGATATAACGAAATTCAAATGTACATTATTTGAAAGTTTATCAAGTATTATTCTTCCCATAAAATTAATTATTAATATCAAAACAATAGAAAGTAAAATTACTACTATTAGTTTGTTTATATTTATTCTTTCAATTTTATATAAGCTTTCACGTTTACTTTGAGTAAGTGAAGCCATAAATTTTTTAGGAAAATTAATATGTGTATTATCTAAATTATATGTTATAAATATTGTAAGTAAAATTATAACTATCCAAGCAACTACACTTATTCCAAGTAGTGTAGTAATACCTGCAAGTACTCCAAAAACTACAGTTTCAATTATATACTTATTTGTTTTTACTCCTTTTTGTTTTAATTCATCTATTAAAATTTGAAGTATAAGTATTGAACTTAAGAAAAACATATTGAAAATCATAGCTGACACATATATTTCAGTATTTGCATTAACGTTTGGAAACATTGTATAAATAAACATTCCAAATACAGATAATATGTCACTCTTTGATACATTGAATATTATTTTTTTAATAATAAAAGCAGTTATAATTGAAACAGATATATGAAAAATCATTTTACTATCTGAAAAACTTGGCATTGCACTTTTAATTGAAAACAGACTAGTGCCAAGTAATACTAAAATTATATAAATATATCTATATATAAAAGACAATTTTCTTTTTACGTGCTTTTTATATAACTTATCTTTTATATACATATATATAAAAGTAAATAAAATGACCGCAAAAACAAATCCAACCTTTAAAAGGAGAGATGTTGAAGTAGTACCAACATCTCTACCTCCATTAAACAAGTTAGATATATTTAAGAAACTTAAAAATATAATAAATATTACAAATATTACTACAATTATACTACGTGAAATTCTACTTATATTCATATTTTTCCCTACTTTTTATATGCTTGCTACATATATCAACCAATTATTTACTATATAACTCATTAACTAAAGCTAATGCATCATGTGTTCCAACATCATAACATTCACCTTCAAATGCATATGCATATGTTGGCATTTTTTTATACATATATGCTACTAGATTTCCTGGTGCATCACATGAATTACCTTCTTCAAGATATTTTTTTATTTCAGGTAACACTTCTCTAGGATAAATATATTCAGCATAAACAGCATATTTACTTTTTGGTTCAGCAGGCTTTTCTTCAAAGTCTGTTATTCTCATATCTTCATCAAGTTTAGCAACGCCAACTCTTTTTAAAAGATTGATATCGCTTTCTTCTCTTACACAAACAGATGGTGCATTTTTTGTTTTATAAAAATTAAAGAAGTCTATTAATTTAAAATCAAATAAATTATCTGTTGCAAGTACTAAAATATCATCATCTATTTTAGCATTTTCAATTGTAAATTCAATATCACCAATAGCTCCTAATCTATCATCATTATTTGTAGTTCCATCATTAAACACTGTTATATGTTTAACATTTCCCTTTTCTTTTGCCCATTTTTCAAAATGTGGTGTATATTTTGCATTAGTAACTAAATATATTTCATCTATTTCATCTATCTCATTTACTTTATCTAAAGTATAGTCAAGAATAGCTCTTCCTCCAACTTCAAGTAAAGCTTTTGGAAAATTTTCAGTGAGTGGAAATAATCTAGTTGCATATCCAGCACATAATAAAATACATTTCATATAATTCTCTCCTTTTTAAAAATATAATATCTACTAATATATAATATATAGATATGTAGACATTATAACACATAAAGCTACAAATTTCAATACCTATTTTTGGTATAGGAATCTGTAATTTATAGTTAAATATATAATTAGAAAAACCCGTTACGTTATATATCAGTAGCGGGCTTTTACACTTTATTATTTAGCAATATTAAATTGCTTCTAAATCATTTAATTTTTCTTCAAATTCAGAAATTCTTTTTTCTGTTTCATATTGCTCAATTCTATTTAGAGCATATAGATATTTTCTTTCTTGTGAAAGTAATGATTGATACTCTTCGTTCCAATCTTCATGGCTTCTAAGAGAAGCATGTACATCATTTAATTTTTCTTCAAGTACAAGTTTTATTGGATCCATAATGTCTTTGTTTTTATCAAATTTTATACCATTGTCAACCATATGAGTTATAACTTCTGCAAAAAGTCTTTCGCCTTGAGTATTTACACCTTGATCAGCATTATCATATAATATATCTACAACTTTATTAACTTTTTCCATACCCATTTTTTCAAATAGAGTATCTACCCTTGAGTCAATAAATTGACCATTCTCTCCAAATACTTCTTGTCCTTTTATAAACAAGTCTACATTGTTTTGTACTATTCTAGCTTGTTCTATTGGTAATTCTTCAGTAGCGAATTTTAACGCATGTCTGTCATAGTATTTTCTAAAAGCACTATTACACATTTCTTGCTCTTCAGTATATGGTTTAAAAAATTGTGCATAATCTCTTAATATTTCATGTTGAGTTTTATCTCCACTAACATTTTGTCTTAAATCTTCAATATTTTCTCCAAAATATGCTACCACTTTATTATCAATTGCATCTGGTTCATATTTGAAAACAGGTTGATTTAATCCTTCATCAGCTTGCATTTGCATTTGTGGATCTAAATTTAAAGTTGCTTGCTCTTGAGAATCTAAATTAACCTCTTGTTGTTCTTGATTTGCTTCTTCAAGCATTAAATAATCTTTCTTTAATCCAAATATTTTCATAAATCCATTTTTTACTGAATTTATATCTTCTAAAAACAATTTCCATTCATTTTTCCAAAATTCAAACATATAAACACCTCTTTTGTACAAATAATAACTCTATTATTTTAACAATATTATACAAAAAGCCAAAATAAAATACAATAGCATTTTTATTATATTTTTATTACATTTTTATTACAATATATGCTTTTATAGTTCTTTTTCTTTTAATATAGTCCCAATTTCAATTTGTATTTTACATAATTTTAATATATGGTAAAAAAAAGAAACATAAAATTTATGTCTCTTTTTTTATTTCTATTTAAAAGTTACTGGTTGAGTTAAAAATTCTTTAGCGTTATTTAAATCTTGTTTAAATAATGCCCATTCTCTTTGCCAGAATCCCATACTTTCATTACTATCTGCTTTTTGTTCTATTTCATCAGCAGTAGGTCTTAACATTTGCGCATTTTTACTTTGCCATGGAACAGTAATTTCTATTGGTTGTAAACAAAATTCGCCAAGTTCTTGCATATCTTTTAAAAACAAGTCCCATTCGTTTGCCCAAAATCCTTTTTTCTCCATAATATTCACCTCTTTTGTTAAAATTACCTTTCTTACGAGTTAATTATATATAATAATTAGTATAAAATCAACTACAAAAAAATAACATTTGTATTACATTTTAGTTACATTGATGTACAAATGCTATTTTGTAGTGTTTTACACTATATATATTTTTTTATTTTCTTTTTATTTTTTATTTATTTAATCTTTTCTTCTATAAACTCTATTAAGTCTTTTTTTGAAATACAACCTATTTGTTTATCTATAAACTTACCATCTTGGTATATATACAAACTAGGTACTGTATCAACACCTAAGCTATTAACTATTTTTTTGTTTTCATCTACATCTATTTTTAATATGTTATATCCAGCTCTACTATTTGATAACTCTTCTAAAGTTTGGTCAAGTATTAAACAAGGTCCACACCAAGAAGCATAAAAATTAACTATATTAATTCCGCTACTTATCTCTTTTTCAAATTCTTGTTCCTTTATATGTTTTAACATGCCTTTTTCACGTTCTCCTTCTATACAATTAAATTAATTCTTTTTTTCACCATATTCTATTAATTCTCTATATGGAAACGTTGCTAAGGCACCGTATTCCCATATGTATATATTGTTATATCCTAAAGAATTTAGTATTTGTATAGCGTTTTTACTACGTGAACCGCTGGCACAATATACCATTATATCTTTTCCTGTATCAAGCTCTGATATTCTTTTGCTTATCTCATCAACTGGAATATTTATAGCATTCTTTATATGCATAAAATCATACTCTGGCTTTGTTCTAACATCTATTAAATAAACATTATTTGTTTCTATCATATTTTTAGCTTGTTCAAAATTTACAAGATTATATGTACATCTATATGCATTTCTATTTCCTCTAAAAAACATATTATTTCTATTATTCATATTGTTTCCAAACAACATTTTTCTTATATTATCAAACATAGGTTATACCTTCTTTCTATATAGTATAACCTATGCTTTAAATTTTTAAATTATGCTTTTTTCTTAAAGAAAATTTCAGCAAGTAATAGTTTAATAGCCTCAAATAAAGCTATTGTAAATATACTTATTATTATAATAATACCATGAACTCTCGCTGGAATTACTGGCACTGACAAAAGTGAAGCAAGAGCAGGAGTAAGTACTATAATTGTTTGTAAAAGTATTGTTCCAACGACACAAAATACCATTGGCATATTTGAAAGAAGTCCAATTTTAAATATAGATTTCTTATCTGATCTACATATAAATGAGAAAAGTATTTCTATTGTTGATAATGTTATAAATGTAGCGCCCATTGCTATTTCATGATTATAATTTCTGCTTACAATAAAATATAAAGCGAAAATAACTATAGCTTTTATGATACCAGGAATTACAATTCTAGCTATCAAGAAAGGAGTAAATAAGCTTTCACTTGCCTTTCTTGGTTTTTGTCTCATAATATTTTTTTCTTCTTTTTCAAAACCTAGGGCTATTGCAGGTATTGTATCAGTTACTAAATTTATCCATAATATTTGAATAGGTAAGAGAATTGTAAAATTAAATAATGTCGAGAAAAATACAATTAATATTTCTGCTAAATTAGATGCAAGTAAATACGCTATTACGTTTTGAATATTATTGTATATTCTTCTTCCCTCTTTAATCGCCACTACAATTGTTGCAAAATTATCATCTGCAAGCACCATACTAGAAACACTTTTTGAAACCTCAGTTCCAGTTATTCCCATTCCTATACCTATATCTGCTCCTTTTAATGCTGGTGCATCATTTACGCCATCACCAGTCATTGCAACAGTTTTTCCATTTTTCTTCCAAGCTTTAACTATCCTTATTTTATTTTCAGGTGATACCCTAGCATATACTCTTATCTTATTTACTCTTTTTGCCAATTCCTCATCGGACATTTTATCTATCTGTGCACCAGTTACAGCTTCCATATCTTCTTTTAATATTCCAAGTTCCTTAGCTATAGATTTTGCTGTATCAATATTATCTCCTGTAATCATAACTGGTATCATTCCAGCATTAAAACATCTTTCTACTGCCCTTTTAGCTTCTTTTCTAGGTGGGTCTATCATTGCAACAAGCCCTGCAAATATTAAATTTTTCTCTTCTTTTTCTATTCCATACTTTTTATCCTGAATTTTATATGCAAAAGCAAGTACTCTTAATGCTTGTTTAGCCATATCAAGGTTACTTTTTAGTATTTCTTCTTTTTTAATTTCTGTTAAGTTTTCAACTTTTCCATTAATTAATATTCTATCGCAATTTTTAAGTATTGACTCAACAGCTCCTTTAGTAGAGTAAAAATAGCTATTTTCGAACTCATTAACTGTTGTCATCATTTTTCTTGTTGAATCAAAAGGTAATTCATCTACCCTTTTATATGTTATATCAAAAGCTTCTTTATCAAGTTCTAACTTGTTTAAAAAATCGATAAGCGCTGTTTCAGTAGGATCACCTATTGTAACAATAGCACCATTTGCTTCACCAAATTTTGTATCATTACAAAACATCATTATATTAGAAAGTATAGCAAAGTCTTCTTTATCTATTTGACATTTCTGTTCAAATTCCTTTTTATTTTGAATATCTGATACGTCATATACTTCATTATCTAAATATATTTTTCTTAGTGTCATCTTGTTTTGTGTAAGTGTACCTGTTTTATCTGAACAAATAACCTCAGTTGCGCCTAAGGCTTCTACAGATGAAAGTTTCCTTACAATAGCATTTTCTTTTGCCATTTTTTGTACACCTATTGCAAGAGTTATTGTTATAACTGCTGAAAGCCCCTCTGGTATTGCTGCTACTGCTAATGATATTGCTAGCATAAACACATCTAATATAGGATTACCTTGTAAAAAACCTACTACAAACATTACAATAGTAATAATTACTACTATTATGCTTAGTACTTTACTAAGTTCATTTATTTTCTTTTGTAATGGAGTAATTTCAATTTTTTGTGTTGATATAGCTTCAGCTATTTTTCCAAGTTCTGTATTCATACCTGTAGCAACAACTAAAGCTTCAGCTCTTCCATATACCACATTACTTCCAGAATATAGCATATTTATTCTGTCACCTAAAGCCACTTCTTTATCATCAATTTTTTTATCACTTTTGTCAATAGGAACTGACTCACCTGTAAGAGCTGCCTCTTCAACTCTTATACTATGATTTTTTATTATCCTCATATCTGCAGGCACGTAATCTCCTGCTTCTAAAAGAACAATATCTCCACATACTAGTTCTTCTGTCTTTACACTTTTGACAGTTCCATCTCTTCTTACTTTTATATATGGTAGTGACATCTGTTTTAAAGCTTCAATAGCTTTTTCGGCCTTACTTTCTTGCAATACTCCAAGTATTGCATTAAGTAATACTACAAACAATATGATTATAGTATCGGTTAGAGGTTCACCTGTTCTTACTGATACTATTGCAGAAAGAACAGCTGAAATTATTAATATAATTAGCATAACATCTTTAAATTGTTCTAATAGTTTTACTAAGAAACTCTTTCTTTTAGTTTCTTTTAACTTATTAAAACCATCTTTTGCTAATCTTTTTTTTGCCTCTTCTTCACTTAAGCCCTCTTTATATGAAGTTTCTTCTTTTTTTAAACATTCTTCCTCTGTTAAATTATACCAATTTTCCATTTTTTTATTTCCCCCAAGAAATTTTTATCTAGTATGATTTTATTAAAATTAGAACAATAAAATCTTTAGTCTATTCTTCTTTTTTATTCTTATCTTTTAATACTAGTGAAAATACCATGCCAATAGAAAGTATATACATAAAGAACGCTAGATAAGTTCCTACAAATGGTATTTTAGTTAATACGCTAAGAACTAAAAATGTTCCAAAAGCTCCTAAAAGATCTGTTCCTGTTCCACCAGTTTTTATATATTTTTCTTTTATATAACTATATACAACACTTCCTAAAATGAATGTGCTTAGTATATATACAACAATTAAGAATGCAATATACACAATAATTACAGGCATTGCTATTACACTAAATCCAAATACTGATAAAAGTATAAGTATCATAATAGCTGGGAAAGATGCAAGTAATAATAATATTCCACTTATAATAACTGCTGTTGTATTTTTCTTAACTTTATTTGTAAATTCCAAAAATACATTTTTCTTGCATATTTTATTTACTACAATATATACTAGTGCAAGAACTAATGATGTAAATAGCATGCTAATAATACTACCAAAAGTAAAATTATTTTTTCTTTCTACTTTTTTTAAGTCAACAGTAGCAGATGGATACTTATCTTTAATATTTAAATTTTCATTATATGTTTTTAAGTATATATTTCCTTTAACATTTTCATTATTAGTAAACGATATATCATTTGTTTCCACTCTTAAATCTTTTGTTACAGTTCCACTAATATTTACTTTAGTAACTGTACCAAGTACACTTCCTAGTACATTTCCTTTTACTTCTAATTCATTTCCTACGATTATTAAATCATCATCTATTTTAGCATTTTCTGTTAAAGTAATTTTTCCTGATGATATTAAAATCATAGTATTATTTATTTCAGAATCAATTACTATATCTCCATTTGATATTAATACTCCAGAGTTCATATTTGAATTTACTCTAATACTATCTGAAGAAAACATTATTTGCATACCTTTGGTATATGAATTAACTTCTATTGCTTTATTTGCAAAACTTATTCCTGATTTTTCTAATTCTTTATCAATTATCATTCTATCTGATACAAATTTTATATATGGTAAATACGAAGGTGTAGTTTGTTCACTTTCTTTATACACTTTATCTGATACTTTAACATCAAATATTTCTCCGACATTTTGAGCTTCATCGGCTCCATAAATGCAATTTGTAC
This sequence comes from uncultured Clostridia bacterium, assembly GCA_934132895.1. Classification (GTDB taxonomy): domain Bacteria; phylum Bacillota; class Clostridia; order TANB77; family CAG-465; genus CAG-465. Next base: position 66,710 of record CAKPAG010000006.1, read on the forward strand.
TAAGCACTACTGATATTACAAATACCAAGCTTAGTAAAATGCTTTTAATTTTTTTTAACTTAATATTTTTTTTCATTTTCTATTCCCCCAATTACTATTTAGATGAAATGTTTCTACACCTGTATTCTACAATAAATTAAGATAAAAATCAACCAAAAGAAAAAATAATGTAAAAAAAGAAAATTTCTTACATTATTTTTAAGTACTTCTATACTGCTTTATTTATTCCGCAAGCTATAATAGCAGACATTTCATCTATAACCTCATCTACCTCTTTTGGAGTTACAATATAATTTTCTGTATTTAATATATTAGCTATCATATCATATCTAGTATCTTTTTCTAAGTATTCAAATATACTTTCTATTTTTTTCTTTTCCGTTATCTTATCACTAAATTCTTTGATTTCACTTTTTGCACTATCTAACATCTTATCTATTGCTTCATTTGTAATTGTAGCCATATCTACAACTGTTGGCACGCCTATCGCAATAACCGGAACACCTAAAGTATTTTCATTTAAGCCTTCTCTTTTATTTCTAACTCCAGCTCCAGGAGTAATTCCAGTATTACTTAATTGAATTGTATTCCCAATTCTGTGAATACTGCCTGAAGCTAAACTATCTATTGCAATTATTATATCTGGTTTTATTTTTTCTACTATAGAAAATATTATTTCGGATGTTTCTATACCTGTTGTACCTAGTACTCCAGGTGCAATTGCAGAAATAGACCTAGTATTAGGTTCTACCAGTTCTTTAGCAAAATTTATAATGTGTCTTGTTATATTTACTTCTTTTGTAACTTTTGGTCCTAAAGCATCTGGAGTAGCAGCCTCATTTCCAAGCCCTACAACAAGTATTGATTTTGCATTATCTTCACCTATAAGTTCTTTTATTTTTTCTCCAAGAATAATACTCACTTCATCGTTATTTTCTTTTTCAAGCTTACTCAAATCTGCAATTTCAATCGTTATGTATTTACCTATCTCTTTTTTTAATGCTTCCTTTCCTTGTTCATTTAAAACTTCTACAACAGTTGTGATTATTCCATCTTTATTCTTGGTTTCTACTTTTATTCCATCTACTTCTGATACATTTTTTACTTTTTTGTACGTATCCACTCTTTCATCTGCCATATCAGTTCTAAAATTCAAATACTTTTTATTCATAACTAAAACACCTCATATTTTTTGTAGTTTATATATTTATATTATGAATAAAAAATACATTTTTATTACACTTTTAGAATGAATTTCCCAAGTCAATTATTATTTATTGTTAGTATTGATTTTTAAAACACTTTTATGATATAATAACTCGCAAAGAAGGAAATAATCTAAGTTAATTAACAAGGAGGTATTTTTATGAAAAGTCATGTTTCCACCAAATATTTTAGAGTTCCAAATGACAAGAATTTTAATCAAATGGATTTTGAGAGGTTTCATCTTAAGAAAAATTCAATGATACTTTTAAGTAAAAGATGTTACTTAAATCTTTGCAACAATGATTTCTATTTTGGTACTTCAGACTCAACAGCTAATAAGTTTTGGATAAAAAATGATAATTACATTTCTATATCCTTTGCTTCTATAAGGCCAATCCATGCTACGGATTGGTACTTAATGAAAGATTTTTCGTTCGAGCATAATCATTTTCATTTTAACGCGGATATACCTGCAGAAATTGTATTTATTTATTATGAAAATGAATTTAAAGATAAAGATGTAAAAGCTTTCTTCTTAACTGGTGGTGAAAGTGAAAATCCAATAAGTATTATTATGGAAGATGTGCCACAATTTAAAAACTCAATGTTCTTTTTAACACATGATTCCTATTTAAATCTTATCAAAAATACATCTACACTTTCATCATATAAAGGAATCACAAGATTAATGTGGCTACCTGACCAAGAATATTCCGGTTGCAGCATAATGTTAAACTCTATAAATGACAAGTCTTTATACTTTATTGAAAATATGAACTTTGCAGATTTTTCAAAGATTTTTTCGGTAAACGGACTACCTGATACGCTTTATTTTATTATATAAAAGTACTATGAAATCCCCCAGACTTTAATTTGTTTGGGGGATTTATTACATATTACAAATTATCTTTTTTAAACCTATTTCAAAGTCCATTTCTCCTACTTTGGTCTTTTCATCATATTCACCAAATTCATAAATAATCTTTTTTAACTCATCTATAGTATATTTTTCGGAAGAAATACTTAAATTTTTGAAAACGAAAGGATGAATACCTAATTTCTTTGCAATGTCTTGTTCTCTTTTGTCTTTCATTATCTTTATCATATACATTTGCTTTATTTGTTTATATAGCATTATGTATATTTTTATTATAGGTTCTTTTTGTGCCAAAAGTTCGTTTAAACTTAATATAGCCTTTTCTTTATTTTTATTAACTATTTTTTCCAACACATCAAATATCTTTGCATTTAGGGTTTTGGAACATATCTTTTCCACATCTTCAACAGTAACTTTTGATTTATCATCCAAATATATTACAATTTTTTTTAATTCATTAATTATATTTGATTTTTCTTCTCCACAAATAGACTGCATATATTCAGCCGTTTTTAAATCTATATCTTTTCCATATTTTTTTAGAGTTTGAATTATATATGTAGTTCTTTGATTTTCATTTAAATGTTTAAATTCTAAGCATTCTGCCATTTTGGAAAGTTGTTTATACGAAGCTAATCTTTTATCCACGCTATCTTCTATTATAACGACTTTAGTCCCATCATTTAAATCTTTTAAGACTTCTGTATCAAATTTAAGTGATGTATCTTTTATAATAATCAGTTTTGAATTTCCAAAAAATGTCATTTCCTGAATTACGTCTTCTAACTCTTTTATATTTTCTTTATTTATATAGAATAGATTTACTCCTAGCTCTAATTTCGGGAATTCTTTTTTTATCTGTTCTACTTTTCTATTTAAATCATATTTTTCTTCTCCATATAATAAATAAATATTTGCCAAATTCTTCCCCCCTTTTGATATCTTTCTTTAATAATTACTAATTAGCTAACTTTAAACTCTTTGCCACTTCTTCTATATCCTTAACTGCTATATTTGCCAACTTTTGATATTTTTCCTTTTTATCCTTTATTTTTTCATCAAGTGGCTTTAATATTCCAAAGTTTGCATTCATAGGTTGAAAATGTTTATTTTCAGTAGAAATATATTTAGCTAAACTTCCAAGCATTGTAGTTTCAGGAAAATGTAGTTCTTTTTCCTTTAATCTACTAATTATGCTATATGCAACCATTAATCCTGAAGCCGCAGATTCAACATATCCCTCTACTCCAGAGATTTGACCAGCAAAGTATATATTTTCATCTTTTTTCATTCTAAAGTTATCATTTAAAATATTACTTCCATTTATATATGAATTTTTATGCATAACTCCGTATCTTGCAAACACTGCATTTTGTAATCCTGGTATCATTCTAAATACTCGCTTTTGTTCAGGAAATGCAAGAGATGTTTGAAAGCCTACTAAATTATACAGTGTTTTTTCTTTATTTTCAGCTCTTAACTGAACCACAGCATAATTTTTTTCACTAGTTTTAGGATTATCTAGCCCTACAGGTTTTAATGGTCCAAAAGTTAAAGTCTTTTCTCCTCTTTTGGCCATCTCTTCTATTGGCATACAGCCTTCAAAAAGAACAAGTTTATCAAAATCGTGTCTTTCTGCTTGCCTTGCATTTACTAATTCATTATAGAAATCAAAATATTGCTGCTTGTCCATAGGTAAATTTAGGTAATCTCCTTCGTTTTCCTTTCCATACCTGTCCATATTGTATGCGATAGACATATCTATGCTATCTGCTTCAACTATAGGAGCAGCTGCGTCATAAAAATATAAACTTTGATCTCCTATTTTCTTCTTTATACTCTCAAGCAAAGATTCACTAGTAAGAGGCCCTGTTGCTATAACTGTAATTTCTTTAAACTCATTAATATTTATTACTTCTTTTTCTATAATTTCTATATTACTTTCTTCTTTTATAACTTTAGTTATTGTTTCAGAAAATTTATCTCTATCTACTGCCAAAGCCTGTCCTGCTGGGACACTAGTTTCATGTGCTACTTTTACAAATAAGCTTCCTAAAACATTCATTTCATATTTTAGAAGTCCGCATGCATTTGTTAATAGGTCTGACTTTAACGAATTACTACATACAAGTTCTGCAAAATTATTACTTTTATGTGCTTCTGATTTTTTATTTGGCTTCATTTCATAAAGCTTAACTCTTATTCCATTTTTACTTAAAATATATGCGCACTCACATCCTGCAAGTCCAGCTCCTATTATATTTACGTACATTTCATCATTTAATTTCATTTTTTCTCCCTTTATTTTTATAACAATTTATTCTTTCATATATTTGTTTCCAATTATTAACCCTTTCTATATCGGTTTCTATTTTATTATTAATCTCAGTAGTTACAAGTAAAGTTTTTATTCCATTTTTTTCTAAAGTATTACATATATCAAAACAGTCATCAACAAATATATCTATATTAAATTTGTCTGCATATTCTAATTTTTCTTTAGCATTAAAAATAATTCCATCATAAGGAATACTATTTATATTTAACATTTCTTTGGTAATAGCTTCTGTATCACATCCATTAATGTTTGTCATTCTAGCTGTTACAAAATATATATCATTACCTTCTTTTTTTAACTGATTTAAAACATTTGCTACATCTTCAATTACTTGGCATTCTCTAATAATATTTTTATAATACATATTAAAAAAATCACCTTTTATTTCTTTACTCCAACCATATATATTACTTAAATAATGCCTATCTGTTATATTACCAATAGTATAACTTAACTTATCATTTTCTAATATTTCTTCGTTATATTTATCTGCATATTTTATCATTACATCTGTTGTATATGTAATTGTATCATCTATATCTACGCCTATGTTCATCTTTACACCTCATTACTTAAAATTATACATTTTCTTTGCTTTCTTTGTCAACACAAATGTAATATTTATTCAAAAGTTATATAAATTTAGAAAAAAAATAGGATATAAATATATTATTATATACTCATACCCTATTTAATATATTAACTTATTATTTTTTCTTAATTTCCTTAAGCAATTCTAAAAGTAATTCATTAGTTTTACCCACTTCATCTTTTAATAAAGTTATATCTTTCCGTATTTTATTACTCTCCAATTTTAAATTAGCTTCTGTAGCATTTAGCCTATTTTGTAACCTTTCAATCTTAGAAGATAACCCAAGTACAAAATCTGAATTCATAATAAAACACCCTTTCATAAATATATTAATAATTATGTATTTTTTTAATACACAATTATTATACAACTTTTTAAAAATTATGTCAATCTTTCATCTAAATATATTGATTTTAAAACAATTAAATCTAAGAATAACATTATATAACTTACATATAATATTAAAAAAGGAGTGAATGCAATGTCAAAATTTAAAGCTTATGCTTTTTCAATCTTACTTCCTCTTATTGTTGGTGGCGTTGTAGGCTTCTTAATGAATGGTAATATGGATTACAATTCTTTGCAAAAACCACCGCTTTCGCCACCAGGTATAATATTCCCAATAGTTTGGACTATTCTTTATATATTAATGGGAATTTCATATGCAAGATTAAAAACAAAAGATTTAAATGATACAAATATTAAATTAATCTATTATACTCAATTATTTATAAATGGTTTTTGGTCAATATTTTTCTTTGTTTTAAAAGCAAGACTTTTTGCATTCATCTGGATAATACTACTACTTGTATCAATAATTATTATGATAATATTATTTTATAGAAAAGATAAAATATCAGGCTTATTACAAATACCTTATCTTATTTGGACTTTATTTGCTACTTATCTAAATTTATTTTTTTACTTACTAAACTAGTAAAAGAACATTTAGTTTTATATAATAATTCTAAATGTTCTTTTATTATTTTTTTATATTAAAATTTCACATTGAATATCACCTGAAATTAAACCTTTAAAATCTTCTCCATCTGTTTTATTTCCAACTATACTACCATAATGTGTTGGTATAACTAACTTAGGTTTAATTATATTTATTAAAGTAGCAGCCTCTACTTTATCCATTGTGTAAGTTCCTCCTATAGGAACAAATGCAATATCAGCTTTTACTTCTCTACTTTCTTCAGTTAAGTCAGTATCTCCAGCTATATAATATGTAGTGTCATCCATATTTAATATGTAACCTACATAATTTTTATCTTTTGGATGATAATATTTATTTATATTATAGCTTGGGATAGTCCAGAACGTTATATTCTCTAAGTTATATTTCATATTTGGTTCAACAAAGAATAATCTATTCTTATCAATATCTAACTCATCAATTTCATCTTCCAGAGATTTTGGCAAAATAATTATAGTTTTTTCATTTAAGATAAGCATAATAGATGATATATCAAAATGATCATAATGGTCATGAGTAATAAATATATAATCTGCATCTTTTAGATTATCTGAAAGTTTTATTGGATCAAAATATATAGTTTTAATTCCCTGGATCTTGATACTACTTTGTATATTTATAGATATATTAGAAATGTCCATTTTTCCCCTCCTATTTTATAATAAAATACTAACATAAAATATATAAAATTTCAATACATAATACAAATTATAACATTTTATTTTTAATAAATATTCATCTTGTTATTGACATAACTTGGCACTATGTTATAATAATGTCATAGTTACTCTCAATACATTCTTTACTAAGAATGTAAACTATAATATATTTTTAAGGGGTGATTCCAATGCACAATTAATTTATTATGAATTACTATCTATATTGTAATATTATACAAGTAGGTACTTAAATTCATATAATTTAATTTACAATTGAATACTGAATCTCATAAAATAATAAAATAAAAAGGTCTAGCGCCTATATCGCTTACTGAAAATACCCCCAATTATTTTCAGTTTGAGAGAATCTTTAATAAGATTCTCTCTTTTTTAAATTTCTAAATGATTCTCCGAAAAATGTTGACATAAATTTAAAAATATGATATAATAATGTTGTAGTTAAAATTTAATGTACCTCACAATTGAGATACAAACTATAATAAAATAAAAAGGAGTGCTTGCTTATGATTGTATTAAATTCTTTGATTTATTAAAAATTAATTTGATTTATTAAAAATTAAGGAGAAACAATCATGGACAAATTAGTTTCTATATATCGGTATGTTGCCGGATTTACTTAGCGTTATTAACATTTTACTTACTGATTGATGTATAATGCTAGTTTATCTATATATATCATATTTAAAAACTCTCTCGATGTAAAAGAGGATCTTTAAAAAAGGTCCTCTTTTCATTTATATATTTTTTAATCTCCATAAAATGATCTTTCTAAAATTTCTTTTAATTCTTCTACTAATGGAAGTTTAGGATTAGCAGTAGTACATTGATCACTAAAAGCTTTATCTGCAAGCAAATCTATATTTTCAAAATATACTTTTTCATCCACGCCTTCTTCTTTAAATGATGAAGTCATTTCAAGACGTTTCATAAGGTCTTTTATTGCCTTTATTAAAGATTTCACACCTTCCTCTTTAGTATCAGCTTTTAATCCTAATCTTCTTGCAATATCTGCATATTTTTCATCTGCCACAAAAGTTTCGTATTTAGGGAAAGAAACAAATTTGCTTGGCATTTTAGCATTATACTCTATAACAAATGGAAGTAAAATAGCGTTTGCTCTTCCATGAGGAACATGGTATTCTCCACCAATTTTGTGTGCTAAACTATGGTTTATGCCTAAGAAAGCATTTGAGAAAGCCATTCCTGCTATAGTACTTGCATTATGCATTTTTTCTTTTGCCTCCTTATCATTAGGATCTTTATATGATCTTTCTAAATACTTGAAAACAAGCTCTATTGCTTTTATTGCTAAAGCATCAGTATAGTCTGAAGCCATATTTGACACATAGGCCTCAATTCCATGTGTTAATACATCCATTCCTGTATCTGCAATTGTTCTTTTTGGCAAAGAATATACAAGCTCAGGATCTACAATTGCAATTGTAGGTAGCAACGCATAATCGGCAAGCGGATACTTCATGTTATTTACTTTATCTGAGATTACAGCAAATGAAGTAGTTTCAGAACCTGTTCCACTTGTAGTTGGAATAGCCACAAGTTTTGCCTTTTCACCAAGTTGCTCAATTTTATATATTCTTTTTCGTATATCCATAAACTTTTCTTTTAAAGCTGAAAGATCTACATCTGGCTGTTCATATAAAAGCCACATTCCTTTTGCAGCATCAATAGCACTTCCTCCACCTAATGCTATAATACAATCAGGTTTAAAACTATTCATCATTTTTACGCCTTTATTTATTGTATCAAACGATGGGTCAGGTTCAACATCAGAAAAAATTTCAGAATGTACTTTATTCTTCCTTTTTCTTAAATAATACAGAATTTTATCTACATATCCAAGTTTCACCATAGTAGGATCACATACTATAAATACTCTTGAAATATCACGCATTACTTCTAAATATCCTATCGAACCTTTTTCAAAAAATATTTTACTTGGAACTTTAAACCATTGCATATTAACTCTCCTTTTTGCTACCCTTTTTAAATTAATTAAATTTGAAGTAGATACGTTTGCTGTTGTTGAATTACCTCCAAAAGTACCACAGCCAAGTGTTAATGCTGGCAAGTTTGTGTTATATATATCTCCTATTGCTCCATGAGTTGAAGGTGAATTCACTATTATTCTTCCAGCTCTCATTTTTTCTTCAAATCTACTAATTGCTTCTTTACTTTCACTATGAATTACAGCTGAATGCCCAAGTCCTCCATAAACTAAAAGTTCATCTGCGATTTTTAAAGCTTCATCTTCATCTTTTACAATGTAATATGCAAGTATCGGACTTAATTTTTCCTTTGAAAGTGGCTCCTTATCTCCTACACTTTTTAACTTAGCTATTAAAATTTTGGTATCTTTATTTACATCAATTCCTGCTTCTTTTGCTATATCATACGCACTCTTTCCTACTATATCAGGATTAATTTTTAGCATACCTTTATCTTCTACAATAACATAAGACTGTAACTTTTCTTTCTCCTTTTCAGTTAAGAAATAGCAACCTACTCCTTTCATTAATTTTTCAAATTCTTTTGATATTTCTTTATCAACTAGCACTGATTGTTCAGATGCGCATATCATTCCATTATCAAATGTTTTAGACATTACTAAATCTGTAACTGAAGTCTTAAGTTTAGCTGTTTTTTCAATATAACAAGGAACATTTCCAGGTCCTACCCCTAAAGCTGGTTTACCACATGAATACGCTGCTTTAACCATGCCAGATCCACCAGTTGCAAGTATTAATTTTACATCTTTATGATTCATAAGTTCATTTGTTGCAAGTAAAGAAGGATGCTCAATCCATTGTATACAACCTTCAGGTGCTCCAGACTTTATTGCCGCATCTCTAATAATTCTTGCAGCTTCACTACTACATTTTTGTGCAGATGGATGAAATCCAAATATTATAGGGTTTTTAGTTTTTACAGCTAAAAGTGATTTATATATTGTAGTAGAAGTAGGATTGGTTACAGGAGTAACTCCCGCAATTATTCCCACAGGTTCAGCAACTATTTCATAATCTTCTAATTCATTTGATTCTATAACGCCAACTGTTTTATCATATTTAATACTATGATATACATATTCAGATGCAAAAATATTTTTAGTTATCTTATCTTCATATACTCCACGTTTTGTTTCTTCTACTGCCATTTTTGCTAGTTTCATGTGTGCTTCGATTGCAGCTATAGACATCTGTTTTACTATTTCATTAATTTGCTCTTGGTCTAGTTTTAAATATTCTTGTTCAGCCTCATGGGCTTTTTTTACCAATTTATCTATTTCTATTTTTTCAGGTAAATCTTTCATATTCAACCTCCATTTATATTTGTATATTATAAATATATTTTAGCATGAAGAAAAATATTATTCAATTATTTAAAGAAAATAAATTTATTTGTTTTAAAATTAATTGACTTTAATTTATTTTAAATATATACTACTTATTAGAAGAAAAAAGGAGAAAAACAATGATAATAAAGCCAAACGTGTTAAAAGACAAACTTAACGAATATGATTTAGAAAATATATTTTTAAATGAAGATCTTGTTATTTCTAAATTAATTGAAAAGAAAAAGTTTAATAATATTGATTTAGAAGATATAGAAATAAACACCTGCATATTTAAAGATACAAAATTTATATCATCAAAAATAATCAATTCATATTTTGTTGACGTTATTTTTGAAAATTGCGATTTATCTAATATAAATTTCACTAAATCTACCTTTAAAAGAGTAAGTTTTAAAAATTGTAAATTATTAGGAAGTGATTTTTCATATTCTTACTTTGAAAATATTACATTTGAAGAATGTAATATGCAAAATAGCTATTTTGACATGTGTAATTTTTCTAATACAATATTTGAAACTTCTAATATTACTAACGCTTCAATTTCAAACTCAAACTTAAGAAATGTTTATTTAGAAAATAACAATTTAAGTTTTTGTAATTTTTCTAAAACTTGCTTAAAAAATATAGATTTAAGTAGCAATCTACTAAATAATATAACTGTATATCAAGAGGATTTAAAAGGAGTTATACTAAGTTCTGAACAAGCTTTAGAATTTATAAAATTAATTGGAATAAAAATAAAAGAGTTATAGCAATAAAAAAAGAGGGAAATAACCTCTTTTTTTATTAAATATTTAACATATTTAAAACATAATTTTATCTAAAAGTCATACGGTATATACCTAAAAAGTTCCAACTTTACAACAGAAAATAATATATATTATAATCTAATTCACAATAAATTTCTTGTACAAGCTAATAAAATTTATTTTTCTAGTTCAGGCTCTTTAGTTTTTTGTTCTACTATTTTTATTCCTTTTTCTTTTGCTCTTTCAATTTCCTCTTTTATTCTTTTCTTTGTAGAATAATCTATTTTATTAGGATCATACCAACAAAACAAATAATCTGCTTTTAAATCTTTTCTTTTTAATAAAATTTCTTTTCTTTTTTCAGTTGAATTCATAATCTCTCCATATGTCATAGACAATTCTTCAAATTTATTTTTATATGGAATGTTTTCTTCTCCTAAATTTGAATCCGCATTTTCAGATTTAGTTAAAATAATATTTTCTGGAGATATATTTTTAAATCCAACAGCAAAACAAAAATGTCTTCTTTTGTCTATATCACCATTTTTATATAATGTAGTTGCAAGCTGCTTGGAACCTACCTGTAAAGTATCTAATCTATATCCAAGGTTATTATTTTTATCTTCATTTTTTATTTCAAAACTTTTACTTGGTAATAAGGGATCTACACATTCATCTATATTTTCATTTAATATAAAATTTTTATACTTTTTTTCTAGTCCTAAACGAGATTTAAAACTTTCTTTTCTTCCTTGAATTATATCCTTTCCCTCTTTATATAGTTCTCTATTTATAATTAAATTTGTAAAGCAATTTTTTAAAGCTTCTATATCTTCTAATCTATAAAAATGAAGAAGCATACCAGACATATTTTCTTCTTTATCAAATTTATTTTCTACTTTTTGTGGATCATAAAGCTTATATATAATATCTCTCCTGTTTAACATTTCATAATTTTTATATATATTTTTCATCAATTTAGTAATAAACTCACTTTGAGTTACTTTAGCTTTTTTATTTATATCATTCAATTTATTTTTTTCTGGAATACCAACATCCTCTATATATTCAATATACTTAAGAAGTTCCTTACTATCTGAATTAATATCCGCCTTATTATTAGAACTTGCTATATATTCTAACCTACTCTTTAGCAATGGTAAATTATACCAATTTTCTACATCCTGTTTTTCCCACTCTAATTTATTTATCTTTTCCCTATCATTTTTAATTAATGCTTTTTTATTATTCTTTATAATATCAAAAATTCCATTTTTTAGCTCTTTATGAATATTTTCTCTATTATTCAAAAGCTCATTAATTTCATAGGTATCTATAAGTTCAAGAAATGTTTTTAAAACGATTTTATTTCTTGGCTCAAGCTTTGCGCCATCATTAAATAAAGAAAGAAAACTTTCATTAATTTTATTCTCATCATAAGTTATTAAATCAGAATTTGAATACATAATAGCATATATTTTCATATAAGGATTTCTATTTATAACTCTTAGAATATCCCCATTATAATACTCATATATCTTTTTGAAAGAAACAGGCGTCACATCAATTCGTTCTAAAAACGCTACTTCCTCTTCAGTGAAATCTCTAGAATCAAATCTTTCATTATCACCTACAACATTTTCACATTCATAATTTAAATTTATTCCGATTTTTTTATTTAATAATTCTCTTATTGTTTTCAATAAAAAAACTCCTTATTTTATACTATCTTTTACTACTTCAGAAGCCATTATAAGGCCACCAACAGATGGTACAAACGAAACACTTCCTAATGTATTTTGATATATCTTCTTTTCTTCTTCTGTCTTTTTCTTTGGTAATTCAGTTGAATATACCACTTTTTGTTTTTTTATTCCTTCTGCTTTTAATATTTTTCTTATTTTTTTAGCCAAAGGGCAAGTGTTTGTTTTATATATATCAGTTACTTCTATTTTAAGTGGATCTAATTTATTTGCCATTCCCATTGAAGATATACATTTTATATTTCTTTTATTTGCTTCTAAAATTATAGCTATTTTTGCTTCTATATTATCTACACAATCAAGTACATAATCATAATTTACCATATCAAAAATAGCTTCAATATTATCTTTGGTTATATTTTCATATATTGCATCAACTACTATTTTTTCGTTTATATTATTTATTCTTTTTTGTGCAACTTCTACCTTTTTCTTTCCAACGGTATCTAAAGTAGCTATAATTTGCCTATTTAGATTAGTAATATCTACTGTGTCTTTATCTACAATGGTAATATTTCCTACTCCAATTCTTGCTAATGCTTCTAATGCAAATGAACCTACTCCACCTATCCCGCATATTAAAACGTGTTTATCTTTTAATTTTTCTACATTTTCTTTTCCTAATAAAATCTCAGTTCTTTGATAAATTTCATCATTCATATTTTAACTCTCTTTTCTCTATTTTTTTCTTCTTATTACAGTATTTGGTTTTAAGTTATCATATGGGATAAATATTTTTACTTGTTGTCCCTTTATTCCTGGATTTATTGTATCTATAGCTTCACCTTTTTTTATATCATAAAGTCTAGTAATCTCAAAAGGTTTCTCATCAATACTGTTTGGATCTAAAACTTCCATTTTATCATCTATACTTAATTTATTTTTTATTTCTACAACATATATATTATCTTTTTCATGCGATATAACTTTAGCTCCATATTCATAATCTAAATTGTCACTCTTACCATCAAAATCATGTATATCTTGATTTTTAGAATCTGAAAAATAGAATTCAGATAGTCCCCTAGTTTTTACCTTAAGTAGTTCAGGCAAATATTTATTATAGTCATATTCGTTTCCTTTTCCCTTTTCTTTTAAAGCGTAATAATCATCTATTGCTTGTCTATATGTTCTAACTACAGTTGCTAAATAATAGTCAGTTTTAAGTCTTCCTTCAATTTTTAAACTATCTACTCCCATATCTAAAATAGTTGGTATTTCTTTTATAAGGCACATATCTTTTGACGAAAAAATATATGTACCTTTTTCATCAAAATCTAAGTTTACAACACTATCTGGATTATTTACTTCACTTGCATAAATGTTATACTGCCATCTGCAACTTTGTGCACAATCTCCAAGATTTGCACATCTTCCATTTAAGTATTTGCTTAAATAACAACGTCCAGAATATGCAAAACAAATTGCGCCATGTATAAACATTTCTACTTCTAAATCTTTAGGTTTATTTTCCATTATATATTTTATTCTGTCTTTACTTAATTCACGTGCAAGTATTACTCTTTTAGCGCCATAACTTTGCCAAAATTTAGCAGCCTCTAAACTTACAGTATTTGCTTGTGTACTTATGTGTATCTCCATATCAGGCGCTATTTCTTTTATCTTCGATATAACACCTACATCACTTGCAATGATTGCATCTGCTCCTATTTTATCTAGCCTTTTTATTTCACGCTCTATTTCTTCATAATCTTCGTCTTGAGCATATATGTTCAATGCAACATATACTTTTTTATTAATGCTATGTGCATATTTTATTGTATCTTCTAATGTGTCGGAATTCATCTCTGCTCTTGTTCTCAATGATAATTTTGATGTACCAGCATATACTGCATCTGCTCCATACATAAATGCAATTTTAGCTTTTTCTAAGCTCCCCGCTGGGGCTAATAATTCTACTTTTTTCATTTTTTTCTCCTTATATTCAACGCAATAATTATACCATATTTTATAACCTATGTAAATAACTAGCATTGATTTATGTCCACCATATTTATTTAATTTATATCAACATCATAAATTTAGAACAAAATCTATTGAATATTTTTTTAATATATGCTATTCTAGATATATGAGGTGACATATATGAACGATGAGTTAGGCACAGTTATATTTGAAGGAAAAATGTATAACTTAGATAAAATGAATTCTGAAGAACTAAAATCTCTTATATTAAAAATGGAAAAGAACTATGAAAAACTTGAAAAACAAGCTGAAATTTTAGCTGGTAATTACTCACAAGAAGAGGTGAATAAAAATGAATAGATTTGTTACTCAAGCATCTAATGAAAAAGAACAAAAAATATCAGAATTAATAGGAGAATTAAAAAAAGCTGTAATAGATTTAGGTAAAGCTAAAATTGCATATACACGTTCAAAGTCAAAAGAAAATGCTATAGAAGCTATAACAAAATGTAAGGATGGAATATATTCAGCTGCTAAAAATGCTAAAATAAACTTAGAAGATAACAGTAATAAATATGAAGACACAAGAAATGAAGTAAATAAAATATTAACTGAATATGAACTAGCAATTGGTGCTTTAAAAGGAGCTTATGAAAAAACTTCTAGAGAAAACACATTAAAACTTACTGAGCTTTACGCCAAAAAAGACGAATTACTAGCAGATTTTTCTATACTACAAGATAAAAGAAAAGAACATATAGAATTAAATGAAGAAAAGCTAAATGAAAAACTTGCTCCTATAGAAGCTGAAAAAGCTAAGTATGAAAATGATGCAATAATTGCTATTCAAAATGGTGATTATGAAAAATCAAAAGAATTACTAAATAAATGTGATGAATTAAAACTTGCTATTTATAGAGAAGAAGAAAAATATAGTCATATGCCAAATCCATACACAGAAAATTTAAAGAAAAATATGAAAGAATATAAAGAATGTAAAAAGCAAATTGAAGAAATGGAAGATTTGGCAGAAGACTTAGAGTATAACTTTAAAGATGCTTGTGAAGAATCTTTAGAAAATAAAAAACAAGCATTAGCTAAAGTAGAAAACAACAAAGTCTTTGATAAAATAAAGGGATTTTTATCTAAATCTATTTTAAAAAATATAAACAAAGCGCAAAAATTTCAAAAAAATACTTTAATTCCAATGAAAAATAATGTAAAAAAATTTGCTGATTCTGTACCAGAAAAAGCAGAAGCTATGAAAGAAAAATCAAAATCAAGATTTAGTGAAATAATGTCTAAAGGAAAAGAAATGTTTAAAGATGTTAAAGAAAAAGTAGTAGAAAAAACTAGAGATACACGTGATTTTGTAAGTGATAAAGTTCAAGATGCTAAAGAAGAAGTCTCTCAAGCTAAAGATTTTACTTTAGGAAAAGTTTCGCAGGCTAAAGACTTTGCTATGGAAAAAGCGGAAAATATATATGATTTCGCTAATGCTAAAATACAAGATTCAAAAGAGGGCATATCTCAAGCAAGAGATTATCTTAGCGGAAAGACTTACCAAGCAATCGAGGCTGCTTACGACTTTGGAGTAAATACAAAGGCTAAGGGAAGAGAAAGTGCAATTAATTTTCTAGAAAGAAAAGCAAAATCTATGAATGAAAAAGCCGAAAATATGAAAGAAAAAAATAAGGAATTAGAAGAAAAATATAACAAACGAAATAATGAAAAAGCTTTATTTTAGTAAAATTTTAAAAAGTAACTTAGTAGCCATAAAACAGGCTACTTAAGTTACTTTTAATATACATTAAACTGCAACAATCATATTATTATTCTTTAACACTGTTATTAACTTATCTCTTTCTGAGTCGATTTCTTCCTTAGTAAGGGTACTATCATAAGAAGCTAACTTAAATTTAATTGTTACATTTTTCTTATTCTTTAATTTTATTTCATCTTCATAGATATCTACTAAGCTATATTCTTGTAAATATTTTAAATTAGCATTTAATATGACATTTTCAATATCAAAATATTTAGTATTCTTATCTACAGTTATAGAAAGATCAAAATCAACCGCTTGATATCTACTTATTTCTTTATATATTACTTTTTCCTCTTCTATTTGAGACAATTTATCCATATCTATTTCTGCTAAAACTATATTTGCTTTTTTATTTATTTTGTCTTTTACAATAGGGTTTACCACTGTAACGTATCCAATATTTTCAGCAACATTTTTTAAAACAAAAGAATTAACAGGATGTACGAAGTTATAATCTACTACATTATTTTCTACATAATCTAGCGTTATATTTTTATTTACTTTTGTTATACTATCAATCATTGATTTAAGTTTAAATAGTAATTCTTCTTCTGAACTTTTAACACTTGAAATTCCTATTCCAAGGATTTTATGTTCAACACAATCCTTACCATCAAAATTATATTCAAAAGTTCTACCTATCTCAAATATTCCTATTTCATCGTAGTTTTTTATATTTTTTTCTATGCCACAAAGTATTGTAGGTCCCATATTATATCTTAAAACACTATCTTGTCTATTTAGTCCATTAACAATTTTTAAGTTATCATGAGTTTCAATTCCAAGTTCAGCATTTTCCTTAGTATTATACCATACATAACTATGTATCTCTGACATTCCATATTTTAGTGCTAATATCTCTTTTGCAGAGTATTCTAGTTTTCTAGATTTATCTTCTCTTACAGGAACTACTTCACATAGTTTAGTTTGAGGAACAATATTATCATATCCATAAATTCTTGATATTTCTTCAATTATATCTGCTTTTCCTGATACATCTTTAGTAGCTCTAAATGATGGTACTGTTATATGAATACTTTCATTATCTTTTCTTTCTACTTTAAACTCTAAAGCTTTTAATGTATCTATTATTTCTTCTAAACTTAACTCGACACCTATTTTTTTATTAATATATTCCCTTGAAATATCAATAGTAATTTCTGGATATTTTTTAACATATTCATCGCTAAATCTAGATGTTACTTTTATTTTACTATCTTCATCCTTTAATACTTTTACAAAACGTTCAACTGCTATTTTTGTAAGAGAAGGATCTAAAGTTTTTTCATATCTTGCAGAAGCATCTGTTCTTAGAGCAAGTGCACTTGCTGTTTTTCTTACCTTTACTGCATCAAAGTTTGCTGATTCCAAGAAAAGTGATGTTGTGCTATCTGTTATTTCTGTATTCTGTCCTCCCATAACACCAGCTATTGCTACAGGTGTATTTTCATTACATATCATCATAGTATCTTTTGGAAGCGTTCTTTTTACATCATCTAAAGTTATAAATTCTTCTTCTTTATCTAAAGTTTTAACATTTATTGCTTTTATAAACTCCTTGTCAAATGCATGCATAGGTTGACCAAGTTCTAGCATAATGTAATTTGTCATATCTACTAGTAAACTTTTTGACCTTAAACCACAATAATATAGTCTTGTTTTCATTTTATATGAAGCTTGTTTTTTAGTAACGTTTTCTATAGTTAATGCACTATACCTAAAGCACAAATCTTTTGCTTCAATATTTATATTCAATTTTTCTAGATCTTTATATTTTTCTAAATCTTCTACTTCAAGTGGTTTTAATTCTCTTTTTGTTATAGCTGCAATTTCTCTTGCAATACCATAATGTCCCCATAAATCAGGTCTATTAGTTAATGATTTGTTATCTACTTCAAATATTATATCATCAACTGGTATTATTTCTTTTACATCAGTTCCTACTTTTGTATCATCATCAAATACAATAATTCCTGAGTGATCATCACTAATTCCTAACTCTTTTTCTGACAAGCACATACCACAACTTTCATGTCCAGCAATAGTTGTTTTTTCTATTTTTATTCCTTGAACCGAACTTCCTTCTTTGGCAAATGCTACTTTTATCCCTTCTTTTACATTAGGTGCTCCACAAATACAGTTTACCTTTTCATTTCCTGTATCTACCACAAGAGCATGTAATTTCTTAGAATTTTCCACATTCTCCACACTTACAATTTTTGCAACAACTATATCTTTTATATTTTTTCCATACTCAATTATTCCCTCAACTTCAGCAGTAGAAAGTGTAAAATTATTTATTACCTTTTTTATATCTATTCCATCTAAATTAACAAAGTCTCTTATCCAATTTGTTGAAATATACATTTCATTTCCTCCTTATCTTTCTTTATTATTTTTATTACTTAATATCAATCTGTTTTAAACTTCTTAAATCACATGAATTTAAAACTCTTAAATCATTAATTCCATATTTCATCATTGCAAGACGTGAAAGTCCAAGTCCAAATGCAAAACCAGAGTACTCTTCAGGATCTATTCCTCCCATTTTAAGTACATTTGGATGTATCATACCACATGGACAAAGTTCTATCCAACCTCCGTGTTTACATACCTTACATCCTTCTCCACCACAATACAAACATTTTATATCTAGTTCAAATCCAGGTTCAACAAATGGGAAAAATCCAGGTCTAAGTCTTACCTCTACATCTTTTTTAAATATCTCTGAAAGTAATGTTTTCATAAAATAAATTAAGTTTGCAATTGATACATCTTTATCAATCATCATTCCTTCCATTTGGAAAAATGTGTTTTCATGAGATGCATCTAATTCCTCATTTCTAAAACATCTTCCAGGAAAAATAGCCTTTAAAGGAGTTCCATATTTTTTCATTATTTTGTTTTGAGCTGCTGATGTTTGAGTTTTTAAAAGTTCTCCATTTTCAAGCCAAAATGTATCTTGCATATCACGTGCAGGGTGATGCTTTGGAACATTTACTGCTTCAAAATTGTTATATTCAGTTTCAACTTCATTTCCATCCTCAACTGTAAAGCCCATACTTTCAAAAATCTCTTCAAGTTCTTTTTGTACTACAGTAATCGGATGAAGTGAACCAATATTCAAATCCGAAGGAACAGTTAAATCAATTTTTTTCGCTTTTTTTATTTTATCTTCATATTCTTTTTGTTTTAATTCTTGTTTTTTAATTTCAACTTCTTCCTCTATTTTTTGTCTTAAACTATTTGCACTTGAAGCAATCTCTTTTCTTTTTGATTGTTCAACTAATTTCAGATTCTTAAGTATTTCTATCACTTTTCCTTTTTTTCCAAGATATTCTATTCTTAGAGCTTCAATATCTTCACTTGTTTTGACTTCTAAAATTTTTCTTTTAGCTTCTTCTTTTAAGCTATTAATTTTTTCTAACATATTAATTCCTCCTAAACACCTAAAAATACATACAAAAAAACTCAAATCTATCCCTTAATTAGGACGAAATGAGTTTTCCGCGTTACCACCTAAATTCAGTTAATTTTAAATTAACTGCTCTCAACTACAGCTATCACAGGCTTACCTGCTTTTTCCTACTTAGATTATTCTTATTTTTTCCTTTAAGAAAAAGACCTCCAAAGTGAAATTTCATCAAAGATACATTAACAAACTTACAGCCAATGGTTTGTATTCTCTAAAATGTATAACCTTTAACTACTTTGCTTTATCATAGGTTTTAATATCAAATTACATTTATTATACAACTATTTTTTTTACTTGTCAATAATTTTAAAGTACTTTTTAATCTAAAAGGAAAAAGATAACATAAAAGACAAAGGTTCAGTGTTTCTTTGTCTTTTATTATATATTTTTATTTATTACTTTCTTCTGAAGCTTGTTTTGCAACTTCTTCTTCAGAAATTATTTTTGCTACATTAATAACTTTTCCGCCATCTGATGTTCTCATAAGAGTTACACCTTGTGTATTTCTTCCAAGTATTGATATGTCTCTTACATTAAGTCTAATTATTACACCAGTATCTGTTATAAGCATAACATCATCATCATTATTTACAATTTTAATTCCAATAATATGACCTGTTTTAGCAGTAGTTTTGTATGTTAGAATTCCTTTTCCAGCTCTTGCTTGTTGTCTATATTCTTCAACTTCAGTTCTCTTACCAAAACCGTTTTCTGTAATAGCTAGTATATAATCCTTTTCATTTTCTATTGGTTCCATACCAATTACTTTATCGTCTTTTCCAAGGTTTATTCCTTTAACTCCCATTGAAGTACGTCCAACAGCTCTTACTTCCTCTTCATCAAATCTTATTGAAAGACCTTTCGCTGTAACCATAACTATACTAGTGCTTCCATCTGTAAGTCTTACATCAATTAACTCATCATCTTCTTTTAATGTAATACCTTGAATTCCAGTTTTACGTATATTACCGTATTCAGCAAGTTTAGTTTTCTTTATAAGGCCATTTCTTGTAGCCATCAATACATACTGATCTGCGTTATAGTCTTTTACTGGAATAACTGCGGCTATCTTTTCACCTTGTGCAAGTTGAAGTAAATTAACTATAGCTGTTCCTTTAGCAGTTCTACTTGCCTCAGGTATTTCATAAGCTTTTAATCTGAAAGCTCTACCTGTAGTTGTAAAGAACATCATGTAATCATGTGTTGAAGTTACAAATAAATGCTCAACGAAATCATCTTCACGAGTATTCATTGCTGTAAGTCCTTTACCTCCACGTTTTTGTGAACGATAAACATCTGCTGCAATTCTCTTGATATATCCAAAATGTGTAAGTGTTACTACATTTGTTTCCTCTTTAATAAGACTTTCAATATCAATATCACTTTCACCATGTGTTATTTTTGTTCTTCTTTCATCGCCATATTTTTCTTTCATTTCTAGCAATTCTTCTTTAATTATATCTTTTACTAATTGTTCACTTCCAAGAATTTCTTTCAAATGAGCTATAAGTTCTACTAAAGAGTTATATTCATTTTCTATCTTTTCTCTTTGTAAACCTTGTAATGTTCTAAGTCTCATTTCTAGAATTGAATTAGCTTGAATTTCAGAAAGTCCAAATGTCATCATAAGTTTCTCTTGTGCATCATCATATGACTCACGTATAATTCTTATAACTTCATCAATATTATCAATAGCAATTCTTAACCCTTCTAAAATATGAAGTCTAGCTTCAGCTTTTGCTAAATCAAATTTTGTTCTTCTTATAACAACATTTTCTCTATGTTTTATATATTCACTTAATATTTCATTTAGCTTTAATACTTTAGGTTGTCCATCAACTAAAGCAAGCATTAACATACTCTGTGTTGTTTGAAGTTGAGTATGTTTATATAATAGGTTAAGAACAACATTTGGGTTAGCATCTCTTTTTAATTCTATAACTATTCTTAAACCTTCTCTATCTGATTCATCTCTTAAATCTGATATTCCTTCAATTGTTTTTAATTGTACAAGTTTAGCAATATTTTCTACTAAAGCTGCTTTATTAACTTGATAAGGAATCTCTGTAACTATTATTCTGTATCTTCCTCTATTATCTTCTTCTATTTCAGCTTTAGCTCTTACACATACCTTACCACGTCCAGTAGTATATGCATTTTTTATTCCCTCTTTTCCAACTATTATACCCGCAGTTGGGAAATCTGGTCCTTTAATATATGCCATAAGTTCTTCATTAGTTATATCAGGGTTTTCAAGTTCGGCAATTGTTCCGTTTATTACCTCAGTTATATTATGGGTTGGAATATTACATGCCATACCAACAGCTATACCATAGGCTCCATTAATCAAAAGATTTGGAAGTTTTGCAGGTAATACTGATGGTTCTTTTAATCTATCATCATAGTTTGGTACAAAATCTACTGTTTCTTTATCTAAGTCAGTAAGCATTTCAAGTGCGATTTTTTGAAGCTTAGCTTCAGTATATCTCATTGCGGCTGGTGGATCATTATCGATTGATCCAAAATTTCCGTGACCATTAACTAGTGGATATCTTAATGAAAAATCCTGTGATAAACGTACTAACGCATCGTATATTGCTGCATCACCATGAGGGTGATAATTTCCCATAACGTCACCGACGATACTAGCAGATTTTCTGAATGGCTTTTCAGGCCATAAAGATAATTCATGCATAACATAAAGTATTCTTCTATGTACTGGTTTCATGCCATCTCTTACATCTGGAAGTGCACGGGAAACAATTACACTCATCGCATAATCTATATATGATTTTTTCATTTCCTCTTCTATTTTTACAGGTACTATTTTTTGTGCCTCTAAAAAGTTTTCATCATTTAAGTCCATATTTATACCTCCAATTTATCACTACTTCATTATACAGTAAAAATTTAAAAAAAGCAAGGCAAAATTATTGAAAAACGTGTAAAATGTGATATAATGTAGAAACAGAGAAGTAAAAAAAGGAGCAATATATGAAATATAAAAATTACTATGAGATTTTAGGTGTAAATAGGAAAAGTTCAAAAGAAGAAATAAGGTTATCTTTTAGGAAACTAGCAAAAAAATATCATCCTGATACAAGTAAAGAACCCGATGCTGAAAAAGTGTTTAAAGACATTAATGAAGCTTATGATATATTAACAGACGAAGAAAAACGAAGAAAATATGATAGACAAACATATAGATTAGGCTTTGGAATAATTGATGATAATATGAGTTTATCAAATGTAAAATATGAATTCAAATCTGGTGTTAATGTTATAAATGATTTACTTACAACAATATTAGGCTTCAAAAAAGATGAAGCGCAAAACTTTGGTGATATAAACAATGCACCTGAAGAAAAGAAACCTAAACAAAAACAAGAAAAAGGAAAGGATATTATAACTCATTTAGACGTTACTTTGGAAGAAGGTTTACTTGGAGTTGAGAAAAAAATCGCTTTAAAAACACATAAAGCAGGAATGAGAACTTATTCTGTAAATGTACCTATAGGTATAAAAAGTGGAGATAAGATACGTCTAGCTGCACTTGGTAACCCTGGAAAAAATGGTGGAAAAAATGGTGATTTAATTATACATGTAAAACTACTTGAAGATAAAGAGTTCAAACTTAAAGGCACTGATTTAACTAAGGATATCACTATATCACCTGCTCTTGCTGCTGTTGGAGGAAATTATCCAATCCAAGTGCTTGGTGAAAAAGTTATAGTTTCTCTTCCAAAACATTTACATGATAGTGATATTGTAACTATCTCAGAAAAAGGATACATATCAGAAGAAGGAAAACGTGGTAGTTTATTTTTAAAAGTTCATATTGACTTACCTCAAAATATATCTGAAAGAGAAGAAAAATTATATGAACAATTACTTAAATATGAAAGAAAAAAATTAGAGAAAAAATAGTAGATGAGATTTTTAGGAGCATATCGGATAGTTTGTGTAAACTAGAATAAACTTTCTATGATATTTAAATAGATGCTATATTAAAAATAATAT
>CAKPAG010000007.1 GCA_934132895.1 uncultured Clostridia bacterium
CTATGATTATTTTTATTTTATCATAGAAAGGTTTTTTTTACTACTCTTAGTTTACACAAATTTTTCTACATGCTCTTTATTTTTAAATATCGTTACTCTTTTATATATTGTTTTTAAATTAATATTCGTTCAATTCTTTCATTTAATCTAGAGATTATTTCATAATTTATTGTATTATTTATTTTGGCTATTTCATCTATATCCTCTTCAGATTTAAATATAGTTACCTCATCTCCAATATTTAAGTCCTGTTCAATATTAGTTATATCTATCATACACATATCCATGCATATATTCCCAACAATTTTACATTTGTTGTTACCAACATATACATGATATTTATTAGAGCAAGTTCGTGAAAGTCCATCTGCATATCCGATTGCAATGGTTGCAATTTTTTTGCCAGGAGTAGCAGTATATGTTCCTCCGTAACTTATTTTAGAATCTTTTTCTATATTGTGAATTCTAAGAATTGGAGCTTTTAATGTTAAACATGACTTTATTTCTGGCACTTTAATAGATGTATCTGGCATATATCCATACATTAGTATACCAGTTCTAACATGCGTATACTGAAATTTTGAATATTTCAAAATTCCCGCACTGTTTAAAACATGTATAGCATTAAATTTAAAGCCTAAACTTATTAGTTCCTTAACTATTTTATCAAATCTATTTAATTGAAACACAGTATACTCTTTATTTGTGTCAGCTGAAGAAAGATGAGTGTAAATTCCATCGATAAGTATATTATTTAAGTCTTCATTTATATGTTTTATAGCAGGATAAATATTTGTTTCATCAAAGCCCAATCTTCCCATTCCACTATCTATTTTTATATGCACTTTTACAGTAGTATTATGTTCTTTAGCATAATCATTTAGTTCTTCTAGCATTTTAACATTTGAAGCAGATAAAGTAAGATTGTTTTCGATTATATCTTTAAAGTCACATCTTAAAAATTGTGAAGTAACTAAAATGTCAGATTTAATTCCAGATTTTCTTAAGTTAACACCTTCAGATACTAAGGCCACTCCAAAATTTGATATTCCATTTTTCTCCAAGAAATTTGCTATTATGTTCATGCCGTGCACCATAGGCATTTGCTTTTACCATTGCTATTATTTTAGTTTCTTTAGATAGTTTTGATTTTATATATTTTATATTATTTAGTAAATTTTCTTTATTAATGTATAATTTTGTAGACAAATTAATTCACCTCTTAAACAATATATATGTTACCACAAATATATTATTATTTCAAGGTAAAAATGACACAAGATAAGTTGAAATAATAACAAAAATGTGGTAATATATGAAAAAATGGAGGGAAAGAAAAATGAAAGTTTTGTTTGCTACTCATAATGAAGCTAAAAAGAAAATGTATAATGAAAAATTAAAAAAATGTAATTTAGAAATAATTGGTTTAGATGATTTAAATATTGAGGTGGATGTAGAAGAAACAGGAAATAATTCGAAAGAAAATGCTATTATGAAGGCAAGAGAGTATTACAAAATAGCTAAAATTCCTACTATAGCAATAGATGATGGCTTAGAACTTGATAACGTACCAGAAAATCTTCAACCAGGTACTCATGTAAGAAGAATAGAAGGAGAAAAAAGAGCTACTGATGAAGAAGTAATAGAACACTATATTTCTATGGTAAAAAAGTATGGTGAAAACGGTATTCTAAGAGGAAGATTTAATAAATGTATGGCTATAGCATTAAACGAAGAAGATATAAGATGCATGGTGTTTCCAACAGAAAGGATATTTCATAGTAATGTTATAAAAGATTATGATAAAGGATATCCTTTAGGTGCAATTAGCGAAAAGGCAAGTGAATGTATTTCTTTAGAAAAAGAAAATGACGAAAATTTACTTAACCTTATAATGGAGAGTTTATCCCTTTAAATTTAATATTAATAATTTGGTATAAAAATTTAAAAAAATAAACTTTGTGTATTGACGAAACAAAAAACATATGGTATAATATTTAAAACATTGTTTCTTAAGAGGTATTACTATGTAAACTATGATATTAAAGGATGGTTGAAATAGTTGAAAAAATTCGAGTTTATTTTTAGTTAAAAGTTAATAGAAATATAAAAGCAAATTAGTTTATGTAAACTAGTTTGGCTTTTTGTTGTCTTTTTAAGTTTGTTTATTTGGGGGTATAAAAATGATTCATGAAATTAAAAATGGAAAAGCAAAAAGAATGAGTTTCTCACATATCAAAGAAGTAATTGATATGCCTGATTTGATTGATATTCAAAAACAATCATATGAATGGTTCTTAAAATCAGGATTAAAGGATGTATTAGCAGATGCATCTCCAATAACTGACTTTTCAGGTAATCTATTTTTAGAATTTGTAGATTACCATTTAGAAGAAGAAACAAAATATACAATTGAAGAAGCTAAAGAAAGAAACACAAGTTATTCTTCTAGATTACAAGTTCAAGTTCGTCTTATCAATCGTGAAACAGGTGAAATAAAAGAACAAGAAATTTTCTTAGGTGATTTACCTGTAATGACTGATAATGGTACATTCTTAATAAATGGAGCTGAAAGAGTTATAATTTCACAACTTGTTCGTTCTCCAGGGGTTTACTATGCTTCTGAAAGGGACAAAACTGGTAAATTATTATATAATGCTACAGTTATGCCAATTCGTGGAACTTGGCTTGAGTATGAATCAGATGCTCAAGATATGTTATATGCAAGAGTTGATAGAACTAGAAAAGTTCCTCTAACAACTTTAATCAGAGCTTTAGGCGTTGAAACTGATGATCAAATAATGAGTTTATTTGAAGATGATTTAATTAACAGTGTTATGTATAAAGATACTGCTAAAACTCAAGATGACGCATTACTTGAAATTTACAAAAAAATTAGACCTGGTGAACCATTGCATGTAGATGCTGCAAAAAGTTTACTTTTTGGACTTTTATTTGAACCAAGAAGATATGACTTAGCTAGAGTAGGTAGATACAAATACAATAAAAAATTAAGTATTGCTGAAAGAACAATAGGACATATTGCTGCTGAAGATGTTGTAAATACTGAAACAGGTGAAGTTTTAGTAAATGCTGGTGAAAAAATCACTAAAGAAAAAGCATATGAAATTAAAAATAGTGGTATAAATGTTGTATATATTGACATCGATGGTAAAAAAGTAAAAATTATTGGTAATAATACAGTAGATATTTCTAAATATTTAGGAATTGATATCGACAAAGATGTTATAAAAGAAGAAGTATATTTCCCTGCATTAAAAGAATTATTAGATTCTTTAGGTGATGATGTAGAAGAAAAAGAATTAAGAAAGAAAATAAAATTAAATAGAGAAAAATTAGTTAAAAAATGCGCTACATTAGATGATATAATGGCTTCAATTAACTATTTTGTAAACTTTAGATTTGGTTTAGGTGAAACTGACGATATTGACCATTTAGGAAATAGACGTGTTAGATGTGTTGGTGAATTGTTACAAAACCAATTTAGAATAGGTCTTGCACGTTTAGAAAGAGTAGTTCGTGAAAGAATGGCTACACAAGATTTAGATGTTGCAACTCCACAAACTTTAATTAATATAAAACCAGTAGTTGGTGCGTTAAGAGAATTCTTTGGTAGTTCACAACTTTCTCAATTTATGGATCAAATTAATCCACTTGCTGAACTTACACATAAAAGAAGAATATCAGCATTAGGACCTGGTGGTTTAACACGTGAAAGAGCAGGATTTGAAGTTCGTGATGTTCATCATACACATTACGGAAGACTTTGTCCAATAGAATCTCCTGAAGGACCAAACATTGGACTTATATCTTCACTTTCAACATTTGCTAAAATAAATAGATATGGATTTATCGAAACACCATATAGAGTTATTAATAAAGAAACAGGTGTTGTAACTGATGAAGTTGTTTATATAACAGCAGATGAAGAAGATAAATATATTGTTGCTCAAGCAAATGAACCTCTAGATAAAGATAATAAATTTGTAAATAAAAGAGTAAAAATTAGACATCAAGATGAGATCGTTGAAATAGAAAGAGAAAAAGTTGACTTGATGGATGTATCTCCAAGACAACTTGTATCTGTTGCAACAGCAATGATACCATTCCTTGAAAATGATGATGCTAAACGTGCTCTTATGGGATCAAACATGCAACGTCAAGCAGTACCTCTATTAAAAACAGATAGTCCAATTGTTGGAACTGGTATAGAATACAAAGCAGCAGTTGATTCCGGTATAGTTATATTAGCTAAGAATGATGGTGTAGTATCATACGTTAGTGCAAACAAAATTATAATTGATACTAAAAAAGGAAAAGATGAATATCATCTAATCAAATATCAAAGATCTAACCAAGGAACTTGTATTAACCAAAAACCAATAGTTTTAAAAGGTGAAAAGGTTAAAAAAGGTGATGTAATAGCTGATGGACCATCAACAGATAAAGGAGAACTTGCACTTGGTAAAAATATTCTTGTAGGTTTCATGACTTGGGAAGGCTATAACTACGAAGATGCGATCCTTATTTCAGAAGATTTAGTAAGAGATGATGTACTTACTACAATTCATATAGAAGATTATGATTGTGAATCAAGAGATACAAAACTTGGACCTGAAGAAATAACAAGAGAAGTACCAAATGTTGGTGATGATGCACTTAAAGACTTAGATGAAAATGGTATAATTCGTATAGGCGCTGAAGTAAGACCAGGAGATATCTTAGTTGGTAAAGTTACTCCAAAAGGAGAAACTGAACTTACAGCAGAAGAAAAATTATTAAGAGCTATCTTTGGTGAAAAATCTAGAGAAGTAAGAGATACTTCTTTAAGAGTTCCACATGGTGAAGCTGGTACTGTTGTAGATGTTAAAATTTACACAAGAGAAACTTCAGATGAACTTGCAGCTGGTGTAAACAAAGTTGTAAGAATATACATAGCTCAAAAAAGAAAAATCTCTGTTGGTGATAAGATTTCTGGACGTCATGGTAATAAAGGTGTTATTTCTCGTATATTACCAAGAGAAGATATGCCATACCTACCAGATGGTACACCACTTCAAATCGTACTTAACCCACTAGGTATACCTTCACGTATGAACGTTGGTCAAGTATTAGAAGTACATCTTGGATATATTGCAAAACAACTTGGATGGAAGATATCAACTCCAGTATTTGATGGAGCAAAAGAGTCAGATATTAAAGCTTTATTTGAAAGCAAAGGATTAAATCCTACTGGTAAATTCCCAATTCACGATGGTAGAACAGGTGAATTACTTGATGCAGAAGTTACAGTTGGATATATGTATATGCTTAAACTATATCATATGGTTGAAGATAAAATACATGCTCGTTCTATTGGACCTTACTCTTTGGTTACTCAACAACCTCTTGGTGGTAAAGCACAATTTGGTGGACAAAGATTTGGTGAAATGGAAGTTTGGGCTCTTGAAGCATATGGTGCATCTTATACATTACAAGAAATGCTTACTGTAAAATCTGATGATACAGTTGGAAGACTTAAAACATATGAAGCTATTGTTAAAGGTGAAAGTATACCAACACCAGGAATACCTGAATCATTTAGAGTACTTACAAAAGAATTACAAAGTTTGGGATTGGATCTTAAAATGTATCGCGAAGATGAAAAACTAGAATTAAGAGAATCTATTGAAGATGATACAGATGGAGTAGAACCTAATTTAGATGACGATGTAGACATGACTGTAACAGAAAATGATTTTGTTGGAATGTCACTTGAAGATGAAAATGGTGATAGCATAGAAGATGACCAAGATGATTTATTAGATAACGAATTTGATGAAACAATTGATAGTGAAGAATAAGTATAAGGGGGAAATAATAAAATGCAAGATTTAGAAAAGTTTGATAGATTAAGTATTGGACTTGCATCTCCAGAAAAGATTAGAGAATGGTCAAAAGGAGAAGTAAAAAAACCTGAAACTATTAACTATAGAACATTAAAACCAGAAAGAGATGGACTTTTCTGCGAAAAGATTTTTGGACCTACCAAAGATTGGGAATGTTATTGTGGAAAGTACAAAAAAGTTAGATATAAAGGAATAATATGTGATAGATGTGGAGTTGAAGTTACAAAGAAAAAAGTAAGACGTGAAAGATTAGGACATATTGAACTTGCATGCCCTGTATCTCATATATGGTTCTTTAAAGGAATTCCTGGAAGAATGGGACTTATACTTGATATTTCACCAAAAGCATTAGAAAAAGTGTTATACTTTGCATCATACATTGTTTTAGATGCTAAAGATACTGCACTTAAAGAATGTGATATTTTAAATGAAAAAGAGTATAGAGAAGCAATTGAAAAATATGGACCAGGAAGTATAAGAGTTGGAATGGGAGCTGAAGCAGTAAGAGAATTACTTGCTAAAGTAGACCTTATAAAACTACAAAAAAGTTTAATGAAAGATTTACAAAAAGCAACAGGCGCAAAAAGAGCTAAACTTTTAAAGAGACTTGAAACTGTTGATGCGTTTATCGAATCAGGAAACAGACCTGAATGGATGATTCTAGAGGTATTACCTGTAATACCTCCAGAGTTAAGACCAATGGTTCAACTTGATGGAGGAAGATTTGCAACTTCTGACTTAAATGATTTATATAGAAGAGTTATTAATAGAAATAACAGATTAAAAAGATTACTTGAATTAGAAGCACCAGATATCATTGTAAGAAATGAAAAGAGAATGCTACAAGAAGCAGTAGATGCTTTAATAGATAATGGTAGACGTGGTAGACCTATTACTGGTGCAGGTGGTAGAGCTTTAAAATCTCTATCAGATATGTTAAAAGGAAAACAAGGTAGATTTAGACAAAACTTACTAGGTAAAAGGGTTGACTATTCAGGTCGTTCTGTTATCGTAGTAGGACCAGATTTAAAAATATATCAATGTGGTCTTCCAAGAGAAATGGCACTTGAATTATTCAAACCATTTGTTATGAAAGAACTTGTAAAAAGAGGACTAGCGTTTAATATAAAAAATGCTAAAAGAATGGTAGAAAGAACAGCAGTTGAAGTATGGGATGTACTAGAAGAAGTTATAAAAGATAGACCAGTAATGCTAAACCGTGCACCAACACTTCATAGACTTGGAATTCAAGCATTTGAGCCTGTACTTGTTGAAGGTAGAGCAATTAAACTTCATCCACTTGTTTGTACAGCGTTTAATGCTGACTTCGATGGTGACCAAATGGCAGTTCATGTACCACTTTCACCAGAAGCAGTTGCTGAAGCAAAAATATTAATGCTTGCTTCAAACAACTTATTAAAATTACAAGATGGTAAACCAGTAACTGTTCCATCACAAGATATGATACTTGGTTCATATTACTTAACAGCAGAGTTTGACGATGAAGCAGGAAGTGATAAAGTAAGAGTATTCTCTGATGTAGATGAAGCAATGATGGCTTATGATGAAAAAGTAATTGGAATGCATACTCCTATAAAAGTAAGAGTTACAAAGGAAATAGATGGTGAGAAGATAACTGGAATAATCGATGCAACACCAGGTAGACTTATATTTAACAGTTATATACCTCAAGATATAGGTTTCGTTGATAGAACTAAAAAGGAAAACTTACTTAAACTTGAAATAGATTTCCCAGTCAAGAAAAAAGAACTTGGAATTATAATTGATAGATGTATATCTAAACATGGAATTACTAAAACATCTGTAGTTCTTGATGATATAAAATCTAATGGATATAAATATTCTACTCAAGCAGCAGTAACAGTATCAGTATCTGATATTGAAATACCAGAAAATAAACCAGTAATTCTTGAAGAAGCAAACCAAGAAGCTGAAAAAGTAATCAAGAATTATAAACGTGGACTTATATCTAATGATGAAAGATATAATGAAATAATTAAAATATGGTCTGATGCTACAGATAAAATTCAAGCAGAGATCATGAATAACCCAAATAAAAGAAACCCAATTCAAATGATGGCATATACAGGTGCCAGAGGTAACCCAACTCAGATAAGACAGCTTGCTGGTATGAGAGGACTTATGGCAAATACAATGGGGCAAACAATAGAGCTTCCTATCAAGTCTAACTTTAAAGAAGGACTAGACGTTCTTGAATTCTTTATTGCATCGCACGGTGCAAGAAAAGGACTTGCTGATACAGCTTTAAGAACAGCCGATTCTGGATATTTAACTCGTAGACTTGTTGATGTTAACCAAGATGTTATTGTTATGGAAGACGATTGTGGTACAGAACATGGTTTTGAAGTTTCTGCTATTATGGAAAGTGGAGAACCAGTTGAAAAACTATATGAAAGAATTGAAGGAAGATATTTAGCTGAAGATATTCTTGATGATAAAGAAAATGTAGTATTTACAAGAAATACATACATAACTGCAGATATAGCAGATAAAATTGTATCAATGGGAATAGAAAAAGTTAAAATAAGATCTGCACTTACTTGCGAATCTGTTAGAGGCGTATGTGCAAAATGTTATGGTAAAAACTTGGCAACAGGAGAACCAATAACAAAAGGAGAAGCAATAGGTATTATTGCAGCTCAATCAATAGGTGAACCAGGTACACAGCTTACAATGAGAACTATCCACAGTGGTGGTGTAGCAGGTTCTGATATAACTCAAGGTCTACCTAGGGTTGAAGAATTATTTGAAGCAAGAAAACCAAAGGGCGTTGCTTTAGTAAGTGAAATAGATGGTGTCGTTTCAATTGGTGAACATGGTAATAACAAAGAAGTTACTGTAACTAAAAACGAAAAAGAAGTAGAAAAATATGTTATAGATTATGGTATGAGACTTGTTGTAAATGAAGGTGACAGAATTGAAGCTGGAGATAGAATAACAGAAGGATCTCTTGATCCACATGATATTGTTCGTATTAAAGGCTCTGTTGCTGTAGAAAATTACTTAATTGAAGAAGTTCAAAAAGTATATAGAACACAAGGTGTTCATATCAATGATAAACATATAGAAATAGTTGCTCGTCAAATGTTAAGAAAAATATTAATTGAGGATGCAGGAGACACTAATTTAATATTAGGAACAACTGTTGATATGACAGACTTTAATGAGGAAAACAAAAAATGTATAGAAGCAGGTAAAAAACCGGCTAAAGGTAAAAAGACACTTTTAGGAATAACTAAAGTTGCACTTCTTACTGACTCATTCTTGTCAGCAGCTTCATTCCAAGAAACAGCAAGAGTTCTTACAGATGCAGCTGTTAAAGGTAAAGTTGATAAGTTACAAGGACTAAAAGAGAATGTTATAATTGGTAGACTAATACCTGCAGGAACTGGAATAGTTGATTATGCTGGTATGGAAGTTGATACTAAAGAATCATTAAGTAAATATCAAATGGAAGATATAGAACATCTTTCTGCAGAAAATGCAATATTAAAAGATGATGATATAATATAATCTAATGAAAAAGGAGAAGATTTGTTAAAAATTCTCCTTTTTTGTTGTCTTTTTTTCTTAAATATAATAAAATAGAATATATATTATAGTCAAGGAGAGAGTATGAAAAAGGGAATAACATTTTTAATAATTTTTTTAGTCGTTTTGGTAACATTTTTGATTTTATTAAATGTACCAAGCGTTAAAACGCAATTTGCTAAATTTTATGATAGTTTATTTGTTGAAGAGATTGAAGAATATAACGAAAATTTCGTTATAAACGAATTAGGGATTTCAAATAATACTTACTTTTATTCAAAATTAAGTGATGAAAACAAAAAAATATATACATCAATAGCAAATGGCATAAAAAACTTAAAAACTAGTTTTGTATTACAAGATTATACTATAATAGATAATGATACAACTATGAAAGATGTTGAAAAGAGTATGGAGGCGTTTTTCTTAGATCACCCAGAAGTCTTTTATGTAGAAAACGAATACACAGTTTCAACAAAACATACATTATTTAACGATTACACAGAACTTGCTTTAAAGTATACTGTATCTGGTCATAATGATTTAGAAAATAAAATAGCAGAAATAAAAAATGAGATGAATACATATTTAGATGGAGTAAAAGATAAAAGTGGTGTAGATGCTGAAATTGAACTTCATGATACTTTAGGAAAAGATTTAACATATTATGAATATAGCGATTTAAATAGTGTACCACAAGAATGCCACACTATTTATGGAGCGCTAGTAAAAAAAGAAGCAGTTTGTGACGGCTTTGCTAAAGCTTTACAAGTTTTGTTAGATAGAAAAAATATACAAAACATAATAGTACTTGGAAGTCTTGAAAAGGAATCTCACGCTTGGAATTTGGTGAATTTAGATGATGGTTGGTACCATGTAGATTTAACTTCAAATAAATCTATAAAAGAAATAGATAAGTCAATAGTATTACACACTTATTTAAATGTAACAACTTCACAAATTGAAAAAACACATGTTATAGATAATAAAGAAGATATACCAGAAGCTAAAGAAACTAAGTATAATTATTTTGCTTATACCGGTAAAAATATTACTGTAGCAGATAATTTTAATATTAAACTAAAACAGATACTTGATAAAAACACAGATAGTTTGATTGCTGAATTTGGAACACCAAATATATCAAGTGTACCAGAAAAAGTAGTTGATTTCTTAAGTAGAAATAGATATAACGAATATATATCAAATAACAAAATAGTATATTATTCTTTAATGGATTCATTTGTACTTGTAAAGAATAAATAGTTATAAAAAAAGAGGAACCGAAGATAGAATGAACTATCTTCGGTTTTCGTAAAAAGATATATGAAAATTAATATTTTGATATTAAATACTTTACGTATTTGGAAACAGCTTCTTTATCTTCTAAATTTAATTTTTGAACTTCTTTTGCAAGATCTTCGTCTTTAGTGATAATTAAGCTACCTAAAATATCATTAGGCATAACTTGTAATATATTGCATATTTGAATTAAATTAGAAAGTGTGCAAGCGTTTTCGCCTCTTTCTATTCTACCATAATGATTAGGTGCAATATCCAATTCTTTAGCCATATATTCTTGCGTAAAATGTTTTGCCTCTCTATTTTCTTTTATTCTTTTTCCGGTATAAATTTTAAAATCTTCCATTAATGACCACCACCTGAGATACAACTAAATTATATCATTTGGTCTATTCAAAAGTAACAGCTTCAAATATCTCAAATATAGCTTAATAAAACATAATATGTTGCATATATGATATAATTTAGATTATTATGTGTTGTGTAAATAAAAACTATACTATTTAGTAAAAACAATTAACGAAAAATGTAAATTATATATACAAAAAATATAGAAAAATATTGACTTTTAAGCTAAATTTATGTATAATATAAGAGTACCTTTTTAGGTATGGTTAAAAAAGAAAGGGGTGAGCTTGAAGTGCCTACATTTAGCCAATTAGTTAGAAAAGGTAGAGAAGATAAAGTTACAAAATCTAAATCACCAGCTTTACAAAGAGGATATAACTCTAGAAAAAAGAAAGCTACTAATCAATCTTCTCCACAAAAAAGAGGAGTTTGTACAGTTGTTAAAACTCAAACACCTAAAAAACCAAACTCTGCTCTAAGAAAAGTTGCCAGAGTAAAATTATCTAACACAATGGAAGTAACAGCATATATTCCAGGAATTGGTCACAACCTACAAGAACATAGTGTTGTATTAATTCGTGGAGGAAGAGTAAAAGATCTTCCAGGTGTACGTTACCACATTGTAAGAGGCGTACTTGATACAGCTGGTGTTGCTGATCGTATGCAAGCAAAATCAAAATACGGTGCAAAAAGAGCAAAGAAAAAATAATTTTTAGGTTAGGCGCTTGAAGTTTATTATAGATTTACAAGCCCTTACAAAAATGAAAAGTTTTTGAGTACCTTACGAACTTATTTAAGTTCAAAATCAAAATTAAGGAGGGAAGAAAAGTGGCAAGAAAAGGACATATTGCAAAAAGAGAAGTTATGCCAGATCCATTATATAACTCTAAAGTTGTAACAAAACTTATAAACAAAGTTATGTGGGATGGTAAAAAAGTAACTGCTCAAAAAATTGTTTATGGAGCTTTCAATATAGTTGCTGAAAAAACTGGAAGAGAAGCTTTAGATGCATTCCAACAAGCACTTGAAAATGTTACACCAGCTCTAGAAGTAAAAGCTAGACGTGTTGGTGGTGCTACATACCAAGTTCCAATGGAAATTAGAGCAGATAGAAAACAATCACTTGCTATTAGATGGTTAGTTGAATATGCTAGAAAAAGAAATGAACATAGCATGGAAGAAAAACTTGCAGGTGAAATAATGGATGCAATTAATGGTCAAGGTGGAGCTTTCAAAAAGAAAGAAGACACTCATAAAATGGCTGAAGCAAACAGAGCGTTTGCACATTATAGATGGTAATAAATATTTAGGAAGGAGGAAAAAAATAAAATGGCAGGAAGAGAATATCCTCTTGAGAGGACTAGAAATATCGGTATCATGGCTCACATAGATGCTGGTAAAACAACTACTACCGAAAGAATACTATTTTATACAGGTAAAACTCATAAAATAGGAGAAGTTCATGACGGTGGCGCTACAATGGACTGGATGTCTCAAGAACAAGAAAGAGGTATAACAATAACTTCAGCTGCAACTACATGTTTCTGGAAAAATAATAGAATTAACATTATTGATACTCCAGGACACGTTGACTTTACAATTGAAGTTGAAAGATCTCTAAGAGTTCTAGACGGATCTGTTACAGTTCTTTGTGCAAAAGGTGGGGTTCAACCTCAATCTGAAACAGTTTGGAGACAAGCAAATAAATATAATGTACCAAGAATGGTATATGTTAATAAAATGGATATTACAGGTGCTGATTTCTTTAATTGTGTAAAACAATTAAGAGAAAGATTACAAGCAAATGCAGTTCCAATTGCTCTTCCAATAGGTAAAGAAGATACATTTAAAGGTATCGTTGATTTACTTAAAATGAAAGCGTTTGTTCATTATGATGATCTTGGAAAAGATGTTAGAGAAGAAGAAATTCCAGAAGATATGAAAGAACTTGCTGAAAAGTATAGAACTGATCTTATGGAACATATAGCAGAACAAGATGATGCATTAATGGAAAAATATCTTGGTGGAGAAGAATTAACTATAGAAGAAATGAAAGCTGCTATAAGAAAATCTACTATTGCAGGTACTATGGTTCCTGTAACTTGTGGAAGTTCATATAAAAACAAAGGTGTTCAAGAATTACTTGATAACATTGTTGATTATATGCCAGCTCCAACAGATATACCACATATTAAAGGTGTTCTAGAAGATGGAACAGAAGAAGAAAGAATATCTGCAGATGATCAACCATTCGCAGCATTAGCTTTCAAAATAATGACTGATCCATATGTTGGTAAACTTACTTTCTTTAGAGTTTACTCAGGTACACTAGAAAGTGGTTCATATGTTTTAAATGCAAATAAAGGTAAAAAAGAAAGAATCGGAAGATTAATTCAAATGCATGCTAATAACAGACAAGATATAGATAAAGTTTATGCTGGAGATATAGCTTGTGCTGTTGGTTTAAAAGACGTTGTAACTGGAGATACAATTTGTGATGAAAGTGCACCAATAATACTTGAATCAATCGAATTCCCAGAACCAGTTATAGATATATCTATCGAACCAAAAACTAAAGCAGACCAAGAAAAAATGGCTATTGCTTTACAAAAATTAGCTGAAGAAGATCCATCATTTAAAACATATACAAACCAAGAAACTGGTCAAACTATCATCGCTGGTATGGGTGAATTACACTTAGACATTATCGTTGATAGAATGAAAAGAGAATTTAAAGTTGAAGCAAATGTTGGTAAACCACAAGTTGCTTATAAAGAAACAATTAAAAAACCAGTTAGAGTAGAAGGTAAATTCATAAGACAATCTGGTGGTAGAGGTCAATATGGTCATGTATGGCTTGAAGTTGAACCTAATGAAGCTGGAAAAGGTTACGAATTTGAATCTAGAATCGTTGGTGGTGTTGTTCCTAAAGAATACGTTAAACCAACTGATGAAGGTGTTCAAGATGCAATGAAAGCTGGTATACTTGCTGGATATCCAGTAGTAGACGTTAAAGTTGCTCTTGTTGATGGTTCTTACCACGATGTTGACTCATCTGAAATGGCGTTCCATGTTGCAGGTTCTATGGCATTTAAAGAAGCTTGTAGACAAGGTGGAGCAGTTCTACTTGAACCAATAATGAAAGTAGATATAACAGTTCCAGAAGAATACATGGGAGATGTTATTGGAGATGTTAACTCAAGACGTGGTAGAATGGAAGGTATGGATACAGTACAAGGTACTACAACTATACATTCATTTATTCCACTTTCTGAAATGTTTGGATATGCAACAGATTTAAGATCTAAAACACAAGGAAGAGGAGTTTACGCTATGGAACCTTCACACTATGAAGAAGTTCCTAAATCAGTTCTTGAAACAATAGTTTCTCAAAGAGCTAAAAAAGAAGATTAATATTTACAAAAAATGTAAATTTAAGGTAAATATATTGCAAAACTTTATGTTTTGTAGTAAAATATATTACAAATAATGCTTTAAAAGCATTTAGATGATTAAAGGGAGGAAATAAAAATGGCAAAAGCTAAGTTTGAAAGAAACAAACCACACGCTAATATTGGTACTATTGGTCACGTTGACCATGGTAAAACAACTTTAACAGCTGCAATAACTAAATACTGTAGCTTAACTGGTGGAGCAGAATTCAAAGCATACGATCAAATCGATGGTGCTCCAGAAGAAAGACAAAGAGGTATCACTATCTCTACTGCTCACGTTGAATATGAAACAGCTAACAGACACTATGCTCACGTTGACTGCCCAGGACATGCTGACTATGTTAAAAACATGATCACAGGTGCTGCACAAATGGATGGAGCTATCCTTGTTGTTTCTGCTGCTGATGGTCCAATGCCACAAACAAGAGAACACATTCTTCTTGCTAGCCAAGTTGGTGTTAAATACATTGTTGTATTTATGAACAAATGTGACATGGTTGACGATCCAGAATTATTAGAATTAGTAGAAATGGATATAAGAGATCTATTAAACAAATATGATTTCCCTGGAGATACAACTCCAATTATCAAAGGTTCTGCACTTAAAGTATTAGAATCAACTTCAACAGATCCTAATGCTCCAGAATATGCTTGTATCAAAGAATTATTAGATACAATCGATTCATATATCCCAACTCCAGAAAGAGATACAGATAAACCTTTCTTAATGCCAGTTGAAGATGTATTCACTATCACAGGTAGAGGTACAGTTGCAACAGGAAGA
The DNA here is from genome assembly GCA_934132895.1 of uncultured Clostridia bacterium. Lineage (GTDB taxonomy): Bacteria > Bacillota > Clostridia > TANB77 > CAG-465 > CAG-465. The sequence continues at coordinate 15,372 of CAKPAG010000007.1, forward strand.
ATTGAAAGAGGAACTCTAAAAGTTGGTGAAGAAGTTGAAATCGTTGGTCTTTCTGACGAAAAGAAGAAAACAGTAGTAACTGGTATCGAAATGTTCAGAAAATCACTAGAATCAGCTGAAGCTGGTGATAATGCAGGTCTTCTATTAAGAGGAATTCAAAGAACTGAAATCGAAAGAGGTCAAGTTATCTCTAAACCAGGTTCAATTCACCCACATACTGAATTTGAAGCTGAAGTATATATCCTAACTAAAGAAGAAGGTGGAAGACATACTCCATTCTTCCAAGGATATAGACCACAATTCTATTTCAGAACTACAGACGTTACAGGTGTAATCGAATTACCAAAAGAAAAAGAAATGGTAATGCCAGGTGATAACGTAACTATGAAAATAAAACTTATCACTCCAATAGCAATTGAAAAAGGATTAAAATTCGCTATTCGTGAAGGTGGTAGAACAGTAGGAGCAGGTTCTGTTTCTAACATAATTGAATAATATATACTAACTATATAGTATATTCTAAACAGGTGTTAATTAAATTAGCACCTGTTTTTTAAAACTAAATTATGTAACTTTGTTATAACGAAAATACTGTTAAAATATTGTAAGCAAAAATTAGTTATAGTATAATAGTAGTATAAAAAGTATATCATTTAACATAAGTTTAGGAGGAGTTAAAATGAGTAAAATTATAAGTATTAAGAATGATGTTATAAAAATTGGAACTGATGATGGTGGCATAAAAGAAGTTAGAAAAGAAGATATAAGCTTTGAACCTAAAATTGGGGATATAGTTGAAGTATTTGAAGATGAAACTAGTTGTATAGTAACAAAGAAAGAAGAAGAGAAAAAAATAGATAATTTAAATCAATCTTCAGGAATTAACATTAATATAAATAATTCAAATAGTAATGTATCAACCCAAGACAAAAATTCGAAGACAAATGGTAAAAAAGTTGTAAACAAAGTAGTTTATTTATTATTAGCATTCTTCTTGGGAGGAATTGGTGGTCATAAGTTTTACTCTGGAAAAATAGGAGAGGGGGTAGTGTATTTATTATTCTGTTGGACATACATACCAGTTATCGTTGCATTTATTGAGTTTATAATAGCAGCATGTCAAAAAGCAGATGAAAACGGAAATATATTAGTGTAAACAGGTGTTAATCAAAATATCACCTGTTTTTTAAAGCAAAAATTATGTAACTTTGTTATAATGTTATTATCTTTAAAATATTGATATATTTTTTGCACAATTATATAATTGTTGTGTAGGTGATATAATGAAAATTGAAAACAAAATCAAAACTGGAATTTCCTTAATTGTTCTAATTATTTCTATTGTAATTATAGTAATTTTATCTGTGGCAGCTCTTTTAACTATAAGTAAAACAGATATAATTCCAAATGCTAAAAAAGCATCCACATCATATTCTAAAGAATCAATCAAGGAAAAAATAATCGTAGATCTTTTGACAAAAGGAATAGAAAAAAATAGAAATCTAAGTTATGATGAAATTAAAGAGGCCTTGCAAGAGTATGGAGAATTAACATACGAAGATGGTAACGAAAAAATTATACGAGGGGTATTTGTTAAAGAAATTAATTCTGAAATATTACTTTCAGATTTAGATAATAAATATTCATTGCCATATATTGAAGATTTTGAATATAACTTTGATATTACTTTAGCAGCAACACAAGCTCAAAAAGAAGAGGCTAAAGTGGATGATTTGACAAGTGAATATAGTATTTTAAATGTAGGTTATACTAGAACTGGAACTGATGTTGCCTGGTTTACAGACAGTGTAACATTAAAGGATTTAAAATTAACATATTATAATATTGATGTAGAAAAGAAAAAAAGTAGCATTAATTACAGAAAAGTAATACAATCAGGAAATTTAAAAATAGAATTAGATGGAAACATAAAAGAATGGAAAGAAGAAAATTTAAAATGGAATAAAGTGATATCAAAAGAAGTAATAATAAAAAATACTGGGACTTTATATTCAAAGTTTACGCTTTGCATTAATGGTGAAAATAATAATATAAATAATAATGTACAAAAGTATTTAAAAATCAGGATTAAAGATAAAAATGGAACTGTTATTAAGGAATATACTCCAAAAGAAGCTTTTAGTGGACAAGCACTAATAAGCGGAGAACTAGAAAAAGGAGAAGAACAGAAATATATTTTAGAATTTGAGATGCATTATGATATATAATGAATGTATGTTAAGAAAAAGTATACCCCACACTAGAATTTTCTAGTGTGGGGGGTAAGTTTAATCGTCAATATTCCATCCTGTTGAATAGTCATTATCGGAAATGTCTGAGTTGCCGCTATTGATCTCTTCAACTTTATCTTCCGTGGAATTATCAATTTTAGATTCCGTTTCATGATTTGAAGAACCGTTAGTTTGAGATGTTTTAGTATCAGATTCAGTATTGATCTTTCCTCCAAGGAAACCTGAGAGTAAGGCTTGAGGATCAATACCGGTTGCGGTTTTTATTGATTCCATTATTTGCGATGTGGTATTTACAACGTCTTTTACCATTTTAGTTGAATTACCTTCGCCATACATAACGATTGAATCTACATTTTGCAACGGCTTAGCAACAGCTTCAGCGATTTGAGGATATGCTGTACAAATCATTTCAATAATTGAAGCTTCTCCCATTTTTCTCATTGCTTCAGCCTTTTTATCTATACCTTCAGCCTCAGCTATAGCTTTAGCTCTAATAGCAGCTGCTTCAGCTTCACCAACTAATCTTATACCTTCAGCTTCCTGTTCTGAAGCATATTTTTTAGCCTCTGCAGTTTTCCTTAAAGCTTCTGCACTTTGTTCCTCTTCATAACGTCTAGCTTCTGCATCTTTTTGACGTTGATAAAGTTCAACTTGGGCTTTTTGCTCTGCAGCATACCTTTCAGCGTCAGCTTTCTTTTTTATAGATGCAGCAAGTTCTTGTTCTTTAACTTGAGCTTCTTTTTGCTTTAATTCAACTTCGCGTTCCTGTTTAGCAATATCAGCATTAGCAGCAGTCACTTCAATTGATTTTCTCTGTTCTTGCTTTTGAATTTCATATGCAGCATCTGCTTCAGCTTGTTTGATATCAGATTGCTTTTTAAGCTCAGCTTTTTTAATCGCCAGTTCGTTATTTCTTTCTGCAATTTCCGTTTCGGCTTTAACTTGAGCTTCATTAGCCGCTTGTTTGGTTTCTGCTTGAGCAATCGCTACCTCTTTATCTGCTTGTGCTTTAGCAACAGAGGCATCTTTTTGTATTTGAGACATATTGTCTTGACCCAAGGCATTGATTAGTTGATTCTCATCTTCAACTCTTTGAATATTACATGATATAATTTCAATACCAAGTGCATTCATATCTTTTTGAGCTTTTTCTTGAACTTCATCACCAAATCTTTTTCGATCATTGCAAATTTCTTTTAAACTTATTGTACCTATGATTTCGCGCATATTACCCTGAAGAGAATCTGTAAGAGATTGAACTATTTGCTGTTCACTCATATTAAGAAAATTCTTCATAGCAAGTTGAATGCCTGATTCATCGGTCTTTACGCGTATTTTAGCTACTGCATCCACATCAACACCAATAAAATCTAATGTTGGAATGTAACCATTAGTTTTGATGTCAACGCTTATTTGTTTGATTATTAAAGCATCTTTTCTTTCTAAAAAAGGAAATTTAATGCCAGCTTTAGCAATCAATATTTTTGGTCTTTTCCGAAGACCAGAAATTATCAAAGCCTTGTCTGGTGGAGCCTTAACATATCCTATAGCAAGGATTGCAACTACTGCTATAAGTATTATAGCGATTGGAATAAAAGTGGTTAAATTACTGAAAATGTTTTGCATTATACAAAACCTCCTTAAAATTAATATATAATAGTGCAAAAGCACGTATTAACAAAGCATATAATAGTTAGTTTATGCGTTAAGTTAAAATGTGAGTATATTATATCAAAATTATGTATACTTGTCAATTGAGTTTAGATAAAATAGTCAGTGGAGCCAAAAAATATATATATAAATAAAAGAAAAGCAATATACTATTTATAGCATGGAATTTTAAATTCTAACTTACTTTTAGTAAAATTTTTAAAAAAATTAGTAATACTCTTGACAATGGCACGTAAATATTAGATAATAGAGTTAGTTAATATCAAGGAGGTGCAATATGGAGGCAATTTTAGAGAGAGTTAAAGATGTAATAGGTGAACAATTAGGGATAGAAGATTTAGATACAATTACTATGGAAACAACATTTATAGATGATTTAGGTGCAGATTCTTTAGATATAGTTGAGCTTATAATGGCATTAGAGGAAGAATTTGATATAGAAATACCTGAAGCTGAAGCAGAGAAAATAACATCTGTAGGTGATGTAGTAGAATATATTGATAAAAATAACTAATAACTAGTTATCAAAAATGGTTAGCTTTTTTGTAAGCTAGCTATTTTTTTCTATTTACTTACTTGAAAACTAGTACATATTTGTATATAATATATATAGGTGAAAACAATGGAAAGAAAACAAAATGAACATAACAATTTGCTTTTGTTTGAAGCAAAGCTTAAATATAAATTTAAGGATATATCACTTTTAAAACTTGCCCTTACTCATAAATCATATGCGTATGAAGAAGGACATGAAAATGGCGATTCATATAACGAGAGAATAGAATATTTGGGAGATGCAATCTTAGAACATATAATATCAGACTTGTTGTACAACCATACCCCTATAATATCAGAAGGAGATATGACTAAAAAAAGAGCAGATATTGTATGTGAAGCTTCTCTTTCACAGGCTATGAGAAGATTAAAAGCAGAAGAATACTTGTACCTTGGAAAATGTGAAAAAGCTACTAATGGGAAGAAAAAGGACGCTATAATTGCAGATGCTTTTGAAGCAGTACTTGGAGCAATATATATTGATGGAGGCTATGATATAGCAAGAAAAACCTGCTTAAGATTACTAGATAAGGAGATTAATACAGTACTTAATGGAGGAAGTTTAAATACAGATTACAAAACAAAATTACAAGAAATATTACAAAGAAATGGTAATGTAGATATAAAATATGTAACAGTAAAAGAAGAAGGACCAGAGCATGACAAGAAGTTTACTGTTGATTTGTATTTTAATTCTGAAAAAATAGGTGAAGGTAAAGGAAAAAATAAAAAGCAAGCAGAACAAATGGCAGCTAAAGAGGCAATAAAAAAATATGAATAAAATAATCAACTTAAATTTAGATGAAGAATTAAAGAACTTAAAAAACAAAAAAGAACAATATACTATACCCATATTTATACCACATAAAGGATGCAATAACGAGTGTGTTTTTTGTAATCAAAGAAAAATAAGTGGAAGCTTAAAAGAAGTTTTACCAGAGGAAGTGGACGATATCATTTCAAGATACTTAGAGTATTTTAAAAATAGCAATAAATATATTGAAGTTGCTTTTTTCGGTGGAAGCTTTACAGGAATTGATATTAAATTACAAGAAGAATATTTAGCTGTTGCAAATAAATATATTATTCAAGGGAAAGTAGACGGTATAAGGCTTTCAACAAGACCCGATTATATATCACCTAGAATACTTAATTTATTAAAAAAATATAATGTCAAAACAATTGAACTTGGAGTTCAGTCATTAGATGATAATATTCTTAAACTATCAAAAAGAGGACATACTAAACTTGACGTTATAAAAGCATCACGCCTTGTTAAAATGTATGGATTTAATTTAGGACATCAAATAATGATAGGATTACCAGGAAGTAGTGTTCAAACTGAAATAGCTACTGCAAAAGAAGTAGTAAAACTAGCACCAAAAGAATTAAGAATTTACCCTGTATATGTCATATCACCAAGCGAATTGTATGATATGTATTTAAGAGGCGAATATGTTCCATTAGAGTTTAATGAAGCAGTAGAAAGGACTTATGAAGTACTTAAAGTAATAAATACTACTGATATAAAAGTAATAAGATTAGGACTTCAATCTACAGATGAAATATGTAGCAAAAATGAAAATATAGTAGGGCCAGTATGTGATAATTTTGCAGAGTATGTTTTTGCAAGAGCTGTAAGAAATAAGATTGTAGAAACTTTAAATAGTGAAATGTTATATCAAGGTATTAACGCTTTAGAAGTTATAGTTCCTAAAAGATACATATCGTTAGTAGTAGGTCCAAAAAAAGTAAACAAAATATATTTTAAAGAAAATTTTAATATAGATTTAAAAGTAAAAGGAGAATAAGATTTTGAAAAAAGTAATATTTGTAGCAAGCTCTGGAGGGCATCTTACTGAAATTTTAAAGTTAGATAAATTGTTTAAAAATTATGATTATTTACTTGTAACAGAAGAAACTGATTTAACTAAAAATTTAGTAGAAAAATATAACACAGAATTTTTAAAATATGGGCCAAACAAAAATATATTCAAATATATTGCAGTGCTTTTTTCCAACGTTATAAAATGTATAAAAATAGTAAATAAATTTAGACCTCAAACTGTTGTATCAACTGGGGCACAAATTGGTGGAATAATGTGCATGATAGCTAAGCTAAGAGGTGCTAAAATCGTATATATTGAATCTTTAGCAAAGGTAGATTCATTATCTGTTACAGCTAGAAATGTATATCCTTTTGCAGATGAATTTTTTGTTCAATGGGAAAACTTAACTAAAAAATATAAAAAAGCAAAGTATTTAGGAAGGTTGATTTAAGTGGTATTTGTAGCAATAGGAACGCAAAAGCAACAATTTACAAGGATCTTTAAAAAAATAGAAGATTCTAAAATATTGGAAAATGAAGAAATAATAGCTCAATCGGGTTTTACTAAGTTTGATAGTAAAAAAATAAAAATGCTTGGGTTTATAGAACAGAAAAAATTAAACGAGTATATAAAAGAAGCCGATTTTGTTATTTGTCATGGTGGAGTTGGAACAATATTTTCAGCCTTAAATATGGGTAAAAAAGTTCTAGTTATGCCAAGACTCAAAAAGTATAAAGAACATAAAAATGATCATCAAGTAGAAATATGTAGAGAACTTGAAAAAGAAGGATATATATTGTATTTAAAAGAAGATGATGATATAGATGAAAAAATAAAAGAATTAAAACAAAAAGAATTTAAAGAATATAAAAGTGATGATAGTTATCTTAAAATACTAAAAGAAGTAATTTAAGTTTAAGAATATTTTTTCGACTCATAATCCATAATAACTATAAGGAGAATCTAAAGCTTTATGGATAATATGCTTAATGAAAAAATAAATGAAAAGATAAAAAAAGAGAAAGAAAAAATTAAAGAAAATAAATATCTCGAATTCATATTGGATGTTATATATATAGCACTAGGTGCGTTTTTTATAGCTGTTGGAATTAACTTGTTTTTACTTCCACATAAGATGACTACTGGTGGAGCCAGTGGTATAGCAACAGTAGTGTACTATTTGACTAACATTCCGCTTGGAGTTACAATTTTAGTGGTAAATATTCCACTCTTTGCTATAGCTATAACAAAACTTGGATTAAAATTTAGTATCAAAACTATAATTTCTACGGTTCTTCTTTCAGTATTTATAGATGTTTTTGAGTTTAAAGGAATTGTAGATTCATTTAATGCAGATTTATTTACTTCATGTCTTTTTGGTGGAATAATAGTAGGAATAGGCCTTTCATTAACGTTTAAGGCCGGCGCAAGCTCTGGTGGCTCAGACCTTTTAGCACAAATAATATATAACCTAACATCTATTCAAAGTATAAGTCAAATATTGCTTGTTATAGAAATGGTAATAATTTCACTTATTATAATTGTACTAAAGGACGTAAATGCAGGGCTTTACTCAATAGTAGCAATGTATATTTCAACTAAAATGATAGACGTACTATTTGAAGGAGTATATTATACTAGAGAAGTTACAATTATATCTAAAAATAGTGAGAATATTATAAATGACATTTTATATGATTTAAAAAGAGGCGCAACCGTTATAAAAGGAATGGGAGCACATTCAAAAGAACAAGTAGATTTGATCACATGTGTTGTAACTAGATCACAAATTGCAAAATTAAAGAGGATAATAAGAAGAAATGATAAAAAGGCTTTGATATACATTACAAATATAAATGAAGCTATAGGTCAAGGCTTTAAAGAAATAAATGGTTGATAAAATGAAAATTAGGGGGAGAAAATGGAAAATAATAAAAAAAATAGATTAGAGGAGATATCAAGAAATTTAAGGATAGATATAGTTACTATGATAAAAGAAGCAGGTTCTGGTCATCCGGGTGGAAGTCTTTCATGCGTTGAAATACTTACTTGCCTTTATCATGAAATAATGAATTTAAATATTGATAAAAACGGAAAAAGAATAGATAAATTCATTCTTTCTAAAGGACATGCAGCTCCAGCATATTATGCAGTACTTTCAAGTAAGGGCTTTATTTCTCATGAAGATTTAAAAACTCTTCGTAAAGTAGATAGCTATTTAGAAGGACATCCAACAAATAAAATAAATGGAATAGATTCTTCTAGTGGTTCTTTAGGGCAAGGTTTATCAATTGCAAATGGAATGGGACTTGCTAAAAAATTATCAAAAGAAGAAGGATATGTGTATTGTTTACTTGGTGATGGTGAAATTGAAGAAGGACAATTTTATGAAGCATTAATGACAATGAATAAATACAAACTTTCAAATGTAATATTTTTTATAGATAAAAATAATCTTCAAATTGATGGTAAGGTAGATGAGGTTAAACCTCATGGAGATTTAAAGAAAAAAATAGAGAGCTTTGGAATATATACTCAAATAATAGATGGCCACGATGTAGAGGATATTTGTGACAGTATTAGTAATGCTAAAGAGGCTAATATGCCAAGTTGTATTATTGCAAATACTATTAAAGGAAAAGGTGTTTCTTTTATGGAAGGAATAGCTAAATGGCATGGTAAAAGCTTAACAGATGAAGAGTACGTACAGGCAATAAAAGATTTGGGAGGTAATATATGAAATCAACAAGAAAAGCATATGGAGAATTTTTAGTAGAAGAGGGAGAAAAAGATAGTGATATAGTTGTTTTTGATGCAGATTTAGCAGAAGCTACATGTACTAATAAATTTAAAGAAAAGTTTCCTGAAAGACACTTTGATATAGGTATAGCTGAACAAGATATGGTAGGTACAGCTTGTGGTATGGCAATGGAAGGGAAGAAAGTTTTTGCTTCTACTTTTGCTATGTTTATGGCTGGACGTGCATATGAGCAAATAAGGAATACAGCAGCGTACTCTCATGTTAATATAAATTTATGTGCAACACATTCAGGACTAGCTGTTGGGGCTGATGGAGCAACTCACCAATGCATAGAGGATATTGCGCTTATGAATGTTATTCCAACTATGAAGGTATTTTCTCCTGCAGATGATATAAGCACAAAAAAGATACTTGATGTTTGTCTTAAAGAAGAAGGACCAAAATATGTTAGACTTGGAAGATGTGAAACAGCAACAGTGTATGATGAAAATGCAATGTTTCATTTAGGCGGAAGTAATACATTTGGTAATGGAAAAGATGGAACTATATTTGCTACAGGTGCTACTTTAGAAATTGCTTTAAAGGCTAAAGAGGAACTTGAAAAATTAGGAAAAGATGTACGCGTAGTGGATATATATAGTATAAAGCCAATAGATAAAGAAAACGTTATAAAATGTGCTAAAGATACAGATATACTTGTATCAATAGAGGACCATAGTACAATTGGTGGAATTGGTAGCATTATATCTAATGTATTAACAGAAAATTATCCTAAAAGGCTATATAAGATAGGAATAGAAGATAAATTTGGAAAATCAGGTAGTAAAGACGAACTATATAAATTGTATGGATTGACAGTAGAGAATATTATGGAAAAATTTAAATAAAAATATGTTGACTTTTTATGTAATGTGTAGTATAATTATTTTACAATTTAATATAAATCTAAATTTAAAATTAATATTTAAGGAGGATAATAAAATGATGCAGAATGAAAGTATTTCTGAGTTTCTTGATGAGTTTTTTAACGTAAGGAGCGAGAAATTTCGGGAGATAGATAATATTTTGGATGTAGCGAATAGTTTGATAGTATCTATTCTTGATTTATCTTCAGATGAAATTGCTGCATTACCTGAGCAGATAAGAGATTTAGCAATTACGTTAAAAAATTATGTTGAAGATGAAAAAGATGATTATGAGGAAAAAGACAAAGGAAAATACTGCATAAACTGTGGAGAATATTTATGCTCTAAAGCTAGGTATTGTTCAAGGTGTGGAATTCCTCAGGAATAAACATTTAAAAAAAGCATATCTAAATTCAGATATGCTTTTTGACGTAAGTTTAAAGATTTAGGTTGACATTTTTCGGAAACGGTGGTATAATACTAAGCGAAATAATCTAGTATTATTTTATTAAATTATAATTATTAATTTAAGGAGGCTTACTCAAATGGATGTTTTAAAAAAAGCAAGAAATTTTGCTGAGGTGGCTTGGAATAAAGCTACAGAAGTTGCAAATGATATCAATGAAAAACTTGAAAAACGGAAGCAAATAAGAGAACTCTTAGAAGATATGGCTGATTACGAAGATGAAATATTTGATTACATTTTATCTGCAAAAGGGGAGGAGTTTGATAAACTTCCTGACGTAATAAAAGATAATGCAGATGCAATAAAGGCTGTAATTTCTGAAATTGAGGAACTTCAAGTAGATGAATTGTCGGATGAAGAGTATTATTACCCAGAAGACGATTGCTGTAGTGTTCGTTTTTGTATACAGTGTGGAAAAAAGATTGCTTCTAAGGATGTTTATTGTAAGCATTGCGGAGCTAAACAGTAATTAAATTTTTAAAGTGTACCCTAAAATTTAGGGTATGCTTTTTCTTTACATATTTTAATTAACATGATATAATTAGCATGAGAAAATGTAAAAAATAAAAGGTGATATATAAGTGGAACCATTAGCATATAGAATGAAACCTAATTCTTTAGAAGAATTTTTTGGGCAAGAGCAAATAGTTGGAAAAGATAAGTTATTATATAGATTAATAAAAGCAGATAGATTAACATCGGCCATTTTTTGGGGACCTCCTGGTTGCGGAAAAACATCTCTTGCAAGAGTAATTGCTAAAACTACAAAAAACAAATTTGAAACTTTAAATGCTACTACTGCAGGAGTGGCAGATATAAAAAGAGTAGTAGATAGTGCAGGAAATATATTTGAAAATCCCACTGGAAAATTAATATTATTTATTGATGAAATTCATAGATTTAATAAATTGCAACAAGATGCTCTTTTACCACATGTGGAAAAAGGAACTGTAATATTAATAGGTGCAACTACTGAAAATCCGTATTTTTCAGTAAATAAAGCCTTAATATCAAGGTCTACTGTATTTAAATTTAAAAAATTAGAAGATGAAGATGTAAAGAAAATAATACTTCATACACTTAAAGATGAAAAAAATGGATTAGGAAGTTATAACTTAGAAGTATCAGATGAAGCAATAAATGTTTTAAGTATGCTTTCAAATGGAGATGTAAGAACTGTACTTAATGCATTAGAACTTGCTGTGCTTACTACAAGTCCAAATAGTGAAGGTAAAATCATTGTAGATAAAAATGTAATACTTGAATGTATTCAACAAAAGAAAAGCCTATATGACAAGACAGACGATTCTCACTATGATGTAATCTCTGCTTTTATAAAATCAATGAGAGGTTCTGATCCAGACGCAACACTTCATTATCTTGCTAGAATGATAGAGGGTGGGGAAGACCCTATGTTTATAGCAAGAAGAATAGTAATTCAAGCATCAGAAGATGTAGGACTTGCAAATAATAATGCCTTGCAAGTAGCAGTAGCTGCCATGAATGCTGTGCATCAAATAGGAATGCCAGAGGCAAGGATACCACTGGCTCATGCAGCTTTAGTAGTAGCTCTAAGTCCTAAGTCTAATACTGCATATTTAGGTATTAATGAGGCACTAGCTGATGTAGAAAATATGGATGTAGGAGAGATTCCTATGCATATTAGAAATTGTGTTGCAAAAGGAATGGAAAGTTTTGGTTATGGAGAGGGATATAAATACCCACATGATTATGAAAATGCACAAGTTGAGCAACAATATTTACCTGACAAAATAAAAAATAAAAAATATTTTAAACCAAAAAAATGGGAGGATTTTTATGAGAAAGGGATATAAGATAACAGTATCTTTAAATAAAAAGCCTTTAAAAAAAATAAAAGAAAGAAAAAAGGAAATAAGTGAAGAAGAACTTACAAAAGGAGTAGAAATAGCAAATAACCATAAGATAAAGCAAGAAGACATTAGAAGTAAAAGAATTGGTAAAACTTTAGTTGAAGTTAAAAACGAACTTATAGAAAAAAAACAAATAGAAGAAGAAAATATAAGGTCGCATAAAAGACTAAGAATTTTTATTCTTCTAGTTATAATATCTGTACTTGTATATCTTTTCTTCTACTTTGGTCCGATACTTGGTATAAGTATATATAAAAATACTGGAATAGATGAGAAAAATAAAATAGATATATCGTCAACAAGCAATGACTATTATGGTACTTATTGTGAAGATTTTCTAATGTATACCGATAGAAAGCTTACAACATATAATTTAAATGGTAAAAAAAATTGGGAATATGAATTACAAGAAGTATTTATACCTAAAATATATATAAATGATAAATACATGGCAGTAGTAAATACAGCTAATTCAACAATATATTTTTTTGAAAATAAAAAAGAAAGATTTACTAAGAAAATTGATGGAACAATTTCATCTGTATATATTAATAATAATGGAAATATTGTAGTAGAATATTCAACTAATGGGTACAAGAAAATATTAGGAGTATATAATAAATCTGGTAAATTATTATATAATACTTATCTTTCTGTTACTTCAATACTTGATGTAAAATTTATGCAAGACGAGAAAAAACTACTAGTTGTAACATCTGATTCAACTACATTTAATATATCAACAATAATTAATATTGTTGATAGCACTAAAGAGCAAGAAAATTTAACAGAAGTAGCAAAATTTGAGAACTCTTTGATTTATGATATTAAAGTAAAAAGAAAAAATGCAGTAATACTATTAGATAGTAAACTTGTAAATTGTAATTTGGATACGGGAGTAGTTACAGATATTATTAATTTCAATGATTCACAAATACTATTTAATGGGCTTTCAGATAATTATTATACTTATATAGAAAAAGAATTAGGAGATAGTGTTAAAGATTACAATATAAAAACAATGAAATTTGATAATACTAATATATCTGTAACAAAAGATGAAAACTCTCCTAAATTTATGAAAAATTCTGGATATTTAAATTATTTAATATATCAAGATAAATTAAAAGTTGTAAATAAATGGGGAATAGTTATAAAAGAAATTGAAATTACTTTTCCACCTAAGGATATAGTAGTATTTAATCATGAAAAAACAGTAGCTTTAGTATACTCTAATAAAATATACTTTTTAAACATGTAATAATATAATGGAGGATAAAAAATGATTTTAGATATAATAGTTTTAGTTTTAATTATAACAGGAGCAATTATAGGCTACAAAAAAGGGTTAGTAGGAATAATGGTAGGACTTGTAAGTATGATTTTAGCAATAATACTAAGTCTTATACTTCAAGGGCCTATTGCAGATGCTCTATATAACAATACTGGTATGGGAAAAGTTATAGAACAAACAGTATATAATAACTTAAACTCTGCAAATAATAAAGAAAAAGAAGCAAATGCAAGTGAAAACATAATTATCGATAGTATAACAAATAAGGCAACTGAGTCACTTACAAGTGAGCAAACTGCCAAGACTGTCACAATGTTTGTTTTAAAAGGTATAAGTTTCGTTATAATATTCATAATAGTAACAATAATATGTCGTATATTACAGTCAGTTTTAAATTTAGTATTTAATTTACCTGTTTTAGACATTGTAAATAATTTTGGAGGGCTTGGAGTAGGAGTAATAAAAGCACTATTAAAAATATATATAGTTTTAGCTATTATATCTTTTATAGCTCCAATGAATATAATTGACCCAGTTATTGATATGATTAATACATCAACAGTGACAAAAATACTATATCAAAATAACTTATTTGTATCTTTACTTTCATTAACTCTAAAAATATAGTATTATAGCATAAACTAAAGGAGTAATTCATGAAAAAAAATAAAAAAAAGAGAAATACTGTGCAAAAGTTTAAACTTTTCTTTATGGTATTAAGCATTATAGGAATAGTTGTATGGGGAGCTATTTATGCTGTTAATTATACCATAGGGGAAGATGAAGAAATTTTGTCAGCAGATGGAACAAAAGTTGAAACCACAAAGAAAAAAGATGTAATAAATGCATTGGTGTGTGGTATAAACGAAAACTTGACAGATACAATGATATACGTGAGGTATGATGTAAATAGTGGTAAAATAGCGATGATGTCTATTCCAAGAGATACTTATGTAACAAATGATTATTGCATAGGTCATAAGCTAAATGCTATTTATCGTGGAAAAAATGTGGTACCACTTGTTGAAGAAATTCAAGAATTATTGGATGTAAAAATAGATTATTATTTAATATTTGATACAGAGATGGTTCATGAATTAGTTGATGCTGTTGGAGGCGTTGAGATAGAAGTACCAATGAGAATGAAGTATGATGACCCAACGCAAAATTTACATATAGACCTCCAGAAAGGTTTACAAGTATTAAATGGTAAACAAGCAGAAATGTTTGTTAGATTTAGACATAATAATGATATGACAGTAGGATATAGTATGGGAGATTTGGATAGGACTAAAGTTCAACAAACATTTATTAAAGCTTTTGCTAAAACTGCATTATCAGCTTCGAATATACCAAAGTATCCAGAACTTATAAAAATAGCGTTAGAGCATACTGATACAAATGTAACTGTAAGGGAAGCTTTAAAGTATGCAACAGATGCAGCAAAAATAGATGTTGAAAACATCATTTCATTAACAGCACCTGGAGAAGCAAAATATATTGATAATCTTTCATATTTTGTATTAGATGAAGATGAAACAAGAAAAGTAATAAAAGAACAGTTTAACACTATGGAAACTGAAGATGTAAGTGATACAACTAAAAATAGTGATGATGTAAATAAAGGCAATTAATGCAAAAAGCACAGTATAGAAAAGTGTATACTGTGCTTTTTGCATTAAATATTAAAGTTATATATTATAGTTTCGTCTTTGCATTTTAGTATTAGTTTTTCTGATTTTCTTTTTACTTTTTTTAAAATAATTTTTAAAAGTAAATAATATTATCACAATACACAAAATACATAAGATAATATTTATATATAGTTTTATATTGCTTGATGCATTAAAGTAATTTTCTTTTGAAATTAGAATTAAATCAAGGGTATTAGTGACATCAACAGAATTTCCATTTGTAGATACGGTTAAAGTTCCAACTTTATCATTTAAATTATAACTTTCTAAATCATTTTGAGTTAAATTCAAAGTATATCTTGAAAAATGAAAATCATTATTGTATAATGCATACATATCATCTTTTATAGAAATGGTATATTTCTTATTGTAACTTTCATCATTTATACAAAATGTGAAATCGTTTTTATCTAGTAGGTTATATTTATTAAAGTTATTAAATGCATATTCAAATAGTTGTATAGAATCTAAAAATCTTCCTTCATTTCCAGAAATATTTTGTGAACCATCAAATGCACATACAATGACTGTTTTATCATCTTTTTTACCATAGCCTACAAATGTACCTCTAGCTTCTTCAGTATATCCAGTTTTTCCACCTATTACATATTCATAATACATTTTAGTGTATTTTGGATTAAACATTTTATTTGTATTTTTGTATGTTCTTTCTTCGGTTTTGTTTGTTTTAGGAATTGTAATTTCTTTTGTCGCTATAATTTTTTTGAATGTTTCATTTTGTACTGCGTATCTAAATAGTTTTGCCATATCAAAAACAGTTGTATAATGGTTACTATCATGAAATCCGTGTGTATTTGTAAAATGGGTATCATTACATCCTATTTCTTTTAACTTTGAATTCATTAGATTAATAAAATCTGGAATATTTCCACTTACAGCTTCAGCTAGTGCGTTAGCTGCGTCATTTCCTGACTGAAGCAAAAGACCATATAACAAGTTTTTTATACTTATCACTTCTTCTGGTTTAAGATACATTATAGAGCTACCAATAGGAGTAGAATATACAGCATTTTTTGAAACTACAACAGTGTCATCTAGATTGAGATTTTCTATCGCTAAAAGAGCAGTTAGAACTTTAGTAGTACTAGCAGGGTAAACTTTGCTATGTGCATTTTTTTCAAAAATAATATTACCACTTTCTAAATCCATTATAATATCATTATTGCAGTAAAGTGAAGATTTAAGCTCTTCCTCTTTAGTATTAATACTGGTAGCATTAATACTAGCGTTAAAAAAATAAAAATATATAAAAATTATAAAACTAAAAAATATCACTTTTTTAATATTTTTTTCAAAACTTTTAAAAGTCAAAATATCACCCCATCAAATTTTAATATAATTATACAATAAAATATACAAAAAATAAAGGAGAAATTTCATGGAAAAAATTATAAAATTTATACAAAAAAATAAAGGATATATAATATGTTTTTTAATTATTATCCTTTCAGTAATATCAATAGTGTTTCAAGATTTAGATAGAAAAAATACAATGAAGATAAATAATGAAGAAATGGCCGGTGAAAGTGGTAAAATAGGTGTATATGTAACAGGAGCGGTAAAGAACCCGGGAGTATATTATTTAGATAGAAATTCAAGGCTTTATCAATTGCTAGATATATGTGGAGGAATACAAGAAAATGCGGATATTTCAAAACTTAATTTGGCTTTAAAATTAAATGATTCCGATAAAATCGATGTTCCTGTAAAAAAAGAGGAAAGTAGTGAAAATGGTGACTTTCAAGAAGATATAGAAGAAAGTAATAAAATTAATATAAATGAAGCGGGAGTTGAAGAGTTAAAAACACTTACTGGTATAGGAGATTCTACTGCTAAAAAAATTATAGATTACAGAAATAAAAATAAGTTTGAAAGTATTGAAGATATAATGAATGTGCCTGGTATAGGTGAAAGTAAGTTTAACAATATAAAAGATGATATTTGCGTGTGATATTTTGAATATGCAATTTTGGTAATTAAAATTACACATATAAAATAGAATATATAGTGTAAAGTAGAGGTAGAAAATGAGATATTATATATATTTAGATAAATGCTTTATTAGAAGTCTTTTTTCAATAGTAGAAAATGTAGATTTTGATATAGAAGTAGTAGAGTATTCCGTTAGAAAAAGTTCAACTACTAATAATCAATTTTCTATTGCACCATCAAATGAAAAAATATGTAATACTGGAGAAGATAGTACACCACTTAATAAAGAAGATGTGCAAGTACATTTACGAGATGAAAGTATGTGTAAAAATTGTATTTCAGCTCAAGCTGGATATGGAGATAGTTCAACTATAGAAACTCAGAGGAGATATATTAATATAGACGATATAACAGATATGAAAAACAATAATTTTTATCATCATTTAATAGAGAAATTAAACACAGAAAATTTTCGAGATGACAGTAGGATAAAAGTAGATGAGGGCTTTATACGACTTTATGATAGATATGATATTAGTGAAAAATTAGATGAAGCAGATATAAAGAAAAAAGGGAGTTTTTTTATGCTAAATGGAAAGTATATTTGGTATAACGATGAACTATTAACAGGAGATATAGAGTTACTTGCTCAAATGTCATGTAAAATCAAAGTATTAGGATATAAAATGAATTGTTTAGAACAAGATGAAGAAATAATAAAAGCAATAGCTATGTTTATTGAATAAAAAATCTATTACCCAATTTCATTAGGGTAATAGATTAATTAGATATATTTATAGTTTAAATCTTATTCCGAGAACTCCATATTTACTTTGCATATCTTCAGTATAAAATTTTTGCAAAACATTTAAGAGTTCAAGCTTAGTCATTGAGCTATCTGAAAGTATCGATATATCAAAATCATTAAATAAATCACTGAACGTAGCATAGTTTAAAAGCCCTGTTACTTTTGTCTCAAAACTTTCAGTTAAATCTGGTTCTTTAAGAAAAGTAATTGTATCACCTATTTTGATATTTTTACGTTTTTCATCGTTTAATCTTAACTCGATTCTTTTAGTTCCTTTTAATATATAATTATAATAATCTGGTTGTAATTTCATTGTATGTGTCATTTTATTTACCTCTTTTTAGTTAACTTTCTAACATTTTCTTAATTTCTTCTTTATTTTCATTTACCATAGTTACAAATTTTTCGTCAAGAGTAGGGTCAAAATGAGTGCCTTTTTCGTCGCTTATTATGTCTAAAGCATGTTCAATAGTTTGAGCTTCTTTATATGGTCTTTTATCTACTATTGCATCAAAGCAGTCGCATAGTGAAAGTAGTCTTGCAAGATAAGGTATATCTGTTCCTTTTAATTTATTAGGATAACCTTTTCCGTTATATTTCTCATGATGAGCTTCTATAATAGGGCATACTTTAGAAAATACTTTAGATACACTTAAAATATTTGCTCCAATAGTTGGGTGTTGCTTTATGCTCTCAAATTCTTCATCTGTAAGTTTTCCTTCTTTTAAAAGAATTCTATCTGGAACTCCGATTTTCCCTATATCATGGAAAGATGCAGCTAAATTTAATGTGTTTATATCTTCTTTACTTAGACCTAAATAGTTTGCAAAATATATACAAAGTCTTGTAACCCTTATAGAGTGACGTTCTGTATAATTATCTTTTGCACCAACTGTATTTAGTAAAACTTTTGCAAATTCAATTAAGTTTTGTTCCATTTGCATACTCATATTTTTAATCTTATTTAATTGATTAAGATATTTTATACCAGTTTGTATAAACATAATCAATTGATCAAATTGAGTGCTTTTTTCAAAGTAGGCTTGAATATCTAAACTTTGCATTGTTTCAATTGAAGGAGCTAAATCTTTATGCATAGACATAAGAATAATATATATATCTTTATCAAATTCTCTAACTAGTTCAACAATTCTATCTCCATTTACAGGAGACATTAGATAATTAACAATTAGAATATCATATTTTGTTCTTTTTAATTCTTCTATTGCTGCTACTGGTTCTGTATAAGTACTTACAGTATGACCATATTTAGCTAATATAACAGACAGAATATCCATCATATTTACATCATCATCAATTACTAAAATTTTTGCATTAGTTATCTTTTCGTCGTTCATAAGATCACCTTTAAATAAAGTATACCAAATAAAAGTTAAATAATCAAGAGGTAAAAAATGTATGCGGATAATGACATGAAAAAGTTAATACTATACAAATGTACTTGTATCAAAAATAAACAGTAAATGAACAGTAGAAAAATAGAAAGGAGCTTTTTACACAATTTTATTGAAAAATTATATAAAATTCTCCTTTTAAGTATGTCTTGTTTATTTTTTGTTGCTTAAATTGTCTCCTATTCAAGATAGGTTCTAATAAAGTAATTACAATTAGTGTACAAATTAAATTACTACTGTAACTTTTCTCCACATTCTGGACAGAATTTTTTCATTTCATCAAGTTCTGTACCACATTTTGGACATTTTTTCTTTTCTATTTTTTTTGCTCCACATTCTGAACAAAATTTACCATGGACTTCTTTATTACAATTTGGACAAGTCCATGCATCAGTAGCTGATGTAGACACGCTAGTTGCTGGCTGTGGTTGAGTTTGTTGGTTTTGCCAAGGACCTTGTGTTGCCCCTCCCATTACTTTGTCTGTTGACATGTTCATCATTTCGATTCCCATAAATCCATTTGCTGCTCCGTTTGCGTTATTTGCTGCATCTTGAACTGCATTTGCATATGCTCCAACAAGTGTTCCTTGTTGCATCATTTGATTTGAACTTAATTCGTAGTTATCTATCTTTTTTTGTGATTCTTCGTCTAGTGTTACTGATTCTACTACAAATCCTGTAATAGAAAGACCTCTTTTCCTTATTGGTTCGTCAAATACATATTCATCCATTATCTCTTTTATTTCATCTGTTTGTGATGGTAATTCTAAAACTGGAACTTTATGTTTATTATTTCCTAGTTCATTTAAAACATTTTGGAATGATGATATTACTTCAGATCTCATTTGTTCTGTAATTGTTTCTTTTTTGTATATATCAGCTATTCCTGCAATTTCTTTCATGAACATAAATGGATCAGATATTTTAAATGTATATTTTCCAAAACATTTTAATGATACTCTTAATGGTGATAATGTCCCTGTCATTTGATTTGGTATTGGATGTGACCAATCTTGAAAAGGTACTGGTGCTGGTGTTCCAAATTTATTATTCATTATTTCTTTTAAATTAAAGAAATATATCGCTTGCTCTTTTGATGTTGCACCATCATAAGTAAACCTTTGCCACATTTCTTTAAACATTCCACCGAATTGTCCAGCAAATAATGATGGTGTTGATGATGTATCAAATGTATATACTCCATCTTCTGCTGCTGCGTCTAATATTCTCCCATTATCATAAATTATTGCACATTGTCCTGGTCCTACTATAACGGTACTTCCATTTGATATTACTCCTGTGTCTGTTGTTTTCTTAATCATTAATACGTCATCTGGCATATCATCACATCTTATGGCTTCTTTCCATTGGTCATGTAATGTTCCTCCTATTGCTCCTACAGTTGCTTTTATTAATCCCATTTAAATTTCCCCCTTATATTTTTACTTTTTTTCTAATTTCTTTTTAATTTCCTTTTATATCTGTAAGTACAAAGTCATATTCTCCTGTTGTTATTACAGATCCACAATATTCACACTGTCCTGCTGATGTAATTTCGGTTGGTGCTCCACAGTTTGGGCAATTTGTTGTAGATTTTTTACTTGTGCCTGCCTGTGTTTTTACCCCCGATTTTCTTGCAAAAGTCATTATATATGACATATTCCAATCTTTGTTTGGATCACTTTCTAAAACCTGTTTTGATGTTGCATCTATAACGTAATCTCTCATTACAGCACTAAGTGATACTGTTACAACTTCTTTATCTCCATCTTGTTTAAAATCAAGTAAATGACAAGATTTTATACTTATTTTTTCTATTACGTTTATTTTGTTGTTATCTATATATTCTTGTAATTGTGCTTGATGCGTTTCAAAAAGCTCATTTGATTCAAATGGACGTATAGCTTTCCAGTTTCTTTCTGTCCATGCTTGCTGAATTTTTATAAATACATCTCTTACCCATGACAAAAATGCTTCTTCTGAGAAATTTGGATCTATCTCTTGTATTCTTGAAGCAACACTTTGTTCAAATGAATATGAAGAATTAATATTATTTTCTAAATTATTATTTACATTAGAATTATTTTGAACATAATTATTTTTTGAGTCATAATATCTTGCAGTTGGCGGATATTTACTTCTAATGATAACCGTAATTAATATGATAATTGCAATAATTCCAAGAACAGGATGTTTAACAAACAATAGTATTAGCCATATAATTGCCCCTAAATCACCAGAATCACTATGGTAATCGTCATTATAATCATAATTAGAGTCATAACTATAATCACTTCCTCCACTATCATATCTATTAATATTTCCTACATCTGCAAAAGCGAAATTCGAAACAAATACAAACATCATAAATAGTAAAATAGCAAGAATAACTTTGGTCTTCTTTTTCATATATTCACCTCGTTTCTTTTTTGAAAATTATGCATAAAATGCTTCAAATACTTAAACCTTGTTTGGTTAATTAAATTGTACAATATACTAAAAAAATTTTCAATACACTATATATAGATTTTAGTTCGAAGGCACGAAAAAGACTTTAATACTTGTAATAGAGTATTATTATCACTTATAGAAAATTTAAAACTTAAAATTGTTTATTTTCATCAAATAATATTTAGTGAAAATAAGGTTTTGCTATATTAGCATATGTTTTAAGTGTAAAAATAATGATTTTAAGTGGATTAGAGGGAATATAATTAGCTATTTTAGTTTGTCAATATTTTTTATGCTATTTTTTGTGTCGAAATTTTACGATCGATTTTTCTTGACTTTTAGTATGCATAGGTGTTATAGTATTGTTAGAGGAGGTGGTAAGATATATGAGATTGGTATAATTTCATTATCTATAATTCTTTCATATAATTTAATATCATATTATTTCATAAAACGCAAAGAAAAATTTTTAGTAAAAGCACAAAGTATTTTTTTAAATAATAAATTTTTTTCAAACTTTTATAAACGTTATTTTTTAACAATTCAAGAAAATTTAAATTCTTTAGAAAGACCATATAAATTAAATCTTACAAGATATATATTTATAAAATACATTGTTTCAAGTATTTGTTCATTAGTATTTATTTTTCAGAAAAGAAATTTTATTCAAATATTTTTTATTTTTTTATTGTTATTTTACCTACCAAATATTTTAGTTTCAAATTACAGAAAAAAAGAAAAAGTATATGTAATAAACGATTTACAGCAAATAATTAATAATTTACAAATCTCTTTAGTAACAAGTAATAGTTTATATGACTCTTTAAAGTTTTCCATAAAAAACATAAGTTATATTAGGTTTAAAAATAGCTTTTTAGATTTTATAGAAGAGTATAGAATGTATAATTATAATATAAAAAAAGCATCTGAAAAGTTAATATATAGATTTAACCAAAAGGAACTAAAAACTTTTTTAGAAATACTGGATGGAAGCGAGAGTATTTCAAATACTTTAGAATTAATAGAACGCTTTAAACAAGTAGTAGCCAAAAAGGAAGAAAGTGCTCTTAAAGGTTATTATATAAAAACTAATATGAAAGTTATTTTTATTTCATTAATTTTATTATGCATGTCTTTTGTTATAGTTATATATCCAATTTCTATACAAATCCTAGAAAGTTTAAATACTATCTTAAATTAAAGGAGTGATTGAAATGTATAAATTTAAGAAAAATAAAATTAACATTAAGCAAAATAAAAGAGGTGGTTCAGTATTAGTTGAAAACATACTTATGATTGCTATTACTTTAGTACTCATTATTGTTATATTTTATCCTCAGATTATAAAATTGTTTGATAAAGTTATGGATAGTTTAGCTGTTTGGTTTGACAATGCAGTGTCAGTTATAGGGGTGATAAACTAAATGACAAGATTTAAAAGAAATATTATTATATTAACTCTTGCTATAATAATATATTTATGTTTAGTATATTTTAAATCATGCATAGTATCCAATAATGCTAAAGAAGTATATGTGTTAAACAAAGATATAACAAGAGGAGAAAATATACTTATTACTGATGTAGATAAGATAGTAATAAATAGTGATTTAAACTTAGAATGTGTTGAAAATGTGGAAAACTTAGTAGCAAAAACAGACTTAAGTAGAGGAAAAATTTTTTGTAAAGAAGATGCAATTAATAAAAGCGAATATCAAACGTTAGAAGATAATAAAAAAGAAAAAATATTATTAAAATTAGAAGATATGGATATTAAGGGAAGTAATAAACTTACAAAAGGCAGTATTGTAAATATATATTATACTGGGAGGACAACTCAGCTTGATAGTTTAATAGCAAGCAAAAGCTTTAAAAAAATAAAAAGTTCAAGTATTGCTGATGGGTATACAACAATAGCTTTTTTAAATAGTATTAAGGTAGTTGGAGTGTATAATAAAAATGGAGAGGAGGCAAAAAGTGAAAGCACATTTTTAAGTGACACAACTTATGCTATAGAAATTGAAGTAGACCAAGATATTGCAATGCTTGTACAAAATCTTAAAAATTATGGAAAATTTAATATTACAATTAAAAAATAAAGAGGTGAGAAAGAGAGTAAATATATTAATTTTACATGATAATGAACTCATTTTAGAAAAAAATGAAAACATTGAAAAAATATACAAAAAACTAAAAAAAGAATTAAAAAAGAAACAATACGAAAAATATAACCTTTCTATAATTGAAGATAAAAATTATACTAATAAAATTAAAGTTAGTGCTGTTTTAATACTATCAAATGATGTTAAAAAAGCTATATTCTATAAGTATAGTAAAAAAATAGAAAAGTTTAGGCAAGATAATGTTCCTATTTTTATAGTGACAGGAGGCCTAAAAACAAATAATATTGCCTATTCAATAAGTTTAACACCTTATGTGTTTTATAAAAACAAAAGAGTTGAAAGTATATGTATGAAAATTATAGAGATAATGAAAATAAAAGAAAGAATTAGAATATGAAAAAATTAAAAAAAGTTAAGATAATATCTATTCCTGTATTAATACTAATTTATTTATTGTTACATTTCAATATATTAGGGTATTCCTACCAGTTAGATTTTAGTAATATTATTGATATGGTAGGAATACCAAAATTAAATAAAAAAGGTGAATGTTTAAATGAAGAAATATATAGAAAATATAATATTTTTGTGTACTCTGATCCTGTGAGTATTTTAAAAGAAACTAACCTTCAAAGATTTAAAGAAGTAAAAAATGATGGTAAATACTTGTATAACGGAAAATCAGGAGAATTCTATATTCTTGGTACCAATTTTGATGGAGCATATGTGTATAATGTTTATTTTCCCGTGGACTTTGTACCAGATACTTATCCAGAAAGTTGGCAATATGTAATTTCGAAAGATTTTGAAAGTTCTTGGAATCAAAGTTATATATATAAAGATCAATTAGAATATATGAAAAATGCTAAATTGCTTTTTGATAAAATTGATTTAATAAATAAAACTTGTAATTCGTATGATTTAGTTGAATATAATCTCTCTCCTCTAAAAGAGGGGCTTGGAAAATTTAGACTTAATAGTTTGTCAACGTGGAAAACTATGGGAATTGTAACAGCCAAAAGAAGATTGAAAAATGGAGTTATAAGAGATGTTATATTTATGACAAAGCCTATGGCAGTTGAAGCAAATATATATTCATATCTTAATGTTCAAGATGAAGTATATATTAATGAAACCGAGGATGAAACAAGTATTAACATTCAGTTTGGTTCAGAAGTTAAAGGACTTACAGAGTATGCAAATCAAAATCAAATAAAAAAGATCTATTCCGAAATATATATAAATGGCGTGTTAGTCGACACAGTAAGTGGCAGTAAAATAACAAATGTGGACAAAAAAATAGATTTTGTTATATCCCGAGAAAAAGATAATTTAAACGAACAGGTTATGTCGTATTCGTTAGAGGTAAAAAGTTACCTTTTAACTGATTTTTTAGAAGACGGTATTTTATGCGATAAGTTAGAAAAAGATGTTGTTGTAAAAATGGCCCCCAGAAAGCTAGTTCCTATAAATGACATAAAAATTAAACTATTAACTTTAGAAGAAAATTATTGGGTTGTAAGTCCACTTGCCCAAATTGATAAATTAAATTCTGAAACACAAGGATTTTTTGAACAAGGAAGAAGAATAGTATTATATATAGAAGGAGCAAAAGATTTTAAGAGGATTAGTGATATTAAAATATATTTAAATAATATAGAATGCAAGTACAATATACTAAAGTTAGATGAAAATTATTTATATTTAGAACCTGATATAGTAGAAAAGACATATATAAGTTTGGGAGGATGGAAAACTATGAGAGAAGAAAAGGAAAGTTATTTTGATGTGAAAAAAGAAGATATTGGAAGAAGAGTTAAAGAGCCAAATGAAATATGTATTAGAGTTCTTTGTACACCTGGAAAAGAAGAGCTATATACACTTTGTTTTGATGTGATTGATGATTATATGAGTAACTTAAATCGTGTATTTGATAAGTCTGATAGTCAAGAATATAATGGTGAAAAAATAAAATTTGCTAAAGAATAATATTTCCTTAAAACTAAAAACTCGGAAATGCATTAATTTTAATTTTTAGTTCTTTTTCAATACTCTTTTTAATAATTTTTTCTATAGTGATAATATACTTTCAGGTTTTTATAAAAGTAAAGTATATTGAACAAGATTTAAAATTTATAGTTAAAAATCAAGCTGTTTTAAACGCAGATAAGGAGTTATTAAAGTTAAATGTGTATAGATTTAATATAGAAAATATGAAAAGTGGTATAGAACAAAATCTACAAACTAAATATTCTAATTTAACAGTTTTCGATATCAAATACAAAGAAGATGATAACTCGTTTTATATTTCATTAGATTATGAAATTTTTCCAACCATTCTTTTTAATAATAAAAACGTTAAATTAAGATTGAATAAAAAGGTAAAGTTTAAATTAATGGAGGTAATATAGTCATAAAATGAATAAAAAGTTAGGAAATGCAGCAATTTCAAATACAATTATATTTTTCATAACTACGATACTTTTAATATATCTTGGTATATATTTGTTTAATATAATGTCGGTTTTTGTATGGTACCAAAAATTAAATAACATATATGAAAAATATAGATTGGTAGTAGAAAGCTATGGAAATCTAACTGAAAATGAGGAGAAAAATTTGTATTCTGATTTAAAAGCTGAAGGATTTGAACTATCAAAAGTAAAATTAGACATACCAAAAGATAAGAAATATTATGGTGATGAGATTAAATTTGAAATTAAATATAGTGTTAGTATAAATAAGTTAAAGCTCGTCTTTAAAGAGGAACAAGTAATAGATATTAAAGTGGGAAATTCATTTATAATGGTATAAAAAAAGCCCAAAATATGGGCAAGTTTTTAAATTTTTCTTAAAGATTGAATAGCATTATTTTCTATTACAAGTTTTGATTTTTCTTTTAAAGATGCTTCTATTGATAAAGATGAATAATAATCATCACAATATTCTGATATAAAAGCAAAAGTTTTTAAGAACCTTTTATTTTTAACAGCTGATTTATTAAAAATGATATAAAAAGAATCTTTGTATTTGTATAAACTATTTCTTCCAAAGTATAATTTTTCTTTTTTTGTAACTTCACAAAGTGAAAGAAGTTTGTCTATTGAACTGAAAGCATATATATTACTATCTACTTTATAATCAACTATATGTGAAGTACCTCTGTTTTTGTTACTACTTAGATTAAGATTGTTGTATTTTTTTAGTTCTGGTATTGCATCAATTTTTGTTATTGTAAGAATAAAAAGATTGTTGTTATCAGAACAAGCTTCTATAAAAAGTTGAGAGCCTTCTAAGGCAAATTCTTCGTCTAAATTTGATTCTTCTATTAGGTCTATAAATAATTCTTGTGCTATAGAAGAATTTTTTTCTATATCGGTTAACGAAATTTCTCTATTTTCTAGTTCTTCTAGAGTAAGAGTGATCCTTATTTTATTTTCATTTATTTTTTCAACCTTCATAAAGTAACCTCCAAAGATTTGGTTAAAATATTCTTATTTGTAGTATATG
This sequence comes from uncultured Clostridia bacterium, assembly GCA_934132895.1. Classification (GTDB taxonomy): domain Bacteria; phylum Bacillota; class Clostridia; order TANB77; family CAG-465; genus CAG-465. The sequence goes on from CAKPAG010000007.1 coordinate 42,951, forward strand.
TATTATATAATAGTAAAGTTACAAAGTCAAGAATGGTAAAAATGTTTTTATTATCTATTATATATTTTTTCCTAAAACTAAAAAAATATAATTAATTATATAAAATAAGTAAAAAAATAAAAATTTAAAAGTAAAATATCAAAAAAAATTAAAAATTTTACTAAAATTCATTAAAAAAATTTGATTATGTAAATAAATTGTGGTATAATAACAAAAGTTAGTTTCCTTACTCTATATTTATTATAGAGTCTTAAGTCCAAAAGGAGGTGAGTTTAAGTCATGAATAATTACGAAACAGTTATAATCCTTTCAACAAATGCAAACGAAGAAGAAACAGTTGCTTTTGGTGAAAAAATGAAAGAATTAATTTCAGCAAATGGCGAACTTACAAATGTTGAGGAATGGGGTAGAAAAACTTTAGCTTATGAAATTAAAAAGCAAAAAGAAGGAATTTACATACTATTCACATTTGTAGCAAAACCAGAATTTATTTCAGAATTCGAAAGAGTTTTAAGATTAGATGAAATTGTTTTAAAACACATGGTTATAAAAAAAGACTAGTTTTAATTTAAGAGAGTATCTAATCTCGTAAAGGGGGAATAAAAATGAATAAATTTCAATTTATGGGGAGATTAACAAGAGACCCTGAAGCAAGATTTACTCCAAATACAAATACACCAGTAACAACATTTTCTATTGCTGTAAATAGAAGATTCGCTGAAGCAAATGGAGAAAGAAAAGCAGATTTCTTTAACTTGACTGCATATGGTAAATTAGCAGAATTTTGTGCTAAATATTATCAAAAAGGTCAACAAGTTTTAGTTGAAGGAAGAATTCAAAATAGAAGTTGGGATGATCAAAATGGTCAAAAAAGATATGCAACTGATTATATAATTGAAAATGCATATTTTGCTGATTCAAGAAGAGATAATAATGTTTCATCTCAATCAAATGATTCAATGGCAGTTCCATCATCTAGTGTAGATGGAGAGTTCATTACTATAGATGATAATGAAGAATTACCATTCTAATTAATATATATTAATTGAAGGGAGGATTATATAATGGCTGACAATAAAAAAAGAGCAAAAAATGAAAAATCATACAGAAGACCTAGAAAAAAAGTATGTAATTTTTGCGTAGACAGAGTAGATGAAATTGATTATAAAGACGTAGATAAATTAAAGAAATACGTTAGTGATAAAGGTAAAATCTTACCAAGAAGAGTAACAGGAACTTGTGCTAAGCACCAAAGAAAAGTTACTGAAGCTATTCAAAGAGCAAGACATATTGCACTTTTACCATACACAGTAAAATAATAATGAAGGTAGCTATATTTTAAATTGTAGCTACTTTTTGTTGCTTTTAGTTGATTTTTTGTTATAATTACATTATAATATAATCGTTAATCAAAAAATAACATTAGTATAAGGGAGGAAATTTATGGCAGGATTACCAATAGTTGTTAAATATTTGATTGTATTTGTAGTGTCAATGGTACCAATAGTAGAGTTAAGAGGTGCTATTCCGATTGCGGAAGGAATGGGACTAAATATATTTTTGTATTATCCTATAGCAATTATAGGAAATATATTACCAGTTCCAATAATTTATTTGTTTGCAAGGAAAGTTTTAGAATGGGGAAAAGATAAAAAAATTATAGGAAAATTCTTTACTTGGTGCTTAGAAAAAGGTGAAAAAGGTGGAGAAAAATTAAGGGAAACTGCTGGAAATAGAGGAATATTTTGGGCATTATTAATATTTGTTGGAATACCTTTGCCTGGAACAGGAGCTTGGACTGGAACACTTGCAGCAAGCTTTTTAAAGCTTGACTTTAAAACAAGTATTGCGGCTACTACTCTTGGAGTTGTATTGGCAGGTATTATAATGTCGCTAGGAAGCAAGATAGTTTCAACACTTGGCTGGATGGGCGTTATTGGTATAATAGTAACTATCGCTTTAATTGTTACAATTTCGCTAATTATTAAAAAGAAAAAAACAAAATAGTTATATAGACTTTAGGAAGTATTTTTTAGAAATAAAGAAACTTCCTTTTTTTTCTTTATTTTTTTTGAAAAAGATGATAAAATAATAATAAATTTAAGAGGTGGAAAAAATGAGTTTAGAAAATATTTTAGAGCAAGTATTTACTCCTAAAATTATAGAGTCAATTATAGTTGCAGTTGTACTATTTGCAGTGTATTTTATATTAAAAAGGATTGTAAATAAGGTACTACTTAAGACGGATAAAATAAATATAAAAGCAAAAAATAAAAGAGAGAAAAAGAAGAATACATATTTAAAGATAGTAAAAAGTAGTCTTAAATATATATACTTATTGTTAATCCTATTTATAATACTTCAAATAAATGGAGTTAACGTTTCTTCAATAATAGCTGGAGTAGGAGTAGTATCTGTAATTATTGGTCTTGCACTTCAAGATGCTCTTAAAGATATAATTATGGGGGTAAACGTTTTAGTTGATGATTATTTTTCTTTAGGAGACATTGTAAAAATAGACGATATTGAAGGAAAGGTAGTAGAGATAGGAATAAAAAATATAAAAATAAGGGATATATATACAGACAATCTTTTTGTTATAGCAAACAGAAATATATCAAAAGCAATAGTTATAGCTGATAGATTCGATATAGACATTCCTTTACCATATGAAGAAAATGCATTAGAAATGGAAAAGATATTAAAAGAAATAATAGATACAGTTAAAATAAATGAAAAGATTAAAGAAATTAAATATGTTGGAATAAATGAGTTTGCAGATTCGGCTATATATTATAAATTAAGAGTATGGTCTAGTGCAGAAACTAAACCACAAATAAAAAGAGATATATTAAAAGTAATAAAACTTAAATTAGATGAGCATAAAGTAGATATTCCATACACACAAATTGATATACATACGAAGAAGTAGTATTAAGTTTAATTATAAATGATTATTTCCTTGCAAGTGATTTGCTTGTAGGGAAATTTTTTTGTATTAAAAAATTAGTAATTTTTCTTGACAAATAGCATATAATATAGTATACTAATATACGATGTTGGTATACAAGTATACTAAGGAGGCAATAAAATGAAAGAAGAACAAATCGTAAAATCTGCAAGAGAACTGTTCGGCAGATATGGATATAAAAAAGTATCTATGGATGAGATAGCTAAAAATGCTTCGGTAACCAAAAGAACAGTATATAAGTATTTTACTTCTAAGGAAGAATTATTAAAATATTTTATTGCTGAGGAAGTTGAACAAATGAAGAAAATTGTAGAAAGAGTTGAAAGAAAAAATCTCGACTTTTTCGATGCCATACATGAGATAATATATAATTTAATAAAATATACAAGAAAAGCCAAGTTTTTACAAGTTATTTTGAAAGAATCAGAAACATTCAAGGAACCAGTTATACTAGAATGCCTTAAAACTATTGATTTGGAAATACAAAAATATATAAAGCAAAAGCTTGTTTTGGCCATAGAAAAAGACCATATAGTAGTTAAAGATGTGGATATAACAGCCTTTTTAATATATAAAATGTATATGGCTTTAATGTTTGAATGGACTGAAAATAGCAAAAAAATAGACGAAAAACAAGTAGCAGATAATATTGTGTATATTATTAAAAACGGAATATGTAAGAAAGGAAATGAGTAAAAATGAATATGAAAAAAGTCATGAAAACTGTAATTATGATTGCAGTGATATGCATTCCTATCATTTATAGTTTCTTTTATTTAAAAGCATATTGGGATCCATATGGAAACTTAGAGGATATTAAGATTGCATTGATAAATTTAGATGAAGGAGAAAATGGAGAAAATCAAGGTGAAAAATTAGTTGATTCTTTGGTAGAAAAAGATATAGTAGATATAGTAAAACTAAATGATGAGGAATTTGCTAAAAATGGACTTATAAATAGAGAATACTATGCAACTATAACTATACCAAAAGATTTTACTAAAACTTTAAATAACGCGGAAAATAAAGATAGAGCTAAAGCTGTTATAACATATAGCCCTAACCAAAAAACAAATTATTTAGCTTCTCAGATTATAAATAAAATAGTAACTTCTACTGAAACAAAGTTAAGGGGAGAAGTTTCAAAGAAGGTTGTAGAAAAACTTTCAGATAATATAAAAGAAGTACCAAGTAGTCTAAATGAAATAAATGATGGAGGTACCAAAATACAAGATGGCACTGAAAGTTTGCAAGCAGGACTTGGTGAGCTAAAAGATGGCACATCTACATTAGTAAATAAATATTCAGAGTTTAATGATGGAGTAAGTACTGTAAATAGTGGCGCAAATGCGGTTAAACAAGGAGTTCAAAGTATATCTAGTGGAGCTAGTGCATTAAGAGTTGGAAGTACAGACTTAGATGATGCTTTAAAATTATTAAATAGTGGTGTAGAATATTTAGCATATCAAGGACAGTCTGGAATTACAGAAATTTCAGGTGGAATAAATAGACTTAAAACAAGTAGCACTAATTTAAGCAATAATTTATCAGCTTATGTTACAAAGGTAGATGAATATAACAAAAATACAACAGACCTGTTAGAGAAAGTAGTAGCATATGGTAATAGTAATCCTACATTACTTGTAACTGATCAAAACTTTGCAACACTTTACGGCACTGCTAAAGCCATAGTTGCAACAGGAAGTAAAGATGCTTTAAAAACAAATGGAGCTTTAATTGCTGCAGGTGGTAATGATTTAGTACAAGGAGTTTCACAATTTGAAACCAAATTATCAGATGTCTCAAGTTTAGTACAAGGTGTAGATAAACTTAAAACTTCCGTAGAAAGTATTAATAAGGGGGCAGAAAAATTAAATGCAGGCACAATTAATTTAGATGCGGGTGTTAATACGTTAAATGCAGGTGTTGCAAGTCTATCAAATGGGACTAACACTCTTGCGGCTGGTTCATTGCAAATAAAAGATGCACTTGATATACTTAATAAAGGAACAAAAAGCGCATATGATGGAAGCGTTACTTTAAATGAAGGCGTTAAAACATTTAAAACTGAGATAGAAAAAGGAATAAATGATGCTAATTCACAAATAGAAAAACTTGATGGACTTGCAGATTATGCAGAAAATCCAGTTGAAATTGTTGAAGAAGATTATGGAGAGATAAGTTCATATGGAGTTTCATTTACACCATTATTCCTAAGTATAGGCTTATGGGTAGGAATACTTATGCTATTTGTTATACTATATTATGATCAAGAAAATAGATTTAAATTACTTGGAAGGTATGCAGAAAATAAAAGCTTAAGAATGGTACTTTTTGCTGTGATAGCAATAGCTCAAGGACTTGTTACAGGAGTACTTCTAAAACTTGGATTAGGACTTGAAGTAACAAATAATTTCTTGTATTATGCATCTTGCATTTTAAGTGCAATAACTTTCTTAAGTATAATACAATTCTTGATACTTACATTTGGTGATATTGGTAAATTCTTATCATTAATAATTCTTGTATTGCAACTTGCTGCTTCTGGAGGAACATTCCCAGTTGAAACAATTGCAAAAGGATTTAGAGTATTAACTCCTTACTTACCAATGACATATACAATAAGGTTGTTAAAAGAATCAGTTATTTTACAAGATAGTGGATTTGCTAGAGAAAATATACTTGTTCTTTTAGGAATAATAGTTGTATTCTTTGCTCTAACTATAGTAATAGAAAAGATTAAAGATAAGAAAGAAAAAAGTACAAAAGTGAAAGCTTAAAAAGTATATATTGATATATAACTAAAAAAAATAGATATTTTTGATTTTCAAAGGTATCTATTTTTTGCTACTAATTTACTTTTTCTATGCTATAGTATATAATTAACATGAATTTAAGAGGTGGAAAAAATGAAAAATAAATATATAATGGTTACAACTACTTTTGAAAGTGAAGAAGAGGCTAATAAGGTTATAAATGTGTTACTTGAAAAAAGACTTGTTAGTTGTTGTCAGATGAGTAATATAACTAGTTCATATCATTGGAAAGGTAAAATAGAATGTGAAAATGAGTTTTTAGTTCAAATGAAATCAAAGAAATCTTTATATAAAGAGATTGAAACTGAAATTTTAAAAATACATAGTTACGAAACTCCACAAATAATTTGTTATGAAATAGAAGATGGGTACAAAGATTATTTAAATTGGATAGATGAAGAAACTAAGTAGAATGGAATTTTATTAGTATTACTAAAAAAACATATATATTCTTTAAAATTCGACAAAAATTACAAAAAAATGCCATTTCATTTGTATAATAAATAGAAGCACTTGAAAACTAATATACAAGGAGGATGGCTAGATGCATAAGAATATTATAAAATGTACATGTGTGGCTTTAGTTATTTTGAGTTTTTGTTTTGCAAATGTATTTGTTTATTCTCATTCAGGAAGAACAGATGCAAATGGAGGACATAGAGATAATAAAAATAAAAGTGGACTTGGCAGTTATCATTATCATTGTGGAGGATATCCAGCTCATTTGCACGATGGAGGAAAATGTCCGTATAAATCTTCGAATAGTAATGTTACTGAAGAAATTGAAAAAGTATCTCCAGTAACGTCAACACCAACAACTAATAATACTATAACTGATTATAAAGAAGAAGTGCCTAAAGAGGTAATGGCAAGTGATATAAAAATTAATCAAAATCCAAAAGAAATGGAAGTAGGAAGAGAATATAACTTAACGGCAACTATAGAACCAGACAATACCAGTAACAAAAAAATTATATGGAGTACTAACGATAGTCGTATATTAAAGGTTGATAAAAATGGAAAGGTAACTGCTAGTGCTGCAGGACTTTCAAAAATAACCGCAACAACTGGTGATGGAATAAAAGACACAATCGAAATAATAGTTAAAGAATCGGACAAGCCTAAAGTTACAAAATCACAAGAGAGAACAAATACCAATAATAGTGATATGAGTTCTAATTTTATAGAAACATTTTTTGGATTTTGTGGAATTGGTGGAATAGGTGCAGTTGTATATGGAATTTATATGAAAATGAAATAAAGCTCATAACCCGAAGGTCCCAGGTTCGAGTCCTGGCTCCGCAACCATATTTATCAAGGAATTTTTTTAGAAAGAATGTGATAAATATATAGTAGCATAATTATTTGAAAGAGAGGATGGCATAAATTGGATGAAATTGAATATTCAAAAGAATTTGCTAAAGAATTAATGAATGTTGGTAACTTTGAAACTGCAAAGCAAGTTTTGGAAAAACTATGGAATGAGTCCTCAAAAGATGACTTGTATTTACTAAATATGTATGGCAGAGTATTGAGAAGAACAAATGAAAGCAATAAGTTTGTTGAAATATGTAGAGATCGAAAAAAGTTTAAAACATACTTATCAAATAAATATATAAAATCTACACTATGTTGGTGTATATATGATTGCTATATAAAAAAGTTTGAATATAATCCTGATGATGCAGAAACATTTAATGGCTTTATACAAAGAGCAGAATTTATTGTTGATAATTGCGTTCAAGAAGATAAAGAGAATTGTTTTATTAATCCGTTTGTTTTAACAATAAGAAAAGTAATAAAAGTCTATAAAGGCAAAGGTACCAATTATAGAGCAATGTTGAGGTGGATTCAATATCTAGATCCTAATAAATTGCCAGAGGATGTTTTTAAATATACTGATGTAAGTGGAATAGAAAGAGAAAATGCTTCCCTAAAAGAGTTTTACTATCAAAATAAATCAGCTGGATTAGAAAAACTTGGAGAATATTTAGAATGTATTGAATGTTGTGAAGATGCTTTTAGTGTTATACAAAAGTTTCATTATAAAAATCATATTTGGTTAAAAGAAAGGCTGTTATATAGTAAATGCTTAACTGCAGATAATGAAAAACAAGCTGAGAAGTGTTTGAATGATTACAAAAGATTTGTATCTAAATATAATTATTGGTATATGTACCATAAGATATCTCAATATTACTATGTTAATAACAAAATTGATAATGCAATGTTTTATGCATGCAAAGCACTAACAATTAATTTTAATGCGGAAAATATGGTAAAATTGATATTAGATTTAGGTTTTATTTTTGAAAATAAGGGATATTTAAGAGAAGCAGAGATATTTTTTCACGCATGTTCATATTACAGAAATAGAAATGGTTGGATAATAACAGAAGAGCTAAAATATAAAATAGTAGAGTATAAAATTGATGTTAATATAAAGCCTAAGACACAGGAACTTCAAAGAATATGCAGGAATGTTTTGAATGAACATGATAAGAATAAGAGAATGACAGGAAAGATAAAAAAGATTTTTCTTGATAAATGTTTCGGATTTATATCTTATAATAATTCAGAAGATCTTTATTTTAAGATAAAAAGTGTAGCTGATATTGATATAATTGCCATAGGAACTGTAGTTACATTTGAAATTGTAGAAGATTTTGAAGGCAGAAAAAGAGCAATAAAAATAAAAGGAGTGGAATTAAATGGCTGAAATATATATAAATGCAGATGATTTAAATTATTTTATAGGAGAATATGGAAAGATAGATAAATCTTTTGGAATAAAAAATATATATGAAAAAGGAAATAGAAAGATATGTAATTTTCATTTGAAAGGTAAAGAATGTAAAGTTACATTCTATATAAAAAAGAATACTGTAAACATGATTCCTGAAGGAAAAAACAAAGATGAATCAAACTTATTAATAGAGTATATAAAATCAAAAGGAATGTCGACAGATGCAGAATCACAGACCGTTGTATTTAAATTTGAAGAAAAAATGCTACAGAGAATGATAGAATATTTCAATGAAGAAAGGATAGGATTAATTAAAAGTGTACAAGTTGCAGAAAATAGATTTAAATTTGCAGGTTATAATAGAGATGAAGTAACATTATCTTTTTATCCTCAAAAGCAGAAAGCTATGATTCAAGGAAAACCATTACAAGCATTCTGTATAATTGCAACATATTTATCAGAATTAGATGATTTTAATTTTGATGAAATTGTAGAATTAAATAATAATTTTTCTGGAGGAACTACAGCTAGTTCTATAATAAGAGATGAAATGAAAGAAAAGTTAGGAAATGCATATACATATTTATCAGAAGCATTGAAAAAATCAATTTCTGGATCAATAAGTTTATTAAAAGCTAAAATATATTGTGAAGATTACAAAGGATGTTTAGCAGGAGTTTTTGTTGGATTAGAAGGATATTTAAAAGAAATATTAAAAAACAAATATCATTACAAATTACAAAAAACAAACACTTTTTCAATGTTTCATATTGATAGAGAAACTGAAAAATGTCTAATAGATTTAAAATCTGATATTACAGAAAAAGAAAAAATAGAATTAAAAAAACTATATAGCTTGTATAGCGACAAGAGAAATGTTTATTTGCACGCTACGATTGATTCATCCCTTACGGCTATAATTCCAAATATAAAAGATGCTAATAGTTTATCAAACGAGATTATAGATACAATTAAAAATTCATATGATGTGTTTTTCAATAAATAAAAAGGAAAGGGAAAGTAGTATGATAAAAGATTATGAGATTTTCAATTTTAAAGATGAAGATATACAAAATGTAATACTTTTAACATGCACGGAAGATATATACTTTTTACAAGATGATATATATGATAAATTATCCAGTTCATTTGGAAGCGAATTTACTGTTTTAGTGGATTTATTTGTAAGAAATGGTTTTTCATATAATAGATTTATTTCTTTAAAGTTTAAAGGAAAGAATAATATAAAAACGTTAATAGTAAATCCTAGAGATGTTTCGGAGAAAATAAAATGTGAGATTAGAAAATATTTGAAAAATCATCTTGATATTTTAAATAAAAGTGCACTTTCAATGAATACAATAAAATTTGTTAAAAGTAGTTAAAGAAGTAGTTAAAAAAGTAGACGGGATTATAATCGAAATCTCGTCTATTTTAATTTACTCTTGCAAAAACATCATCCATAACATTAGAAACATTTTTAAATTCATCATCAAAGAAATGAGAATAAATTCTATCAGTCACTTGAACACTTGAATGACCAACTTTTCTGCTAATAATTTGAGTTTGAATACATTTTGCAATCATTAAAGAAACATTAGTATGTCTTAAGCCGTGGAATGTAATTCTTTTTAAATTATACTTTTTAATTATTTTATCTAGGATTTTAGTAGGAGTATCAGGATGGATATCACCACCAAAATCTGTAGTAAATACTCTATTAGTTCTATTCCATTTAGACCAAAGTTGTAATTGCTTTTCGAACTGTTCTTTTTGATACTTTTTAAGAATCTCAATAGTCGTTTTAGTAATGTAATTTACTCTATCACTATTTTCAGCTTTAGTAGTTTTTTCAAAGATATGTCTATCAATGTATTGCGTAGTTTTATTAATTGTAACTTTTCCAGTTTTGAAATCTATATCATCCCAAGTAAGACCTGTAAGTTCACCACGTCTACAACCTAAATCTAAAGCTAAAATTATAATTGCTTGATATTTTAAAGGTTCTTTCATAACACATTGTAAAAGCAGATCAACTTCATCAGGAGAATAACATTGAACATCGGCTCTTGTCCTTTTAGGTTTTTCTATTCTGGTATTAGGATTGTAACTTATATAATCCCATTTTATTGCAACTTCTAACATATTGTTAATTATTGCATAGTAGCTTTGAATTGTTGTAGGACTATATGGAGTACCTTTTATAGTAATATGTTCATTTCTTAAATAGTTATAAAATTTATCTAGAATTTTAGCATTGATGTTTCTTAATTTTACATATCCAATATGCTTATTTATAAGTTTAATTCTATCGCTATAAGTTCTAAATGTTTTAGGTGATAGAATATTTTGTTGATAATTTAAATATTCCTCACTTAAATTTTGAATTGTTAAATTGTTTTTCTGTATAAAAGAGCCCTCTCGTAATTGAATTTTCAATTTTGCCTCTTGAATAACAGCTTCTTTTTTACCACCATAGAACGTTTCAAAATGTCTAATTTTTTTATCTCCGTTGTAACCTAAAGGAATTTCGATTTGATATTTTTTATTACGTATGATTTCTCTTACACTCATTTATTGTCCTTCTTTCTTTATAGTATTTATAAATTTTTTATATTCAGAAGGAAGTTCGTTATTTTGCCCTAAAATTTCATGAAGATTATCTCTAATTAATTCAGTTATTTGATACTGGCAAAATTGCAAATCTTTATATGTATATTGAAATGATTCAGCACCAATTTCGGTTATTTCATTTAATATTTCAAACAATTCATCATCAGATGTAGTAATTTCTTTATTATATGAAACACAATATTTTTTTAGTTTCTTAATATATTTTTCTAATTCTTTATATGAATTATTATCTAATTTTGATGATGTGTCTCCGTGAATAACGCATCTTTCATATATCTTAAGTTTTTTGTCTAGAATTTTAAATATACAATCCAACTCTTTTATATTACTATTTAAGCATTCAGTAAAAAATGGTTTTAATTCTAAAATTGTTGAAAAATATTTAGAACACTCTAATAAATCTTTTAATATATGATAGTCATTGATATATAATGTGAAATTTTTTAAATAACTAAAACTCTCTAACCATGTATTAAATGCAAGAGGTGGTTCTTTATCTTCTTGTTTAGAATTATTTGTGAAATCAGTATAAGTTTGTAGATTAATAATTTGTTCTATTGACTTATCAGATAATTTTAATTTTTTTCCAATATCAATAGAAATATTAGTTCTATTTTCACATTCTTCATCTAAAAGATATTCGTAAGTAACATCGTAAAAATCTTTTAACATTTTTAGTTGAACTGTGTTTGGAATCCTATCTAAAGAATCATTTTCATAATTTCTAATAGATTGAATACCAATACTAAGTTTATCAGCTAATACTTGTTGAGTTATTCCTTTTTCTTCTCTTAATAATCTTAATTTTTGAGATAATTTCATTTCAAATCTCCTTCTGTGTTTATTATGACATTAAAAATAAAAAATCAACATGTTTGTATGTATTTATTGATTTCAATACAATTTTGTTGTTTAATATCATTATCAACACAATAATGTTTATTACAACTTTATTATACATATTTGTGTTGCAAATGTCAAGATAAATATAAAGATTGGAGGTGAAAATATGGACAATGAGAAAGAATTAAACGAAATTGTAGCGGAAATGCGCAGAGAACAAGCCAGAATATGGAGAACAAATAATAAAGATAAAGTAAAAGAAATAAATAAAAGATATTGGCTAAAAAAAGCAAAACAAGTATTAGAGGAAAGGCAAAAATATAATACGAAAGAGGTGAATTAAAATGGAAGATGTATTTAATGTAAAGGAACTTGCAAGATATCTTCGTTGTAGTGAATCAACTATTAGAAAGCTATTAAGGAATAATAAGATTCCTAGCTTTCGAGTTGCATGTAGAATATTTTTTAAGAAAAAGTTAATAGATGCATGGATTAATAATCAATGTTTAGAAAATTGTGAGGTGATGAGATATGAATAATAAAAAAAGAGAAAAAAGAATGTATTACATAAGCCAATCCGAATACATTTATTTTCCTCTAACCGTCCATTCAAAGACATATTTGTATTCTACTATAAATACAAGAAAAAATCAATTAGTTAATTATATTTTTGCTGTAAGTAGGTGATTTAATGGCAAAAACTAAAAGACCAAAACCACCTGTAAATTATAGTTTTGAAAGTACAAATAATAGATATGATTTTACTAAAATATGTAGAGATATGCAAAAATCAGAAGCATGGAAACAATTAAAACCAAGGCAAATAGGATTATATTTTTTACTTAAATCAAAATTTACTGTTAATTCTAAAACTCTTGAAACTAATGCAGAAAATATTTCATTTACTACAAATGAAGCTAAAAGATACTATGGTGATTTAAGAACTTTTAGGGCAGATATGGATATACTTATTAATTTGGGTTTTATAAAACAAGTCATGAGTGGAGTGCCTAGAATGGAAGCATCTATTTATGGTTTTTCTGATAAATGGAAAGATTATGGAACAGATAAATTTTATATTCCTAATTCAGATAAAAGATATAAAAGAAAGACTAAAGTTGAACAATAAAAATTACTATGGATATGGTAATAATATAAAGGATGTGTTGTTTCACATATACAAAGTAACAAAAAATATAGTAAATAAAAAAGTGAAGAAAATGCATTGGAATAAGTGCTTATAGAAGAAAATACTATTGTGTAATTTAACACAATTTAAAATATATAGATAATGGCTAATATGTGTGAAAAAATATAATTGAATTGTGTTAAATAACATACGATAAAAATTTAGAAGGAGGAAAAAATGGGTGATACAAATTATGAAGAACAAGAAACACAAATAAGTATAGATTATGCAGGAGGAATAATTTCAATATATACATCAAGAAGAATGACTTATAATAAAATAAAAGCTAAAATAGGAGAACCAAGTAATACATATTATTTAAAGAAAAAAATATGTGGTGCTACTTGGAAAATACCTTTTAGTGAAAAGAGAAAAATTACAACAATACTATCTAGACCATTGTTAATTGGAAGTATTAAATAAAATTGAAAATTTAATGCTAGAATTAACGAAAATCGAAAGAATTAGAACTTAAAATATAAAAATGGATAAGTTGTATGGCTAGAATATTAAAAGTGAAAAAATAACGATTTTGAAAAGAATTAGAAGTGATAAATTGCTAGAGATAGTGAAAGGGGAATATTGAATCTCCCCAAACCATATCAATGGCAATTTTTTATTTTTTTCAAGACCCACAGCCCAGGTATATTTACACAATAATAAATTTTCCGTGAGTTTTTTGGAAAATAAAGATTGGATACAAAATGTATACGCAGGATAGGATAGGTTAGGATAGATAAGGTAAGTATAGTATAAATATATTGTACAAATATTGTACAAAACTTTACTAGAGATAGAATAAATATAGAGGTGAAAATCATTGTGGATAAAATTTTAAAAAATAGTATGAAATTGTTGAGAATAATGTCGTTTTATGATATAAAATAAAATAGAATAAGTGTAAGTGTTGGGGGAAGAAATGAATAACAAAAAAGAACAAGAGAGAAATGAACTTCATAAAACAATATGGAATGCAGCTACAGAATTTGTACATGGAGGAATAGTAAGTGCATGGGATTTTAAAGAGTATTTTCTTGGAATAATGTTTTATAGATTTATATCAGAGAATATAACAGAATATATAAACAAAATGGAACCAGAGGAAAATTTTGACTATTCTAAGATATCAGACAAAATGGCTAAATTTGGAAAAGAACAGACTATAGCAGAAAAAGGATTTTATATATTACCAAGTGAATTATTTGGAAATGTAAGAAAAAGAGCAAAGCAAGATGAAAATTTAAATACTACTTTAAGTAACATTTTTAATAATATAGAAAATTCTGCTAAAGGGACTGCGTCTGAAAACGATTTGAAGGGATTATTTAGTGGTATAAATGTCAATAGCGATAGTTTGGGGGAAACAGTAAAGGAAAAGAATAAGGTATTAGCTAAGTTATTAGATGTTATTGGCGATTTGAAGTTGGGAAATTATTTTGATAATACAATAGATGCTTTTGGAGATGCGTACGAATATTTAATGAGTATGTATGCTGCTACCGCAGGACAAAAGGGTGGAGAATTTTTTACACCACAAGAAGTTGGAGAATTGCTAGCAAGAATAGTAATTATGGATAAAACTTCGGTGAATAAGGTTTATGATCCATGCTGTGGTTCAGGGGGATTATTATTAAAATTTGCAAAAATATTAGGGAAAGATAATGTAAAACAAGGTTTTTTTGGTCAAGAAAAAAATTTGACAACATATAATTTGTGCAGAATAAATATGTTTTTACATGATATTAATTATAATAAATTTAATATTGCAAGAGGAGATACATTAAAAGAACCTAAACATTGGGATGATGAGCCGTTTGATGCAATAGTTTCAAATCCACCATACTCAATACCATGGGAAGGCAAAAAAAACCCCTTGCTTATAAATGATGAAAGATTTTCACCTGCTGGAATATTAGCACCAGCATCGAAAGCGGATTTGGCTTTTACGATGCATATGTTATCGTGGCTTTCTGAAAAAGGAACAGCAGCAATAGTTGAATTCCCAGGAGTATTGCATAGAAGTGGTGCGGAAGAAAAAATAAGAAAATATTTAGTTGAGAACAATTTTGTCGATGCGGTTATACAATTGCCAAAAGATTTGTTCTTTGGCACTGGAATAGATACTTGTATTATAGTGCTAAAGAAAAGTAAAAAAGATAATGAAGTGCTATTTGTAGATGCATCAACAGAGTTTGTTAGAAATGATACTAAGAATAAACTAACGGGAGAAAACATAAAAAATATAGTAGAACTAATAAAAGATAGGAATAATTTACAATATAAATCTATACTTATCTCTAATGAAGTTATAATAAAAAATAAGTCAAATTTATCTGTTAATGCATATTTAAAACAACAAATCAAAGAAGAAAAAATAGATATAAAAGAATTAAATAATAATATAAAAGAAATAGTAAAAAAAGAAAACAAACTCAGAGAAAGTTTAGAGAAAATTATAGAAGAATTAGAGGTAATGTATAGTGAATAATTTAGTAAAAATAGTAAAGGAAAAATGTCCAAATGGGGTAGAATATAAAGAGATAGGAACGGTTATTGATTATATACAACCTTCTAAATATATAGTAAAAAATACTCAGTATAATAATAGTTACAACATTCCTGTATTAACAGCAGGGCAGACTTTTATACTGGGGTATACAAACGAATGCGATAATGTGTTTATGGCAAGTAAAGATAATCCTGTGATTATATTTGATGATTTTACAACATCAACACAGTGGGTAGATTTCAAATTTAAAGTTAAATCTTCTGCGATGAAAATTTTAGTGATAAACGAGAAGAAAAAAGAAGAAATAAATATTAGATATATTTATCATTGCATTAAAAATATTAAGTATGAAGCAAAAGAGCATTCAAGGCAATGGATTTCGAATTATTCTAAATTTAAAATTCCTATACCACCAATAGAAGTGCAAAATGAAATAGTTCGTATTCTAGATAATTTTACACAGCTTACAGCAGAGCTTACAGCAGAGCTTACAGCAAGACAACGACAATACGAATATTATAGAAATAAATTATTATGTTTTGATGATGGCACTGAAACCCTTGGCGCTGTACACACACACACACACACACACACACACACACGGGTGTTTCTATAGACAAGAAGTAAAATGGTATGAAATTGGTGACATCGGAAAAGTATGTATGTGTAAAAGAATAATGAAGAACCAAACTACGCCAAAGGGAGAAATTCCTTTTTATAAGATAGGAACTTTTGGGAATAAAGCGAATGCATATATATCAAAAAGATTATATGAAGAATATAAAAGCAAATATTCATTTCCAAAAAAAGGATATATATTAATTTCTGCATCTGGAACTATAGGGAGAACTGTAATATACGATGGAAAACCAGCATATTTTCAAGATTCAAATATTGTTTGGGTAGAAAATGATGAAAAAATTATTACAAATAGATTTTTAAAATATTTGTATGCAGTAATAGAGTGGAATGTACAAGGAGGAACAATAAAACGATTATATAATGATAATTTAGCTAAAACTAAGATTCCTGTTCCACCATTAGAAATACAAGATAAAATAGTATCAATATTAGATAAATTTGATAAATTAACTAATGATATTTCAGAAGGATTACCAGCAGAGATAGAAGCAAGACAAAAACAATATGAATATTACAGAAATAAATTGTTAAATTTTAAAGAATTAAAAACAACTTAAAGTAAAAAGGAAGATGTATATGGAAAAATTAAATGTTGTATCAGAGAATATGAATTCTACAGTAATTTCAAAATATGAATATGATAGAAGTAAAGCACAAAGTTTTCAATCAGAAGCGGAACTGGAAAAAGAATTTATAAGAACTTTGCAAGACCAGTCATATGATTATTTAAATATTAATTCTGAAGCAGAACTTATATTAAATTTAAAATTACAACTTGAAAAATTAAATAACTATGAATTTAGTGAAAAAGAATGGAATTATTTATTTAATAGTATTATTAAAAATGGTAATGATGGAATATTAGAGAAAACTAAAAAAATACAAGAAGACTATATTCAAACTATTACTTTAGATGATGGAACATTAAAAAACATTAAATTTATAGATAAAGAACATATTCATAATAATAGGTTACAAGTAATCAATCAATATGAAAATAGTGGAAGCAGAGATAATAGATATGATGTAACTGTCCTTGTTAATGGGTTCCCAATGATACATGTTGAATTAAAAAGAAGAGGGAAACCAATAAGAGAAGCATTTAATCAAATAAATAGATATCAAAGAGATTCGTTTTGGGCTGGTTCTGGTCTTTATGAGTATATTCAAATATTTGTAATTTCTAACGGAACATACACAAAATATTATTCTAATACAACAAGAGATTTACATGTAAAAGGTGGAACAAAAAAATCATCAAATACATTTGAATTTACATCATATTGGGCAGATCAAGAAAATAAAGCAATTACAGATTTAATAGATTTTACAAAAACATTTTTTGCAAAAAGAACAATATTAAATATATTAACAAAATATTGTGTGTTTACAAGTGAAAATAATTTATTAGTAATGCGTCCATATCAAATAGTAGCAACGGAAAAAATAATTAATAGAATTGAAATTGCTCATAATGATAAAAAAAGAATTGGAACAATAAATGCAGGAGGATATATTTGGCATACAACAGGTTCGGGAAAAACATTAACATCATTTAAAACTGCCCAACTTGCAACAAGTCTAGATTATATAGATAAAGTATTATTTGTTGTTGATAGAAAAGATTTGGACTATCAAACAATGAAAGAATATGATAGGTTTAAAAAGGGTTCAGCAAATGCCAATACATCAACTGCTATACTAAAATCACAATTAGAAGATGATAGTAAGATAATAATTACTACAATTCAAAAACTAACAAGTTTTATAAAGAAAAATCCAGAGCATGAAGTATATAATAAACAAATTGTTTTGATATTTGATGAATGTCATAGAGGACAATTTGGAGATATGCATAACTTAATAGTAAAGAAATTTAAAAAATATTATATGTTTGGATTTACTGGGACTCCAATTTTTGCAGAAAACAGTAGAACTATAAAAGGAATATCAATGACAACAGGACAATTATTTGGAGACAGATTACATACATATACAATAGTTCATGCAATAAACGATAAAAATGTATTACCATTTAGATATGAATATGTAAAAACAGTTGATATAAAAGATAATATAAAAGATGAAAAAGTAAATGCAATTGATACTGAAAAAGTGTTAATGAATCCAGCAAGAATAAATTCTGTAACTAACTATATAATTGATAACTATTCAATAAAAACAAAAAATACAGAAACTTATTCTCATAGTACATTGTATAATGTAATTGAAGTAGCAAAGAACAACAAGACAGAAGAAGTTAGAGAAAAAAGATATATAAATGGGTTTAACTCTATTTTTGCAACTGCATCAATACCTATGGCAAAAATGTATTATGAAGCATTTAAGAAAAGGCAAGAAAATCATAATTTGAAAATAGCATTAATATATAGTTTTGGAGTAAATGATGAAGAATATGACAGTATAGATGATGAAAATTCAGAAAGTACAGAAAATTTAAGCCAAACAGATAGAGATTTTCTTGATTATGCGATTAGAGATTATAATGAAATGTTTGGTACAAGCTATGATTCGTCAAGCGAAAAATTCCAAAATTATTATAAAGATGTTTCTTTGAGAATGAAGAATAAAGAAATAGATTTATTAATAGTTGCAAATATGTTTTTAACTGGATTTGATGCTAAAACTTTGAATACATTATGGGTAGATAAAAACTTAAAATATCATGGTTTAATACAAGCATTTTCAAGAACAAACAGAATCTTAAATTCAATAAAAACTTTTGGAAATATTGTATGTTTTAGAGATTTGGAAAAAGAATTAAATGAAGCATTAGGTTTATTTGGAGATAAAAATGCTAATAATATAGTATTATTAAAGACGTATGAAGATTACTATTATGGATACGAAGGCAATGAAGAAACAAAGGAAAAAGAATTCCCTGGGTATCAAGCATTAGTAGAAGTGTTAAAAGAAAGATTTCCAGTTGGAGAAATGATAATTGGAGAACAAAATCAAAAAGAATTTGTTAAACTATTTGGACAAATACTAAAAGTAAGAAATATATTATCTTCATTTGACAAATTTCAAAATGATACATTATTAACAGATAGAGAATTACAAGATTATCAAGGTGAATATTTAAGAATTAGAGATGATTTTGCAATAAAAGAAAAGACAGAAAAAGTTGATATTACAGATGATGTAGTATTTGAAATGGAACTTGTAAAACAAATAGAAGTAAACATCGATTATATATTAGCTTTGATTGCCAAATATCATGAAAGCAATATGCAAGATAAAGAAATTAGAGTCAATATCAATAAAGCTATTATGGCAAGTCCTGATTTAAGAAATAAAAAAGAATTGATAGAAGCGTTTATAGATTCTTTAGATGGAACATCAAATGTATTTAGAGATTTCCAAGATTTTATGAATAGTAAAAAAAGAGAAGAGCTTGATAAAATTATTGAAGAAGAAAATCTGAAAAAAGAAGAAACTTATAAATTTGTTGAGGATGCATTTGAAAGAGGAATGGTAGAAACAGAAGGACCTAAAATATCTAATCTACTTCCTAAAATGTCAAGATTTTCTGCTGATGGAAATAGACAAGTTAAAAAGAAAAACGTTATTGAGAAAATATTAGATTTCTTTGACAGATTTTATGTTTTAACAAACACTTTATTAAATCATGATCCAGTTGAGTATGGAAATGTAAGTGATGAATATGAAACAGAAAACTTAATGGTAGCAGAAGAAAGTGAAGAATATAAAGTAGATAATGAAGAATAGAAAGGAGGAAGTTAGATGAAATTAGAAGAATATGATGCTGGAAAATATGTGCAAATGAAAGATTATAAAGCATTTATTCCAAGTAAGATTAATTACAATTGGGAATGGTCAGATACAAAATTAAATAAATTGTTATCTGAAGCCGACCGTCAAATAGGAGAATTAAATGCATACTCATTGTTAATACCAAATGTTGACTTATATATTAAAATGCATGTGAAAATTGAAGCAAACAAATCAAGTAGAATAGAAGGAACAAGAACAACTGTTGATGAAGACTTGCTAGATATAACTGATATCAATCCGGAAAAAAGAGATGATTGGCAAGAAGTTCAAAATTATGTAAAAGCAACAAATTACGGTGTTGAAAGAATAAAAGATGGTTTTCCTGTATGTACACGATTGATTAGAGAAATGCATAAAATTTTAATGAGTGGTGTAAGAGGGGAGAAGAAAACACCAGGAGAATTTAGAACATCTCAAAACTGAATTGGAGGAAGTATGCCAAGTACAGCAGTATATGTTCCACCTCCACATACAGAGATGTCAGATTGTTTAACAGATTTTGAAAAATTTATTAATAATGATGAAATTGATACACCAGATTTAATTAAGATTGCTATAATACATTATCAATTTGAATCAATTCATCCTTTTCTAGATGGTAATGGGAGAATTGGTAGATTGTTGATACCGTTATACATTCAAAGTAAAGGAATATTGGACAAACCTTGTTTATATATATCTGATTATATTGAAAAAAATAAAGATACATACTATGATACTTTAACAAGAGTAAGAACACATAACGATATGATTGGATGGATTAAATTTTTCTTAGAAGCAATAATAGACACGTCAAAAACTGCTAAAGAAAAATTTAGAAAAGTAGTTGAATTTACAAGAGAAATGAATGAAGTAATTATGACTATGTCTGTAAAACCAGAAAATGCCAAAAAGGTATTAGAAGTTTTATATGATGAACCTGCAATTAATCGTAAAAAGTTATCAGAATTAACTGGTATTACAGAAAGTACAATAAAGAATATAATTAATAATTTTATGGAAAAAGAGATTATAGTTGAAACTACAGGATATACTAGAAATCAAATATTTAAGTTTCAAAAGTATACAGATTTATTTTTAAAATAAAAAATATAGGTCAAAAAATTTGACCGATAAAAATTCATAAGTCAAAAAAAATTAAAAAATTGACTTATAAAAAACCATAGGTCAAAAAAATCAAAAAAATTGACCGATAAAAATGCATAAGTCAAAAAAAATTAAAAAATTGACTTATAAAAAATCATAAGTCAAAAAATTGACTTGAGAAATATCGCTTATTACCGACATTTTTATAAAAATAACACTTTTAAGAGATAAAATGACCATGTGGCAGTGGTAAAATTTTATAACTAAGTCTGTTAGTTTACCAAACTACATATATAAAGAAACCCAGAAAACAAAAATCTGGGTTTTACTGGTTCTAAGTCAATAGTTGGGGTGGAAATTTCAAAAATTACTTAGAAACTATAGCAAAAGGGTGAACTTAAGAGGT
>CAKPAG010000008.1 GCA_934132895.1 uncultured Clostridia bacterium
CCTATGATTATTTTTATTTTATCATAGAAAGGTTTTTTTTACTACTCTTAGTTTACACAAATTTTTCTACATGCTCAATAAAATTAGTACTTTGTTCCCTAAAAATTTAATTATTTTTGTTTTTAGGGGATAAAAAAATATATATGTAATACAAATTCATAGTCTTTTTTTCAAGTTTTTGTACTACCAATACAAAAACTTTCTATTTTTGCTACTTTTTTGTATTGGATTTGTTTAATAGTTACTATATTATCTACTAAAAGTTTCTATAGCAAAAAACAAGCTCTGCAATCTACTTTTGCAAAGCTTGTTTAAATTTACTATTTTCTAAAATTTATTTAATATTTTCTTTATATAATTGTCTTCTATACTAAACACATAATCTTTTGTATCTTTTCTAGTTATGCTAATTCCGTTATTAATTAAATCTTCCTCTGGGAATTTAAGTGAAACTTTACATACGCTTAATTTTCCAGTTTCATCAACTATATTTAAATTAAATTTAAATTTCATGCTTAAATCTGAAAACTTTACATCTAGAACTTTTAACATTGTACCATCAAAAGTTATAGCATTTGTACCATCTGGAATTTTAACATCTTTCATAAACTCAAGATTATCTAAATTAAGTGATATAAATATTTGGCCATCTTTTTCTTCAGGTAAAAGTTTAACTTTTTTTTCATCTAAAGAAATTCTCTCATCTTTCTCATTATTTTGATAAAAAGCTATATCACCTTGCATATTAGGTTTTGTAAAGGAGATATTATCCATATATATTTCCTTTATTCCCATTTGCTTTGTTATTAAAATAGATATATTATTTCTCCCGAGTTAAATTTAGTTTCATACTATTAAATCCAGTATTTTCTGTTTCTTCTGAAACTAATTCTTCTACATCTAAAGTGGATTTTAAAACAAAATCATTTATTCTGAATGTTCCTTGATTTATACTTCCTTTTGTATCAAGCAAGATACTGCTTAAAAGATATATTAAAATTATAGATACAACAGCTATAATCATTATTCCTAAAGCTTTCTTTTTTTTCATATATTTCACCAACCTACATTTAATTATACTATAACGTTCATAAAAAAACAACTAAAAAAATATATTTTAATAAGGATGTGATTTTACTTTGGAAAACTTTTTTGGAAATAATTCTAATAATTTTCTTAAAAACTGCAATTTAGGTGACCTTGATATAAATAAAATACTTGTTATAATACTACTTTTAACAGACCAGTTAAACATTGAAGCAATTCATGTATATAGAAATAATTTTATTGTATCTTTAGGTACTTTTAATGATGATTTATAACAAGCCACTAAATAGATATATAATCTACTCGTGGCTTGTTATTTTTTATTCTAATGATTTGAACTATCTCCAAATAATTCATCAAATTTCTTTTCAAGTTCTGCTTGTAAATCAAGTGTTGTTGAATTTGTATTCTCATTTTTTGGAATTATTTTTTTAGGTTCTTCTTTAATTTCTGGTATTTCTATTTCTGGTTCTTTGAAAGATTGCATACGTTCTTTTGCCATTCTTTCACGTTTTGCAATATGTTCTCTTACATCCATTATCTTAATCGGTACATCGTCTGTCTTAGGCATTGTAGATAAATCTTTGATTTCATATTGTCTTGCAACATCTCTCATTGGATGATATTTAAAATACCATGCTTTCTTAGCTTTAATAGGTTTAAGGGTTCTAACAAGTAATATTTCTTCATTTGGATCAAGACGTGTAAGTTCATCTATTGTCATAAGATCCCTACCTTGCTTTTGCATGCTTACAGAAACTCCTTGTTTTTGCCATTCATCTTTATCTTTATTTACAGATTTATTACGTATATTTATTGTTGTTTGCCCCATACTCTTTTGGAAATATTCACAAGTTTTTAATGATGAACTTCCTAAAAATAATTTAGTATCGCAGTTACCTATGATATTCTCATAATTATCTTTGTAAAGAGCTTCTAGTTGATCCAAACTTTGTACAACTATTGATATACTTATTCCTAAACTTCTTGTTGTACTCAATTTTTTGTTAAAATCAGGTATTTGACCAATGTTTGCAAACTCATCAAGTAGGAAATATACTTGGTGGTTCAAAGTTCCGCCATTTGCATCTGCTTGTGCATATAATTTTTGTAACATCTGACTAAAGAAAATTGTAGACACAAAGTCATAAGTACTATCTGCAGCAGATGTTATAACGAAAATTGCTGTCTTTTTATTTCCTAGTTCATCAAAGTCAAAGTTATTTGAAGTTGTTATTCTTTGCATTGATGGTGTATCAAATGTTTCAACTTTAGAAATTGTAGATATTATGATTGATTGCATTGTTTTATCAGCAGCTGTTTTAAAGTTTTCATATTGAACACGACCTGGATGCTCAGGTTTTAATTCATCAATAAATAGCTTATCAAATAATGTATCATCACCGCCTCCAGCTCTTATTATATTTAAGCAACTAGATAAGTTTTGCTCTTCTACTGGTAACACTGATATAACATAATATATACAAGCTTTTAATAGCATTTTAGCGGTGTTATCCCAAAATGGGTCGTTAGTTGGTTGACCTTTAGTCGCACCTACTACTATTGTATGTGCTATTATATCAACACTTGTATGGTCTATTATATGTGCAAGTGGATTATACCTATCACTATAATCAGGATTTACTAAGTTTAAAACTCTTACATTATATCCATTTGCTTTTAAAAATCCAGATGTTTCTCTATATAACTCACCTTTAGGATCTGTTATTACATAAGAACCTAAAAGTTGTAATATATTAGGTTTTATATAACAGGCAGATTTACCTGCACCAGATCCGACCTACAACA
Source organism: uncultured Clostridia bacterium (assembly GCA_934132895.1). GTDB lineage: Bacteria > Bacillota > Clostridia > TANB77 > CAG-465 > CAG-465. The sequence goes on from CAKPAG010000008.1 coordinate 2,857, forward strand.
AGTATATTTTTATTTATTAAAACCTTTTTTAAATCTGTACCTAAATAATGATCTTTACTTAAGATAAATCCTTCTTTTTTATTCAGTATTTCTCTACCATCAGAAAGTTTATCAAATTCTTCACCATGTTTACTCCAATCACTTGAGCCGTTCTCTTTTCCTTCATATTCTGAAATTGGTGCAAATTTGATTTTCCAAGCTATAAATAATATGACCGTTAAGATTAAAAGCCATAAAGAGCCTTTTAAAAAGCTTATAAATTCTAAAAATATTCCAGTAAAAAATTTAAATGTTATTATATTATTTAAAAATCCAGAAAATACAGTTTTTAAAGTTTCATACAAATCTGAACCTTCAGCGACTTCATGTAAGCCCACGCAAATTGCGCCTACTACTATTATATCTACTAGTATGTAGGCGATTAAAAATGGCATGAATTGTCTTTTTAATTTATTCATATTTATTTTCATATGCTATTTCCCCTTATGATTAGTGCTATTATATTGTATATTTTAACAATATAACAGCATCTAAAATTAAACTATTAAATCGTTTTCTCCAGAAAGTTTTTCGTTAATTTGTTTTTCTTTTCTAATTTCACCTTCAAAAACTTTTATATTTGCTTTTTCAGGTCCTATTAGAATTTCACCTTTTTCATTCACTCTAAGAACACTACATCCTAATTGTGCGATACTCATATTAATAATTCCTCCCTTTATTACTTATATTACTACATTTAAAACTACATTTATTATTACATTTTAATATTTAATTTAATTTAATTTAATCAAATCTAAGCTCTAAAACTATATATGGTTTGTTAGGTAAAAGCTTACATCTACCTTTTACTTCGCCTGTTACTTCATCTTTAAAAAGTACTGGCTTTATTTCATCACCTGTTTGTGTATCAATTATAGAAAAATGTCTTTTCATACTTGGTGTATATTCAATTTCTTTGTATTCTACACCTTCTTGATTGTATATAGTTCCATAACTTAATGGTACATTAGATTCTGTAACCATAAAGCCTTTATCACTTAATTCGCCAGTGCTAAGAATTGCTTTATTATTAGTTAAAGTAAGTAATACAATTAACTGATTTTCTTCACCGTTTTTTATAACGTTAAAAACTTTTTTAATTCTACCATCTTGTTCACTATCTATACAATCTAATTTTTGAAGTGATAAAAAGGCATTGCCTTTTAAAGCCTCGTTTTCATTTTTTTCAACTAGGAATGCTACTGTATTCATTCCTGGCATATCAATAATTTCAAATTTGTTCATTTGTATTATAGGTTCCATAAATTATACCTCTTTCTAAATATAAAACCGTATAGTTATATTATACATTATTTTTATGTAAAATGCAAGGGATATTCTCACATTTTACATAAAATAGTATACATTAACTAGCAGATTTTCGTGTTCCCACTCTCACAACCTGTTGTTGAGCATTATATGTATCTCTTGAAAGCATTCTAGAATCAACATATGCTCCATTTTTATATCTTGTTAAGTATCCCTCGGATACATAGCCATTTACACCTTTTACATCTACAACTTGTTCTCCATCATTTAAATTATTATCATATGTATATTTAGTAGTAAATGGTACTTGACTTATAACTTTACTTGATAAAACTATATCATATTCATCATTTTCCTTTGTACCATATATACTAACATTTAAACTTCCACCACTACTAAATGATGTTGTAATTTTTACTGGATAGTTTCTAGTATTTTTAAATTTAAAGTCTAACACTGGAGAATATACTGTAGCATCCAAACTTGGTTGTACATATCCTACTGGAAGTCCGGTGCTGATGTCTTTCAACTATTTCAAGTCCTGCCATTAGTACGGTATCATAAAGTGTTGATGTAGTTTGGCAAATACCTCCACCCATCTCATTTACGGTAGTACCACCTTTAAATGTAGCTGCAGGTAAATATCCTTTAGCAGCAGTTGTATCTCCTATTGCTGCGTTATATGAAAATGTTTCACCAGGCATTATAACTTTATCGTTTAAATAGCTAAGTGCTACTTTTAAGTTATTTGCTCTTGCATACTGTGATGCATTAAAGTACGTTGTCTTTCCAGCTATTTTATCGTTATAATATTTGCTTGTTAAATCTTTTAATTTCACATTTGGCTCTGTTATTTTAAGTCCAAATTCTATAACTTTTCCTTCTTCTTTGTTTTCACTTTTTGCTAAGAAATCTTTTAGTTCATTTACATCAAAATCTATACCTACTACTTCTGAAATAAACTTAACAGGAGATGATTTTTCATCTAAATATGCATCTTTAGGTTCTCTTTTTACTTCCTCATATACTTTGTCTACATCTAACTTTTGTGCTCCCCTACTTATTAAATCAAGTGTAACTTTAGTTTCGCCTTTTGATTTAAATGCATTTATAATGCTTTCTTCTTCATTATTATAATCTATTGAATTTCCACTTTTTCCGATTGTTATTATAAGCTTAGCACTTGGTTCATCGACACTATAAGAATCATCTACAACTCTGTTTTTAATACTTAAATCTATATTTTTTATTACACTATCAAACTTTTCACTGTTATAATTATATTCAGCTTGTATTTCAGCTGGTTTAAACAAAGCTGCTATTATTTTGAAGTTACTTGTAAATATATTACCTTTTCTTCCAAAAGACATTACTTTTTCAATTGTTTTAGCTTCATCAATTTTTAATTCTATTTCTTCTGATGTAACATTAAATATTTCTTCTGAATTTTGGTAAATATCTATTTTTTTTGAGACTAGCTCTTCATTTTGTTTCGTTATAATATTTTCTACTTCCTCTTTAGTTTTTCCGCTTAAGTCCTCACCATTTAAATAAACATTTTTATATACTTTAGCATTCAATTTGTTTATACAAACAATAACTGCAAAAAGTAGAAATAAAGCAAAAATACTTGCTGCTACTATAATTATAATATATATTTTTTTAAAGTTAGCTGCTTTACTATCGTTTTCTTTTATAGGTTTAGTTTCTTTTGCCACTTGCAACGAACCTTTTCTTTTTTCTTTTTCCTCTACTTGAACTTCGTCTTTTATTTCAATAGTATCGTTTGTTTCAATAACTTTTACTTCATCAGTTTTTGTTTCTTCTTTTTTTTCTTCCTGTTCTTTATTTTCTAAATTTTCTTCATTATCTAAATTAACTTTTTCATCACTTGTCATTTTTTCCTCCAGAGTTACTAATTAGTAACAACATAAACTTTATTCTTCAATTTTCTCTTCAGTAACGTTTTCTGTAGTTTCTAGTTCATCGCTTTTTTCATCAACAACTTCTTGCTTTTCTTCTGTTATTTCTTCATCTTTCTTTTCTTCTTTTCTAATTAATATAATTGGTGTTAATGTTTTTGCTTGACCAGCAGGGTTATCCTTAATTAGTGCTTTTAAAGTTTTTTCATCTAAATCTATACTATCAGATTTTCCAAGTATTTCAACATTAAAATCATTTGCATCAACAATCATAGCTTTTATGCCAAGTTTTTCATACATTTCATTACATACGCCTGTTGAATTTTCTGGAATTCTTATTCCAAAGTCAGCATAATCTTCAAATACTTCTCCATAAAAGCCATCAAGTCCACTTATCTCAGGTCCAACTATTTCATAAAATACTCCATGTTTTCCAAATAATTTGCAAACTCCTCCAGCTATTGCAGCCCATATTACTTTAAGTCTTCCACAAAGATTTATTGCAAATTGCATTTTATATGGGTTATCTACTCCTACACCGGCATCACTTCTCATTGCAAATTTAGATAAGAACTTAGCAAGTCCACTTATTTTAATATCTTTTTTGTATACTACCCTTTTTTGGCATAGACCAATTATTTTTTCACTAATTGATATTATATCTCCCTCTTCATATATTGGTTTAACATATTTTTCCATAATGTCAATATAGCTTTCTCCTATTTGTACATAGTGAGTTTCTATTGCATGTCTTAAATATTTTTGACCATTAACTTCAATTTCTACACTTTTTCCCTCATTTGCTTTAAATTCCATAAAATTCACACTTCTTTCTTAAACTTTTATACATAAAAAGTATATTACAAAAATGCTTATATGTCAATAAACGAAAAGAAAAAGTGTGATTAAATTTCACACTTTTTTATACAAAATTAAATGAGCATTCTATAAGCCGGATTCTGTTTTAAATAGTCATTTATCTAGAGTATATATTGCTATATACTTCAAGCCACCAACCACGAGAGATGACGGGCCATCTTAACCTCTCTTTTATGGTGTTGCACCGAGTGGGGTTTACACCATAACTATGTCTCCATAGTTATTCGTGAGCTCTTACCTCGCGTTTTCACCCTTACCAAACTGGCGGTTATTTTCTGTTGCACTTTCCTTAAGGTCACCCTCACTAGCCGTTAGCTAGCACCCTTGCCCTATGGTGTCCGGACTTTCCTCTTAACACTTTTAAGTCAAGCGACTATTTCTAATACTCATACATATATTATATCATTTATGTAAAGAAAAGTAAACAAAAAGTTTTAGTTAAGTTAAGTTTATTTTACTTTTTCTTTGCTTTTTTGTTTGTTTTTCCACTTCCAAGTTTAGCAGCTATATTATCAAATACGTACCATAAAGATGGTGCTATAAATACTGATGAATAAGTACCTACTAATACACCTATTACAAGTGGTAAAGAAAACTCTTTTAATACTTGTTGATGGTCTATTAAAGCCATTACATATACAACTAATATAACTGTTACAGTTGTAAGTGAAGTATATATTGTTCTTTTGATTGTTTGAGAAATACTTTTATTTATTGTATCTTTATCATCATTTGATTTTGACACTTTCCTTTTATTTTCTCTTATTCTATCATATATTATAATTGTATCATTTATAGAATAACCTATTATTGTAAGAATAACTGCAACAAATGAAGTATTAATTGTAAGTCCAAAAATTCCATATATTGCTATTATAAATAACGCATCATGTAATAATGCAATAATTGCTGTTACAGCTGCTGTAAAACCTAAAGTCTTAAATCTAATAGTTATATATAATAGAATTAATACTAATGCTACACACACTGCAAGTAAAGCAGATTCTAAAAGTTCTTTTCCATATGATGGTTGAACATTTCTTGTAGAAGGTTCACTCATATCAGGAAACTTTTCTCTTAAAGCATTTACTACCTTAGTAGATTGTTCTTCACTCATAACATCAGAAGTAATAATTACTTTATTATCTCCATTTGATACTTGTTGTACTAGTGGTTTAGAACCTGTGATTTCAGCTACGATATCTTCAATATCTGTATTCTTAAACTCAGCTTTAAGCTCTGTTTCAATCTTAGTTCCACCTTTAAAATCTATATCAAATTTATATCCTTTTATAACTCCAAATACTATTCCACCAATTATAACTAGAAGTGAAAGAGCAAAACATATATATCTTTTATTAACAAAGTCCATGCTATTTGTCCTCCTTTCTTAATCCAAATAAGAAAGTGTTATTCTTAGCGATTGGCATTAATTGTTTTAAAATAAATCTTGTAACAACTATTGCTGTAAACAAACTAACTACAACACCAACTGCAAGTGTAACTCCAAATCCTCTTACGGTTCCAATTCCAAATATATATAATAAAATTGCAACTATAAATGTTGTTATATTTCCATCAATAATGGCTGCCATAGCATTTTTAAAGCTTCTTTCAAAAGCTTTCATCGAACTATTCTTTTGAGCAAATTCTTCTTTTAATCTTTCAAATATTATAACATTAGCATCCACTGCCATACCAACTGATAATATAAGACCAGCAATACCTGGTAATGTTAAACTAATTCCAGTTGTAGACATTATCAAAAGTACAATTGCCACATAAGCTAAAAGAGCAATTGAAGCTGTAAGTCCTGGAAGTCTGTATGCTACTATCATAATAACACATACAAGCACAAATCCTATAATTCCTGCTATTATACTTACTTGTAAAGCTTGTTGCCCAATATATGGTCCAACATACTCTTTACTTATTACTTCTAGATTGAACGGTAACGTACCTGAATCAATAAGCATAGCATATTCATCAGCTAAAGCTTTTTTCTCTGAATATGAACCTTGTCCCATAGTAATGATTGCTGTATTAGAATCAATTTTACTTTGAACTGTTGGTGATGTTAAGCATTCTGTATCAAGATAGATTGATAATGTTTTTCCTATAAGTTTTTCTGTAGCTTCAGCGAACTTCTTTTGACCTTCATCACTAAATGTAAGTACTACATGTGGTGTTGGCATTCCAGTGTTATCTACAGCATCTTCACTTAATTTTGCTCCTTTTATTTCATCTCCTGAAAGTACAACATTTCCATCCGGATCTCTAAATTCTACTTTTGCTGTTTTATCTAATCCTTCTACTGCACTTAATGGATCTTTTGATGTATCATTAATATCTGCTGGTATTTCAACAGAAATTTCTGCATTTGAAGCATCAGATCTTACTATATAATCAAATATATTTTTGGCCTCTAATCTTTTACGGATAACAGCCTCTGATTTTTTTAAATCTTCTTGTGAAACTGTAACGCCATCATCAGCTTTAGCATGATAAACAATGGTAACACCTCCACTTATGTCTAGTCCAGTTTTTATGTTTTTTGCACCTTTAACTATTTGTTTGCCTTTAATGTTTAAACCAAAGACTGCAAGATAAGCTAAAGCGAAAATAACTAAAACAGATACTACAATTTTTATAACATTGTCTTTTTTCACTTTAATCCCTCCAAATCAAGACTATTATACTATTTTTAAATCTAGTAGTCAATATTTTTTTCCTTATAATTAGACAAAAAATGTACTTTGTAACAAAAGTGTTACAAAGCACATTTTACTTTTTTACTTTTCTATATGTTTCAAGCTTTCAAGAAATTCCTCGTGTGTTTCTTTTTCGTTTTCCTCGTTTTGACCAATGTCTTTTTTACCTATATTTATATTGTCATCTGCCATAGCTTCTGAAGTTTTAATATCTTCATCTTCTTTTATAGTATTCGTAGTATTTTTTGTACCAGTAGAATGAACTAGCTTATCAATTATATCATAATGCTCTTTAGGATTTTTTATACTAAAAATAACTAAACCATTGCTATATTCATTTTCAGCATTGGTATATATTACAATTATTCCATACCCCATTATTCTATCCCAAACACTTCTTCTTATTTCAACTTCTTTTACATTAGAATATTCTATATTTTTTTTATGTTGGTTTAAAAAAGAATCTTCATATGTCATATGGTCATTATAGAAAGTATATTTTATATTTTTATACTGAGCTATTTGCAATACAATGTGAATTACTAATTTTACGACACTAAATATTATCCCTATAATCAATATAACATTTAATATATTCATTACATCAACATTTCCGAAAATTAAGTGAACCGCTTTCAATTTTACCTTTTCCAACTAAATAAACAACATATCCCGCCACAAAAATAAATAGCATAAACAATGTTGATTTTATTTTTTTGCCAGTTGGCATTCCAAGCTCATAAATAAAATCAAATTTAGGTGTTATTTCATGTATCACTTCAGTGTTTCTTGTGTTTTCTTCCATAAGCTCACCTCTTTATTTTTCTATTATAGTTCCAAGTTTTTCTCCAGATGCCACTCTTACTATTGAATTTTCTTCATTTAACGCAAATACACAAATTGGTATATGATTTTCCATGCAAAGTGTAATAGCTGTTGTATCCATTACATTTAAACCTTCTTGAATTGATTGCATATATGTTACTTCATCGTATTTAACCGCATCATCATACTTTTTAGGATCCTTGTTATACACACCATCAACATTTTTAGCAAGAAGTATAACGTCAGCTTCCATTTCAATTGCTCTTAATGCAGCTGCTGAGTCAGTTGTAAAGTATGGATTACCTGTACCACATGCAAAAATAACTATTCTTCCTTTTTCTAAATGTCTTACTGCCCTTCTTCTTATATATGGTTCAGCTACTTGTTTCATTTCAATAGCAGTCATTACTCTAGTATCTTCGCCTTTTCCTTCTATCATTTCTTGAAGTGCCAATGCATTTAAAGTTGTAGCAAGCATACCCATATAATCTGCTGTAGTTCTTTGCATATATCCTTCTCCATATTTACCACGCCAGAAATTTCCTGCTCCTATTACTATTCCAACTTCTATTTTTCTTTTTGATAGTGAAATAATTTGGTCAACAACTTTTTCTAATTTTATTTTATCTATTCCCCTACCATTTTCTTCTCCAATTGCTTCTCCACTTAATTTAATAAGTATTCTTTTATACTTTTTCATTTTATTCCTCCCTATTATTATGATTATATATGAAACAATTTATTTTTTCAACATTTTTTAGATGTTTTTATTTTTTATTTTTTAAATTTGCATATATTACTTTTATTTGCACATCATAATATAAAAGGAGAAGATTAAAATGAGTGAACAAAATGATAAAGATACCAAATATAGCAATATTATCGTTATAATAATACTTGTAATTGTTATTTTACTTGCACTATATCTTATTTTCTTTAAACCTATGCAAAATAACACCCCAAATAATAATATGAATAATACTCAAAATTCTGCTGAAAATATGGTTAAAGATACTGTAGAAATTGCTGATGCAAATGCAAAAGAACTTTACGAAAGAGTAAAAAAAGGTATTACTCTTAATGGTAAACTAATCGAAGTCCCTAAGACCTATATGGATAAAATTACTAAGAAAGTAACTGCTACTGGATACAAAATCACTGATGATACCAAAAAAGCAATATCTGACAAATTAGATGAAATTGAAAATATACTAAAATCTGAGGGAAAAACAGATATAAACGAGCTTAGTAGTGAATCAAAAGAAAAAATTAAAGGAATATATAACGATATAGATAAAATGCTATAACATAGAAAAGAGTATTGAACCTTTTTTAATTCAATACTCTTTTTTCTAATTATTAACCATTAACTTGTTTCATTACTTCTTCAGCAAAGTTAGATTCTTCTTTTTCTATTCCTTCGCCTCTTTCATATCTTGCAAATCTTCTAATTACTATATTTTCACCAATCTTTGCAATTAAATTTGTAAGCAATTCTCCAACTGTTATATCTGGATCTTTAACAAATTTTTGATCTAAAAGACAAATTTCTTCATAGAATTTATCAAGTCTTCCTTCAACCATTTTTTCAACTATAGCTTCAGGTTTTCCTTCATTTAAAGCTTGTGCTCTTAAAGTTTCTTTTTCAGCTTCTACAACTTCAGCAGGAACGTCTTCACGTTTAACGTATTTTGGTCCAACTGCTGCGATATGCATAGCAACATCTTTAACAAAGTTTTTAAAATCTTCGTTATTTGCAACAAAATCAGTTTCTGAATTTACTTCAACTAAAGAACCATATTTACCATTATGTATATATGCTTCAACTAATCCTTCTGCTGCTACTCTTCCAGCTTTTTTAGCTGCTTTTGCAATTCCTCTTTCTCTTAAAAGTTCAATTGCTTTTTCGATGTTTCCATCAGTTTCTACTAGAACCTTTTTGCAGTCCATTATACCTGCATTAGTTCTATCTCTTAATTCTTTTACTTGTCCAGCTGTTACTGCCATTTTCTAAAGCACCCCCATTAAATTATTCTTTATCTTCACTTTTTGTGTTTTCTTCGCTCTTTTCAGTTTTTTGAGCTTTTTCTCTTTTTTGGTAATTTCTATTTCTGTTATTTTGTCTTGGTTTTCTTTCTATTTTGTCTACGCCTTCTTTTTGTACTAATTCTTCCATTGTTTCTTCAACATCGTCAGAATCAACTTCTTCTAGATTTCCTTCTTTAGCTTCAATTATAGCATCAGCTATTTTTCCAGCTATTAAAGCAACAGATCTTACTGCATCATCATTTCCAGGGATAACATAGTCTACATCTTCTGGATTACAGTTTGAATCTATAAGACCAATTGTAGGAATATTTAATTTTCTAGCTTCTTTAGTACAGATATATTCTTTTTTAGAATCTGCTAAGAAAATTAATGATGGAAGTTTTTCCATAGTTTTAATACCACCTAAGTTAGTATTTAAAATTTCCATTTCTTTTCTTAATCTTATTACCTCTTTTTTAGGTAATACATCGAAAGTTCCATCTTCTTCCATTTTTTCTAACTCAACAAGTCTAGCTATTCTCTTTTTAATAGTTGTAAAGTTAGTTAATGTTCCACCTAACCATCTGCTATTGATGTAGTACATTCCACATCTTTCAGCTTCAGTTTTGATAGTTTCTTGTATTTGTTTTTTAGTACCAACAAATAATACAGTTCCACCTTCAGCTACAACTCTTTTAGTTAAGTTATATGCTTCTTGAACTTTCTTTAAAGTTTTTTGCAAGTCTAGTATGTATATACCATTTCTTGCTGTAAAGATATATGGAGCCATTCTAGGATCCCATCTTTTTGTTTGGTGACCAAAGTGTACACCAGCTTCTAGTAATGATTTCATAGGTATAATTGCCATTTAAAATTCCTCCTTCTTTTATACCTCCATAAACATCAACGCTTTATTTATCCAAAATAGGAAGAAGCCTAAAGCTACGTTTATGTGTGTTATATTAATACTTATGTAATTTGTTGCTTTTACACAAGTATTAATATTATAACATAAAAGTGATAGAAGTACAATACTTCTATCACTTTTTTATTATATTTTGTATATTAAAATTATGCAGGCATTTCAATACCATTTAATTTTGCCTGTTTTTCAAGTACAGATTTTACTCTTTTTACCTTTTCATCAGTTGTGGCAATCGGATTATCAATAATCGGTCCGCATACTTTGTACATAATCATTCTTGACATGAGTTCTGAACTTGCCCAAGAGGGGCATAACTTTTCTATATTCTCCCTCGTAACATTTACAAGTTCTTTCTTTTCGCCTTTTTTTAATTTTCTTGCATGTGCATTTTTAAACTTACTAGTGCAAGATAAAAGTGCTGCCATGAACAATTCCCTCTGATCTCCATTTGCCATTACTAATTCGACCATAGTAACATCCTCCTTAAAATTATTTTTTAGAGTTTAAATAAAAACTGTAAATTAATTTTACCATCTTTTAATTATTATGTCAATAATTTTGAGAAAAATGTCGAAAACATTTTAGTAAAAAATTAAGCAAATAATTAATTGTAACAAAATTTATTTTTTCTATTGTCATGATATCACTTTTTATTGAAGATATTTACATATTCTCTATATTTTACGTTTTTTAGATAAATTTGGAGTGCAACTCCAAATTTATCTAAAAATATCTTTTGTAACTATTTTTAATAATATGTTAACATTAGCCCAAAAATATGTTATAATATTAGCATATCATATATTTATTAAATATATATTAAGGAGGTGAGGCTTATGGCTCATATACATTTAAGTGAGAAAAAAATAAATCAACATTCAACTTTAATATATGAGTTTAGCTATTCTAACCCTTTTATTTTAAAATTAATATAAAATTTAAGGAGATGATTTAAATGAAAGAGTTAGAAGTCTTAGAAATATTAAAAAGAAAAGCAGTCGACATATTTTCTATAGAAGACTTAGAAAAAAAGTTAAAAAGTAACAAGAAATTAGTTATAAAATTTGGTGCTGATCCAAGTAGACCTGATTTGCATCTTGGGCATAGTGTACCTTTAAGAGTTTTAAAAATGTTTCAAGATATGGGACATGAAGTAGTTTTTGTAATTGGAGATTTTACAGCAATGATAGGTGACCCCTCTGGAAAAAGCAAAACCAGACCTGCACTCACATTTGAGGAAACTAGAAAATCTGCCGAAAGTTATTTCTCTCAAGTGACTAAAATTCTTGATAAGGATAAAATAAAAGTTGAATTCAATTCTAATTGGTTAAAAAAATTAGACTTCAACGACATTATTTCTCTTACATCAAAATACACAGTAGCGAGAATTCTTGAAAGAGATGATTTTAAAAATAGATTTGAAAATGGATTACCACTTTCAATGCATGAGCTTCTCTACCCACTAATGCAAGGATATGATTCAGTACAACTAAATGCTGATATTGAAATTGGTGGAACTGACCAAACATTTAATTTATTAGTTGGAAAAAAGCTTCAAAAAGAATATAATATGGAACCTCAAGTAGTTATAACCTTCCCACTTTTAGTAGGACTTGATGGTAAAGAAAAAATGAGTAAATCTCTAGATAATTATATAGGTATTACCGAATCACCAGAAGTTAAATTTGAAAAATGTATGAAAATACCAGACTTTGCTTTAAAAGATTATTTTATCTTAACAACAGACCTTAAAGCAAAAGAAATTGATGATATATTTGAAGGTGATATTAGACTAGCTCATGAAAGGTATGCATTTGAAATTATTAAAATGTATGATGGCGAGGAACATTTCAAACAAGCTAAAGAGAGATATTTAAGCATTGCAAAAAAAGAAATACCTGATAATATTTTAGAGATTAAAAGAGATATAAAAAGTATTAACATATGTGAACTTTTAGTAGACATTGGTTTTGCCACTTCTAAATCACAGGCTAAACGTATGATTTTAGAAAAAGGAATTAAAATTGATGGTACTTTAAAAACAGATATTAACGAAATAATACAAATAAAAAATAGCATTGTTGTTCAATACGGAAAAAATAAATTTGTTAAGATTTCAAGCTGCAATTAAATTAATAAATGCTTAAAAAACGTAGTAAGTATTTTATTTATGAATACTTACTACATTATTTTTTTATTCTGCACCATTCATAACAGATTCAAATTCTTCAGCTGTTACTTTTTCTTTTTCAAGCAATATCTCTGCTATTTTATGAAGTTTGTCAATATTTTCTTTAAGAATTCTTTCAGCAAAAGTATATGCTCTTGAAATAATATCTTTTACTTCATCATCAATTTGTGCTGCTACTTTTTCGCTGTAATTTCTTTGACTTGTCATTTCTTTTCCTAAAAATACTTCTTCTCCAGTGGAACCGAAAGTTATTGGTCCTAATTTTTCTGACATTCCATATTTTGTTACCATATCTCTTGCAATTTTACTTGCTCTTTCAATATCATTAGAAGCTCCTGTACTTATATCATCTAGTACAAGTTGTTCTGCTACTCTTCCACCAAGAAGTGATACAATATGTTCTTTCATTTCAGATTTTGAGTGATAACTCTTATCTTCGTTTGGTTTATACATTGTATAGCCCCCAGCCATACCTCTTGGAATAATTGATATTTGATGTACAGTGTCATGAGTTGGTAAAAATTTAGATACAACTGCATGACCTGCTTCATGATAAGCTGTAAGTTTTCTTTCTTTATCAGAAATAACTTTACTTCTTTTTTCTGGTCCCATCATAACTTTAACCATAGCTTCTTCCACATCTGCTAAATCAACGTTTTTCTTATTCTTTCTAGCTGCAAGAAGTGTAGCCTCATTTATCATATTTTCAAGATCTGCTCCAGTAAATCCTGCTGTATTTTTAGCTATTACTTTAAAATCTAATCCCTTTACAAAAGGTTTATTTTTTGCATGAAGTTCAATTATTTCTTCTCTTGCTGCAACATCTGGTACTCCTACAACAATTTGTCTATCAAATCTTCCAGGTCTTAAAAGCGCTGGATCTAAAATATCAGGTCTATTTGTAGCTGCCATAACAATTATACTATCATTAGTTGAGAAACCATCCATTTCAACCAATAATTGATTTAATGTTTGTTCTCTTTCGTCATGTCCACCACCTACACCGGCACCTCTATGACGTCCTACGGCATCAATTTCGTCTATAAATACTATACATGGTGAATGTGCTTTAGCCTCAGCAAATAAATCTCTTACACGAGAAGCACCTACACCTACGAACATTTCAACAAAGTCAGAACCACTTATTGAGAAAAATGGTACATTTGCTTCACCAGCCACAGCTTTTGCAAGCAATGTTTTACCTGTACCAGGTCTACCAACAAGTAATATTCCTTTGGGAATTCTTGCTCCCATTTCTTGATACTTTTTAGGGTTCTTTAAGAATTCAACTTCTTCTTCTAATTCTTCCTTTTCTTCTTTAAGTCCTGCTACTTTATCAAAAGTAATTTTTTTCTTGTCATCTTTGTTTATAATTCTAGCTCTGTTTTTTCCAAAGCTCATAGCTTTATTATTTCCATCAGTTGTCTTTTTTATCATAAATATAAATATGAAAAGTGTTCCTAAAAGAAGTAATAAATTTGGTAAAAGTGGAGCTATAGCTTCCCAAGCCGACTCATCTTTAACATCAAGTTCAAATTCTCCAGCAACAACCTTTGGTTCTATTGTTTCCATAAATGAATTAGTAGCTGGTATTTTTACAACTCTTGTAATATCTGATTCTTCTTTTAATTTTACTTCTGCAGTTTGCCTATCATTACTAAGTTTAATTTCACTAACATCTGTGCTTTCTATTTTTTGCATAAGTTCAGTATATGACATTTCTTTTACTTTTACTTCACTTAATACAGATATTAAATACATAGCTATACCTATAATTAATACATAAGTTAGTAATGTTCCTATAATTCCTTTTTTCTTCATAATTCCTCCCTAAATATTAATATATAATGGCAACGTTCTTTTTTATTATTTCAATAGTAAATTTATTTCCAAGTATATATTTTTTATTACGTATATTATTTGATAATAGATTTAAAATATCCAATATATGAACATTTTCCACACCTTGTGTAGTTTTATTTTTTAAAGCTATAATACTCCTTATATATCTTCTTCTAATACTTTCATGTTCATTTAATATATTAGAAAAATCAAATTTAACCATTTCTTCATTCTTTTCTAATATACTCTCATTTACTTTTTTTAAAGTATACTTATTTAAAAAATCTTCATCTAACTCTAATATATGTTTCATCCTTATTATATTTTCCATTATATTAGGATTATATTCATTTTTTAAACACGGTATTAAATTTAGCCTTATTTTATTTCTTAAATAGATATCTTGTTCATTAGTTTTATCAAAACAAGGTTTTAAATCTCGCAATACATTATACTCCAAAATGTCACTTTTTTCAATATCTAGAAGAGGTCTAATTAAATTTTCACTAAAATAACACATTCCTATTAAGCCTTTTAAGCCTGTTCCTCTAAATAAATTTAAAAATATTGTTTCTACATTATCATTTAAATTATGAGCTACTGCTATCTTAGATGCTTTCTCTTTCTTTCTTACTTCTTCAAAAAACTCATAACGAATTTCTCTTCCACATGTTTCTTCTGACATATGCTTTTCTTTTGCAATTTCAGGAACATTTGCCTCTTTATACCAAAATGGTATATCACGTTTTTTACAAAATTCTTCCACATATTTTTTTTCATCATAAGACTCTTTTCTAATCATATGATTTACATGTGCAACTACAAGTTCATATTTAATGTTATATTCTAACTTTAATTTTTCTTTTAAGCAATATAAAAGGTCAATAAGGCACATAGAATCTGGGCCACCAGATACTGCTACTATAATTTTATCTTCATTTTCTATTAGTTTATTTTCTAATATTACTGTTTTTACCTTTTCTTTTATATTTTCTACTAAATTATCATTCATTAATTTTCTGCTGCTCCCCTATATAAATTAGCAAATTTTGTGTATTGACCAAGCCATGCAAGTTCAACGGTTCCTGTTGAACCACTTCTATTTTTAGCAATTATTACCTCAGCTACATTTTTCTTTTCTGTTTCAGGATCATAATAGTCTTCCCTATGTATAAACATAACTATGTCGGCATCTTGTTCGATAGCTCCAGATTCACGAAGGTCACTTAGCATTGGTCTGTGATCTGTACGTGATTCGGTAGCACGGCTAAGCTGTGATAATGCTATAACTGGTACCTTTAATTCTTTTGCAAGAATTTTCAAAGAACGGCTTATTTCAGAAATTTCTTGTTGTCTTGATGGACTTTTAGTCTTAGACTCCATAAGTTGTAAATAGTCGATTATTACAAGGCCTATTCCTTTTTCTAATTTTGCTTTTCTACATTTTGCCCTAAGCTCACTTGAAGAAAGTCCAGGTGTATCATCTATATATAACGGAATTTCTGAAAGCTTTCCACTTGCAGCACCAAGTTTTAACCAATCTTCACTATCTAAATCGGCATTTCTTAGTTTCATACTGTCTACTTCACTTTCACTTGCTAAAATTCTGTTTACCATTTGCTCCTTAGACATTTCAAGACTAAATATCATAACAGGAGTTTTTTGATGCATTGCCACATAACTTGCTATGTTCAATACAAATGCTGATTTTCCCATAGCTGGACGTGCAGCAAGTATTATTAAGTCAGATGGGTTTAGACCTGAAATTTTTGCATCCAAATCAATAAACCCGCTTTCAATACCAGATATTTTATTTTTATTTTGATACATACTTTCAATATTATCAAATGCAGTGATAAGTATTTCTTTTATACTAGCGTAGTTTTTAGAATTTCTGTTTTGCAATACATCAAAAACTCTTTTTTCTGTTTGCTCTATAATTGTATCTACTTCTTCAGTTTGAGCATATCCCATTTTTAATATATCTTGTGCTGTTTTTATAAGCTGTCTTAAAACAGATTTTTCTTCTATTATTTTAACATAACTTTCAGTATTAGATGTTGTAGGCACGTTATCTATTAGGCTTGCTATATATTGCATTCCACCTACTTTTTCTAAACTTCCTCTTAATTTTAATTGCTCAGCTATTGTTATTGTATCTATTTGTTTTCCTAGTCCATATAATTCAAACATAGCTGCATATATTTCTTTATTATCTTCTCTATAGAAATCTTCTGGTTTTAATAATTCAACTGCGGCTATTACTGCATCTTTATCAACAAGCATTGCTCCGAAGAACAGCTTGTTCTGCTAAAGTATCATTTGGTTGTACTTTATTTACAATTTCATTTTCCACTTTTAATACCTCTATATTTTATTTACTACAACTATTTTTAAAGTTGCAACTACTCCTTCATATAGTTTTATTTCTGCTTTATATGTTCCAAGTTCTTTTATTTGTTCTTTTAACACTATTTTCTTTTTGTTTACTTCTATATTAGTTTTTTCTTTTAGCTTTTCAGCAATTTCTTTTTCTGTAACACTTCCGAAAAGTTTACCATTTTTACCAGTTTTCTCTTTAAATTCAATGTATACTTTTTCTATTTTCTCTTTTTCGTTATTTGCAGCTTCTAATTCTTTTTGTTTTTTAAATTTAAGAGCTTCATTTTTTGTTTTAGCTTCACTTAAATTTTTGTTATCTGCAATAGAAGCTATTTTTTTAGGAAGTAAATAATTTCTAGCATATCCTTCACTTACCTCAACTATTTGTAATTTTTTTCCTATACCTTTTACATCTTGATTTAATACTACTTTCATTCTTTCTACCTACCTTCCTAAATTTTTTTATCACATTATTAATGATATTTATTCTTTTCCATAATACTCATCTATACTTGCAAGCAATTTAACTTTTGCTTCTTCTAATGTAATTCCAGCAATCTGAGCTCCGGCAAATGTTAAATGGCCACCGCCACCTATTGTTTCAAGAATTGCTTGAACGTTTATATCACCCATAGAACGTCCTGATATCATTACAACATCATCTACTTTGCAAAGAACAAATGATGCAAGTACTCCTGATATTGATAATAACTCATCAGCCGCCTGAGCTGCTATAATTGGCATGTCATCATAGTTTTCATTACATACTGAAACTGCTATTTGGTCTTTTATTATCTCAGCGTCTTTTACAATGTTTACTCTTGCAACATAAGTTTCAAAATCACTTTGGAAAAGTTGTTTTACTTCTGCAAAATCTATACCATATCTCTTTAAATATGCAGCTACCTCGAAAGTTCTAACACCTGTTTTAAACATAAAGTTTTTGGTATCTACAACAATTCCTGCATATAAACATTCAGCTTCAACTGATGTTAATTTTATATCTTCTAAATAAATTAAAAGTTCTGTTACAAGTTCACAAGTAGAAGATGCATATATTTCATGATATGTAAGTAAGGTATTATCAATAAATTCTGGTCCACGTCTATGATGGTCTATTACAATTACTTTTTCAAATTCATCTAGTACATCTGGGTAAGCCAAATATGACTTTTTATGTGTATCTACTACAATAAGTAAAGAATTTGTTTTATCATGTTTCTTTAATTCATTTGGAAGAATAAATACATTTTCATATTCTTCTTGAGTTTTTACTTTATCTATTACTGATTTAGTACTACTGTTACATTTAGCATCAACAAGAATGTGTACTTCTTTATCTAAAGATTTCGCTATTTTATATACTCCAATAGCTGCACCTATACAGTCAATATCTGTATTTTTATGTCCCATTATATATATCTTATCTGATTTTTGCATTATCTCTTTTATAGCTTGAGATACAGTTCTTGCTCTTACTCTACTTGTTTTTTCAAGACCAATATTTGAGCCACCAAAGAAATCAAATTTTTTATCTTTTTTTACTACAGCTTGATCTCCACCTCTTCCAAGTGCTATATCTAAAGCTGAAGAACTTGCGTTATATCTTTCATCTAATGTATTTTCTGAATATGAAAGACCTATTGAAATAGTTATTGGAAGTTTAGTTTGGTCTGAAATATTTTTTACTTTTTCTAATATATTAAATGAATCTTTTTCTAGTTTATCTACATATTGTTTTTCTATAAATATTACAAATCTATCTTTATCTACCTTAGTTATAACTCCATGATTTTCAAGAACAAATTCTCTAAGTTCTTTTGCAATTTTAGAAGATATTTCTGCTTTTAACATATCATCTAAACCTTGCATTGTTTCTTCATAGTTGTCTATAAAGATAACGCCTACAGAAAGTCTTGAGTTATCTAGAGCCTCTTTTAATACGTATTCTTCTGTCTTATTCATAAAAGTAATAAGGAGACAGTTAAAGTTATCAAAATGAATATAATTTCCAATTGCACTATAATACTCCCCGTTTCCTATATCTGAAGCTGGTATTACAACGTCATTTTTTACCTTTTGTTTTTCTAATTTTAAAGCTGTATCATGAATAAATTCTTTTGGAATTATATGAGATGCTTTAGAGTTTTGCCATATTATTTGTGTAGGAGAAGAAAGCATAACCATAGGTATATCAATAGCATTTAAGTTATCTTTTAAAACTATGTCTACACTTTTAGAAAGTTCACTTATTCTATACTTTCTACTTTTAATCTCTTTTATACAAGATGATATAGCAAAAAGTGCTGTTATTAGTATAATTGTTAAATCAATATATATTGTTATTGGCTTTATAATGCACACAAGTACTGCCACTATAATAACAGCAGTAAGATATGTTATTTGTACTGAAAATATACTAAGATCTAACCATTTATTTTTATTTAACTTTTTCATAAAATTCTTCCTTTTTTAAATATACTTGTACTAGTATATTTTACTATGATTAAAGGCTTTTGTCAAGATAGAAAAAAATTATAATTTCAAGCACAAAAATACTCTCTAAACAAATTAACTATATATACATAATTAATTTTAATTTAAAGAGTATTAGATTTTTTATTAAAGCTAAACTTTAAATTTTAAGCTTAATTTAAATACATTGCTAGTCTAAAGCCATAAGTAGTATCATTATTAGTAGGAGTATATTCAGTTCTTGTAGATATAGAGTTAACAGTGGTTCCATTATACTGCCAATTTCCTCCACGTACGATACGGCATGTTGTGCTATATGCTTCCATAGTCCACTCATTTAAATTACCTGCCATATCATAGATATTATTAGTTTTTGAATACTCTGTACTTCCGGTCGGTATTACAGCCACACTTCCACTTGCTTTTGTAACGGAACTACCACTTGCATTTACAAATGTAAATGTTGAGTTTTTGTAATTTCCATATTTTTTACTATCAGTTTCTATATCTGAATAGTTTTGTTTTAAGAATCTTATTGTTTGATCCCATTGTACCCCATATACAAGTGTAGATACAGGGTCTTTTTCCGCACTTGCACTATTGTATACTGCTCGTGAAACCTCTACAGCATCTGATGATGAAGAAACTCTCATGCTGCCTCCCCATCTAATCTTTGACCAAGAAGTTTGGTTTGACATACTTTGAGCCTTTCCACTAGAACTTTTACTTGCCTCATATCTTGCTATATAAAATCCATGATATTTTTCTACACTTGCTATCATAGCATTATATTCACTAATTTCCTCATCAGTTGCATTAGTATATGGTTCACTACATGAAGATACTAAACTTTGTTTACTTCCGTTTTTATATCCGTCTACTCTAACAAAATCGGATATATCATCAACAGGTATCCAAACAAATTGATTTCTTGTTTTTTTAGCAGTCGCTACATTTGAATCTGTTACTGGTGTTGTTCCCTCATAAATTACAAGTCCTGTAGATACATCTTTTTCACCGGTTGCTTGAGAAGCCACAAATCCATTAGGTATTATTGCAGGTGAATTATATGTCACAAGTTTTGTAAAATACCCAGGTGTTCCAACTTTATCTATTCTTGCATATTCCTTGTCTTTTATCCCAGCAGTCGACCACTTTGTACCATTTCCACCAGTTAAACCTTTACAAAAGTTAAACATATCAAATGAACTAGATACATTCTCAGTATTAAACTTATCGCTTGCGTATATTGTTATCAAACTAAGACTATCAGAAAACATATATGACATGTTTGTTACTTTACTTGTATCAAAGGTCGTTATATTTAAGATTTTGCTTTTACTACAGCTAAACATACCAGACATATCAGTTACTTTACTTGTATCAAAGTTACTCAAGTCTGGTTCTGGTGAATTAGCAAACATACCAGACATATTGGTTACATTGCTTGTATTAAATTTGCTTAAGTTAATGACATTTACTGCACAACCATCAAACATAGAAGACATATTGGTTACTTTACTTGTATTAAAACTAGTCAAATCTAAATTTGTTAATCCTAAGCACATCCCAAACATGCTTGACATGTTTGTAGTTTTACCTGTATTTATATTTTCCAAACCTTCTATTGTAGATAATTCTGACATTCCATAAAATAAGTATGATGAATCTTCATTAGTAAACATTTTCTCATCACTAGCTATATATAAAGTTGTTCCATCAAGCCACCCTATTATACTTTCGTCCCCTGCCTCTGAAATATCAGTAAATGTTGTAGGTGCACCAGAAGTGCTTTCTTGAATTACAATCTTATTTATAACACTCCTACTACAAACACCTAAAAATGTCTTAGGAGATGCTACTTCTTTTTTCAAAAATACATCCTCTTTTTTCTTGGTAAAGTAGCCAGGAGTTCCTGTTTTATCAATTCTTGCATATGTTTTATCTATATAACTCCTATTATATTTTGTTCCATTTTCTCCTACTAAAACCCTACAGGCATAAAACATGCTACTTGAACTTGTCACTTTATCTGTATTAAAATTATCACTGGCATATATTATTGTCAATTTACCACATTGATAAAACATATTTGACATACTTGTTACTTTACTTGTATTAAACCCACTTAAATCTAAATTTGTTAAACTACTACAACCATAAAACATATCTGACATATCTGTTACGTTTGTGGTATCAAAATTACTTAAATCTAAATTTGTTAAACTACTACAACCCTTAAACATATATGACATATCTGTTACTTTACTTGTATTAAAAACACTTAAATCTAAATTTGTTAAACTACTACAACCCTTAAACATATATGACATACTTGTTACTTTACTTGTATTAAACCCACTTAAATCTAAATTTGTTAAACTACTACAACCATAAAACATATATGACATAATTCCTACAGTAGCCGTATTAAATTTACTCACATCTAGATTTGTTAAACTACTACAATGCGCAAACATACCAGGCATATCTGTTACTTTACTTGTATTAAAAACACTTAAATCTAAATTTGTTAAACTACTACAATACTCAAACATATATGACATATCTGTTACTTTACTTGTATTAAAAACACTTAAATCTAAATTTGTTAAACTACTACAATACTCAAACATATATGACATATCTGTTACTTTACTTGTATTAAAATTGTTTAAATCTAAGCTTGTTAATTTACAACTATAAAACATATATGACATATTTGTTACGTTTGTGGTATCAAAATTACTTATATCTAAATTTGTTAATTTACTACAATTTCTAAAAATACCAGACATATCTGTTACATTACCTGTATCAAAACTACTTACATCTATACTCGTTAAACTCCTACAACTTTCAAACATATCTGACATATCTGTTACGTTTGTGGTATCAAAATTACTTAAATCTAAATTTGTTAAACTACTACAACCATAAAACATATTTGACATACTTGTTACTTTACTTGTATTAAAATTGTTTAAATCTAAGCTTGTTAATTCACAACTAAAAAACATATATGACATATTTGTTACGTTTGTGGTATCAAAATTACTTATATCTAAATTTGTTAATTTACTACAATTTCTAAAAATACTAGACATATCTGTTACTTGGCTTGTATTAAAGTTGTTCAAGTCTAAACTTGTTAAACTATTGCAATAAAAAAACATACTTGACATATTTGTTGCAGTCTTAGTTTTAAAATTATTAAATGATATATTAGTCAATTTTTTAAGACCATAAAATAAATATTTTGAGTTTGTATTAGCAAATATAAGGTCATCACTTGAAAAAGTTATTTCGTACATATCATTGCTATCTGTATCAGTAACATATCCCATTATACTTTTATCTTGATTTGCTGACGCATCAAAACTTTGAGTATAATTTTCAGGTATTGTTCCTAATTCAAATGATATTTTTTCTATTTTAGTTCTATCTACAGCACCAAAGAAGTTTCCAGAAGATGACACTTGCATTAACATATTAGGTTCTGCTATTTTAAAGTTTAAGTATGAATTTAATACATTATTTGTTGCAAGAGTTGAGTCTTTGTACTTGAATTTTATTAATATGTCCTTTTTTTCTTTTGGTGCTATTGTATCTTCTATTTTAAAACCACTATCTTGTATTTCATATACTATGTCTTGATTATCATAGTTTGCTTGATCATAAATTACATCTAAAAATGTTCCTGTTTTAGTGGAGTTGTTATATACTGTTACCTTATATACAATTTCAGAATTTGGGTTTGTCTTTGATAGTTCTACTGTACTTTGCATCATCGTTCCTAAATAATTTTTTATCTTAGAATTTGTTGTATTAGCATCCACATCACTTACATATTCAACATTCGTTATAAATACATTTTTTTGTACTTCTGCCCTTACTGTTCCAGCCATTTCTAGTATTACTGAATTTATTGACGCATAACCTATTCCCACAATTAGTAATGCAATAATTAAGAGGGAAAACAATGAAATGCGTCTACGTTTTTTCACTTTCATGTTATCCCTCCTTATCTTAGTGGTTATTTTTCTTTTTACTTTCTTCTATTAGTTTATTTCTAATTTCTTGTGATCCTAACGTATATATAAATAGTATTTCATTATTTATTATCATAAATCTTGTTCTTCTTACGTTTTCCTCCGTATACATTAGTATTGGAGCTTGCAATGTTTCCTTCATTTCTAGTATTTCACTAAATTTTTCTACTTCTATTACTTTATATTTTTCTTTGTCTAAATCTGTTGTAATTTTTTGTATGTATTGTTTATAGCTAAACATTATATTTTTTAATGTTTGATCATACATTTTTTCTGCACTTCTTGTATCTATTACATATTTTACAAAGCGTACTAATACAAGAATTCCTGTTACACCTATTATTATAGCGATTATTTTTAAGGTTATTATATCACCATATGTACTTTTTCTTTCTAATACTTTTCCAGAATTTTCTACCACATTAGATGATAATGAGATATCTACTGTTTTTGTAGTAAGTGGAATGTACAATGTCATTACTTTTACGTCTTTATTTATTCTAGAGCCATCATATTTGTTATATACATCCAAATACATATTTAATTCTAATGTACAATTTGTATTATCTAAATCATAAATATTTACAAACTTTCTTATCTTTTCGTTATATTTATTATAGTCTATTTCAATATTTTCATCTATTGCTAATTCTTTATTTTTGACTTCTTGGTATGGTTTAGAAATTATTTCTTCTTCTTTATCATAAATTACATTTGTTTTTTTGCTTTCCTTTACCTCAGTTCTTGCAGTTATCCTATAATCATAAGTATAAGCATTGTCTTTTTCAAAACTTAAGTTATATTTAAAGTTTGCTTCTATATTTTTGATAAGGGATGCTATTACATTATTATTTTCTTCTAAATATGTTTTATCATAAAAGTCATTTTCTTTTAAATTCACTTTATACTTTAAATTAGATTTTTCGCTATATGATATATACGAGTCTTCTTTTAAATAATAATACATATATGCCAAAACAGCTGATATAACAATCATAACAGTTCCAAACACGAATAGCTTTATTTTTTTTACTTTTCTTTTATGTATGTGCCACTGCGGATTATTATTTTGAACATTATCCATTTCTATACCATTCCTTTCTTTAGTTTCTTAATATCAATTTAATCAAATGCTTTGTTTATACTAAGGGTTATGTTCCCTATATATGGAACTGTTAATCTACATATTCCAACAACAGCTTCATCAGATACAAAGCCATCATCTTGTTCTTGGTTTGCATCTCCTTTAGTATAATAAACTTCTTTTCCTCTTACTATTCTTTTGTCAATTACTCTATGTACAATTCTTTTGTCATTTTTAATGAATACTATTATATCTCCTTTTTGAATTTTAATTTGATTTCTATATTTTTTTGCTACTGATATATCTTCATATACAATAACGTCACCTTTATTTATTGTTCCTGTCATACTTCCAGAACCAATAACAAGAGCTCCATATCTGAATTTACAAGATACAAGCATTATTATAACTAAAACAATAATTCCTGATACAAGAGTTAAAAATTTTTCTATTTTATCATTTTTTATTGAAAATTCTTGGTTTTTCTTTAAATATTTAGTTAATACAAAATATATTATACATGGCATTACTAAATTGAATATTGCTTCTAATAATACATCTATATTTGGTATTATTGGAATTAAATATATATACAAAGTAGTAAGGCATCTATATATAATTATTCCATTTTCTTCCCTAAAGTTTTTAGATATAAATATGTATAGTAAATTTGAAGCTATTGATGGAAATATTATTACAGCTATTAAATCAAACCATTTTTTCAAACTATCTAAATCATGAATATTTGAAAAAAGTGATACATCTAATATTACCATTAAAACTAAAAACAAAAATTTAGAGAATATTTCTTTTTCTGAAGTAGATAAGACTACTTTTTTTCTTATCTCTTCACTTGATACTATTATTACTATATATGGTATTATATAATTTACTACTGACCATATACTTAAAGTTACTGATGCGTTATAAAATCCAAAATATATTCCTAACATATATTTTATTACCACAAACATAACTCCAAATACACTCATTAGTATAACTATCTGTTTGCTTCTTGTACTTTTTAATTTATTAGTCTTTAAAACTGATAGAATAATCATCATAGACACTAATAATACTACCGCTATTACTGGTCTTGTTAATATATTGTTATATATACAAGCTAGAAGAAGAAATATTATTAGCAAAAATTCTACTATATATATTTTTAAACTTTTACTTTCCATATTTC
The DNA here is from genome assembly GCA_934132895.1 of uncultured Clostridia bacterium. Taxonomy (GTDB): domain Bacteria; phylum Bacillota; class Clostridia; order TANB77; family CAG-465; genus CAG-465. The sequence continues at coordinate 28,673 of CAKPAG010000008.1, forward strand.
CTCTCTAACTCCTTTCTTTTATTATTATTGTGGTTGAACTGGATCAGCAGCTATATTTACAGCTATATCAGATGATACATCTTCCTCTATAGGAGTTTTTATTAATGTTACTTTAACAGTAACTGTTGTATCTTTTCCTGCAGCTATATTTGCAGCTGTAACTGTTGGTTCAACTGTAAAATATTCAGTATTTGTATTTTTTGATACTGTTGCTGCTAAATTCGCACTTAAATCTGCACTTAAGTTTTTAACAGTATAAGTAGCTGTAACAGTATCACCTTTTGCTGTTAATCCACTTACACCTATAGTAGCTTTTTTCTTATCTGTAGCATCTATTCCTACAGTTAGTTTTGAACTATCAGATGAAGTTGGTGTACCAAAAAATTCTACTTTAAAGTTTGAAGCATCTGCTGTTGCTTGAGCTTTACCTGAGATATTTAAGTTAACAGTTGTGATAGCCGCAAAACCAACACCTACTGTTAAAGCCGCAAGTACTAAAGCAAGAGCAACCATTTTGTTATTACTTTTCATATACTTATTTCCTCCTTATTGTTAATTTAAAATTATGGATTTGTTGGTTGAACTGGGTCAGCTGCTAATGTAACAACTATATCTGAATCAACGTCAGCCTCTATAGGAGTTTTTATTAATGTTACCTTTACTGTTAATTCAGCAGTGTTACTTGCTCCAATTGTTGCTGATGTGATTGTTGGTTCAACCTTAAAGTATTCTTCATTTGTGTTTTTAGTTACTGTTGCTGCTAATGAAGCACTTAAATCTGCACTTAAGTTTTTAACAGTATAAGTAGCTGTTTCAAAATCATTTTTTGCTTTTAAACCAGAAACGTTAATTGTTGCTTTCTTTTTATCTGTAGCATCTATTTCAGCTGTTACTTTTGTTGAATCTGATACATTTGGAGTTCCTGTAAATTCAACTTTAAAATTTGTTGTGTCTGGTGTAGCTGTAGCTGTACCAGTAATATTTAAGTTGATTGTTGTTATTGCTGCATAACCTACACTAACTACTACTAAAGCCATAACTAGTGCTCCAACAATTATTTTTTTCTTATCTTTCATATATTTTCACCCCCTCTGTTATGTATCCTTATTATAACGTCTAAAGTATACTACAAAATACAACATTATTCAATATATTTCTCACACTTTAAGATGATATTTTAGTTACATAAATGTTACGTTTTTGTTTCAAGCAAAAACAATAAAAAACTAGCAGGTATACACTTAATATAACCGTAACTAGCTTTGTTTATACAATTTATACTATTACTAATTTTTTATTTTATAATAAACATACTTTAAAAATTCATTAAATTCATTTGCAATTTCTTTTTCATTTTCGATTTCTTCTATTTGAATAACATTACTTATATATCCAAAATAGCATATTGTTAATACTATTGCAAATAATACTATTGATAAAATTAAACTAATCATATGCACCACCAATTCAAAAATTTATTTTATTGTATCATAATACTTTTGGCGTTGCAATATATACATCACAAATTTATCATATATATTAAAATGTGGGCTGCAAAAAAGTCCAACAAAAAATAATAGTTGAGTTCAATTTTGAACTTGGCTATTATTTTTTTAAATTTATCAAGAACTTACTAAATTTATTATGATTTTTTTACTTAAATTAAAATTTTCTTTTTTTGATTTTAAATATCTACATCCGCGGTTATGTTTTTTACATACATTTACATACACTTTGTCATTTTCTTCTTTAAACAATCCTCTTATTTCTTCTGGAATTTTATTTCTTTTATCTTCTGTAAGAAGTCCTAAAAATTCGCCCACTTCAAAATATGCTCTTCTTGTAGCATTAAAATGTTCATATAATCTTCCACCTCTTAATACATTAGTACTTTTTTAACAATAAAAAGCACGCTAAACTTCAATTTCTAAATTTTCTTTTTCTTGTACTTTTAGTTTTATCTCTTCTTTTTCAGTACTGTTACAAATTTCCTGGTCTGAATTTACTTTTTCTTTTAATTCATTAGTAAAACTCTTATTAGTATTATCTATAATCTTAAGTGAAGAGATATCGACTTCATTTTTTTCTAAATACTGCTTTATATAATTTTCTTTTTCTTCTTTAGTCATAATACTATAATGTTTTAGATTTTTAACTAAATCATATTTACCCTCATGTGAATGAATATATCCATATATAAACTCTCTTGGTATATCTTTTTTATTAAACAAGTTGTCTACCATTAGTGATTTATCTGTAATTTCGGTTTCTCCCGGATGTTTTAAATTACCTATATTGTATTTTTTTCCATTTATTTCAACTTCACTTGGCACAGCTATAATAACGGTATCGATATCTTTTCCACCCTTTCTATCGAGATAATCTTCATATGAATACGTAAGGTAATCAATAAATTCACTTTTTATAGAGCCTTTATTCTCTTTAATATTTCCAAAATCTCCATAAGTCTTCATTGTATAAAAAACTTCTTCATACTTATTCATAAGCCCATTTTTTACTATACTATTGCAAAAATCTTTAGGGCCTAATTTTTTAAATTTAGTAAATATATTAATACTACGAGCTTTTTTAACGCTATTTTTGTTACCAAACACACCCACTTGATGCAGACCTATTTGATAATTTTCATTTAGATCTTTATCTAATTCATTTATCAATTCTTCCTCGTTATATGTTTTTGTTTTACTTTTATATGCCATATACTTTCACCTCATATAATATATATATTGACATTGTATCATATAAAAAATAAAAAAAACATCCCCCATGTGTGTTTTTTAGCAAACTGCAGATTTTTCTTCAAGTCTTATTCTATCTGCAATCATTGCTATAAATTCTGAATTTGTTGGTTTACCTTTATTTGAATTTACAGTGTAACCAAAAATCTTGTCATGTACTTCAATTTGTCCTCTATTCCAAGCTACTTCAATAGCATGACGTATAGCTCTTTCAACCCTAGAAGATGTAGTACTAAACATATTTGCAAGAGTAGGATACAACACTTTTGTTATTGAATTTATAATATCTTCGTCATTAACTGCAAGTATTATTGCTTCACGTATATATTGATAGCCTTTAATATGAGCTGGAACACCTACATCATGTATAATATTTGTAACCCTTACTTCCATAGGTGTACTTGGCTTTTTATTATTAGCTAAAGTTTTATTTGAATAACATGTGTTAAAATTAGAGCCTTCATAACCAGAAGAATTGTCAAGGAAATCTCTAAGTCTATCAACCAAAGTTCCCATATCAAATGGTTTTACCACATAGTATGTTGCACCTAATGCTATTGCTTTTTGAGTTATTTTTTCTTGACCAATAGCAGACATTATAACAATAGTTGGTTTTTCCATTTCTTTTTCTTGTATAATATCCTCAAGAACAGCTAGCCCATCTTTTTCTGGCATAATTATATCAAGTAACAATATGTCAGGTTTGTGTTTTTTTATTAATTCAACAGTATTTTTACCATCATTTGCTGTAGCAACAACCTCCATGTCATTTTGTGAATTAATAAAAGTAGTTAATAATTTTACAAATTCTTTATTATCATCAACCACCAATATTTTAGTTTTTTCCATTTAACCCTCCCTTGTCACCTAAACTTAAACGCAAGACTATTATATATAAATTTTTTAAAAAAATCAAGGGAAAATGTGGCGTTTTAGCAAACGACTTTTGTCGAAATCGTTTACTTTTTATCTTTTTTTAATTTTTTGCCTTTTTTTTCCAGTATTTTTATCAAAAAACAACACAAATTAATAGTGTAAAACATTTTACTAGTTTTACAACTATTAATTTAATATAGTAGGAGGTGAATTCAATATGGCAAGCTCAAAAAACCCACAAGCTAGAGAAGCTTTAAACAAATTCAAATATGAAGTTGCTAACCAAATAGGTGTTAACTTAAAACAAGGTTATAACGGAGATTTAACTTCTAAACAAGCAGGTTCTGTTGGTGGAGAAATGGTTAAAAGAATGATAGAAAAGGCTGCTTCTCAAATGTAAGATAAGTTTAAATTAGAAATTATATACACAATATGAAAAAAGAGGAATTTATCCTCTTTTTTCATATTCAAGACTATAATTTTATTTATTTTTAAAAAATATTTAATTTTTTGTATATTTTTTTTAAATACGCTAAAACTATTAATGAAAACGATGGAGGTGAATTTAATATGGCAAGTTCAAACAACAAACAACATCAAGAAAACTTAAACAAGTTTAAAATGGAAGTTGCAAACGAAATCGGTGTTAACTTAAAACAAGGTTACAACGGAGACTTAACTTCTAAACAAGCTGGTTCTGTTGGTGGAGAAATGGTTAAAAGAATGATAGAAAAAGCTGCTGGTCAAATGTAATTTAACTAATCCACTTAAATATTTAAAAGAGTAGTTCATTTTATACATTTTGAACTACTCTTATTTTATAATAATTATTGATTAATATTTACGTTTATATTTTCTTTTTTATTTTCATCAATTTTAAATAATTCAGCTTTTTCAAAAGCAAATATTTTAGCTATAATATTACTTGGTATTGTTTCAATAGTAGTATTATATATAGTAACTGCATTATTATACATATTTCTTGCTTGTTGTAATTTATTTTCTATTTGACTTAGTTTATCTTGTAAATCTAAATATTGCTTGTTGGCTTTTAAATCTGGATAATTCTCAGCTACTGCCATTATTCTATTTATTTTATTTTCTATTCTTTCAGCATCTTTAAAATTTATTCCTTTTTCTTGATTGTAAGCTGTTCTAGCATTTACTAAGTCTGTTAATGTTTCACTTTCATAATTTGAATAACTATTTACACATTCAACTATATTTGGTATTAAATCAAATCTTTGATTTAATATTACATCTATACCTGATTCATATTGTTTAACTTTATTTTTTTGTTTTACAAGTTTGTTATAGCCAAATAAAATTATTAATACTAGTATTATTGCTATTACTAAACATATATTTATAACCATATTCTCATCTCCTTACATATCTTCTAATGTTATTTTATTAACATATCCGCTTTCATCATAATCAATTGAAATTTCATATTCTCCCCACTCTTCTAATGATTTTTTAATTTCTTTTATTCTAGTTTCATCTGTTATTTCTTCATTTTTATATACCAAAGTTACAATATGTTCTTTATCCTTTTTATTATTAGATATAATTTTATCTAACACATTTTTAACAAAAACTGTTTTATTTGTACCTGCAAAAGATTCAAAATCCATATTATGAGTTCTTTTATTACTATCATCATTCATTTGCTGTACTTTTTGTTCATAGTCTTCATTCATTTTTTCTGTTTCATTTTCATACATATCTTTTATTCCAGATGAAAAATCATTAAAATCATTTAAAGATTGGTTTTGCCTATTAAATATATTAGTAAATATTGAGAATATTCCTGAAGATTTATCTTGATTTTTTTCTTTTTCAATTCCTATACGTATAGCTAAAGTTACAATCAAAGCAATTAAAATTACGACAAAAATATACAATAAAAACTTTCTTTCCTTCTTAGGCTTATTTTTCTTTTCTTCTTTTTTTACAATTCCTAAACTATCATTTGTTAAACTATCAATTTCGACTTCAAAAAATCTACTTATTTCTATAAGCTTATCCATGTCTGGTTTAGATTGACCTAACTCCCATTTTGAAATTGTTTGTCTAGTTACATCTAAATTTCCTGCTAATTCTTCTTGAGAAAGAAATTTTTGTTTTCTTAACTCAATTAATTTTTCTTCAAACTTCATTAAAAATACCTCCAGTTCATATAATTAAATTTTAACATCTTTCTTAAAAAAAGTCTAGCAACTATAGCTGGAAATATGGCAATTTTGTTTAACATTCTTTGTCAACTTAAACTTTATCACTAATTTAGAGAGCTTTTAAAAAAATATATAACAAAAAATACCTAACAAAAGAGTTATTCTTTTATTAGATATTCATATCGTTATTTGTATTTATCCGTCTATATATTAGTTTAAAAATCCTGTATAATGACGACTAACCATTTGTGTTTCAAGATTTTTAAGTACTTCCAACGCAACACTTACAAGGATAAGTATTGATGTACCACCAAATGTAATTGAAAATGGCATTAAACCTTGAAGTATAATTGGGAATACTGCAACTATTGCTAGGAATATAGCACCAACAGCTGTTATATATTTAAGTACTTTAGATATATAATCTGATGTGTTTTTTCCTGCTCTAATTCCAGGTACAAATCCACCATTTTTCTTTAATTGATTAGAGATTTCAACTGGATTTACAATAAACATTGTATAAACAAATGTAAATGCAACTATAAGTAACATATATATTACAGCATATGATACAAGATAGTACCATTGGCTTCCGCTATTTACTGAGAATATATTATTTACTACTGCCCAAAATCCGCTTGGATTTCCTTTTGTACATAGATTAATTATTGTACTTGGAAACATCATAAATGACATAGCAAAGATTATTGGCATAACACCAGCCATTGCAACTTTAATTGGAATATGAGTGTTTTGACCACCATACATTTTTCTTCCAACTACTCTTTTTGCATAGTTTACTGGTATTTTTCTTTCAGCTTGTTGTACATATATTACTGCAGCTATAACTCCAATAATTACAACTACTAAAGCAAGTACTACTAATAGATTAGTAAGTCCTCCTGTAGCATATTTATATAATGTAGCTGCTCCTCCAGGTATTCCTGCAACTATACCAACGAAAACTATCATTGATATACCATTACCAATACCATACTCAGTGATTTTATCACCAAGCCATGTAAGAAGTGCAGTTCCTGCAACAAGTGAACCAATAAATAATATTGCTCCAAGCACTGCTCCAGCTCCATATTGTAATGGAGTTAGAAGATATGCTTTATATGTTAAGTATAATCCTAAACCTTCAATTATACTAAATGCTATTGTTAAATATTTAGTATATTTAGAAAGTTTCTTTCTTCCTTCTTCTCCTTCTCTTGTTAGTTTTTCAAGAGATGGTATTACAACTTGAAGTAAGTTTAAAACGATTGATGCTGTAACATATGGTCCTATTGTCATTGCGAAAATAGAAAGTCTACTAAATGCTCCACCAGAAATTAGGTTAACCATTGTAACAAGTCCATTTCCACTTGAACCAAGTTGATCCATTACTGTTACTTTATCAATACCAGGTATTGTTATAAATGTACCTAGTCTGTAAAGTAAAATAATAAATACTGTAAATATTATTTTCTTTCTTATATCTTTAACAGAAAATATATTTTTTATGGTTTGTAGCATACTACTTCACCTCAATCTTTCCACCTGCAGCTTGAATTTTTTCTTCTGCTGATTTTGAGAATTTAGCAGCTACTACTGTAAGTTTTTTAGTGATTTCACCATTTCCTAAAACTTTTACGCCATCTAATTCTTTTCTTATTAATCCTTCAGAAAGTAAAAGTTTGCTATCTACTACTGTATTTTCTTCAAATCTATCAAGATCACTTACATTTATTACTGCATATTCTGTTGCAAAATGATTTTTAAATCCACGTTTTGGAATTCTTCTGTAAAGTGGTGTTTGTCCACCTTCGAATCCTCTTCTTATACTTCCACCAGTTCTTGCTTTTTGACCTTTGTGACCTTTTCCAGATGTTTTTCCAAGGCCTGATCCAGTACCTCTACCAATTCTTCTTCTAGTAGTTGTACTTCCATAAGCTGGTCCTAAATCATGCATTTTCATAAGGCACTTGCTCCTCCCCTCTTTATAAATTTTTATTCTACTATTTTAAAATTTCTTCTACTGTTTTTCCTCTAAGAGATGCAACTTGTTCAGGTGTTCTCATAGATTTTAATGCTTTTATTGTAGCATAAACAACATTTCTACTATTACGAGAACCTAAAGTTTTAGCAGTTACATCTTTAACTCCTGCAAGTTCTAGTACTGGTCTTACTGCTCCACCAGCGATTACACCTGTACCTTCAACAGCAGGTTTTAAAATTACCTTAGATGAACCGAAATTTGTAGTTAATTCGTGTGGTAATGTTCCGTTTACAAGTGAAACTTCAATTAAATTCTTTTTAGCTTCGTCAGTTGCTTTTTTTATAGCTTCTGGAACTTCAGCAGATTTACCAGTACCAACACCGATATGTCCTGCTTCATCTCCAACAACAACTAGAACACTAAATCTAAAAGTTCTACCACCTTTAACAACCTTAGCAACACGTGCTACATTAACAACTTTTTCTTTTAATTCTTGTTTTGTTTCAGCCATTTTGGTTTTCTCCTTTTCTCTTAAAATTCTAATCCAGCTTCTCTTGCTGCATCAGCTAAAGCTTTAACTTTTCCATGATATACATAACCATTTCTATCAAATACTACAGTTTTTATATTCTTTTCAATTGCACGTTTTGCAATTAAAGTTCCAACTTCTGTTGCTGCTGCAATATTAGATCCTTTTGTTTTGATTTCTTTATCTAAAGTAGATGCAGAAACAATTGTTACTTGTTTATCATCATCAATAAGTTGAGCTGATATATTATTTAAGCTTCTATAAACGCAAAGTCTTGGTCTAGATTCAGTTCCTTTTACTTTAGCTCTTACTCTTTTTTGTCTAGGTTTTCTTGCGTCATTTCTACTTATTTTCTTTATCATTTAAAATTCCCTCCTTTTATTTTAGGATTATTTTTTACCGCCGGCTTTTCCTTCTTTTCTTCTTATTCTTTCACCAACGTATTTTATTCCTTTACCTTTATATGGTTCTGGAAGTCTATGTTCTCTAATATTTGCAGCTACTTGACCTACTAATTGTTTGTCAATACCTTTTACAATTATAGAGTTTTGGCTTGGTACTTCAATAGTTATTCCTTCCATTTCTTCTATTTCAACTGGATGTGAATATCCTAAATTCATAACTAATTTTTTACCTTGTTTTTGTGCTTTATAACCAATTCCATTGATTTCTAAAGCTTTTTCAAAACCATCTGTTACACCAATAACCATATTGTTTATTAATGTTCTAGTTAAACCATGTAAGTTACCAAATTTTTCGTTTTCTACTGTAACTATAACGTTATTTTCTTTTGCTTCTATTTTAACTTCTGGTAAAAATTCTTCTGTTAAAGTTCCTTTTGGTCCTTTTACAGTAACTTTTTGTCCATCAATTTTTACTTCAACACCTTGTGGTATAACGATAGGTTTTTTACCTATTCTTGACATTTGGTATTCCCTCCTTTTTTAATTTATTACCAAATATATGCTAATACTTCTCCTGCTACGTTTTGTTTTCTAGCTTCTTTATCAGTCATTATACCTTTAGAAGTAGATATAATAGCTATTCCTAGTCCGTTTAATACTCTAGGTAATTCTTCAACATTTGCATATATTCTAAGACCTGGTTTACTGATTCTTTTTAATCCTTGTAATACTCTAGTCTTTCCTTGATATTTTAAAGTTATTCTTATTGTTTTGTGGTTATCTTCGATTACTTCGATAGATTCTACAAATCCTTCAGAAACTAAAATATCAGCGATTGCTTTTTTTACTTTAGAATAAGGTACGTCAACAGTAGCATGTCTTTCTCTGTTTGCATTTCTTATTCTTGTTAACATATCTGCAATTGGATCTGTTGTATTCATTTAACTATCCCTCCTTCTACCAGCTTGCTTTCTTAACTCCTGGTATTTCACCTTTATATGCTAATTCTCTAAAGCATATACGGCATATTCCATATTTTCTCATATAAGAATGTGGTCTTCCACAAATCTTACATCTGTTATAATATCTTGTGCTAAATTTAGGTTCTCTTTTTTGCTTAGCAATCATAGATTTTTTTGCCATGATTATTTATCCCCCTTTTCAGCGAATGGTAAGCCTAACATTTCAAGTAATGCTTTAGCTTCTTCATTAGTTTTTGCAGTTGTTACAAAAATAATGTCCATTCCTCTAGTTTTATCAATTTTATCATATTCAATTTCTGGGAAAATTAATTGTTCTTTAACACCCATTGAATAGTTTCCTCTTCCATCAAAAGAGTTAGGGTTTACACCTTTGAAATCTCTTACACGAGGAAGTGCTACATTAAAGAATTTAGTAGCAAATTCATACATTTTTTGATCTCTTAATGTTACTTTACATCCAAGATCCATTCCTTCTCTTACTTTAAAAGCAGCAATTGATTTTTTTGCTTTTGTAACGATTGGTTTTTGACCAGCAATTACTGTTAAATCATTCATTGCATTTTCTAAAGCTTTTGAGTTTTCTTTTATATCAGAAATACCCATGTTTATAACTATTTTTTCTAATCTTGGTACTTGCATTACTGATTTGTAACCAAATTTTTCTTTTAATGCAGGTACGATTTCTTTGTTATATCTTTCTTTAAGGTTCATCTATTTTTTCCCCTCCTTACTTAACTTCATTACATTTTTTACAAAATCTAGTTTTTGTACCATCTTCTGCAACATTTATTCCAAGTCTTACACCTTTATCGCATTTATCGCAATAAAAGCTAACTTTTGAAACATTTACAGGACATTCTTTTTTGATTATTCCTGATTCTTGTCCTTGTTTTCTTGCTTTAACATGTTTTGTTCTTATATTAACTCCTTTAACAATTACTTTACCAGTTTTTGGAGATAAAGCAATTATTTCTCCTTTTTTTCCTTTTTCAGAACCAGAGTTAACTATAACCATGTCACCTTTTTTTAATTTCATTTTTGCTATCACTTTCTTTCACCTCCGAAATTTTAAAGAACTTCTGGTGCTAGAGATATGATCTTCATATAGTCTTTATCTCTTAGTTCTCTTGCTACTGGCCCAAAGATACGTGTTCCTCTTGGTGTTTTATCATCTTTGATTAAAACTGCTGCGTTTTCATCAAATCTTATATATGAACCATCGTCACGTCTTAAGCCTCTTTTACTTCTTACAATAACAGCTTTAACAACATCACCTTTTTTTACAGCTCCGCCTGGTGCTGCTTTTTTAACAGAAGCAACGATAACATCACCAATGTTACCCCATTTTCTATGATGTCCACCTAATACTCTGATGCACATTATTTCTTTGGCTCCTGTATTATCTCCAACTTTTAATAATGTTTGTTGTTGTATCATGGATTAGTCCTCCCTTCAATATTTTATATACTAATTATTTAACTTTTTCCACAATTCTTACAAGTCTGTATCTTTTATCTTTACTTAGTGGTCTAGTTTCCATTACTTCAACGATATCACCAATACTACATTCATTGTTTTCATCGTGAGCTTTTATTTTTAAAGTTTTGTTTATTATTTTTCCATAAAGTGGATCTTTAACTTTAGTATCAATTCTTACAACTATTGTTTTATCCATTTTATTACTAACAACTTTACCTTGTTTTGTTTTTCTTAAATTTCTTTCCATCAGCCTTATCCTCCTTTATAACTAAACGTTAGCACTTTTTTTAGCTATAACAGTATTTACTCTTGCTATGTTTTTCTTTACAAGAGTGATTTTTTTAGGGTTATCAAGACCATTTAAGGCATGTTGAAATCTTAATTTAAAAAGTTCATTTTTAAGAGCTTTTAATTCTTTTTGTAAATCTTCAACTGACATGTTGTTATATTCATTTATTTTACTAGATTTCATTTAGTTCACTCCCCCTTCACTGTTAGCTTCTTCTTGTTCTTTTCTACTTACTATTTTACATTTAATAGGAAGTTTATGAATAGCTTTTGTTAAAGCTTCTTTAGCTGTTGCTTCTGGAAGACCAGTTATTTCAAACATTATTCTTCCTGGTTTAACTACAGCAACGAAATATTCTGGATTTCCCTTACCAGAACCCATACGAGTTTCAGCTGGTTTCTTAGTAATAGGTTTATCTGGGAATATTTTAATCCAAGTTTTTCCAACTTTTTTTGTATATCTAGATAATGTTACTCTGGCAGATTCAATTTGGTTTGCTGTAATCCATGATGCTTCTAAAGCTTGGATTCCATACTCACCATTTGTAACTTTTGTTCCACGAGTAGCTTTACCATTCATTCTACCTTTTTGTACTTTTCTAAATTTAGTTCTTTTTGGTGACAACATATCTTAGTTACCTCCTTTTACTTCTTTTTTGCTAGGTAAAACGTCTCCTTTATATATCCAAACTTTAACACCGATGATACCATATGTTGTTAATGCTTCTGCAAATCCATAATCGATATCTGCTCTTAAAGTTTGAAGAGGAATTGTACCTTCGCTATAATGTTCAGTTCTAGCAATTTCTGCTCCACCTAAACGACCAGAAACAGCTGTTTTTATTCCTAAAGCTCCTGCTTTCATAGTTTTTTGCATAGATGATTTCATAGCTCTTCTAAATGAAATTCTCTTTTCAAGTTGTAAAGCTATATTTTCAGCTACAAGTTGTGCTGACATATCTACGTCTTTAACTTCAACTATATTTAAAGAAATATCTTTCTTTATCATTTTGTTTAATTTTGCTTTTAATTCTTCTATTGCAGCTCCACCTTTTCCAATTATCATACCAGGTTTAGCTGTATAAATATCAACAAATACTTTATTTCCTTTTCTAGCAATGTTGATTTTTTCAATTCCTGAAGTCTTTAAAGTTTTCTTTAAGTATTCACGAATTTTGTGATCTTCTACTAGATTATCAGAATAATCTTTTTTATTTGCATACCATGTAGATGACCAGTCTTTTATTATTCCAACTCTAAGTCCGTGTGGACTAACTTTTTGACCCATTGAAAGTTCCTCCTTATTCTACTTCTTTTAACACAACTACAATGTGACTTGTTCTTTTTCTTATTCTATCTGCACTACCTTTAGCCCTTGGTAAAATTCTTTTCATTGTAGGACCTTGGTTTGCATATATTTCAGAAATGTATAATTTTGTTTCGTCCATTTTATTATTATTTACTGCATTTGCTATAGCTGATTTTAATAATTTTTCAACCATTGGTGCAGCTGCTTTATTAGTGTATTTAAGTATTGCTATAGCTTCTTTAGCGTTTTTTCCTCTAATTAAATCAATAACAATTTTTACTTTTCTTGCACTTATTCTTGCATGACGTAACTCTGCTCTTGCTTCCATTTTAAAGCTCCTCCTTTTTTTAAGTATTTTCTATTTTACTTTACTCTTTTTATCTCCAGCGTGTCCTCTAAATAATCTTGTAGGAGCAAATTCTCCTAATTTATGTCCAACCATTTCTTCAGTAATATATACTGGTACATGTTTTCTTCCATCATGTACAGCTATAGTATGACCTATCATTTGAGGATATATTGTAGATGCTCTTGACCAAGTTTTTAAAGCTTCTTTTTTATCTTCAGCGTTTAATTTTTCAACTCTTGCAAGTAATCTTTCATCTACATAAGGTCCTTTTTTAAGCGATCTTGACATCTTCTATCCCTCCATTACTATTATTTTTTGTTTCTTCTTTTAACAATATATTTATCAGTTCTGTGATTTGATTTTCTAGTTTTGTATCCAAGTGCTGGTTTACCCCATGGAGTCATTGGTCCTGCGTGTCCTACTGGAGCTCTACCTTCACCACCACCATGTGGGTGATCACAAGGGTTCATTACGCTACCACGAACTGTAGGTCTAATTCCCATATGTCTTTTTCTACCAGCTTTACCAAGTTTTACATTTTCTTGATCTAAGTTACCAACTTGACCGATACATGCTCTACAATCAACTGATATAAGTCTCATTTCTCCTGATGGCATTCTTACATGTGCATATTTTCCTTCTTTAGCCATAAGTTGTGCTGACATACCTGCACTTCTTACAAGTTGTGCACCTTTACCTTTGTGTAACTCGATATTAAATATCATTGTACCAACTGGTATAGATTTAATTGGCATACAGTTACCAGGTTTGATATCAGCTTTTTCAGAAGCTATAACCTTATCTCCATCTGTAAGTCCTAATGGAGCTATAATATATGCTCTTTCTCCATCAGTATATTCGATTAAAGCGATATTTGCTGTTCTGTTTGGATCATATTCAATTCCAATTACAGTAGCTTCCATATCAACTTTATTTCTTTTAAAATCGATTACTCTATATTTTCTTCTATTTCCACCACCATGATGTCTAACTGTTATTTTACCAGTATTATTTCTTCCTGCATTTTTCTTTAATGTAGAAAGTAATTTCTTTTCTGGTTCTTTTTTAGTAATTTCTTCGTTTGTTAAAACAGTCATATTTCTAAGTGATGGAGTAACAGGTTTAAATGATTTTATTCCCATTTTTTATTCCTCCTAATCATTTTAATGCAACTTTATTTTCCTGGTTTGCCTCCAGATAATTTTTAATACTTATAAAACTTCAATTTTTACAATATATATTTTGGAAATTATATTCTTACCATCAATTTGTATAAAATCGTCATCTACTGCGGTTACAATGCCTCTTATAAATAAGGCAACCTCTTTACCACGAGTGGTATATTCAATAGATACTTTTTGATTTAATAATTCACTTAACATATTATCACCTTATCAATTTATTAGTTAGCTGCAAAAGCTGAACTAATTTCTTCTATTTCTGTTTTATATTTTTTGTTTGATTTAGTTTCTTTTCCACCTTTTGTTAGATATTTACTATCTGCAGGATTTGTATCAATTTGAACAATTGCTTTTTTCCATGCTTTTGTTTTTCCTTGGTGTACTCCAACTCTTTTATTTTTTCCGTCATATCTTATTGTATTAACTTTTAAAACTTTAACTGAAAACAATTCTTCTACTGCATTTTTTATTTCTAATTTAGTAGCATCTATTGCAACTTCAAAAGTATATTTACCAGCAGCAATATTTTCATATGTTTTTTCAGTCATTATAGGTCTTATTATAACGTCTTCTGCATATTTCATATTATGCGTACACCTCCTCGATTTTTTTGATTGCTTCTTCAGTTGCTACTAATGAATCATATTTTAATAAATCAAATATGTTTATAGTATTAACTAAAGTTGTTTTTACGTTTTCAATGTTTCTGCTAGATGCTTGAACATTTAAGTTTTTATCTTCTAAAACAATTAATGCTTTATTTACTTTTAGATTATTTAAAACATTAACCATTTCTTTAGTTTTAATTTCTTTTAATTCCATTTTATCAACAACTACTAAGTTTCCTTCTTGAACTTTTGAAGTTAATACAGATCTTAGCGCTTGTCTTCTCATTTTCTTAGGAATTGCATATTTGTATGATCTTGGTTTTGGTCCAAGTGCAATACCACCTTTTATCCATTGTGGTGCTCTTATACTACCTTGTCTTGCACGTCCTGTTCCTTTTTGTCTCCATGGTTTTCTTCCACCACCACGAACTTCAGCTCTAGTTTTTGTAGATTGTGTACCTTGTCTTTGGTTAGCTAAAAAGTTAACTAAAGCAGCATGTACTAATATATCATTTACTTCTACACCAAATACAGATTCTTGAAGTTCAATATCTTTTACTTTTTTACCTTGCATATTTAAAACGTCTACTTTAAGCATTCTTTACATCCTCCTTCCACTTAAAATTCCTACTTTACTGATTTCTTTACTCTAACTATTGCACCCTTAGCACCTGGAACTGATCCTTTAACTAAGATTACATTTTTATCAGTATCTACTTTTACAACATCAAGATTTAATATAGTTGATGTTCTGCTTCCCATATGTCCTGGAAGTTTTTTACCTTTAAATACTCTACCTGGAGTAGATGTAGCTCCCATTGAACCTGGTCTTCTATGATACATAGAACCATGACTCATTGGACCTCTGTGTTGTCCATGTCTTTTGATATTTCCTTGGAAACCTTTACCTTTTGAAGTTCCTTGGATATCAACTCTATCGTTTGTATCAAAAGCTTCAACTGTAATTTTGCTTCCTATTTCGTATTCGTCAACATTTTCAACTTTGATTTCTCTTAAGTACTTTTGTACTTCTGTGTTAGCTTTTGCAAATATTCCTTTTAAAGGTTTGTTTGCATTTTTTTCTTTTATTTCACCAAAGCTTACTACTATTGCATTATATCCTTCTTTATCAGCAGTCTTTTTACCAACAACTGTTAAAGGTTTTGCTTCGATTGCAGTAACTGGTACAGCTATACCATCTTCAGTGAAAATTTGTGTCATTCCAACTTTTTTACCGTAAATTTCTTTTACCATTTCTAAATCCTCCCTTTTTACGATTTCATTTAAACTTTCAGATTAAATCTAAATCAAATTTTTAGTATAGGGTATGTCATTGCCTATAGCTATAGGATAACTACTAAAGATTTTTAGTTTAAATTATAATTTTACTTCGATATCAACACCAGCTGGCATATCAATTGACATTAATGCATCAACTGTTGCTTGGTTTGGTGCTAAAACATCGATAACTCTTTTGTGAGTTCTCATTTCAAATTGTTCTCTAGAATCTTTATGTTTGTGTGGAGAACGTAAGATTGTGATTATTTCCTTTTCTGTTGGAAGAGGAATAGGTCCTGAAACTTCTGAACCAGTTTTCTTTGCTACTTCAACAATCTTAGATGCTGCTTGCTCTAGCACTACATGATCATAAGCTTTAAGTCTTATTCTCATTTTTTTAGTTTGTTCTTTTGCCATATGTAAAACACTCCTTTTCTATAACTTTTCGGTGTCGCAAGTTTTACACTACCCCGTGTGTTTCTTTTTTACATATATTAAAACCAAGAATCTTAACATCAGTAAATATCCTTGGCAAATATAAGTTTTACATACTTGCCGCCCGATTTAAAATCAGACATGCTCCATAAGAGTTCCCTACTTCAAAGAGTAGCCACATCTTACTTCAACGCAGATCAATATTAATTATAGCAGAGTTTTATGTAAAAGGCAAGCTTTTTTTGTAAATTTACGAAAAAAATTGGAGAGTTTTAAGCCCCCACGAGAGTTTGTAACAAAAATGTAACATTTATATAGAAGAATACATAACCTTTATTATATTTTTTTTGCCATAACATAGAATATATTCCAATGTTTTTTCTTTCCTAATGCAGTTTTCCCATCTTCATCTTTTTCATTAAAATATATTATCTTAAATTCTTTAAAAAGCTTTAACACTTTATCCTTGCTAAAAAAAGTCATATTGTTTTCAATTTTGTTCCAACTATCGCTTTTGCCAAAAAAGCTTCCGAACAAAATATCCCTCTTTATTTATAGAGTTATTTATTCTTTCCCAGACTTTATTAAAGTCTTCTTTTGAAATAAAAGATAAAGAATTCATAGCATTTATTAAATCATACTTTTTAAAATTATAATTTAAAATATCTCCTTGAACAAATTCTAATCTTCCTAATTCATCTTCAGAAAGTTTATTTATGATAATTTCTTTAGTATTTTCTTTATCAATAGCTACAACTTTTGTGCCTCTTTTAATCAAGAAACACGTATCTCTTCCTGCTCCGCATCCTATGTCCATTGCACTAGAAATATTTAAAGAATGATTTTCTTTAAACAGTTGTAATAGCATTTTATTTGGTGCGTAACCATCTGTAACCTTATAGTATATTTTTTCCAAACTCATATTCCTACCTATTTTTTATATTCATTCCTATTTATAATATCAAAGCATTAGAAAAAATACAAGCCAAATATTTTTTAGTTTATTTGACCTGTATTTTTTATCAAAATCATTATTGCTTTGTAACTATTATTTTAGCTAAAATTTCCACCTCTACATAACTTGCAAGCATCAAAGTTTCCCTTCATATTACATGAAAACTTTCTACACTTTTTTCCATCAACAATTTTATGCTCTCTAGGATTTTCAGAACATACATAAAGGCTAAATCCTGATTTATTCCGTTTAACAAAACACGCCCTTTTGCAATTTTTGCAAGTTAAATTATAAAAACACGCAATATTACTTTTCTTTGACATAGCAACTTACCTCCTTAAAATTATTTAAAGACATCTGTTTCCTTATGTTTTCTCTACCAACATTATAACATATTTGTCAACAATAATATATAAATATGTGCAAAAATAAAAGCAGAAAAATCATTTTACTATTTCTCTACTTTTATCTTTGTTAAGCTATACAAGCTCATTTAAACTTAGTTATTTTTTTCTTGTATACTCCACATGAGTATATTTGATATCTCCATCAGAATTTTCTGATAAAACTTTTCTGTTCCATTCTGCCTTGTTAAATCTTGGAAAATAAGTATCTGCTTCTTTATCTTCTGCATCTATTTCAGTAAGTAATATTCTTTTAGACACCCCTATCATTTGTTTATATACCAATCCTCCACCTATAACAAAGATCTCTTCATCAGTATCAACATTTTCATCAACAAACTTTCCTAAATCCCATATAAGATTTATACCATCATCATCCATTTCTTCATTAGTTAATACAAAATGTTCTCTATTTGGTAATTTTTTAGGTAAAGACTCAAAAGTTCTCTTCCCCATGAATACTTTCTTTCCTGTTGTTTGCTCTTTAAAAAACTTTAAATCATTTGGAAGTTTCCAAATTAGTCCTCCATTTTTTCCAAGCTCCATATTTTTTCCTACTGCTGCTATCATTGAAAACATATATTACCTCCTATACAGATACTGGCATTGAAATTTTACCGCAATGCTCGTAATTTAAAAGTTTAATATCTTTTAATTCCTTGGAATTGTCAAATCCAAAGAAATCTTTTATTTCAGGATTAATCCAAAGTTTAGGTGCTTCTTTTGCATCCTTTAATCTTTCAATCTGTTCTTTTATTCCATCAATTTGATTTTCATAAATATGTGCGTTGTTTATAACCCAAGTCATTTTGCCAGGTTTTAGGTCTGTCACTTGTGCTATTAAATTAACAAGAACTGCATATTGTGAAATATTAAATGGAAGTCCTAAAGGAACATCACAAGACCTTTGATTAACTAGACAATTTAGTTTACCATCTGTTACATCCCACTGTGTACACCATACGCATGATGGAAGTGAGGCAGTAGCTAATAACTCATTTTGCCATAAGCTCATAATCATTCTTCTATCATTTGGATTTTCTTTTATAGTTTTGATTAGATTTTGAATTAATTGATACTTTCTTACAACATAACCATAAGCTGTACCAATTGTTCCTGCATACTCTTTACCAAAATCTTTTCCCATATAAGTTCCATCTTTTCCTATTTCCCATTCATTCCAAATTTTTACTCCTCTTTCTTGCAACCAAGATACGTCATTACTTTGTGCTTGGTAAAACCAAAGCATTTCTAAAACCGAATGCTTAAAAGCAACAAATTTAGTTGTAAGAATAGGAAATTCTTCCTGAAGGTCAAAAGTTAGAATTTGATGTGGCAACTTATATGTATTTACACCAGTCCTATTTTCACAGTATGTACCTTCATTTAAAATTTTGTTACATAAATCAATGTACGAATAATCAAATTTTGACATTCAAATCACCTCTTAATATTAATATTTAAGCAAACTAATTTCTGCTAGCGTCATTATATCAGACAAAAATATTTTTTTCAACAAATAATTATATACTTTTTTCATTCGTTATATTCTTTGTTATAATTTTATCTTTTTTTAATGATTTTTCATCATTTAAAGTAACCATACTTTCTTCATTTATTAATTGTTTCAAACTATCTGTAAATGACACTTGATTTTTATTTTCTTCTTTGGGGTTATCTGAAATACCTAGTTCTCTTTTTAATCTAGTTTTAACCCTCTCTTTATTTTCTATCCATTCTTTCGATAAAATTTTTTCTCTTAAAATTTCTGCTCTTCCAATAAATTTTCCCTCTTTAAAATGTTCATAAAACTTTGCAAATTCCTTGTCTTCTTTTGCTTTTTTAATTGGCAAACATTTTGTATCAAATTCTAACTCTTTAAACATATCTAAAATAGGTCCTCTTAAAATTGTAGAAACAGCATATACATGACTAATATTGTTATAATTTTCATCATTTTTGAGAATTTCTTGTATTTTTTCAAGAGAATCTATTAATTCTAAACCAAGTCTTTTTCTCCCATCCTTTTTTAATGCTTCCTTTAATTCAGTCGGCATAACATGAATATGTAATGTATTATCACTTACTCCAAAACCGACTGTTTCATTTAAACTTTTAAATTTGTTGTTAGAACTATTTTTAATTTTCCTCTCTATGGTTTCATTAACAAAGTTTATAACATCATCTTGATTTAATAAATTATTTTCATTTATATTTTTTTCAAATTCTTCGTCAGTCATTCTATTAATCCTATCTATATATTTTTCTAAAAAATTTATTTTCTGTGGATTTACCTGTTCCATTTTTAATATTATATTTTTTACTTCTTCTTTTAACAACATATACTCACCTTTTTCATTATATACATTTATGTATATTTTTTCAATACAAAATATGTATTGTTTTTATATATTTTTTGTGATAGAATTGTAATGACAAAAAGTTAAATAATAACTAACTAAAAATTATAACGAAAGTGAGCGATTTAATATGAAAAAAATATTTGTAATTGAAGGAACTGATGGCTCAGGTAAACAGACTCAAACACAAAAAATTTACGAAAGATTACTTGAAGAAAATAGAAAAGTATTCAAGACATCTTTTCCAAATTACGATTCTCAGTCTTCAGGCCCAGTAAAGGAATATCTAAATGGAAACATATCTAAAAATCCTGATGATATTTCAGCCAAAGCAGCTTCAATGTTTTATGCTGTAGATAGGTATATTACATACAAAGAAAATATAGAAAAATATTATTTAGATAATGAAACTATAATTCTATTTGATAGGTATGTATCATCTAATTTATTACACCAAGGTGGGAAAATACTAAAGCTGACTAATGATTATTCAAAACTAGATGAATTTGCAAACTGGATATCTGAAAGAGAGTTTAAAGACCTAGAACTTCCAGAGCCAACACAAGTTTTCTTTTTGTATGTACCAGTAGAATACACATTAAAATTAATGAAAGAAAGAGAAAATAAATTTACACATGACAGCAAAAAAGATATTCATGAAATGGATACTGAACATTTAAAAAATGCTGCAAAATCTGGACTATACTTAGCTAAAAAACTAGGTTGGTATATAGTAGATTGTGTAAAAGATGGGAAATTAAGAACTATAGAAGATATACATAATGAAATTTATAATGTGATTGAAAGCAAGTTATAATCTCGCTTTTTTGCCACTTTATAATTTGAATTTTTATAAATATTTTCAAAATATATCTATTTTATGTTAAATATACTTGATTTTTTATTTTTTTTATGTTAAAATGTTTTAGTAATAATGACTACTAGGAAGTATAAGGAGGTGCCAAACTAAATGCCAAATATTAAATCAGCTAAAAAAAGAGTTAAAATAATTGAAAAGAAAACTGCTCAAAACAGAGCAACTAAAAAAGCATATAAAGAAGCTGTTAAAGCTTTCGAAGCTGCTGTTAAAGATAATGCTAAAGAAAAAGAAGAATTATACAAAACAGCTGTTAGCTTAGTAGACAAAGCTTGGTCTAAAGGTGTTCTTGCTAGAAATACTGCTAGCAGAAAAAAAGCTAGTCTTGCTAAAATGTTAAATAAGTAATATATTAAAAGAAGAAGTTTTAATAAATTAAGCTTCTTTTTTTATTATGTAAAGTGCTTATAATTGTTTTTAACTTCTAATATTTACAATATTCTATTAAAGTAATATAATTAAATCATAAAAAACAATTCAATTGTTAATCATTTAAAAGGAGGAATTAATTAAGAAATGAACAAAAGAGGAATTTCACTTATTGCAACAGTAATAACAATAATAATAACTATTATTTTAGCTGCCGCAGTAATACTTACTGTATCAGATAATAATCCTATCAAAAACGCCTTCATGGCTAAGGATGCTCAAAATCTATCAACAGAATACGAAAAATTAAATTTAAGCATAGCAAATGCATTAACTAGTGGACTCCGGTACATTAACTAAATCTAATCTAAAAGAAGCACTAATAAAGCAAGGTTTTAATATAAATGATGATGACTTTTTTGGAGACGATTATGGTCCATATGAGTTCAAGTGTCCACAAAAAAAATATATAATAGATAAAAGCGGAACAATCAAAAAGGAGTGCAATCATCAGTTTATCAATTTCTTTTGTAAATATTGTGGAATTTTAGATCCAGAACATAAGCACACAAATTCCACAGATATTGGAAACCAAGTATGCGTATGTGGCAATATAAAATATATTTCTACAGATTCAAATTCTAACAATGCAACTATTATTGACAAAGAAAATAAAACTATAACTGTATCTTCAACATTTAAATCTGGAAATGGTTATTACATAGTAACATCTCTCAAAGGAGGTCAGTTTTGGGGAAGAACCTATGCTGGATACGATATTTACATACCTAATACCATAAAAACTATAGGAGAGCGATGGCTTTGCGATTGGGGCGTAACTGCAAATGTATATTACAACGGAACCAGCCAACAATGGGATGCAATATCTAAAAAGGATTGGTGTAAATTAATGAGTGCAAGGCTATTTTTAAAAGATAAATTAATATGTAATAGTCATGAATATGGCGAATTTGTTATTTCTAAAGAACCTACTAACACAGAGAATGGTTTAAAATATAGGACATGCAAATATTGCGGTTCAAGAAATGAAGCAATAATAGAAAGATTTGAACAAGTAAATACAAGATTTCCTAGTGTAACTGTTATTAATAAAGAAAATAAAACTATAACAATCTTACCTACATATCAAGAAAATGGTATAACTTATATTATAACAGAATTAAGAGGCGGTCAGTTTTGGGGAAGAACCTATGCTGGATACGATATTTACATACCTAATACCATAAAAACTATAGGAGAACGATGGCTTTGCGATTGGGGCGTGACTGCAAATGTTCATTATGATGGTACTATAGAACAATGGAAATCAATATCCAAAAAGAATTGGTGTGAACTAATGAGTGTAAAAGTTTATTGCCAAGATGGAACCATATAAGCAAAACGAAGAGAACTAAAAATAATTCTAGTTCTCTTTATTTTTTTATTATTTAATATAATATGTACATTTGCATTGGTCATATTAGTATAAAAAGCGCTAATAGTTTTAAAATAATATATCCAATTATTGATACTTTTATTAAAAACCAAAATATCCGTAGCCCTAGTCCTAGAAATTTAAAGACTAAATATAGAAAGGCTATAAAAAACGCTAAACCTAACAAATCTCCCAACATATATATTCCTCCTTATAACAAAAATTATTTTATTACTACCTACTATTTTTCCCATATTTTTATTTTAACACATTTTACTACTTTTTTAAAGTATTTAGTTTACTTTTTTGAATTTTGTAGCTTTTTTACTATTATTCCTATAGAAGTAAGTACCATTCCTCCAAAGAGTACAACAATCATTATATACGGAACATATTTTTGAGTGAAACTTTCAGCTATCAACGAATTAGGAAACATTTTATATGAAATTGTCACAAGTATTGCTCCTAAAATATACGGTATAATTTGTTTATATTTAAACTTGGGTATCAATTTTTCTACATTTCTATTTAAAAACTGCATAAGAAATATTATAAACATTAGCATGCAAAATACGAAATATAAAGCAACTGTATTTTCTATTCTTTCAATTACAAAAAGTATTGATATTTTCTTTAGCACTATATATTCTGGATATTTATATATTGATACCATACTTTCTCCTAAAGCTCCCATAGTTATAAAATATATAAAGAATATAACTAACCCCGAAATTAAATACATAAGTATAAGCCTTTTATTTCTCTTTTCATCACTAGCTTCACATCTTGTTGGAATTGTGGTTAAGAAAAATAGTGGTAAAGTAGCAAATATACAAAAAACACAAGCTGATTTTAATGGATTAAAAATCCCATTGCTAAGCACAGGTTGTAATTTTTCTAAACTCACATCCCCTATAAGTCCAAACGCTGCAATTAAAAATATAACTATTCCTAAAATCATTAAACACTGTGAAAGCCTAGTTACACTAGCTATATCTTTGCTTATTGCATAAACTATCGGAATACACATTATTATGTGTATAAATAAAGAATTTGTTTCAGGCATGTATTGCACATCAAAAAAGAGTGTTAAGTTATATAGTATTAATGAAGAGTAAAATATAATAAAAACATTTAATATAACATTTAATATTGTGCCTATAATCTTTCCAAATACTTCTTTATTAATCTCAGCTATATCCTTTCCGTTGCTATTGCTTAATATAAATATTGTTAATAAAAGTGGTACTATTCCTATTCCCAGTCCTATGAGTATACTTAATGGCATATCAACTCCGGCTATTTTATCCATAACAGTTGTAGCCATCCCTAAAAATGAACTTATCATTAACGGATAAACCAAGCTAGGTATACCAAATCCTTGAATCTTATTACTATCGATTTTACTTAGTTTTTTTTCTACCATTCTTTACGTATACCTCCATAATTTGGAATATCTGCTTTTACATTTATATTACTTTGTATGTTTTTAAAAATATGAGATTTAAAAACATCCTCTATTTTCTTATACTCTTTATTTAACTTCTTTTTATATAATTTTTCATATCCCAAAATATCACTTTGATATTCATTTTGACATTTATATATATATTCACGTATTTTGTTATTTATAGACTTTTCTATACATTCTTCATATTTTAAAACATTATCTTTTTCAATAGCAGGATAATTTTCTTTTATCTCAGTTATATTGCAAGAACATTTTAAGTTAATATCTACTATATATTTACCATTTTCATATTTAGGTGTAAGACTTACTTTTATACCTACTATCTCTGCTACAAATTTGTATTCTTCTTCAACTTCTAGATTAATATTGTTTAGTTTATTCCTTAGCAAATTGCAAATTATAGCTTCATCCTTAGTTAAATATCCGAGATAATTTTTCATCCTTAAAATACGCCATATTTGAAACTTGAACTTTTCCTTTTATCTCTTTATTTGAACTTTGTTCCTCTTTGCTATTACCTTTATCTGATTTTGAATCTTCCCCTTCATCTTGCTTTTCTTCAGAATTACCTATTAAAACTGAAAAACTATTGTCTGTATTACCTTTGCTATCTGCTTCATCGCTTTCTTGTTTGCCTATTATTACACTTGGCATGACTACTTCCTCCCCGCCTGTCAAAATAGTGTCTAACGTTTGATTAAGAGTATTTTCATCGCAATATCCTAAATATTTAGCTGTTGATTCAATACTATCAATAATATTTTGTGTTAAATTTTCTTCATTTGGTACAGTTACACTTAATACGTCCTGTGGTTTTGAATCTTTTGCTATTAAAAATATAAAATAATTGCTAGTTTCCGTGTCTCTAACAAAAAAGTCAAATGAATCCTTTAAATCTTCTTTGGCAATGTCTTCAGATATTAAAAGTAACTTTAAATGTGCCAGATATAATTTATTAGGGCTCTCAACAGTCATCCTTCTTAATGCTTCATGTATTGTTTTTGCACTAGATTGATACATTACCTTTTTTTCACTAGATGCAGAAGATGCTCCTGATTCACTTTTTTCAGGTGTAGTAATTAAAGCTGTTACTAAATATTCTTCACCTTGTTTTTCTATTCCTACTGCAGATACTATAGTTAAATCATTTAATTCTCTAGAGCTTTGTATAGAATTTAGCATTATTACGCTTATTAAGATTATTATTATCTTATATTTCATACTAATTCTCCTTATTTGTTTTGTATTTTGTTATATTATCTGTTAATATTTGTTCCCTTTGATAACTTCTTGCTGTACTTTCTCTTTTTATTACTTTATCCATTAAACCTTTTATATTTATTGGTGCTACAGGATAAGAAAAAGCCTTTTCAAAACTTGTTGTACTTGTTATTTTTATAAATAAAAGCATTGTGGCAACACCAAGACCAATAAGGCCTGAAACTGACGCGAGCACCAGAAAGATAATTCTCCAATGCCTTAGTGCATTTAACATGTTCAAATCTGAAAACATAAGTCCGGATATAGTGGTTATTGCTATTACTATAATCATTATAGGTGAAACTATTCCGGCACTTACAGCCGCATCACCTAAAATAAGTGCACCTACAATTGAAAGCGTGCTTCCACTAGCTCCAGGTACCCTATAATCGCCTTCTCTTAAGATTTCAAATGAAAGTATCATTAAAAAGGCTTCTAAAAAGGCTGGAAATGGTACTCCCTCTCTTTGTGCCACAAATGAAATTAAAAGTTCTGTAGGTATTGCTTCTTGGTTGTATGTAGTAAGTGCAATATATATTGCTGGTGTAAATATTGTTATAAAAAAAGCTATATATCTTACAAACTTAGTAAGTGTAACATCACTGCTTTTTTGATAATTATCTTCTATATTATTTATAAAATCATCTAAAAAGGCTGGAATAACTAAAGCAAAAGGACTATTTTCAACTATTAAAGCAATTCTACCTTGCAGTAAATAATTACTAACTAAATCTGGTCTTTCTGTACTTATTACCGTTGGAAAATTAGTTTTTCCTTTTTCTTCTATAAGCTCCATAATATAGTTACTATCAAGAATTGCATCTATATCTATACTCATTAGTTTTTCTTTTATGTGGTTTATAACGTCAGGCCTCGCTATATCATAAATATAGGCAAGCCCTACTTTAGTCTTACTTCTTCTTCCAATTTTGTTTTCTTCTATAACTAACTTTTCTGATTTTATTCTTTTTCTGATGAGCCCAATATTGCTCTGATAGTTTTCAGTAAATGCATCTTTGGGACCTTTTACAGTATTCTCAACAGTAGGAGTTGAAATTGTTCTATCTAAACTTCCTTTAGTTTCTACTACCAAAATGTCTTTGTTATAGATTATACAAGTAAAACCTGAAAATATATAATAAAATATATCATCCCTTGTTATATCTATTTTCTTTACCTTACTTATAGCTATATTTTCTTCTAGCTTATCTATTATTTCATTTGCAAGATATTTATTGTTATTTAGTTTTTCTATTAATTTTTCATTTCTTCTATTTATCTTAATTTTTCTTTTCTTCTCTACTTCTAAACCATCATCTATATATTCATCTATATTATTGTTTATTTTAGTTAGTTTATTACTTTCTTCATTTGCTTTTATAATGTCTTTTATACTTCTGATAACAAAGTCAGATATATCTGATGATGATGTCATTGGCTCACTAAATACTAAATATATTGTTTCATCTAAAACAGATACTTCTCTATATGTTATGTCAGATGTATTAGACGTTTCTTTTTTTATATACTTTACTATATCTTCTGTAGTTTGTAACTTTTCCTTTTCTTCTTGACTTTTATCCATAAAAAAATCTCCTTATTGTTATTATGGAGATTTTGTTTGAATTATATTCAAAAAATATCATTATATTTTTTTATTTTTTTTAAATTAAAGTCCCGGCATTCCCGTTCTATATGTTCCCCTTGTCTGAAGGCCACCTATTCCATCTATTCCTTCTCTTGTATTTGAAATAATATTTGCTACCGGAACAAATTGATCAATAGGTGTATATGCTATAGCTTCTGCCACAATTATTGGATCCATCATATCAATAAGAACCCTTTTGGGAGCACTTGCAAAATTAGCACCGTGCTGATATTATTGCTTCATAATAGCTTTGACAAGCACCTGCAAAAATCACTAAATTATCAAGATTATGTTCATATCTTCTTGCTTCCAATACTGCCTGAATATAATATTTAGAATTTTTATAGTTATCTATATTATATATATCATTTCTTCTTTTGAAAAAGGCATCATGACCTGTTAATATTAATATATTTGGTCTTATTTTTTGCAATAATGAATAGACTTGTCTATATTGTTCAGATTCTGGAATGTTGTAAGCATATACAGTAAGTCCCATTTTTCTATATGCTTCTCTACATTTTTCAGTATATTCTGGATCTCCATCTATATGCAGCACTACTCCTGGCTTCTTTAATACAGTATCTTTTTTAAATATATTGGGATCATCTTCATAAGGATCCCTTATGTAATAATTTTTGTTTATATTATTATTCACATTGTTCATATTATTCATGTACATTTTATTTTTGTTATAATAATTCATATTGTTAAATTTTCTATGTATATTTGAATAGCAGCGACTTAGCCTTTCTCTTCTACTTTTTTCTTCTGATTTTATTCTTTTTTCTACTTCATCACTGCTAATATGTTTTAAATCTTCTTCAGGTGAGTCAGCTACAATTCTTACAGTTAATCCACACAACTCATATTCTCTGTTATTACTTATACCAACTATTTTGAATATTACATCATAGTTATATGATTTTCTTGCTACTACATCTCCTATCTTGAACTTTTCCATTGAAAATCACCTCATATAATAGTTTATTAAAAACTATTATATAAGGTGAATATTTTCTAGATGTCTTTATTTATAACGTGTGTTGGAAATTTATTTTCTTTTAGTATTTTCTTTATAGCTTTTGGTACAATGTTATATTCATCTAACTTGTCTACTTCAAGCCAAGGATATTCAAGATAATCTTTTCCTTCAAGATTTTTTAACTTGTAGTTTATTTTTTTATCTTCTTCATTTACGAACTCCGCTTTATACACAAACATTATTTCATGATATTTAGAGCCCTTCATCTCAAAAAAGTTCTCTATTGTAGCAACATATCCAGTTATTTCAATTTTTTTGCCTAACTCTTCTTCATACTCTCTTAATACTGTTGTTTTAGAGTCTTCGCCTATTGCGATTCTTCCTCCAAGTAAAGCATAATGGTCTGAATTTTTGTTCCTGTGAGTTAATATGTTGCCATTATGCATAATAATTGCTGCTGCCCTCACGTTTAACTTGTAGTCATCTACATCAATTGTAATATCCATAAAAAATACCTCCTTTAGAATTATTATTTAAAAGTCACGATTATTATTGCTTAATGCATTATACAATAACTAAATGTAACTTTCAATACTTTTATGAAACTTTGTATAAAGTAGCTGTAAGTATTTTTTAAATGTATTTCTTTTGTTATGTTATGCAGAAAAAGAAGTGATTTAAATAAACCACTTCTTTTAGTTTTTGATTTTATTATTCGATTGGTATGTATTTTTTCTCTGGTAGTTCCTTTTTATCATCTTTTTTAGGAACATCGATTGTTAATATACCATTTTTAAATTTAGCTTTTATTTCATCTTCTGTTACGTTTTCACCTATATAAAAGCTTCTTGAACATTCGCCTGAATATCTTTCTTTACGTACAAATTTGCCTTTTTCTTCATCTTTTTCTTCTTTATTTACACTTGCATGTACTGTTAAATATCCGTCTTGAATGTTTAATTTTATTCCTTCTTTTTCATAACCTGGTAAATCAATGTCGATTACATATTTATCTTTTTTCTCCTTTATATCAGTCTTCATTAATTTACTTTCTCCCTCATTAAAAAATGCATCTGAAAACATATCATCTAATAAATCAAAATCACGTCTTCTTGGTATCATCATCATAAAAATCAACTCCTTTAAATTTTTATTTATGTGTTGACACTTGATGGGAGTGGCACATATTCAAATGATAAACTCTATTTATCATTTCTATATATTATTATACTCCATTTTTTAGCAGAGTCAACATTCGAGTGCTAAAGTTCACAAAACTTTCACAAAAAAGCAAAATAATATATAAAATATCTACTATTTATTAAATTTGTTATTACAAATTGTTTATACTTACAAATTTTATAAAAATATTTGACAAAACTCAACAGTTCGACAAAATTCGACTTACAATCATAAAGTGGCCTTTCCACAGCAGGAATGGTTTTAGGAATAATTGCAATCTGCACATCATTTATTCCTTTTATTAACAATTTATCATTTATTATGGCAATTTTAGCCCTTATATTTGGTATAATCGGTGTAGTAAAAAAATTTGAAACTGGAAAAGCAATAGCCGCTATAATATTATCTATATTAGCTGGAATATTTACTATCTCTGCTCAAAACAGTTTGTCAAATTCACTAAACCAAACATTTGATGAAATTAATAAAAATGTAGATAAAGCAGTAGGAAATAGCACAGAAGAAATATTAAAAAATGATGCAGATATTACATTGGGAAATTTAGAAATTAATAAGGACGAATACGGATTAACAGATACTAAACTTAATGTAAAAGTTACTAATAAGACATCTGAAAAAAAATCATTTAGTATTCATATAGAAGCTGTAGATAGTACTGGTGCTAGAATTGAAGACGATTATGTTTATGCAAATGATTTAGCATCAGGTCAAACACAAGAATTTAAAACATTTACATTAATATCTTCTGATAAGATAGAAACTATGGAAAATGCCTCATTTAAAATAGTTGATGTTTCTATGTTTTAATTAAAAAAATATATAACATTTATTAAGAGCTAAACAATTAAAAGTTTAGCTCTTTTTTCATACCTTCGGGTTATGAGAACAAATTTTCGCTTATTGTGTAATATTTTATTTTGTTTTATATCCTTTTAAAGTGTTACGGCTGTAAGAGTAAATCTATTTTCTTTTGTTGTGGTTTATTTTGTATTATTGCCTCTTATTTCCCGTTTTTGAGATTTCCGCCGTTTTTTCGCCGTTTATTTTTATGGTAGATTATGGATAAAATGTGTATATAAAAAGCAGGCTATACCTGCTGATTTATATAATCGTATGTCAGAGTTTTAGTTTCATTTTTATAATTTTCATCATTGTATATAGGTATATTTTTCTTATTTAATATCATATATTTCAATTATAATATTATCTAGATGTGTTTCTATATTGCAAAGTATATTTGGTATTTTTTCTTTAACTGTTTCACCTATAAAATATTCTTCACCTTGACCTATATTTTCATTTATAAAATCATCTAATTTCTGCTTCTCATTTTTTATTTCTTTTATATCTTCTTCACATTTTAAATGTGTTGTTAACTTTTCTAAAACAATAATTTTATTATCTATATATTTAAACGTATGTAAATATTCTGCTTGCTTGTCCAATTTTACAGGAGCATTAAATACATCGTTTAATTTATTTCTTAATAATTCGATAATATCTTGAATTTTATCATTCTTACTTTTTATATCATCATTTGCCTTTGTTAGAAAGAATATACCAACAGTTACTACTGTCGTTGTTAATATTTCCATTAAATTATAGTTAAATAGACTGTTATTTTGTATAAAACACTTTAGTATAATAAAAATCGCTGTAAGCACTACTAAAGTAATTATTATAATTGTAGTACGTTTTTTACTCATTTTAATTCTCCTTTCTCAAAGGTTTTTCTATAGCTTCTTGAATATATCCTTTTATTTTTTCAATCCATGCCTTATTGTCATTAGATATTATAATTATTTCATTTACTCTTTTATAATTATCATTTTTTTCTTTTTTTAAAGTTCTTACAAGTCCACCAAAAGATTCTTCTAAAAATGATGAACCATATCCATATCCCCCATCTAAATTTACAGTTAATATTTCATTTTTTTTAATTGCTTCCATAAATTTGGGATATAAGATTGTTTGTCTAAATTTTTCTCCAGAATTTGATCCCTGACTTTCGTATCTTGCACCTGGTTTATCTGTATATTCTTTTACAACATTAATTTCCATACTTAAACGTTTCCTCCTTTTCCACTTCCCAATAAAATATTGTTCCATTTAAATTATTTTCTAAATCTTTACCTTTTTCTCCTATATAATATGCTCTATTTGATATTATTGCCATTGTACTAACTTTTTTACTCGTATATTGTTCATATATTGATGGCAACCCATTTCCTCTTTCTACCAGTCCTGTTTGACTTCTTTTTTCTAGTCCACTTATTGCAGCTTCTATATATCTATATTCTTTATCTAAATCTAATTTCCCTAAAAATTTCTCATATCCCTTTTTGGTAATTGTTGTTGGTATTCCAAGTCCGTTATCCATAAAAGTATATGCTATTTTATCTTCTTTATTCTCAACGAATATATACCAACTATGTTCAAATAGATTTTCTTTATCATAAGCGTGATCTTGAATATTAGTTATCATTTCTGTTAACATAGTCATTAAAAAATTAACTTGCGTTTTATTTTTATTTAATTTTTGACATGTAAAATCTATTATCTTTTGTCTTATATCTATAACATTATTTTCTTCTTGATATTCGTATCCATGACCAAATTGAATTTGAATATGTTCATTCGTCTTTACTAAGTTTTCTTTTGACGTTTGCATATATTTTAAATAACCAGAATTTTGTAGGAACTGTTTCATTTTTTCTTCTTTTGGGAAATTGCCCCACCAATTAATTGGCAATATTTTTTTCCCTCTTGTATTTTTTATTATAGTTAACAAATACATTAATGCATCTCCAGTTATTTCCTTGGTATAATCCATTTTCAATGCAAATGTTTTAATATTATTATTGATTATTTTTCGCGATGATTTTCTGATTTTTTCAACTTGTTCAATTATATCATTTAAAAATTTTATAGTTTCTTCTGGATTCTTTATAATACTAAATACTTCTGGTACATAAAAAGTTTTGTATGGATTTTCAATTTCATTTCCCATCCTTTTATTTTTCTGATTTTTTCTATGTATTTTTTTCTTTCTTAATCTTTCTCTATTTTTCTTTGCATCATTTCTTTTTTTCCATACTTTGTATTCTGGACTATTTACACGAATATCACTCACCTCTTTTCTTATCATTAGTATTTTAACATAAATATGCCTATTTTTCAACTAATACTTGACATTAATGGGATTTTAAGTGATTAATAACAACAATCTTTTAGGAGGTGAATTACAATGAATTCAAGAGAAGTTAATGATGATTTATTAAAAGAATGGTTACTTTTTAGAGAAGAAGATCTTTGCAGTATTACTACTACCAAAGACAAAAAACATTACATTTATTTTGATGAGATTTCAGAAAAAATCTTAAATAGCATTCCAAAACAAAACAGAGAATTTGTTCAAGAACAATTAAATAAACTTGATGATAATTTCATAGATTATGTTAGTTATTGGGATGAAAAATATTATAGAAATGGATTCTGTGATGCTGTGCAACTTATTTGTGGTTGTTTTAATAAGTGAAGTGATAAAAAATCTCTATTTATATTTATAACTAATAATAAGTAAAACGGTTGTATAATATTCGTTGGGGTGGTAAAATCCATCCCAACATTATTTTGCAAAAAAAATTGCATTTAAAAC
>CAKPAG010000009.1 GCA_934132895.1 uncultured Clostridia bacterium
ACCTCTTAAGTTCACCCTTTTGCTATAGTTTCTAAGTAATTTTTGAAATTTCCACCCCAACTATTGACTTAGAACCTGATTATTATATTATTGTAATCAACGCTTATTTTTAATGATGATATTTTTCGTTATTTTGTATTTTAAAAGCTCTAAAAATTTGCTCAAGTAAAAATACACGTATTAGTTGGTGAGGAAAAGTCATTTTAGAAAAACATATTTTATTATTAGACATTTCTAAAACTTCTTTTGATATTCCTAAAGAGGCGCCTATTACAAAAATAATAGTAGAATTTTCATATGTAGCTACTTGTGACAATTTTTCTGAAAATTCTTCAGAAGAGTATTCTTTGCCTTTCAAATCTAACAAAAATATAGTAGCTTTTTCGTACTTTAATATTTTCTCTTTAATTTTATTTCCTTCAATATTTTTAACTTTCTCGGCTTCTAAATACGATAAATTATTTCCAAACTTTTCATCTTGTAATTCGATAATATCTAATTTACAGTATTTAGAAAGTCTTTTAGAATATTCATTTATTAACTCTTGCAAAGATTTTTCTTTAATTTTACCAACACATATTATTTTTATATTTAACATATATTATACTCCTCAGAAGATAAATTTTTACTTGCAACGTTTATATTCATAGCATTAAAATCTATATCATTTTTATATAAATTATCAGAAATAGTGTTTAACATTATTTCTCTGTTATTGTTGTTTTCACTTAAATGTGCAAGTAAAAAATCCTTTTTATCAAATTTTGCTAGCTCTGCTATAGCATCAGCAGTATTGTCATTAGAAAGATGACCAATATTACTTTTAATACGCCTTTTTAGCATATATGGATATTTTCCAAAGTCAAGTAAAGTATTATCATAATTAGCCTCTAAAATAGCAAAATCAGCCTCTTTAAGATTTTCCATTACATTATCTGATACATAGCCAAGATCAGTGGCAAAGGTAAGAGTAGAATTTCCAGATTTTAACCTATATCCACAAGGCATGATTGCATCATGAGATGTTTCAAATGGTGAAAATTCGATATCTTTTATTTTATATGCTTGTCCATATTTTAATTCAAATATATTGTTTTTTATATTTTTTTCGTTTAAGGCATCTTCTAAATATTTAGCTGTTTTTCCAAGAGCATATATAGGTATATCATTTTTCCTACATAGAAGAGGGAGTCCTTTAATATGATCTATATGCTCATGAGTAATAAATACAGCATTGATATCAGAAATATCTTTACCAATGCTTTTTAACCCTTCATTTATAGCCTTATACGAAACTCCCACATCAATTAATATATTAGCCTTATTAGTCTCAATATGAAACATATTTCCTGAGCTTGAACTATAGAGTGGGTGAATATTAAACATTTTTTTCCACCTCGGTATCATTTACGTATTTTATATCTGCACCAAGATTTTTAAATTTTGTTACAATATCTTCATAACCTCTTAAAATATGATGTATATCATATACTTCAGTTTCGCCTTCAGCAACAAGACCTGCAATAATCATAGCAGCACCAGCTCTTAAATCGTGTGCCTTAACAGGTGAGCCATATAATTTATCTACACCTTTTACAATAGCGGTATTGCCATGGGCCGCAATATCTGCACCCATTTTTGCTAATTCATCAGTGTATTGAAATCTAGACTCCCAAATATTTTCTACAATTATTCCTGTACCATCACAAACAGTAAGAAGTATACACATTTGAGGTTGCATATCTGTTGGAAATCCAGGATAAGGACTAGTTTTTAAACTAAAAGCATTAGGCCTTTTATCCATAGAAACATGTATACTTGATTCAAATTCCTCTACATGGGCTCCAGCCTCAATAAGTTTAGCAGTTATTGGTTCCATGTGTTTTGGAATACAATTTTTTATTACAACGTCACCACGAGTAACAGCAGCTGCTACCATAAAAGTCCCAGCTTCGATTTGGTCTGGTATTATTGAATAAGAAGATTTTTGTTCTAGTTTTTTTACACCAGTGATTTTTATTGTATCAGTTCCAGCACCACTGATTTTAGCCCCCATAGCATTCAAGAAATTAGCTAAATCTACAATATGAGGTTCTTTTGCTACATTTTCTATAATAGTAGTTCCATTAGCTAGAGTTGCTGCAAGTATTGCATTCATAGTAGCTCCAACTGAAACTATATCTAAAAATATATGAGTTCCTTTGAGTTCAGATTTCCTAGAAGCATAAACGTTACCTTTTCTTACTGCAACACTTGCTCCTAATTTTTTTAATACTTTTAAATGCTGATCTATTGGTCTAGCACCTAAATTACATCCACCAGGTAAGCTAATTTGTACTTTATCAAACCTTCCCATTAAAGCTCCAAGTAGATAATATGAAGCTCTAAATTTACTAGTAAGCTCTGAAGAAGCTATAGCTGATTTTATATTTGAGTTATCTATAATCATTTCATTTTTTGATATATACTCAATATTAGAACCTAAATCTTCTAATATTTGTAAATATGCTCTGATATCACTAATATCAGGAACATTTTCTAAGTGACATTTTCCATTAACAAGGAGTGTAGCAGGTATTATTCCAACAGCTGCATTCTTTGCACCACTAATTTTTACTTCACCGCATAATTTACAAGGCCCATTAACAACAAATTTTTCCATACATTTCCTCCTAAAATATTTGATATTTTGTGCTTAGAAAAGTATATCATATGTATTATAAAAAAACAAGAATTTTGTCAAAATATTTACCTAAAGAAGTTATTCTTACACGAGTTATAGCAGCCCTTTAAAGAGCACGTTAAATTTGTAAGTTCATTTTCTATACATATGAGTTTAGAAAAAATAGCTATATCTTTACTTGAGACATAATGTGAGTTATTTATAGGGAAATTAATATTTGAATTACACATTAAAAAATTTGCAAGTTTTTGAGGACATATATACATAAAAGTTCACCCCTTGTATATTATATGTTTAAATATAGTGTTTAGAAACAAAAAAGTAAGACCTAAGAAAACTCTTAAGTCTTAAAAGAATAAGTTGTAATTAATATTTTTCAAGATATGCAAATTTAAACTGAATTGGAATAGTTAAATCATAAGTTTCTTCGTCTACTTCAAAATCTTTTAATTTAAGTATGTGATTATATTCCAAAAATGAATCTAAATCGTTTAAAAATTTGGCACAAATATCATCTTTATCATATTTTTGATTATATGCTCTATTTTTATAAAATGTTGAAAATTTCTTAAATGGTATTTTTAAATCATATGAAGAATTTTTATTATTCATATTTTTTAATGCTTGTTCTACTAGTATCTTCCAAAGTTCAAAATAAAAATAGTTAAACATAGAAAGTGAAACTAGTGAATCTGCGAATATATACTCATCTAAGCAAGTGTAATAACTAAGCTGTGATGGTGAAAATTCTTCTTTTGACATATCAGGTATATCACCTGTTAACAAATACTCTGAAATATATGAATTAAAATGAGTAATAGATACTTTTCCAGTAAAAGTAGAGTAATCTGTTAAAATGTTATATAGCAGATCTTCATTTGTAATCATATTATCGTTATCATTTGCTATCTTTTTATATGCTAGTAGTACTAGTCTTAAACCATCTCCTAGCCTTACCATTAAATTTTCAAATGCATTTAATTTTATTAATAGGTTATATTTAGGTTTCATTTTATATTCCTCCTTTATTTAAAGCAGTAATTATGAATTATTTTAAAAAAATTATATCACCATGTAGTATTTTAGTAAAGTTTTAAGCTTATTTTTTATCGAAAATTAACACTTTTATTAAAAATCAACAAAAAAGCTTGTAATTTAACTTTACATATGTTAAAATAATTAAGTAACAATTTGAAACTAATAATAGGAAGGTGAATTAGATGAAAACAGAAATACAACCAAATTATGGAAAAGCTGTAATTAAATGTGTTTGCGGTAATGAAATCGAAACTGCATCTGTTAAACCTGAAATGAAAGTTGATACATGTAGTAAATGTCATCCATTCTTCACAGGTAAAAAACAAGCTATGTCTACACAAGGTAGAGCTGCTAAATTTATGGCAAAATATGGTAAAAAATAATATGAATATAGAGGAGCTTTTAGTTTTCCTCTTTATTTTTTTTTCGTTTTCTTGTATAATTATATATGTAATGTATTAATACAATTTATTGAAAGAGAGTAAAATTAAATGGAAAAAATACTTTTAAAAGACTTTTTAAATAACTATATAGATAATTTGAATAAGGAGAAAAAAATTTTAGACTTTTCATCTGATGAATGTTTAAGAATAATTGCTAAGAGCTTAAATAAAGATAAGAACTATATATATTTGCATTTAAACGATATATATTTAAATGATAGTGATATAAAAAATATATCGAGCATGTTAAAAATGAGATATATAGAAAATATTCCTTTACAATATATATTGGGGAAGCAGAATTTTTTTAAAGAAGAATATATAGTAAATGAAAATGTTTTAATTCCAAGGCAAGATACTGAAATATTAGTTGAAACTGCCATATATTATATAAATAAAAACAAATATGTATCTTTACTAGATCTTTGTACAGGTAGTGGTTGTGTTGGGATATCAATTGCTAATAACTCTAATATATCAAAAGTTGATTTAGTTGATATATCAGAAAATGCTTTAAAAGTAGCATCAAAAAACATTTGTTTAAATGATGCAAAAAAGGACATTAAAGTCATTTTATCAGATTTATTTACTAAGTTAAATACAAATAATAAATATGATATAATAGTATCAAATCCTCCGTATATTAAAGAAAAAGATTTAGTAAAACTTTCTAAAGAGGTTAAAAATGAACCTATTCTTGCATTAGCTGGAGGAAAAAGTGGTACTATATTTTACAAAAAGATTCTAGAAAATGCTTATGGTTATTTAAATAAAAATGGAATGATTATTTTTGAGATAGGCTATGACGAGTTAGAGGACATAAAAAAAATAATAGCTGAGTACGAACATTATACATATATAAACTGTATAAAAGACTTAGGTGGAAATGATAGAGTAGTTGTAATCTCTTTTAATGGATAATCTTAACTAAGACAAAATTATAAAATGCTAAATGTAAAATAAAAAATGAAAGGAAAGATAAAAATGTCATTTTCTTCAGATATAAAAAAGGAAATATTAGAAAGTTTTTCTAAAAAAATGAATAAGTGTTGTATTGACGCAGAAAAATTTGGCGAAAGTATAACTGAAATAAAACATAAAAATGAAGTACCAGAAAAATATATGCATTTTTTTGATATATCAAATATTAATGAATGTTGTTTTAAATCTATTATAAAAGGAATATTCTTAAGTTCAGGTTGCATTGTAAATCCAGAAAATGATTATCATTTTGAAATTGTACTTAAAAGTAAAGCATGCAGTGAATATGTTATGAATTTACTTTCAGTCTTAGAATTTACACCTAGAATGTTAAAAAGAGATAAAGCAAATGTATATGTAATATATATTAAAGAGGCAGATCAAATATCACTTATTTTATCACTACTTGGTGCCTCCCATGCAATGCTTAAATTTGAACAAATAAGAGTAGAAAAAAATGTTAAAAATAATATAAACAGAAATATAAACTGTGAAACAGCTAATCTTTCTAAAGTTATAAAAAGTAGCGTAAGGCAAATTGAAGCAATAAACAAAATAAAAAAGCATAATAAATTTGAAAGCTTAAATGATAAATTAAAGATTACTGCAAATATAAGAGAAAAATATCCAAATGAAAGTCTAGAGTTTTTAGCAGGATTACTTTCAAAGGAAGAGAAAGTAACAAAATCTGGCCTAAAACACAGATTTGATAAGTTAATAGATATTGCTAATAACCTATAATTAAAGAAATATTAAACGAAAATAAAGTCACAATTTAATGTGGCTTTTATTTTATAGTATATAAAAAGATTTCCTTGTTTTTTCTATTTATATATGATAAAATTATGCATGTGATTAATATGAGTTTAGATAATAATATTGGAATATATATACATATACCATTTTGTGCTTCAAGATGTTATTATTGCGATTTTTCATCTAACGTAGAACAGGATGAAAAAATAGAAAAATATATAGATGCCGTATGTAAAGAATTATTACAAAACGCCGAAATACTTTCTGAAAGAAAAATTTCAACTGTATATTTTGGTGGTGGTACACCATCATATATAGATAGTAAGTATATAAAAAAAATAATGAGCATAATTAATATGTTTGAAAGTGATATTGACGAGATTACAATAGAGATAAATCCTGGCACAATTGATAAAAATAAGCTTTTAACATATAAAAATTGTGGTATAAATAGATTAAGCATAGGTCTTCAAAGTACATATAATGATGTATTAAAAAATATTGGTAGAATACATACCTATGAAGATTTTATAATTACGTTAGAATTAGCAAAAGAGATAGGCTTTAATAATATATCTTTAGATTTAATTTATCCACTTCCAAATCTTAGCTTAGAAAGATTTAAAGAAAGTATTAATACTGTGGTAGAATTAAAAGAATTATATAATATTAAACACATATCTGTATATAATTTAGAGTTACACGAAAATTCTAAACTTAAATTTTTAATTGATAATGGTTTCTTATCATTAGTAAATGAAGATGAAGAATATGAGATGAAAAAATACCTTGAATCTATTTTAGAAAAAAATGGTTTTTTAAGATATGAAATATCTAATTTTGCATTAAGAGGATTTGAATCTAAACATAACTTAAACTATTGGCTTCAAGGAGAATATATAGGAGTTGGCGCTGCAGCCTCAAGCTTTTTAGCTGGAAGTAGATATACAAATATTAAAGATTTAGATAAGTATATTAATTCAATAAACCAAAACAAATCTGTTATAATTGAAAAAGAGGATTTAGACTTTCTAGAGCTTATGAAAGAATACGTTATATTAAGATTAAGGCTTAATGAAGGGGTAAATATAGCTAAATTTAAAAAGAGATTTGGTGTTAGTATATATGAAATATTTAAAGATGAAATAGAAAAGCTTTTAGAAGAAGGTTTAATCGTATCAAAGAACGACTGTTTACTACTTTCTGAAAGAGGTAAAGAAGTGGCAAATATTGTTTGGGAAGAATTCATATAAAGCATCAAACCTATATTAAATTATATTTTATTTTATTTTTTGTTTATTCTTGACTATATTTTACATTAATTGTATAATACATCTTTAGAGGTGTGTTGTAAATGGAAAATAAATATAATAGATTTAATTTGAAAATTTTAAATAGTATGGAAGAAATTGAAAAGACTTTACTAGGAAATAGCTTTTCTAAAGTAGAAGTTGAAAAATTATCTGAAAGTTATTATACAGAAGATAATTATAACTTAAATGAAACAAAATCTTTAAAAGATTTAGACGAGTATTTTATATTAAGAAAAAATGAAAATGACTTAACTGAACTGTTATTATATACTCATGGAGATTTTACAGGAAAATATAGAGGAGATTTTTCAATAGAAAGATTGAATCAAAGTGGTAAAAAGTATAAAGAGATTTTTAGTGTAAATAAAGAGGTAACTAAATATACTAAAGATGACATTAACTTTAATATTGTAAATGTAGAAAATCTAGGAATATTTTTTGAGTATATATCAGAAGAAGAGATAAATGTAGACTTTGTTTATGAGTTATTAAATAATTTAAATATTAATTATAACGAAGCAGAGAAAAATTATGCTGAGGTTAAATTTCAGCAAATAAAAAAAGGAGATTGATTTTTTACATGAAGAGTTTTTTAATAATCGATGGAAACAGTATAATGAATAGAGCGTTTTATGGTCTTTCTAATCTTAGAATGTTCTCTAAAACAGCTGGAATACACACAAATGCCTTATATGCTTTTTTAAATATTTATTGGATGATATTGGATAAATTGGCTCCGGATTATGCTTGTGTATCTTTCGATTTAAAAGCTCCAACTTTTAGACACAAAATGTATGAAGATTATAAAGGTACTAGGAAAGGGATGCCTGATGAACTTGCAGAACAAATGCCTGTTATAAAAGAAGTACTTAGTGCTATGAATGTTCCAATAATTGAAAAAGAAGGTTATGAAGCAGATGATATTTTAGGTACGGTTTCAAATATAAATACTAAAAATGGAATATTCACATATGTACTAACAGGTGATAAAGACTCTTTTCAGCTTATATCTGACATGACATCAATTGTAATACCTACAACTAAAAAAGGTAAAACTGAGTATACTATATATACTCCTGAACTTTTAAAAGAAAAAAATAACATAGAACCTTTCCAGATTGTAGATATTAAGTCTTTAATGGGAGACTCTTCAGATAATATTCCAGGAGTAAAAGGAATAGGTGAAAAAACTGCTTATTCTCTTATATGGAAATACAAGACTTTAGAAAATATATATAACATGCTTGATGTGGGGACACTCGAAACTACTCCTAAGATAAAAGAAAAGTTAGAAAATGATAAAGAGATGGCTTTTTTAAGTTATAAGCTTGCTACTATAAATAAAGAAGTACCAATTGAATTAGTATATGATAATTGCGTTTTAACAGATGTAAATAAAGAAGAACTCTATACTTTATTTAAGAAGCTTGAATTTACTAAATTTTTAGAAAAGTATGATTTTTCTAAAGTTAGTGGAAGTGTTACATCAATTTCTAATGAAAACATAGAAAATTTTAAGAATATAAATCAGTTTGTAATAATTAATGATAAAAATATTAATGAGTTTTTAAAAGACTTAAATAATGTATTTAACGAACCAGAAATTTCATATATGCTAAATATAGTTCAAGAAGATTATTTTACTAAGAATTTAAGACTTAGTAATAAAAAAATACTTGCAATATATTCTAGTAATTTAAATAATATATATGCTATTGATATTGAAAGTTTAGAGTTAAATAAACCGCAAGAGTATAGTAATATTATACAAAATTTTGCTTTAAGTAATTCTAAAAAAATTGGATATAATATTAAGCAAGATATAAGATATATATTCTCAAATTTTGTAAAAGATGTTAAAAACTTCGATTATGATGTAATGATTGCATATTATTTACTTGATTCTACTAGAACAAGCTATGATATTGAATATATTCTTAATGATATATATGGTATTATTCTTAATTTTGATAATATTAAAAAAAATGAAGTAAAGCAGCTATCGTTATTTGAACTTAATGATACCAAAGAAGAGTTTTTAAATGATAATGAGAAAACTAATATAACTATTGTTTTAAAAGCTTTAAAAGAATCGAAAAAAATTGTTTTAAATAAATTAAAAGATGTAGACATGCTAGAATTATTTGAAACTATTGAAATGCCACTTACAGAAACTTTAGCTTCTATGGAAGATGTGGGGATGTATATTGATAAAGAAAAACTAAATTCTTTTAATGATGAAATAACTGCTAAATTAAAAACACTAGAAGAAAAAATATATGCTTTAGCAGGCCAAGAATTTAATATAAACTCAACTCAACAATTAGGTCATATACTATTTGAAGTTTTAAATCTTCCAGTTATTAAAAAAGGAAAAACAGGGTATTCAACTGATAAGGAAGTGTTAGAAGAACTTTTAGATAAGCATGAAATCATTAATTTAATATTAGAATATAGACAAACTAATAAGTTAAAGACTACTTATGTTGAAGGGCTAATACCTAAGATTGCAAGTGACGGTAGAATACATACTACATTTATGCAAACAGTTACATCTACTGGAAGGCTTAGTAGTATAGAACCAAATCTTCAAAATATTCCAGTAAGATTAGAACTTGGAAGCAAAATAAGAACCTTTTTTGTCGCACCAGATGATAAGGTTATAACTGACGCAGATTACAGCCAAATCGAATTAAGAGTGCTTGCACATATTTCAGATGATGAAACTATGATAAATGCTTTTAAATCTGGAACTGACATTCACAAGGTTACTGCTTCTCAAGTATTTGGTGTTCCAATAGATGAGGTTACACATGAAATGCGTAGTAAAGCTAAAGCTGTTAATTTCGGAATTGTTTATGGTATTAGTAGATATGGCCTAGCGAAAAATATATCAACTGGGTATAAAGAAGCGGGAATGTATATAGATAACTATCTAGCAAAGTATCATAATATTAAAGAATTTATGGAAAACATTGTAAAAATAGCTAAAGAACAGGGCTATGTTTCGACAATGTTTAATAGAAGAAGATATATTGAAGAGTTACATAGTAAAAACAAGATGAAAGTACAATTTGGAGAAAGAGTAGCAATGAATACTCCTATTCAAGGTACGGCTGCAGACATAATTAAAATTGCTATGAATAAAATATACTATAATCTAAAGAAGAATAATTTGAAATCTAAACTAATTATGCAAGTACACGA
The DNA here is from genome assembly GCA_934132895.1 of uncultured Clostridia bacterium. Lineage (GTDB taxonomy): Bacteria > Bacillota > Clostridia > TANB77 > CAG-465 > CAG-465. The sequence continues at coordinate 10,422 of CAKPAG010000009.1, forward strand.
TGAATTACTTATTGAAACATATCCAGACGAAGTAGAAAAAGTAAAAGAAATAATGTATAATTCTATGGAAAATGTCGTAAAATTAAGTGTACCTTTAAAAATAGATTTGAACATAGGAAAAAGTTGGTATGATGCCAAATAAAGGAAGGGAATAATGCTTTTAAAAATTATTAAAAAAATATTAATAGTTATTGCTATATTATTAATATTTGCTTTAGCTACTATCTTTGTATTAAAATCATATATATATCCAAGAAAACACTTTGACGTAATAAAAGAAGAGGCTGCTAAGAATAATATTGACCCATATTTAGTCCTAGCTGTTATAAAAACAGAAAGTGGCTTTAATAAACTTGCAACTTCCAAAAAGGAAGCCAAAGGACTTATGCAAATTATGGATACAACAGCACAAGATATAAATAATAACGCTAATATAGTAGAAAATATAGAGGATACCAATTTATATGATGAAAATATAAATATAGCACTTGGATGCAACTACTTAAAAAGTTTAATTGATAAGTATGAAGGCAATTATTATATTGCGATTTGTGCATATAATGCAGGAATGGGAAATGTAAATAAATGGTTAAATGATGGTATAATATCAAAAGATTTAAATACAAGCAATATTAATTTGCCATTTGAAGAAACTAGTAAATATTTAAACAAAGTTATTAAAAATTACACAATATACAGGAAATTATATAATTAGTTTCCTGTATATTGTTTTTTTGATATAAAAGTGGTATAATTCATATGGAAAATTTAAGGGCTTATGTATATAATAATTTATGTATTAGAAAGGAGAAATAACTTATGAAGGAAATTGTCTTTGTTACACATAATAAAGGTAAAGTAAAATCTGCAGAAAAATACTTTAAGGATTTGAAAATCAGCACATATGAATTCGAACTTGATGAGCCAAGAAGTGAAGATGTAGAAGAAATCGCTAAATCAAAGGTATTACAGGCATACGAAGTGGTTAAAAAGCCATGCATTGCAATGGACGCAGGATTTTTTGTTCAGGAATTAAATGGATTTCCAAAAGCATTTGTGAATTTTGCATTGGATACTATAGGCATTGAAGGAATTTTAAAACTTATGGAAGGAAAATCTAATAGGACATGCTATTTTAAAGAATGCTTAGCATATTATGATGGAAAAGAAATCAAATACTTTTTTGGAATTTCACCAGGTTCATTATCTACTGAAATAAGAGGTAATGATGCAGAGCAAAAGTGGTCTGATTTATGGTTCATATTTATACCACAAACTTTTAACAAGACCTTAGCAGAAATGAATGAAGAAGAAAGATGCGAAAGAAGAAAAAACGATGGTTCATCTTCTGCTTTAGAAGAATTTGCTAAATGGTACAAATGTGAAAAAATGAATATTATTTAAAATACCAAAATACAAAGTAAACAACCGATTTTTTAATTGGTTGTTTACTTTGTAAAAAATAATGTTGAGGTGAATATATACCACCCCAACAAATATTTTGTAATCATAGTTATTTCTGAATTTCTCCTTTGAATTTAAGAAATATTTGATGTTCGTTTTCTTCAATTATATCAAATAAACTCAAAACTTTCTCCCTTAAATAATCATTTTCAATTTTAATTGCATGAAAATGTAACTTAGGAGTATATTCAACACAGCTGAGTTCAGAATTTAATAAATCTGTTAAATCTTTATTAATGAATAGTGCCTCAAGAAGAGCATGTCCAACATATTCCTCAAACTCATACTTCCCAAATTTAGGTACATATTGCGTAGTAAAGTTATGCAAACCTAGATTGGCTATTCCATCAATTTCGTCACTTGGTATAATAGAATAACTTTTTCCTTTTAATTCGAGCACAACATAATCGACACCAAATTTGTATCCTGAATTTTTAATTCTAGTTTTTAATTTAGGGCAACCATTGCAAATAACATTTTGTTCACTAGTATTCATAATAAAAGCCTCCTTAAAATAGTTAATTAAAGATAAAATATATTTTTACTAATACAAATTATATATATGTTAAAGCAAAAAGTCAATAAATATCTATAAATTTAAATGAAAAGACTACACAAATCACATAAAATATGTTAAAATTATATAGTAAATTAAGTTTAAAGGAGGAATATAATATGTCAGGACATAGCAAATGGGCAAATATAAGAAGAAAAAAGGAAGCTACAGATTCAAAAAAAGCTAATATTTTTTCAAAAATTGGTAAAGAATTAACAGTAGCAGTAAAAATGGGTGGAAGTGGTGACCCTAATGTTAATTCAAAACTAAAAGACGTTATAGCAAAAGCAAAGGCAAATAATATGCCTAACGATAATATAAATAGATGTATCCAAAAAGCAATTGGAGACTCAAATTCAGCAAACTATGAAGAAATAGTTTATGAAGGATTTGGGCCTTGTCAAACAGCAGTTATCGTTGAAGCGATGACAGACAATAAAAATAGAGCTGCAGCAGATATAAGAAGTATATTTTCAAAATCTGGAGGCTCTCTAGGTCAAACTGGTAGTGTTGGATATATGTTTGATAAAAAGGGATATATATTAATTGAACAAACTGGTGACATAGATGAAGATGAATTAATGCTTAATGTTCTTGATAATGGAGCAGAAGATTTTGTTTCAGAAGAAGGATATATAGAAATTACTTGTGCACCAGAAAACTTTTCAAAACTTAGGGAATATATTGAGAGTATTAATTTACAACCAGTTGAAGCTGATATAAGACAAATTGCAAATATGAAAAAAGAACTTACTGAAGAAGAAGAAGTTAAATTTCAGAACTTCTTAGATAAGTTAGAAGATAATGACGACGTACAAAATGTATGGCATAATGCTGATATATAATTATCAAGAACATAAAAATGTAACAAAAATGTAATTTTTTATTTAAAAAAGGTTGACTTTACATAAAAATCATGCTATAATAGTTTATGTAAGTGATTATTTTAAGAGGGAGGTGTTATATATGTACTATGATAATAAATCAACATTTTATATCAAACAATATGGACCAGCAGTTTTAATTTTAGTAATTGCAGTTGTCTTAATTGGTAGTGGCATATATATATATGTATCGAATAGCGGTACCAAAACACCTAGCCATGAAGTAATTGTTGCAAGCGATAAGTTAGAAAATGAAGAAAAGCTAGATGAAAATCAAGTCGAAACTGAAAAGCAAGAAGAAAAAAAAGATGAAGCTGTTCAGGAGCCAAAACAAGAAGAGCAAGAAGTTAAAGAAGAAATATTAACTACTATTCCAGATGAATATTCTAATCTTAAATCACTTGAAAAAACAAATGAATTAAAAGTTGAAAAAGTACTTGATAATAAAAAAGTACGTGTTATAATACCAAATACAAATAAAAAATTTGATGTTACTTTAATAGGTATTAACTTTAACAATACAATTCCTGAAATAATCACGAAAATGCAAGAAGATTTAAAAGATAAAAATATAAAACTTGCATTTGATACTGTAAAAGTAGATAATTCACAAATTTTTGCATATATATATATTAATAATGAATTATATAACGGAAAAATATTGGAAGAAGGATACGCTACTTTTCAGGAAGAGCCTAAAAACAAAAGTTTGAATACTGATTTAAAACAATCTCAGACTTTTGCAAAACAACAATGTGTTGGAGTTTGGGCAGAATAATAAAGCATGCCGAGCTAGGGAAAAACCTTAGTTTTCATATATCAACCTCTTATGATCGCCTCTATAGAAATGTAGAGGCATCTTTTTGTTTATATTTTATAAATTCTATATTATTAAAAGGGTATAAGGCTAATCAAAAATTCTATAACTATAATGATATAGGGCATCATGATTATTTAAGAGCTGGAGATGGCACTTTTAATTATTTAAAAGATAAATTAATAATTAAAAGAATAAAAAATAAAATTAAATTAAAAAATAAAATTTATAATAACAATATAAAGTCTGAAGTAGTTTATCTTAGATCAACGTTTAAAAAACATATTTTAAATTTTTATAGATTTTATAAGTAATAATTATAAGATGCTTATAATAAAAATAGATAAGAGAAGAAGGGAGGCACTTCATGAATAATGTGGAGAGCTATGTTTTGTTTTTTATAGTATTTCGCAAAATAGAATTTTTGTGAAATAAAGGTGATAAGTATTGATGTTTTTTCTTATTTATGGTATTATTTTAATGATGATTGTATAAAAGTGGCTTATTTTTGATTTTAAGACTTTATATTTTATTATATCTTTTACTCTTTACCTTTTTAATTATATTTATAAAATATATTTTAACTTATAAATACATTTTTTTATTTTAAGTTATTACTCCTCTTTTTTTAGGGGTAAAACTATAAAGGCTAATAAATAAAAATGCCTTAAAATCGATTCTAGAGCCTCGTTTTTTAGGAGGATATATGAAATACACAGATGTACCAAAATTAGTAAGTGAATTTTTAGAATACATGGAAGTTATGCGTAATAGATCAATAAATACCGTAAAAGAATACCATTATGATTTAAGACATGTATTTAAATATTTAAAATGCTACAAACAAAATATTGATCTAGATAAACTTGAAGAAACCAATATAACAGATTTGGATTTACAATTTTTTAAATCTATAGAAACTCAAGATTTTTATAGTTATTTAAAATTTTTGAATGATGATTATAAATTAAGAACTCGCAAAGAATTAAAATCAACTTCTAGAGCTCGTAAAGTTGCTTCAATAAAATCTTTTTATAATTACCTTGCAAATAATAGGAAATTATTGGATAAAAATCCTGTTGTTGGATTAGAAACACCTAAATTAGAAAAAAGATTACCAAAATATTTAAATTTAGAAGAAGCTACCTCTCTCCTATCTTCAGTAAAATTTAACGAACAAAAATTCGGAAGACGTGATTTCTGCATTTTAACTTTATTCCTAAATTGTGGTTTACGTTTATCAGAGCTTGTTAATATAAATTTCAAAGATATAAAGGATGATAAATTAACAATTATTGGTAAAGGAAATAAAGAACGCGTAGTACATTTAAATAAAGCTTGTCTTTCTGCTATTGATGGTTATCTCAAAGAAAGAAAGAATAACTCTATAATAGATAAGGATGCTTTGTTTGTATCAGAAAGAGGAACTAGAATCTCTCAAAGGATGGTAGAATTGATCGTGAAAAAATATATAGCACTAGCTGGACTTGATACTAGAAAGTACTCGCCTCACAAATTAAGACATACTGCTGCAACACTTATGCATAAATATGGTCATGTAGATATACGTGCACTGCAACAAGTTTTAGGACATGAAACTATTGCTACTACTCAAATATATACTCACGTAGATAGTGAAGAAGTTAAAAATGCTATTGATAATAACCCTTTAAATAATATTAAATGAATATGTAAAAATACTGAAGTTAAAATTAACTTCAGTATTTTTGTACTTTATTTCTTTATACATTCCAAAGTAGTATTTACTATATATTTAGTAGAAAACTTAGAAATTGTATCATCATTTAGATCATATATACTTTGAGTATAAGGCATATCTTCTAAATATTTTATTAAATCTCTTTTGTTTTTAGCGTACGTAATACAACCTAAATCAACATATCTTTTAGTGTTTGCAGCTTCTTGTCCTGGAATAGGAGAATAAACAATTTTACATCCTCTAATAGAAGCCATTTCTACAATTGTACTTCCTCCTCCTTTGCCTATTATAACATCAGCAGTCTCATAGAAACGATGCAATATATCATGATCGACGTATCCCAATGGTATAAGATTATGAAATTTAAACGAATAAAATTTGGCTTTTTTTAACCACCTTTTATTATTTCCACATAGTAAAATAATTTTTCCTTCCCAGTGCTTTAAAATACATCTTAAAGCCTTAAATCCTTTTCCTATACCTAAGCCGCTTCCTGGATTAAACAAGAGTATGTGATCATCGAAGTTATTTGAAGTTCTAACAATTGCTTTACTAATAGTAGTAGGAGTATTTCCCATAACTAGTACGCCAGCATTCTGCTTTATATAAGGATACATTTTAACAGCTTCTTCATATACTTTATAGCTACTAACTAGGAAATGAATATTCTTAGTGTTGTGATATACCTCATTTAAAAAACCTATTGCAGATAGATCAGGTACAACAATTCCTAAATATTTTGTATATTTCGAAAATGTAGATAATACACAACTAGTATAAGGATAAGTAGAAAGTATTATTTGAGGCTTTTTAGATTTAATAAAGTCATACACTTCTTTTGATTGCATACCCTTAATATAACTAAATGCTAAATCACTACCTAACTTACTAGAAATTACCTTTCTAGTTAATCTCCATAATAAATTCAAATGAGAAGAAACAAGTCGCCATACTCTGCAATTTAATTTTGCTGTAAATTCAGAATATATAAATAAAGGATCAATTAGTACGACATTTTTTCCTTTATTTGCATATTCTAAAGCTAAAGCTCTAGCAGGAGCGTAATGACCACAACCTGCATATCCAGTGAAAATTACTACATCAATTTTCTTGTAATTATATAGCATTTTCAAATCTTTTTTAGATGTAAACACATCATTTATATATAATTGTTCAAAATCCATGTCTGTTTCTTTTTCTTTGCTTATTCTTGAATTAAACTCTGGAATAAAATTCTTAAGTTTCTCCATCTCTTTTGTGCGGTTCCGCAAATACATAACTTGACTATTAGGTCTAATCCACATAATAACATCCTCCTTAATTAAAATTAGATTAAAGTATACTTATATGCCTAATTATAACACAGTCTACTTACTAAAGTCAATATTTATGTTAATATTATGCAATTTATAATATGCTAATACTACCTTTAATATATTTCAATAAATGGGTAGTTCTAAAGTTTGTCCAACATATATATCACTTGTGTTTAAGTTATTTAAATTTTTTATTTCTATAACAACATTTTGTACATTGAGATTTTTATCTTTTTCACAAATGTTGCTCGCAATATTCCATATAGTATCACTTGATTGCACTTTAAATTCATATGTAGATGTATACTTTTTACCTATACCAAAATTTGTAAATATTCCAAAACATACCAAACATATAAAAATAAATAAAATAATTCTACATCTTTCTTTTAATTTACCATTTTTCATAACTATCACCTCTAGAACTTTTGTTCTTTATATCTATATTATATATAAAAACATTTGTTCTGTCAATAGTTTTTGAACAAAAAATAAAAAAATGTTCTTTTTTATCTATAAAAAGTTTTAATCATAAATCTACTTAATGGATAATTTAACTTCTTTATTCTTTCTACAGCCTCATCAATATTATATGTTACCCTTAATTCTTCATAAATTATATCATTATTTGATATGTCTAAAATACCTGCTAGTGCTGCATTAGTATTTTTAGGACATCCTAAAGAACCAGGATTTATAACAATTTTTTTATCATTTTTAAAATAATATTCTTTATGTGTGTGTCCAAATAAAAATATATCTATGTTTTGATTATTAAATAGTTCATCAACTCGTTGTTCATTCATATTTTTATAAAATTTCTTAAACTTACCATTTTCTAGAAGAGGATAATGGCAAATAAGTATATTTTTATTGTTAATATTAATAATCTCTTTTGATTTTAATTCTTTTATAAATTCAATTTGTACTGTATTTAATTTCGAATGATTCCATACATGGGTACTTTTTTCTTCATCAGAAAGTTTAGTTCCATTTTCTATATTATGATTTGTTTTTGGCAAACCTTTTATTAAATAATTTTCATGATTTCCTTTTACAATTCCAATTATTTTTTCTTTATTTTTCATAAGTAAATCAATACATTTTTCTGGATATGGCCCAATTCCAATAATATCTCCTAAGCAAATTATATCATTAATATTTTTCTCTTCAAACTTATTAAATACAGCTTCTAAAGCCAATATATTACTATGTATATCAGATATCACACCTATTTTCATAAATACTCTCCCCTTCTTAAATATATTTTTTTATTAAATTTTCTACTTCTTCATTAACATCTTCTCTTATATTTAAATCTACTTCTATATTATCGTTATAGTTAACCTTTACAATTTCTATTTTATCTTTTTCTATGTAGTTTTTTAAATCAGTTTTTAGTTTTTCATAATCTGAGTAAGTAAGAATATAAGACTCTTCTATATAATTATATATTATATCTTTTTTAACTCCCTCAATTGCATTTTTATACGCTTTAAAGTAAGCACGCGATAATGGACCTGCACCAAGTAATATTCCTCCAAAATATCTTACTATAACTATACATATATTAGTTATATTCTCTTTTTCTAGAGCATCATAAATAGCTCTCGTACCCGTTCCTTGTGGTTCACCATCATCAGAAAATCTAATAATTTTTTTACCGTTTTTTAGTATAGAGTATATATATACAACATGCCTTGCATCCTTATTTTTTTCTTTTATATTTAATATATGTGATAAACATTCTTCTTCATTATTTGCATTAAATACATATGAATAAAATTTTGACTTCTTTTCTTCATATATCCCAGTTAAATTTTCTTTAAAATTATAATATAGCTTATTCATTTTCTCACCATAAATATTATACCACATTAGTTTTTAGTCTTCTATATAATTATTGCTATTTGTTAAACAAATATATAAATGAACTTCGTAAACTCCATTTTTATTTAAAGTGTACATTCTTTAAAGATTTCACTTAATATAAAAGAAGAGGTCAATGTATTTAATAATACACTACCTCTTCTTATTATATATTTCATATATTACAAATTATTTTTTTAGTTCATATTTAGGCTTTCCTTTACCTAAAACAACATCCTTTGTAATAATACATTTTGTTATATTTTTGTTTGATGGTACTTCATACATAGCATTCATCATAACCTTTTCCATTATAGCTCTTAAACCTCTTGCACCTGTTTTTCTTTCAAGTGCCATATTAACAATTTCTTCTAAAGCATCTTTCTTTATTTCAAGTTCTACATTATCCATTTTAAATAGTTTTTTGTATTGTTTTAAAAGAGCATTTTTAGGTTTAGATAGTATGTCTATTAAAGCTTCTTTTGTTAGGTTATTTAAACTTGTTATTATTGGAAGTCTTCCTACAAGCTCAGGAATAAGCCCATATTTAACTATGTCATGAGGTTGAACTTCTGAAAATATTTTTCCAATATCTATATCTTTCTTTTCCTCAACTTTAGCACCAAATCCCATTGTCTTTGTTTGCATTCTTGATTGAATAATTTTTTCAAGTCCATCAAATGCACCACCACATATAAATAGAATATTAGTTGTATCTATTTTTATAAATTCTTGTTGTGGATGTTTTCTGCCACCTTGAGGGGGTACATTAGCCACAGTACCTTCTATTATTTTTAGTAATGCTTGTTGAACTCCTTCTCCACTTACATCTCTAGTAATAGAAGGGTTTTCAGACTTTCTTGAAATTTTATCTAATTCATCTATATATATAATTCCTTTTTCTGCTTTTTGTACGTCAAAATCAGCAGCTTGAATAAGTCTTAAAAGTATATTTTCTACGTCTTCTCCAACATATCCAGCTTCAGTCAATGTAGTAGCATCAGCTATTGCAAAAGGTACATGTAAAGTTTTAGCTAAGGTTTGAGCAAGCAGAGTTTTACCACAACCAGTAGGTCCTAAAAGTAATATATTACTTTTTTGAATTTCAACGTCATCTAATTTATCCATATTTCTAATTCGTTTGTAATGGTTATATACTGACACAGATAAAACTTTCTTAGCCTCTTCCTGTCCTATCACATATTGATCTAAAACATCTTTAATTTTTTCTGGAGAAGGCAACTCATCAGATTCTTTAAGCTCCTTTGAAGAGGCTCTATTATCTTTTACGCTTTCTATATCTTCATCATGCATAATCTTATGACATACTTCGACGCATTCATCACAAATCATTATACCATCTGGACCTTCAATAAGTTTATGTACTTCAGGTCTAAGTCTACCACAAAATGAACAGAAAATTGAATCTTCTGGAAGGTCTATCATTGAATCATTTCCATCTTTACCATTTCCTTTTCTTGCCATAAACTATTTCTCCTTATTAATATCAGATATACTTGACATTATACCATCTATTAAGCCATAATTTTTAGCATCCTCAGCTGATAAAAAGTTATCTCTATCTGTATCTTTTTCAATTTGTTCTAAACTTTGACCAGTTCTTTCACTTAAGATTCTATTTAAAGTATCTTTTGTTTTTAAGATAAAGTCTGCATGTATTTTCATATCACTTGCTTGACCTTGCATTCCACCTAATGGTTGATGTATCATAATTGTAGAATTTGGAAGTGCAAATCTCTTTCCTTTTGCACCAGCTGCAAGTAAAAATGCACCCATACTAGCTGCCATACCAACACAGATTGTTGATACATCAGATTTGATATATTGCATTGTATCAAATATTCCCATTCCAGCTGTTACTGAACCACCTGGGCTGTTGATATATAAGTATATATCTTTTCCTGGATCTTCAGCATCTAGAAATAGAAGTTGAGCTACAACAAGTGATGCTGTTACATCATTTACTTCATCAGATAAAAATATAATTCTTTCTTTTAAAAGTCTTGAATAAATATCATAAGACCTTTCACCTTTACTAGTTTGTTCAATTACCATAGGTACTAAACTGTTACTTAACATATTACAATAACCTCCTTTTATGTTATAATTTTCTATTTTTCAATTACGCTATCAACAACAAGTGCCATTGTTTTATCTTGGATTAGTTTTTCTCTCATGTAATTTCTAACGCTTTCGTTTTTCTTTAATGAATCAGAATCTGTAGAACCATATTGCTTAGATAATTCTTCAATTTTTTCATCGATTTCTTTATCTTCAACAACAACGTTTTCAGCTTTATTTATAAATTCTAAAGCAAGACGTAATTTAATATCCTTTATTGCATTTGGTTTTAATGATTCTTTAAAATCATCCATTTTTGTATTAGTATATTCAAGATATTGTTCCATACTCATTCCTTGATATGATAAGTTTTGAGCAAAGCTTTCTATCATATGTTCTATTTCATGATCTATCATAGCTTCAGGAATTTCTACTTCTACATTTTCTACTAATTTTTCAATAGCTTTTGATTCTCTTTCAGCTTTTGCTTGATTTTCTTTTCTTTCTTTTACTTTAGCTTTTAAATCTTTTTTATATTCTTCTAAAGTTTCAAATTCAGAAACATCTTTTGCAAACTCATCATCAAGCTCTGGTAATATTTTTTCTTTTATACTGATAAGTTTTACTTTAAATGTTGAATCTTTTCCAGCTAAATTTTCAGCATGATATTCTCTTGGGAAAGTTACTTTAATTTCTCTTTCTTCACCAATTTCCATTCCTACAAGTTGGTCTTCAAAACCAGGAATAAATTGACCACTTCCAATAGTAAGTTCAAAGTTTTCTCCTTTTCCACCTTCAAAAGCTACTCCATCAACAAAACCTTCAAAATCTATTGTTGAAATATCATTTTGTTGTAATTTTCTGTCCTCAACACTTTTAATTTCAGCATTTTTGTTTCTAACACTTTCAAGTTCAGCTTCTACATCTTCTTTAGAAACCTTAACATCAACTTTTTCTATTTCAAGTCCTTTGTATTTAGAAACTTTAGCTTCAGGTTTTACGTAAAAGCTAACTGTATATATAAAATCTTTATCTTTACCAATTTGTTTTACATCCATTTCAGGTCTTGATACAGGTTCTAATTTATTTTCTTCTAAAGCTTTTCTGTATTCTTCATCTACAGTATCTTCAATAACTGATTCGTAAAGAACTCCTTCACCATATACTTTTTCTACAACATTTCTTGGTACTTTTCCATTTCTAAAACCTGGTACTTTAAAATGTTTAGCGTTTTTTGCAAAAGCTTTATCTAAAGCTTTATTAAAATCATCTTTTGGCATAGTAAATTCTAATACTACTTTTGATTTTTCTTGTTTTTCAATTTTTACATTCATTTTGATTCCTCCATTATATATTTAAATATATGTTTAACTAACTATTATATTATACCATAATTTTAAAAAAATTCAACCACATTACCAAAATTTAGGCCAAAAACGAGAAAAAAGACTCTGATTAAATATTAATCTTTCTTTCTATATATTTTCATGATTTGTTAATAATTGAATATTCTCTTATTTTTTCCTTTAATTTTGTCTATAAATAGCAGTATTAAATTTAAAATCCAATGCTGATTTTACATAACTACTTGACTTTAACATAAAATTATGGTAAAATTCAACTTAACAAATTATTTAAATTAAATAATAATGATATTTTTAGGAGGAATTAAAAATGTATAATTACATGATTACTTACTTATTAACAACTGATGATTATCGTGACAGCGGCAAAAGATATAATTCATTTGTATCTAGAAGCACGAAAATAATGAACGAGCAGGATATTGATAGCGTAAAAAAAGAAATAGCCAAACAGATGAATGGACCTTACAGACATACTCCCGTTGCCGATTATCACATAATTATCACCTATATATATGAATGCTCTACAACACCTAATTAATAAAATACAAGACCAGACTTCACACATTGAAATCTGGCCTTGTATTTTATGCACGCTTGATTTTTATGTAAATTTGTGCTATACTATTAGTATAGAAAATATATTAATATTAAAATATCAATTGAAATTTTAGGAGGACAAAAAAATGAACAAAAACAAGTACAAATACTTAATTACCTATACTTTTACAAAAGGAAAAGCTGTTCTTAGTGGAAATAACTACGTAAGTGTTCCAAAAAAATTAAACACATCAGAAAGAATAGACGATTTAAAGAAACTACTAGCTTCTTACGAAGATGTTCCTTGGGAAAGCATAATAATTAACTTCATCTACAAGTTAAAAAAATAAGTTAATGTATAATAACCAGACTACAAAGTTGTAATCTGGTTACTTTTTATATGTAATATTTGTTTAATTTTTTCCTAAATAATCTTCAATTACTTTATACATCCAGGCTGCAGAACCCGTATACCAAGTCCAGCCTCCTCTACCTTGATGTTCAGGATTAGAATATATATCTGCTGCTATAACATAAGGTTCAACTTGGTATATATCTGCTTTTTCTTGAGTGTCGGAATGAGAAATAGGATCTATCATGTTAAGTATTTCTATTGCCTTATCTTTTTCTTTAAACTCGAAATATGCTTTTGCAAGCCATGTTGCAGCATGTGTATATTGGCCCCCATTTTCTCTTGTTCCAGGAACATATGCTTTTATATATCCAGGGTTATTTTTAGGTTTATCAAATGCCGGATAAAGTAGTCTAACTAACATATGTTCTTTATCTACTAAATATTTTTCAGTAGATGCTAAAGCCATTTTTAACTCATCTTGAACATCCGGATAATCTTGCATTGCAATTACAGCCCAAGCTTGTGATATAAGGTCAATTTTACATTCTTTATTTGAGTTTGCACCTAGAACTTCCCCATTTTCAAAAAATGCCCTTACGAAATGGTCTGTATCCCATGTATAGGATATAATACTATGCTTAAATAGATGAATATGTCTATCTGCAGTTTTAATCATTTCATCATCTTTTTTTATCTTTGCAACTAATTTAAATCTTTCTAGCAAGTTCATCATAAAAAATGTAAGCCATACTGATTGGCCTCGTATATTACTAAAGCCATCATTCCAATCTCCATCTCCTATATCTAAAAGTCCATTTTGTTCATTTATCCTTGATAAAGAATACATTATTGCTTTCTTAGCATGTTCATATACAGTATCCTCTTTATCAATATTGTTAAATACATCATAAAGCTCATGTTTACTTCCCATAGGCTTATCTTCTAAATACTTTGTTTTTACATCTAATATAGAGTAATCTTTTGTTTTAGTAACGTATTCTTCTAAAACATATGGAAGCCACAAATAATCATCACTAAAATATGTTCTTATTCCCGCGTTATTATGCTCGTGCCACCAATGGAGCACATCCCCTTTTTCAAATTGTTTTGATGAATGAAGTATTATCTGAGATCTGGTTTTTTCAGGCCAAGTAGAAATTAAAGCCATAACATCTTGAAGTTGATCTCTAAATCCTATTGCCCCGCCAGATTGGTAAAAGCCTGACCTTGCAAAAAGTCTACACACTATTGTTTGATATAGTAACCATCCATTTGCCATTATATCTAAATACTCATTTTTAGTATTAAACTCTCTTACAACATGCTTTCTCCAAAAAGCTTTTGTTTTTGCAAGTTCATTTTCTATATCTTCTTTACCTCGTAGATTATCTAAAGCATATTTAATCTCACAAGGGTCTTCATATGCACCTAAAAGTATAGCAAAGCTCAAACTCTCTTTAGGTTTTAATGTAGCCTCTACTGAAACTGAATATTCATCTTTATTATATTCGTAATTTACATCATTACTTTCTTTTACTACTTTTATATATGAAGTACAATTAGAAAATTCCATACTATATGGGTTTTTAAACTCTAAAACTCCCTCATTTACTCTTGATAAAATATAGTTTTCTGTAGTGTCATTTGCAACTCCAAGTACTGGTTTAATTCTGTATTTTATATATACTTTTCTCTCTACTTTATCATCTAAATTTTCAAGTGTTATATACTGTACCTTTACATTTTTATCATTTGGAATAAATATATCCATTTTCTTTTTTATATTGTCTTTTTCCTCTAATACAGTAGAATATCCAAATCCATATATTAAGTTATAATCCTCTTTAAAAATACCTTCAAATTCTTCACCAGGTACAAATGATACCCAATCATTACACCACTCTGTTATTTTGAATTCTCTACTATTTTTAAAATACGTATATACAGTGCCATAACTTGAAATGATAGTTCCAAACTTTTCATTTGCCATTACATTACACCAAGGAAGAGGAGTCTTGGTGTTTAATATATGATATTCATCTTTAGTAGCATTAAAGCCACCATATGAATTAAAAGCTATATACTCATTTTCATTATATATTTTGCTTTCCATTTAATTTTTCCTCCTCCTTTTCTATTATTTCTTTTTCATCAATTATAGTCTTACCATTTTTCTTCATTTCAGATACAGTTAAGAAGTCATCTATATTGGTTATGTATTTCTTTGAAAGGAAAGTTAGAAGTTTTACTTCATCTTCACTTAAATACCTTACATTTAATATATATATATTACCTTTTGTATATTCCATATATACTGCTCTATCTATTCTAGACTTAATATATCTATATAAATGTCCATCTGTTTCTTCCTTTTCATTTATTATAACAATAATATCTAGATCTATTTTTCTATTTTTTGTATAATCCATGAATTTTATTATCTCGTTTATTATTCCTGCATCTTCTATTTTATCTACATATACAGTAAGTATTGGTAAATCTCCAGAAATTGAGTATTTCCATAACATTGATTGATTTATATTTAAATTCCAGAATTTTTCTTCATCCACTTTAGATTTATTAAATAATACTTCATATATTATGCTATTATATATTTCTGCTTTTGTAGGCTCTAGTTTTAGATATCTAGAAGTAACAGCATTAAGTTCACCTGAAAGTCTAAATTGTTCTATTAATGTTCTGTTATCCATATTAACAATAGCATTTGATACTTTGTATTTGCTATCAGCTACCCCTAATAAATAATAGAAATCTTGCCTTTCGTATGGATCAAGAATTATTCTTGCCCTATATGAAAGTATAGGCCATAAAGGATACCTAGAAACACTTTCATTATACGCACTTTCTTTATCATTTATTAGCTTTTGTTTTTCAGTTTCTACTTCTTTTTCTAAATCTATTCCTATTAATTTTGTAAATACAAACATATCTTCATCATTTTCATTTTTCTTCCTTTTACTTGCAATTAAACAGTCTAAGTCTTCATCATAAGCTGTTTCTATTTGAAGATTATTAAATGAAGGATGAACTACATTAGTCATATAATCTGTCATAGCAGGCTCAAGCATAGTAGTTATTATTATCTCTCTTTTTATATTAGTATTATTGTATATACTTACTTTTTTTATCTCCATGTTATATTCAGGTGATAAGCAAATAGTAGTTGTTGTTTCTAATTCTTTTCCTTCAATATAGCATTCTACTTTATCTAAAGAAGCGTTCCAAATTGTTTTATTTATTTCTTCTAATGTATCAGTCTTAAGCATTCCATCTGTTACTGATATAGTTTTACCAGTTACCTTATCTGTTAAATACACATAGTTTCCACATCCCTCTGGAGAAGAATATCTTTGCCTATTTACTATCTTATCTTTATAACGAATAAACATATTACCAGCTGATGATAATACCACTGATAAATTTACTCCTTTAAGCAATGCAATTTGTTTTTTGTCATCAATTGTTTGTGGAAGTTTCCTATCTTCAGATTTAGATAATACAAATGAAGTATATCTTTCAACATTTTTTTGTGTGAATGTATTATCTCTATCTTCAGTAGATTTTTTAGTTTTGGCTTTAATTCTTTCTCTTTCTTTAAGTAAAATATCACAAGCCTTTATATCAGGGTTAAGTGAAAATCTCTTCTTGATTATTCCATTATTTATATAATTATTAATTGACGCAAGTATCATACCTTGATGGTGTGCCATATATGTTTTTACTATCTCGTACTTTTCATTTTGACCTATATGTTCTTTAGTATAATCTATAGCTTCATAAAAGCCAAATGTAGAATATGCACCTATTTTCTTTAATCTTTTTATATTTTTGTACACATTTTGTGGATCAAATTCTATCATTAATAAAGAGGCATAAGGTGAAATAACTAAATAGTCATTAAGTCCTCTTTTAAGCCCAAGCCATGGTATACCAAATTCTTGATACTGATAATTTAAATCATTATCTTTAACTGCAAATGCAGATTCTGATATTCCCCAAGGTACTTTATTTTCTTTTGCATATTTAATTTGACTATATTCATTAAAGAAAAGTGATTGATCTATTAAAGTATGTTCATATGATTTATTAAATATGTATGGCATAAAGTATTCAAAAGATGTACCAGCCCAAGATGTAAGCCCTTTATATCCATCTACATCTACTAAGTTACGTGCTAATGCGAACCAATGTTTAGATGTTACTTGACGTCTTGCAATAGCAATAAGGCTTGTAGTTCTATTTTCTGACATAAGCATGTCATAATAACTATTAACAAGTTCTCCGCTTTCCTGAGCATATCCTATGTAGAATAAATTACGTTCTCCATTATATAATTCTTTAAAATCAGTATTTTCTATAATCTCTTCATTTAGATTGTATATATATTCTATTTTTTTACTATATTCACTGTCATTTTTATACTCTTCGGTATAATCTTTAATAGTATCTTTAGAAAAATTATTTTCGTCTTTAAGTTCTATTAAGAATTGTTTAACCACATACAGACAAGCAATGAAATTACCACTATCTACTGTAGATACAAATCTTGGTCTTAATGGCTCTAATGTTTTTATATTATACCAGTTATACAAATGTCCATTCCATTTTTCAAGCTTTTCTAATGTGCAATATACGTTATTTAACTTATCTATTGTTTCTTCCTTTGATATAAAATTCAGATCATAAGCGTTAATTATTGCAAGAATTCCCATACCTATATTAGTTGAAGATGTTCTATTTGCTATTTTAATTCTTCTATTTTCTTGGTAATTGTCTGTAGGTAGGAAATTATTTACAGGTGTCATCATACTATCAAAGAAAGTCCATGTTCTTTTTGCTACTTCTAACACTTCATCATTTTCCTCTTTATCTAACTTTTTATTTCTACCAAGCAAATGATCTTTTCCAAGTAAATATGCAAGAAGGGGTGCTAAAAAGAAAGATAATGCCATTGCAAGTTTCATATCAAACTTGTAAACAAATACTTTTTGTATTAAATGTGTATGTAAAGCTGTATATGGTGCAATTAATACTAAAATGCTAAATATAACGTTAGGAAGCATGTTTAAATAATAATATGATAGAGTGTTTTTAGCTGTTTTATCAAGCATTTCTCCAGTAGTCCATTGCAATAACTTCTTATGAGATATAACCATCCTATAAATTGAAAGTGAAAATGCGCTAATACAAGTCCAAGCTTTATATGGTAATGTTAAAAATTCAAAACACATAGTAAGAAGGTCTGCAGCAAATCCGTGTATTATTGGTATATATTGTAGGTCTTTACTATGTTTTACTTTACCAAATAGAAGCCTATTTAACATTCCTAAAAGAGTTCCAAAATTCACAATTAGGAAAGTTACAAGCGTAGTTTCTATAAATACATGAGGTGAAACAAGTGCTGAAAGTAATATTGCTATTACAGCCGCTACTGAAAGTAAAGGCCTTCTTATATTATCAAATATTTTCCATTTAGAAAGGATAGATACTTTAGAATTTGGGCTAAAAAACCAACGAATAATCTGCATATCCCCTCTATACCACCTATGATTTCTCTTCATATACGAAATGTAGTTATTTGGAAAGCCATCTTGAAGTTCAATATCACTTGCAAGACCAGCTTTTAAAAATGAACCTTCTAGCAAATCATGGCTTAATACTAGATTTTCTGGTACTTCATTTGCAAGTAGTTTTTCAAATAATTCTATATCATATATTCCCTTACCGCAAAATATTGCTTCTTCGTAATAATCTTGATATACGTCAGCTACAGCATTAGTATAAATGTCAAGGCCACCGAAACCACCAAATATTTTAGAGAATATACTTTTATTTGCTGATTCTATATCAAGCCCTACTGATGGTTGAATAAGGCCATATCCATCCACAACTGTTTTTCCATCTTTTGCAAGAATTGGTTTATTTAGTGGATGTGATATAATTGAAGCTAAATCTTTGGCAGTGTTTAATGAAAGCATTGTATCTTCATCTACTGTTATTGCATATTTAGCTCTTACAATGTCGTTATATGTTAAATAGCATATTTTATTTATATCCTCATCAGATAATTTATGCAAAACTAATTTATTAAATTGAGAAAGGCCACCTCTTTTTCTCTCCCATCCCATATAGCAGCCTTCACCTTTAGAATATACACGTTTTCTATACATGAAGTTAAACAATACATGCTCTGATGGATATTTAGCATTTAATTCTTTTAATTTGTCCTTAGCATATTTTACTATCTTTTCATCTATATCTATTACCTCTTTATCACTTGACATACAATCGCCAAGTAACATGTAATACATATTTTCCGACCTGTTTGCAAGATATGTAACTTCCATTTTATTTATCATTGCATCTAATTTTTCAATAGATGAGATAATAGTTGGCATTACTACATATGTAGGATATTTTTCGTCTACTGTTTTAGCAAAATCAAATCTTGGCAAAATTTTAGGTTTATTTAATTTCTTTAATATATAATCTGTAAGTTTTATAACTACCTCAAGGGTAAATGCAAATAGTACTAAAAGACTTAACATATTTAAAAACATATTATCAAAGAAAGTCATCTTAGGTGAAAGCAAAATTGTAACATATGAAGAGAGTCCAAGTATAAATAGCACATAAAGTTCCGCTCTTATTGGTCTAATTGACTTTTTGAAAAAAAGCGATAATTTATATGGTTTTCCTAATTCCTTTTTAAGTAAGTATTTCTCATTTCCAATAAGAAAAAATCCAACATGTTTTTGATATTTCTTAGAACATTCTACTGCTTTTTTAGCTACATATACTTCTGATAAATTATACTTTTTAGCTAATTTGATTATATACTCTCTATACCTACCTTTAGTTTTGTAATCACAAGCTTTAAATTCATTTGTATAATCGTCTTTTAATGTTTCATCTATTTTATTTACTTTTTCAAATATTTCTCTAAAGTTTAGGCCTTGTATATGTTTGTATGACATTATGGCTCTTCCAATATATTCTGTAGTTTTTGAAATTTCCATATGTTCTTTTATAATAGCCTCTTCTACTGTAAATCCTATTTTTTCTGCCTCTTCATTTAAAAAATTATAATATTTTTCACCTTTTGCGCCTAATTCTTTTACCCTATATGCCATATATTCTACAAATGCTGTATTTGCATTTTTTATCTTTGTCATATCAAGCATTTGTTCTCTCATATTTTTGAAATATTTAAATTCATTATATAAATCTCTAAATACTGTTGTATCAGCTAAATCTGCTTCAAGCATTTTCTCTACTTGTATTTTTTTAAGTTGTGAATTAGTTATATTAAGACAAATTCTTGTTATGAATTTAAGTAAAGAAATTTGCAACATAAGAACAAACAAATCAAGTTCTTCTGAGGTAAGGTATGAAAGCTTTTGATGTTCTTTTAAAGTATTTAATATTATATTCTGGTCAACATATCCTTTATTTTCTTCTACAAGTTCATATGCAAGATAAAATATACTGATATATTTATCTCCTTCACTTGTTTTAATTATAGGGAGACGTTTATTTTTTAGGCTTTTTTTACTTTCTTTTATTTTCTCGTATTCTTCTTCTATAATATACATATTATCTAAAAGCCACTGACCTGCAGCATGTATGCTTATTTTTTTGTCATATGATCTTTCAAGTAATCTATATGTATTGCTTATTACGTTATAATACTCATCCGCACTTTTAAATAATCCATTTAATGCATTTTTCATTTATTTCAACCCCAATCTAATATACATTTAACGCTTATTAAATTATATACTAAAGCATTAAATATTTCAACTAAAATTTAAGAACAAAATTAATAAATTAAGAGAAGACAATTGAAAAAATAAAAAGAAACCTCTATAAATTAATATAGAAGTTTCAGTTAAAATCAATTACGCTCTATTTTCTTTGCATTTTTTAGCATTTTCATGCAAGACACATAATTATGTTTTATATATTGAGATTTGGTATAACGTAGACACTTTATAGCAAATTTTAATTGGAGGTAAGATAATCCTAAATCCAGTATAATTTTTAGAGTGACTGGAGATAAACTATTCTTAGAAATCAAATCCATCAGCACAGAAAAAACCATGCTGTTATTAGAATTATGTTGAAAAAGGTATTTCAAAACATCAGGATTTCCTCCTGCCGCTCCCATAAATGCTTGTATATACTCATAACCATTAGGTATTATTTTTTTAAAATCATTTGTGCTCAAGTAATGTGCAGCAAAATAAATACTTGTTCCATTAGTAGTATCAAAAGGTGCATTGTATTCTAATAATAGATTAAATAAAGCTTTACCAGTTTTTCTTAAGTTATAATATTCTCTAATAATATAGTCGAGAATACTAAAATCTATATTAGGATCTGCACCATTTTGAAGCATTTTTTCAACTACTTCATAATACTCATCTTTATACTTCTTGATCACATATACAAGTGGATATTCTTTACCTTTATCATATTCAATTTTTTCATTTAAATTTACTCCGTTCTCAATCAAGAAAATTAAGATATCGATATCTTTATTATCAAAAGCGATCTTAAAAAGCTCATTTGATAAAACTGCTCCGTGAATATATAACAATCTTGTCATTTCTAAATCATGACTTTCAACTGCCTTTTTAATATACGTTTCGTTATTAATTATTCCATGTATTATTACATTATCTTCCTTCCTTAATAATTCTTTAATTTCTTTTTCAACATCTTCTTTCCGAACTAAATCAAAATAAACTTCAAGTGCCCTTTCTAAACTAGTTTTTTCTTGCATTTTTCATACATTCTTTCATTTTTAACTTACTTAATATAATAAGTTCTCACATTTTTAAAGTGACTTGATTATAACATAATTACATAACATTGTCAATTTAATACTAATAACAAAAAATACTAGTAACACATAAATAGGTTACTAGTATATTTAATATTTTTAGCTTTTAATATTTTTTTGAAAATTAATTGCACTTTCAATTAATTTAATAACTTTTCTTTTAGCTTTTATTTTTTTTGCTCTATTTAAAAGTTTAATGAAAATGTCTGAACTAATATCACATTTAAACAAGCTCTGAATGAAATTATATAAATTATAATTGTTTCTGGCTAAACATTCAAACGCATTTAATATAATATATTTTTTAAATTCTTCAGTTTTTCCAGACAATATATAATTCATAATATTTATATTGTTAGAAATTGCAGCTAAACTAAAAACATGATAAATGTCCACACCTTCTGCAGTTGATGAATTAATAAATGTGTCAAACATATGAACATCACTAATATATGTAGCTGTATAGTCAATTAATTCATAATTATTAAAAGATACTTCTGCTCCATATTTGATAAGTAAGTTTATTAAACCTATAGTAGTATTAGGAAACTTACAAAAATAGTGTTCTTTGAGTATTTTTAATAAAATACTATTATTTTTTCGATCTAAGACATTAGGATTAGCTCCATTTTGAAGCAATTTTTCAACCAAGAAGTAATATTCCTCATTATAATTTTCAATTACATATAACAAAGGTGATTCTGATACAGTATTGTCATTTAAATTAACACCTCCATCAATTAAAGCGATTGTTATATTACTTTTCTTCTTTTTTAAAGCTTCCAATAATTCATCTTGGCCAAAGGAAGCTCCATTATTAATAAATATTTTAAGTACTTCTAGGCTGTCAGTATCTATTGCTAATGATACATACTTCTTATCAAGGCTTAAATTCCATTTTTCTTGTTCAGATACTCTTAAAATCTCATCAAGCGTATCAATTAAAAATCTCTTTTCAATCTCATTTTCACAATTTACTATATCTTTCAAGCAAAATGTTAAAATGTACCGTGCCCTTTCTTCTGTCATAATAAAATTTTCTTTACACATAAAAACGTCTCCTTTTTAATTTATAATTTTCAACTTATTTAATACAATAAGTTCTAATTTTAAGATGATTTCATTATATCATATTTACATAACTAAGTCAATAAAAATACTAGCAACTTTTAAGTTAGTTACTAGTATTATTACTTTCTTTATTTTCTTCCTGCTCTTAATCTTTCAGTAGGATCTAATATCTTCTTTCTTAAACGTATGTTTTCAGGTGTTATTTCAACAAGTTCATCATCTGAAATAAATTCAATAGACTGTTCTAATGACATTTTTTTAGGTGGAACTAATTTTAATGCATCGTCACTACCTGAAGCTCTTGTATTGGTTAAATGCTTTTCTTTACATACATTAATTGTAAGATCATCACTTCTTGAATTTTCTCCAACTATCATACCAACATATACTTCAGTTCCTGGTCCTATAAATAATGTTGATCTTTCTTGTGCATTAAATAATCCATAAGTTGTTGATTTACCGTTTTCAAATGCAATAACAGTTCCTCTTGTTCTTGTCATTACCTCACCTTTATCTGGTTCATATCCAGCAAAAGTATGGTTCATAATTCCATTACCCTTTGTATCAGTCATAAATTCTCCTCTATAACCGATAAGTCCACGAGCTGGTATCTTAAATTCAAGTCTTGAATATCCCGCTTGTGAAGTTGATGGAGCCATATTTGTCATTTCACCTTTTCTTTGACCAATTTTTTCTATAATTACACCAACATATTCATCTGGGACATCAATTACTAAGTCTTCAATTGGCTCGCATTTAACTCCATTTATTTCTTTATATATAACTGTTGGACGTGAAACTAAAAGTTCGTATCCTTCTCTTCTCATATTTTCTATTAATATTGATAAATGTAGTTCTCCTCTTCCTGATACTTTAAAACTATCAGCAGAATCTGTTTCTTCAACTCTTAGTGAAACATTTGTTTCTAATTCTTTAAATAGTCTATCTCTTAAATGTCTAGATGTTATAAACTTACCTTCTTTTCCTGCAAAAGGTCCATTATTTACGCTAAATGTCATAGAAACAGTTGGTTCATCTATATCTACAAATTCTACAGCTTCAGGATTTTCTATATCAGCAATTGTTTCACCAATATTTATTCCTTCAACGCCTTGAACTGCAACTATATCACCACATGTAGCTTCATCTACTTCTACTCTATTTAATCCTGAATATGTGAATAGTTTCCCTATTTTAGTATTTTGAACACTACCATCTTTTTTGCAAAGTGCTACTTGAGATCCATTTTTTATTGTTCCTCTTTCTATTCTACCAATTCCGACTCTACCTGTATATTCATCATAATCTATATTTGTAACAAGCAATTGTAATGGCTCATCTTTTGAACCTTGTGGTTCTGGAACTGTATCAACTATTGTATCAAATAATGGTTTCATATTAGTACTTTCGTCTTCTAATTCATATTTTGCAAATCCGTTTTTTCCTGAAGCATATACTACTTTAAAATCTAATTGTTCATCTGTTGCGTTAAGATCCATAAAAAGTTCTAAAACTTCATCTACAACTTCTTTTGGTCTTGCACCAGGTCTATCAATTTTATTTACTACAACAATTGGAACTAAGTCTAAAGCTAATGCTTTACTTAAAACAAATCTTGTTTGTGGCATTGGTCCATCGAAAGCATCAACTAAAAGTATAACACCATCTACCATTTTAAGCACACGTTCAACTTCTCCACCAAAGTCAGCATGTCCTGGGGTATCAACAATGTTTATTTTTATATCATTATACATAATAGCTGTATTTTTTGAAAGAATTGTAATTCCTCTTTCTCTTTCTATATCATTTGAATCCATTACACGTTCATCAACTTGTTCATTTTCTCTAAATGTACCACTTTGTCTTAAAAGTGCATCTACTAAAGTAGTTTTTCCGTGGTCAACATGGGCTATTATAGCTACGTTTCTTAAGTTTTTCATAACATAAATCTTCCTTCCTACACTAAAAATTATAACATATTAATTATACACTACTTTACACCTGTTTGTCAACATAATTTTTTACTTTTGCAGAAAAAATGACAAGAAATTAATCTTGTCATTTTTATAGCATTTTAGCTTTGTCTTACTTCTATCATATCCTATTTAGAACTACCGTGACTTTTGCTAGAATAAATTTTATCAAGTTCATCTCTTGTTAAAATATATTTTGAAAGTAATGCTTTAGCAACTGCATCAATTCTATCCGAAAAAATATCTACAAGGTCTTTTGCAACCTTAAATTGATCATTTAATATTTTTGCCACTTCATCATTAATCTTAACTTTGGTATTTTCATCAAGTTTTAAAATTTCATTTCCATTTTCATCATAAAAAGAAGGTGAAATATCAGAATTATAATTATTAAGTGAAAAGTCCAAGCTTCTATTAACAATCAAATTTCTGGCAATAAGAGTGGCATATCTAATATCAGTTTCTGCTCCAGTGCCTAGTCTTTCAAATTTAAAAATTTCCACTGCACGTCCTGCAAGTAATACCGTTATCTTATCAAGATAATCTTGTTTTGAATAAGAGACAACTGATTCATTTGTTTCTAATATATTGATTCCTAATGAATCGTTTGTTGGTAATATAGATACAGCTATGACATTCTCTTTTTCTTCAAAACCTGTTGCCTTACTTACAACATAATGTGCTGCTTCATGATACGCAGTTATCTCATTTGTAATATTATCTACCTTTTTAAATTTTTGATATGAATCTTCAAAAACTTTTTGAACATGCTTTTTTGTAACCTTTAAAGAATTAGAACTTTCAGCAATAGCCATAGCCCTATCACATAAGTCAAGTGACTTATCAGGATTTGAGCTACTCGATGAAAAACATGCAGAAGCAGTTATGATATAATCAAGTACATCATTGCTCATTTTTACTCCATGGAACTGTTCAAGTCCTTCTACTTTGAGTTTAATCATCTTTTTTACTTCAAAATACTTAGGTTCACGCACATTAACTCTTTCAAATCTCCTTTTATATGCAGTGTCCTTTGCTATAAACTTATCATACTCTTCATAAGTTGTAGCTCCTACAACTATAACATCACCTCTTGCCAAAATAGGTTTTAAAGCTCCACTTAAATCATTTGCGCTTCCTTCGACCGCTCCTGCTCCCACTGTTGAATGTATTTCATCAATAAAGAGGATTATATTTTTATTTTGCTCGAGGAATTTTTTTAAAGTAGATATTTTCTGCTCAAATTCTCCACGATATTTAGTTCCTGCAACAGAAGCTCCAACATCAAATGACAAAACTATATAATCCTTAAATCTTTTTGGGCAAGTTTCGTTTATAATGTCTTGAGTTATTGCTTCGATTATTGCTGTCTTTCCCACTCCTGCATTTCCTACTAAAATTGCATTTCTTTTAGTTTTTTTGGAAAAGATGTTCCAAAGTTGCTTTTTTTCTTTGTCTCTTCCAAGTATATCAGAAGGTTCTCCTTTTTCAAAACGTTCGTTGAATATTTCACAACAGCTTTCAAGTGCCGTAGGAATTAATAATCTTTTATTTGAAGAATCGTAAATAATACAGTCATTTTTCATATAGTTTGTAAACTCTTCAAAAGTAGTTTCTGTGATATTTATAAGATGCTTAAGTAGTTTGTATGCACTGCATTCAGGCGTATTTAACATCTCATAAATTAAATTATCTCCATCCATAATTTTTGAATTTGCTTCCTGCATTTTGGTTAATACACTTTCAAAAATCTTTTTAAGTTCTTCTGAGTATGGCAATTCTAAGTCTGGCATATACTCATTAGACTCTTCATTCAATTTCTCTTCCATAAGAGTGTTTTTTACGGTTTCAGTAATATAACCTTTCAAATCCAGCTGTTCCTGTTTTTCTTCATCTTTTTCCAGAATATTTTCGCCTTTTTCTTCCTCCTCGGGTTCCTCATAAAAAGCCTCTGCCGCTTCTTTTCCATAAAGTTCTTCAAAAAGTTCAGGCGCAAAAATTATGCTCTTTAAAACTATTTCTGGATTTATTACTAGACCATATTCAAAAAAATATCTATTTAACGATATATCTCCTGCCTTAATTAATCCCAACAGTAGATGAGATGTTCTCAATTTGTCATCCACTAATTCTTCAGAAATTAGTACTGCGATTTCAAAAGCTTTCCGAACATTTTCTGTAACACAAAAATCATACATTTCTAAATAATTATTCATTTTAGGTTCCTCCATTTTCTTTTTTTACTTTTATAATTACAAAAGTATAAAACTTTTTTGTAAACCTATTATATAACCTGAAGGTGCAAAAGTCAACTAAAACATCATATAATATGCAAAAATGCACTCATTTTAACTTTGAGTACATTTTTTTAATCACTTAATTTTTAAGAACAACGTCATTCCAAGAAGAGTACAGTTTTTCAAATGAATATGAAGCATTTGTAGGTGATGTCGATGGCAAAGTATAATAATCAATACCGCTATAATGTTCTAAATATTTACTATACACTTGAGATGCCTTCTTTCCATTAAAGATGATTGTATTTATTTTTGTATTTCTTAATAAATTGCAAATATCATTAACTTTAGGATCTTTTATAGAAGTGTCTAATGAGCCTTCAATTTCACATGAGTAAATAACATCCCAAATTGCAATTTTGTTATCTATCAATAGTTTCTTTTTTTCCGGTATAGTAGTTGGAACATCTGAATTTAAAATCTTAGCTATTAGCTTCCAAAACCTATTATATGGATTTGCATAATAAAAATTTTCTTCTCTTGACTTTATAGATGGAAAACTTCCAAGTATCAATATTTTACTATTAAAGTCATATACTGGCTCAAATGGATGTATTATTTTCATTGCATTTCCTCACTTATTTAATTCATAACAATTATCTAATAGTCTATCTGCTAATATCTGAATTTTATCTTTACTTTCCATATCTTCTTTCTTTATATATATTGGAGTACCATATATAATTTTAACTTTTGAAAATATTTTAGCATTTTTAGTTATATATACTGGTACTATCGGTACATTTGCTTTATATGCAATATATATTGGGCCAACTTTAGCATTTCCTCTTTCTCTATCTTTTTTTATTCTTTGTCCTTCAGGAAATATTAAAAGTTTTCTTTTGTCCACGCCCTTAAAAAGATGTATAGCATGTATTAGACTTCTAGCATCATGTTCGCCACGCTTTATAGGGAAAACATTAAGCCTTGTTAAGAAAAATCTATTAAAACGACTTTCAAAAAGTTCTGCTTTAGCCATTATTGCAAGGTTATTGGTTTTAGAAAATATCCATGCAGGTTCTACTGTATTAGAATGATTTGAACATATTAAACACTTATCTAAACTTTCCTCGTTTTCCTTATTTATGAATTTTACTCTATAAAAAATTTTGCAAAGGAAAAAATTTGCAAGAGCTTTAGCTAATTTAACCATTGTTAGTCTATCCTTTCTTTTAATAATTCTATTACTCTATTTACTGTTAAATCATTTGTTAGGTCAGTTGTGTCAATTTCTACTGCATCTTCTGCTTTTTTTAAAGGAGACTCTTTTCTAGTACTATCTTGTAAGTCCCTTTTAATTAATGCTTCTTTTACATCTTCAATATTTACTTCTCTTCCTTTTTTCTCTAAATCTCTTTTTCTTCTTAATGCTCTGATATCAATCGAAGCAGTTAAAAATATTTTTAGAGTTGCATCAGGAAATACAACTGTAGTTACATCTCTTCCCTCTAATACAACATTTTCATCTCCTGCCATTTGTCTTTGAAGTTCAACAAGTTTTTCTCTTACATATTTATTTTTTGAAACATTTGAAGCTCCCATTGATATTTCTTCCGTTCTAATTTTATCTGTTATATCTTCATTATTTAAAAATACTATAGTTTCTCCATTTATGTATTTAAGCTTTATTTCTATTAAATCTAAATTTGCCTTTATATTTTCTTCTGTCATTTCTATATTTTTAGATATAAAATAATAAGCTGTTGCTCTATACATGGCACCAGTATCAATATATAGAATATTCAATTTTTTAGCAATTCCTTTGGCTAAAACCGATTTTCCAGTTGCGGCTCCGCCATCTATTGCAATAACAAATTTTTTGGCTAAACTAGTCATTTTTTCATTCCTCCTATTTATTTTTTGTTTAAAATATGATATCATATATATAGATTTTTGTAAAGAAATTTTAAAGGAAGTTGGTGAAAGTTTTGTCAAAAGATTCAAAAGTATTTGATAATAAATTAATTGTATTATATATACTAGAAAACGCTCATATGCCCCTTGATATTACCCAAATACTAAAATACTGTGAGGATTTTGAAGATATTACATATTTTGATATTTCTGCATATATTGAATCTTTGAAATCTAGTAACTATATTGAAGAAATTTTAAGCGGTGGTAATGTTTATTTTAAAACTACTGAACTTGGAAGTGATACGCTAAACAAACTAGTTGAATTAGTTCCTGGAATTAATCTTCATAACTTAAAAAAAATGTTAAATAAAAATGCTGTTGAGGTAAAAACTGATTACTCAATTGGAACTAGTATATATCCATTAAAGGAAGATGAATACAAAATTTCTTGCTTTATAAAAGACGGAAATTATGAACTTGTAAATATCACCATGTATGCTGCCACAAAAGACCAAGCTAAAAGTATATCTAAAACTTGGAATGGTAATGCTGAAGAGATTTACTCTAAACTTTTAAAACTTATGACTAAAGAGGATTAAAAGACTATAATTAAATATTATAATTATTTAAGGGATTTTTTCCCTTATTTTTTTGAATTTTCGCAACTTTACTTGAATTTATCTTTTGGTAATAGTATAATATATACTGAAATTTAAGGAGGCGTTTTATATATGTTAGATATAAAATATATTAGAGAAAATAGTGAGCTAGTAAAAAAAGCCGCTGCTGACAAATTAATTAATGTTGATATAGATAGATTACTTTCTATTGATGTTGAGATTAGGAAACTAAGTCTTAAACTTGATACACTAAAAGAAAAAAGAAATAAACTTTCAAAAGCCATTCCTACACTTTCAAATGAGGAAAAAAACAAAGCTATATTAGAAGTAAAAGATTTAAAATCTGAAATTGCAGAACTTGAAAAAGAAATTTCACCTTTAAATGAAGAATATAAATCTTTAATGTATATGGTACCTGGAGTACCGCTTGATGAAGTACCAATAGGAAAAACTGATGAAGATAACGTTGAAATAAAACGTGTTGGTGAAATTCCTACTTTTGATTTTGAAATTAAAGACCATGTAGACTTAGCTGAATCTCTTGATTTAGTAGATATACCTAGAGGTGTAAAAGTAGCTGGTTCTCGTTCATATTATCTAAAAAATGAAGCTGTATTACTTGAGATGGCACTATGTAGATATGTTGTAGATAAATTAGTTAAAAAAGGTTTTACTCCTATGACAGTACCTACTCTTGTTAAAGAGGCACCTATGTATGGTACAAGTTATTTTCCAGGTGGACGTGACCAAGCATATGCTGTTACAGAAGATAATCTATACTTAGTTGGTACTTCTGAAGTTGCACTTGTTTCATATCATAGCGACGAAACTTTTGAATCTCCTGAGGTACTTCCTAAAATGTACTGTGGTTACTCTAGTTGTTATAGACGTGAAGCTGGTACTTATGGAAAAGATACTAGAGGACTATATAGAGTACACCAATTTACTAAAATTGAACAAGTAATAATGTGTGAAGCTGACTTTGATAAACAACATGAACTTCATGACTTCTTATTAAATAATGCTGAAGAAATTATGCAAGACTTAAAAATACCATATAGAGTTGTAAAAGTATGTACTGGTGACATGGGAATTGGACAAGTTAGAAAGCATGACATAGAAGCTTGGATGCCAAGTCGTGGAAAATATAGCGAAACTCATTCATGTTCTTCTTTTAACGACTTTCAAGCTAGAAGAAGTAATATAAAATACAAAGATAAAGATGGAAATACAAAGTATTGCTTTACATTAAATAATACTGCAATTGCTTCTCCAAGAATTCTTATTCCTATACTTGAACTTAATCAAAATGTTGATGGAAGCGTTAATATTCCAGAAGTACTTATACCATATATGAATGGAATGACTAAAATTATGCCAAAAAAATAGACCGCATTTGCGATCTATTTTTTTATATTATTCTTCAACATTTGTATAGTTTTTAATAATATTAACAATTTCAAATATAAAGTCCGAATTTGTTATTTTCATTCCTTGAGTATAATTAAAGAAGATAAACTTTCTAATCAACAACTGATTATATGAAACATTGGTATTGCCAATAGTATCTTTAATAGCGTACCGTATATTTCTTTCTACTCTAGCTGCATGTTCACAGCTTCCGTAATACTCTTTTGCAAGTTCAGGATATACTTCTTTGGTCATCTTCACCTTATAAGGATTAGGATCTTTTAGAAAAATCAAAATAGCTTTCTTTAGATACTCATACCCCGAAACCGATGCCCGAGCACCAATTGATTTTAGCAACAAGTCTACCAACTCTTCATCTGTAGATGCACTCGATAAAATTTCACACAACATTTGTTTCGACTTTAATAATTCTTCCATTTTCTTTTCCTCCTGTAATAATAATATTAATAATATTAAACTTAGTTATTAGATATTTTTTCCACATATGTAGAGCTTACTTCATATGCTGTTTTTGTGATATAAGTTGCGTTTTCGTTTAATTTAACATACTCACGAGATTGAATTCTTCCCTTAATCTTTATTTTGTCACCCACATCTAAAGTTCCAACATAAAAGGCACTTCTGCCCCAAAAAATCAAGGGAATGTAATCTGACTTCTTGTATTCTCTGTTTACTGCCAAGATAACATCAGTTATTTTTCTTCCCAAAGGAGTCATTCTATATACTGGTTCTTTACATATATATCCCTCTAAAAATATCTTATTGTGATTGATATACTCATTTAATATGGTCAATGATCTCGGCCATAAAAATAATTGTAATTTTTTAGAATTTGACCAAGAACGAAATTCTCCATATATTGATATATAATCATAAATACAAACAGGAGTTTGCATTAATAGCCGTTCAGATATAATCAAAGGAATTTCATCAAATATTCCACTATTTCTTTGAATTGATAACTTAGTTTGATAGAAATCCTCTCCATGATTACTATGACTAAATTTTAATGGTTCTACTAATCTTCCAGCCATGCAAACAATATTGTTTCTCATTTTCTCTGTGTTACTCATTTAAATTTCCTCCTAGTATAAAATTAAATATAATTTTACATAAAATTATTATGTATTTATATTATATCACTAATAAAGTACCTTGTCAACAATTATGTAAACATTACATAGCCAATATTTTCAAATTTACTTGAACTACAATATACATTCATGATATAATAATATTATGAAAGGAATGAATTGTATAAATGTTAAAAAATATGAAATTTAAAACTTCTGTCTTCTCACCAAAACAATTATTTGATACCGATTTAAAACAAATTGTTATGGTTGGTAAATCTAATGTCGGTAAATCTTCATTCATAAATTCACTTGCTAACCAAAAATCATTAGCAAAAGTTGGTCAAAAACCTGGAAAAACCAAAAGTATCAATTTCTATAACGTAAATGATGAATTTTTCTTAGTAGACTTGCCTGGGTATGGCTACTCTACAATGACAAAGCAAGAAAAAGAAAACACTTCAAAGTTAATAGAAAAATATATTAATAATAACCAAAATATATCACATATATTTTTCTTAGTAGATATTAGACATACTCCTACGGCTAATGATAGACAAATGTACGAGTGGTTGCTAGCTAAAAATATTCCATTTACAATTGTTGCGACAAAGGCAGACAAAATTGCTAAAACGAAACTAAACGATTACTTGCTAAATATCACTAAATCACTTTTTGCAAGTGAAAAAATTATAGCATTTTCAAGTCAAGACAAATATAACTTAGAATTAATAGAACAAATAATAAAGGAAAACATTTAGAAACCCTCAAATAAAGAGTTTTACCTACAAAGAAAGAAGGATAGCTACTTTTAAGCTTCCTTCTTCTTTATTGTATTATCTGTTATATTTTCTTCTTCTTTTTCCATTTCTTCTTGCTTGCTATTTCCCCATCTATATCCGTATAATTCCAACTATTAGAAATAGTGCGACTAAAATGATAGTAATTAAAAAACTCCCCTCAGACAACTTATTTCCTGCATATACAGTAACAAATAATCCAGGTATTCTTGCAAGAGTTGCAATTGCTAAAAATCTTTTAGGTCTTACTGGGCTTATTCCGCCAAGATAAATAAATATATCTTTAGGCAAAAGTGGTATTACAAACATGATAAACATAAGCATTTCAAATTTTGCAGGATTTTTAAATAATTTTGAATTTTTTATTTCATCTATTTTTTCTTTGCTAAAGAAAAGCTGCATAAAATCTGTTCCGACTTTCCTAACAATTAAAAATACCATAAGTGTTCCTAAAAATATTCCCACAAGACAAAGAAGCATACCTCCCCATGTTCCATATAGCATTCCAGATACAATTTCCATAGGTTGGCCTGGTATAACAGCTACAACTATTTGCAAAATCTGCAAACCTAGTACTGTAAGTACTCCTTTAAATCCCATGTTTGCTATATCATTTTTAAACTCCATTCTAGTTTCTTCATTTGCAAGCTTTGAAATAAGTGGTATACACTGAATGGTTATGTATGCCATTAATAATATTACAAGTAGTAATATAACAAACCTAAAAAACATAAATATTTTTTCTTTTTTACTTAAATTGCTCATAAATTCCCTCTTCTATTTTTAAGTATAACATGAAATAATAAAATTCTCAATATTTCACCATTTTTTTCATAAAAAACATAATATTAAATATAATTTAATATATAAGTTTAGTAATATCTAAAACAAAGGGGGATTTAATATGTTCAAAGGTTCAGGAGTAGCTTTAGTAACACCTTTTGATAAAAATAATCAAGTAGATTATGCCGTATTAAAAGATTTAATAGAATTTCAAATAAAAAATAAAACTGATGCAATTATTATATGTGGTACAACTGGAGAGGCCTCTACCCTTTCTTTTGAAGAGAAAGAAAAAATAATAAATTTTACCGTTGAAACAGTAAAAAAACGTATCCCAGTTATTGCCGGAACAGGTTCCAATAACACAAACGAAGCTATCAAGCTTTCAAAAAATGCTCAAAGCCTTGGTGTAGATGGTCTTTTGATTGTAACTCCATATTATAACAAATGTAACAAAGATGGATTATACATGCATTATAAAACTATAGCAAATAATGTTACAATACCTATTATCTTGTATAATGTTCCGAGTAGAACTGGAGTTAATATAGATATTGACACACTTATTAAATTATCTAAAATTCCTAATATTGTAGGTATAAAAGAAGCAAGTGGAAATATTTCGCAAGTAGCAGAGATTTTTTCTAAAATACATAAGGATTTTCTAGTTTATTCAGGAAATGATGATCAAATATTACCAATACTATCTCTTGGTGGCAGTGGAGTTATATCTGTTTTAGCAAATATATACCCTAAGGAAACACATGAATTATGTTCAAGTTTTTTTGAAAATAATATTTTTAAATCTAGAAAAATACAATTAAAATATTTTGAACTTATTAAAAAACTATTTATAGAAGTTAACCCTGTCCCAATTAAGGAAGCATTAAATTATATAGGATTTAATGTTGGAAAAACTAGACTTCCACTTGGAAATATTTCTAATGAAAATAAAGAAAAACTTGTGAATATTATAGAAAAATTAAAAATGCCTATTCGATAATAGAATGGGCACTTTTATATTTTATTATATTATATATTAAAATACATTTTCTAAATTAATTTTTTGTCTATTTACAATATCTTCTATATTTGCTCTTAACTTTTTAGAATAAACATATGCCTCCCCTTTGTTTTCTTGTTCAACATAAGCTTTTAATTCTACTAAAGAATCATCAATTTGATCTACCAAGTCATTTTGAACAAATATATTCCAGGCATCTTTAACATTTTTCCAAGAATTTTCTAGCTCATCAATCTGTTTTTTTGCCATTTGTATATTGTTATTATTTAACATATTTTCTGTATATTCTAAATCACTTAATACAAAATTTGCGCTTCTTTCTAAGTACTTTGACTCCCAAATTCCGCCAAATATAACTAAAAAGACTGATACTAGGAGAATAAAAATTTGTCTTGTCATTTTTTATTCACCTCTTCTTTCAATTGATACTTAAAGTTTGAATTTGAATCTAAAGTTCCAACAAGTATATCTTCAATTTTTAAATTTTCCTTTTGTATTATTTTTTTTACTTCACTTTCTTCAATATTAAGTATTTTAGTATTTATTTCTGAAATTTTTCCATCTTCTATTATATTTAAAGGCAACTGATTTATATTATCTGAATATTTTATAACACTTAAGTTTCCGTTTGTTTCTACTATAGCGTATTTTACATCTTGTATTTGAAATACATTACATTCTCTAAGTTGAGACATAAGGTCAGGTATTGTGTATTGTAATCTTTTAAATTCATCTTCTAAAATTTTACCATCTTTTATTATAGGAGAAATTGTCCCACATACAACATCTTGTGCCTTATTACTAGTTTGTATTATAATCGTAAATATAATATATGCTATTAATAACGTTATTATTGGTATTATTCCATCAAATATTGATATTGCTCTTGAAGACATTGGAGCAGATGCTAGATCTGCTATTAAAATAATTATTGCAAGTTCAAATGGTTGAACTTTTGAAAGTTCTCTTTTTCCCATGAGTCTTATTACTAAAAAAACTATCGCATACAAAATTAAAGCTCTAAAAAATACAATTAACATTTTATCACCTAAAAATATTTTCTGCATAAACTCAAGTTATTATACAAATAATACTAACAAAAGTAATTTTTTACTATTTTATGGAGGTAAACATGGAAGAAATTAAAAGTTCAAAAGAAGGAATTGATTCACTTAGAATATCACAAATGATTATACGATTTATATCTTCTTTATCAATATTTGCAGTAACAGTATTTTTTACACCTAATTTTACTATATCATCTTTTCCAATTTTAATATTAAGTGCAATCGTTATAATTTTATTTGATTATCTAGTATCAATAATAACAGGAATACATGATATTCCTCTTCGGAAGAGGTCTAGTAGGTTTTACATGTGCTGCAATAATTATATACATGACACAATTTTTTGTTGATGGTTATTACATTTCAATAACTAGTAGTCTTATTGCAGCAGCAATTTATGGAATAATTGATAGTATGCTACCGAATAAAGCATAAAATAAATCTAAAAAAGTATCCAAGTTAATTACATTACTGGATACTCTTTTTTTATAACATCGCATGTCTTTTATTTACACTTAATTTTTCATATTCTTCTTTTTTTCTATACTTAACAATTCTCATTACGCAGTCAATATTATCACATATAATGTAATAATTTGCTCCATGTGTATCTTTTAAATGATAAGTATCTTTGCAAGGCATTGTGCATTTACTTTTATCATCTTTTCTTCCAATAAAACTACCTAAAATGCAATACCTTGAAGTCATAACAGTTATTATATCTAAATTTAATGAAATATTAAAATATTCATCTAGTTCTTTAATATCTTCTATACTTAATTCTACACTAGGAACAATTAAATCAAAATCAAAGTTATGAAAAAAGCACGCAGAATATTTGTTCGATATATTAAAAGTATAATCTGCTACTAGTTTTATATTATATTTATCTTTTAACTTTTTACATAACTCATAATGACAAAAACTGCCAAGCATTATTCCTTTAACTCCTGATATTACATAGTTTTCTAAATTATCTTCTATAATTTTATTTAAATTTTTCAAAGTAAAATTTGATATGTATAAATACACTTGTGTAGTATCAGTATTATATTTTTTTAAGATTTCATCTTTGTATTTTATAAATGAAATGACCTCAAAATAAATTATCTTTGGAAATTCCCCATATTTTAATGAATATTCTTTTAAATAGTCTTTTTGACTATTATATTTATATATAAACAATGAGTCTTGTTCTGATCTTTTCTCTTTCTCTTTTGTCTTTTTTAAAGTCTCAAAAGTAACTTCCCATTTTTTTAAAATAGTTTCTTTTTTCTTTTCTATATCATTATAATCTAAATCTACAGTATAATAGTTTTTTATTTTTTCTATTAAGCCTCGTCTTAATTCATTTAATATAGAAAGTGGTACAAAAACATTTTCATCCAAATCCGAATTATCTATTTTAAATTCAAAAGGTGTATCTTGAGTTTTAGAAAATGCTTTTTCTAAATCAATAATGCTAGTTGCCCTATTTTTAGCATCTTCAGGCATATGCTCTATTTCATATGATATAGTTAATTCATCACAATAAACTTTAATGTTTTTATCCCTTTTTATGCTAATACTTATATTTAATTTTCTTTTTCTTTGCTTTGAGGAGTTAGCCAATCTTAAGTTTTTATTTAGAGCTGATGAAGTAGTCCTATATATTTTGTCACCTTTTTTTATGTTACCACTAAAATCACCTATGTATACTACAGAACCTTTTTTTACTTCTTTATTTATAATGTTACCTTTATTATCTTTTATACAAGTTATAACGTTTGAAACTATATTGCCACTACAATATATCTCTATACCATCATGCATATCAATATCTTCTTCAATTTCTACTTTTATGAACTTTTTATACTTTTCTATTACTTTACCTATATATACTCCTGTGTTTTTTGGAGATTTTAATGATATAGAGCTTTTATACCTTACTCCACCTAAATAGCCAGTATCAAGTCCATCTCTATTAAATAATTGCTTTAAAACGAATTTATCTTTATCATCAATTTTATAGTCACTTCTATGAGAGTTAATTATATTATCCATGTATTTCCTATATATTCTAGTAACTCCATATACGTATTCTGGTGTTTTATTCCTACCTTCTATTTTAAAAGATGTAACTCCAGCTTTTAATAGCTTCCCTAAATATTCTAAACCAAATATATCTTTTTTGCTCAACAAATATTTATTTTTTACAATTTCTTTATCTGTTTTGTCATATAAAGAATACTTCATCCTACATGGTTGAGCACATTCACCTCTATTTGCGCTTCTGTTTCCTATAACGCTACTAAGCAAGCATTGACCTGAAAGTGATACGCAAAGTGCACCATGTACAAATACTTCTATTTCTAAATTTGTATTTTTACATATATATTCTATTTCTTCTAATGAAAGTTCACGTGCAAGTACTACTCTTTTAAATCCAATTTTTTCTAAAAATCTAACTTGACTTAGCGAATATACACTCATTTGAGTACTAGCGTGCAAATGAAGTTTAGGCATAATTTCACGAATTAAGCTTGCAAGTCCAATATCTTGTACAATAACAGCATCTAAACCTTTTGAATATAACTTTGTAACTATATCAAGTGCTTCACTTATTTCATCCGTTTTTAATAATGTATTTAAAGTTAGATATACTTTTATTCCCCTTTGATGTGCATATTCTATTGCATTAATATAACTGTCTATATCAAAGTTTTCTGCCATATTTCTTGCATTGAATTTGTTTATTCCCATATATATTGCATCTGCACCGAGCATTACATGCTGCTTTAAAGCTTTCCATACTACCTGCAGGTGCTAAGATTTCATTATGCTCCATATTTTCACCTTTTTACTATTTAATTTTTTGAATTTTTTTGCTTTACCACTTCATATACGCTTATAGCTGCACTTACAGAAGCATTTAGTGAATTTATTTTACCAGTCATCGGTATATTAAGCATAAAATCACAGTTTTCTTTAACAAGTCTTGATATGCCACTTCCCTCATTACCTACAACTAAAGCTATAGCTCCCTCAAGTTTTGTATCATATATTTTAGTAGAGCCTTCCATATCAAGTCCATATACCCATAATCCATATTCTTTTAATTTTTTAATACTCTCAGTTATATTTGCAACTCTTGCCACTTTCATATATGAACATGCACCGGCAGCAACTTTTTCTACTGTATCTGTTACTTGACAAGAATTTCTCTTTTGAATAATTATTCCATGTACTCCCAAGCATTCTGCGGTACGAATTATAGCGCCTAGATTGTGAGGATCCTCAATTTTGTCTAACACCAAGACAAAAGGCTCTTCATCTCTAGCTTTAGCAACTTCAATTATATCTTCAATATCAGAATATTTAAAGTCAGTAATACTTGCAACTATTCCTTGAGAATTCTTGTTATCTACCATTTTATCTAATTTAGATTTTTCAGCATCGATTACAACGACTTTTTTATCCTTAGCAAGTTTTTTTATTTCATATAATTCTTTATTATTTTTTTGTATATATATTTTGTTTATTGTAGTATTAGAATTTATAGCTTCTAACACTGGATTTTTTCCATATATTAACATTGTTAAAAAATCTCCTTTCTTTTTTACTTATTTTATCATCTTTATTTGACATTTGTCATATACTATGTTATAATATATAGCATTCGTCAAAAGATATTATGTAGATTATTATCTATATAAAGCAATCATAACTAAAATAGTTATTATTAAAAATTACGCAAGGGAGGTTATAATATGCGTACGAATTATTGCTTAGTTTCAATGATTTTTTCTTTTATTTCGAAAAAAATAAAAAATAGATTAAGTCTAAAACTAGCAAAGCAAAAAAATCACTAAGAAGGATAACAATTGTTGTCCTTCTATTTTTGTTTCCTATTACACCTCATTTAACTTCTTCTAATATGTTCCCTTGAAATTTTTTCATTTATATTTTATCACAAAATTCTCCAAAATAAAATACATAATGTTAAAAATATTATGACTTTTCAATTAAATATATTTTTTTAAAAATCCAAAATAGTCATACAGACATTTGACTTTGTCTATATGACTAAATAACTATTTTTTATTTTAAATTTTCTATTTGCTCTTTAGTAAACATTCCTTCATATAATTTGGCTGAATAAAATGACCCTTCTCTATACTTGTTCTCAATATTCGATTTTGAAATCATATATATTTTTATATTATTTACTGTAATTGTATCGTTAGTTATAAAATTAATTAGATATTCATCATTATCCACCCATCGATATGAAATATAATTGGTAATTTTGTTTTCATCAGAATAAGAATTGGCAACAAATCTAGGAAATATATCTGGATACTCTTCTGTACCTAAATGCATTTTAACTAACATTGTATAAGCTGTATTTGGTTTCAAACTTTGTGATAATTCTAAAGTTTTTATACAAGTAGTAGTTGTACCTTTATGATTTAAAACACTTTCTTCACCATTTGTAAATAAATTATTATTGTTTAGTTCAGTTTTGCTTTTATTTAATGGGAACCTAGCTATTAATGTCGCTCCGTTATAATAACCATTTGAACTACCCGCATCAGTTTTTTCACTAAATAAATTTATAACTTGAAATCCGACTACATTAGTATTATTTCCATGAAATACTAGTAACTTATCTCCTTCCATTCTCTGAACAACAATAGATGCATGTGTTATGCCCATAAAGTATTCATTACTTCCACCATTTGTTTTAAAGAATAATACATCTCCTGGCATTACATTGCTTACATCACTATTAGGATAAAATGCAAAGTTATTATCATATGCGTAATGAGCTATATCATTAGCTAACCATCTTCTATCAGCATAAGGGTTATCTGGAAGTTCAATTCCATAATCATATGATTTAACATTATTTGAATTACCGTTATATTTTGAATTTTCATAAGGAACACCACTAAGAACCAATTGCAAGAATGATGAACAATCAATTTCATTGGTTGTAGTACTATCATATGCTGTTTTTGATGAATTAAATGTTAAATTTCCTACTTTATTCTTATATGTCTGAGCTACTGAAAATAAATCTGCAACTATTTGCGGGTCTTGAATTTTTTTAGCATTAGAATCATTAGAGTCATTTATTAATGAAATCTCTCCTGTTTCCTCATTTATGCTTACTCTATCTATCTGTTCATCAGAAAAGCCCTGTTTTTTCAATTCATTTTTAATATATTCCTTTCTAGTTAATCCTTTGTTATCTAACATCCATTGTGCTGAAAGTATAATTGCACTTTCCTTTAAAACCGCATCATCATTTTTATCCCTTGCATTTCTTGCATTTTCAATAGGATTATTGTTTGCAATAGATAATATTACTGCTACTGCTAAGATAACTATTACTATTATAGTTATTACAAGCACGATAAGTGAAATCCCCTGTTTTTCTTTTGTTTTCATTTTTTAACTCCTCCTATACAATAATTTAAATAGCTTTACTTGCTACTTCATATTTAATTGTACTACTTAAATTATTTAATTTAAAGGATTTTGTAACAAACAACTTACAACAAGTTTACTATAATTTATAACTATAAGCTTTTTTAGTCAAAAATAATAGTAGCTTTTTTACATTACTACTATTACTTTAATAATAAAAACTATTCATCTAATTTAAGTACACTCATAAATGCATCTTGAGGAAGCTCTACACTTCCAATTTTTCTCATCTTTTTCTTACCTTCCTTTTGTTTTTCTAATAATTTTTTCTTCCTTGTAATATCTCCACCATAACATTTAGCAAGTACATCTTTCCTTACAGCCTTAACAGTTTCTCTAGCCACTACTTTTCCACCAATTGCTGCTTGAATAGGAACTTCAAAAAGTTGCCTTGGTATTATAGCCTTTAATTTTTCAGCAATTTTTCTACCTCTTGTTTCTGCCTTTTCTCTATTTACTATAAATGAAAGTGCATCTACAATCTCACCATTTAATAATATATCTAACTTCACAAGATTAGATCTTTTATATTCTGAAAGTTCATAATCAAAAGAAGCATACCCTTTTGTTCTTGATTTTAAACTGTTAAAGAAATCATATATTATTTCATTTAGTGGCAAATAATAGTCTATTGCGACTCTATTTTTATCAATATATCTCATATTAATAAACTGTCCTCTTCTTTCTTCACAAAGTTCCATTACATTGCCTACATATTCTTTTGGTGTTATAATCTCAGTCTTAGAAATAGGTTCCTCCATATAATCAATTTCTTGAGGCTTTGGTAAATCAGATGGATTATATAACTCTAAAACTTCTCCATTTGTTTTATGTACTTTATATATTACAGACGGAGCTGTAGTTATTAAATTTAAATTATATTCTCTTTCTAGTCTTTCCTCAATAATTTCCATATGTAAAAGACCTAAAAAGCCACATCTAAAGCCATGTCCTAATGCTGTTGAAGATTCTAATTCGTATTCTAAAGATGCATCATTTAATTTTAGTTTTTCTATTGCCTCTTTAAGCTCTTTATAATCTGAACCATCTGCAGGAAATATACCAGAGTATACCATAGATTTTACTTCTTTATACCCTTTTAAAGGTTCACTTGCAGGATTACTCTTTAAAGTTATGGTATCTCCCACTC
This sequence comes from uncultured Clostridia bacterium, assembly GCA_934132895.1. GTDB lineage: Bacteria > Bacillota > Clostridia > TANB77 > CAG-465 > CAG-465. The sequence continues at coordinate 52,879 of CAKPAG010000009.1, forward strand.
TAATATCTGATACATTTTTTATACTTGCAGATATATATCCAACTTCACCTGCGGTCAAAATTTCTGTTTCTTTATATCCACCTGCTTTAAAATATCCAACTTCTACTACTTCAAACTCTTTACCATTAGACATTGTAAAAATAACATCACCTTTTTTTACTTTTCCATCCATTATCCTTACAAAAGCCAGTGCCCCTTTATAATTGTCATATATTGAATCAAATATAAGGGCAGTAGTAGGATTTCCTTCATTCCCTTTAGGAGCAGGAATATCAGTTATAATTTTCTCTAATACTTCTTCTACATTAAGTCCTGTTTTAGCAGATATACAAGGTGCGTTCTCAGCATCAAGTCCAATTACTTCTTCAATCTCTTCCTTAATCTCATCAGGTCTTGCATTTGGTAAATCAATTTTATTTATAACAGGTATTATTTCAAGATTATTCTCTAATGCTAAATATACATTAGCTAAAGTTTGTGCTTCCACTCCTTGAGCTGCATCTACAACAAGTATTGCTCCTTCACAAGCTGCCAAAGAACGTGACACTTCATAGTTAAAATCAACATGTCCTGGAGTGTCAATTAAATTAAGAATATACTCATTTCCATCTTTTCCTTTATATTTCATTCTTACGGATTGTGACTTTATTGTTATTCCACGTTCACGTTCTATATCCATGTTATCTAAGAGCTGTGCGTGCATATCCCTACTTTCAACTGTTCCAGTAAGTTGAAGTAATCTATCTGCAAGCGTAGACTTTCCATGATCAATATGTGCTATTATACTAAAATTTCTTATATATTTTTGTTTATCCATTTAATCCCTCTTCAAATATTTACCTAAATATTATATCAATTTTATTCTTTACAATCAAGTAATATTAAGAAATAATTGTTTTTTTCTGTTAAATTAAGTTAAAATATGATATAATATTTCTGAGGTAAAAAATATGTATTTAGTTGGTGATATCGTAACACTTAATAATTCTTCCATTACAGGTAGAATTATAGAAATATCTAAGAATAACAAGTGCGTTATTTGCGTAAATGATAAAAATATAATAACAGACATGTCAAATATATCAAAAACAGATAAAAGTAAACCAAGACAAAGTAACTCTATTAAAATAACATTTGATAATAAATCTAATTATGAAACTGCTAATTTAGAATTTATACCAGAAATAATGGTTAGACATCAAACTGTAGAAGAAGCTTTATTCAATGTGGATTCTTTCATCGAAGAAGCATTATATAGAAATGTTAAAATAGTTAAAATAATCCATGGCAAACATGGAGGTATATTAAGAAATGCTGTACATAAATATTTAAAAGAAAACCCAAATGTTAATTCGTATAGACTAGGCAATTATTTTGAAGGAAGTTATGGAGTAACTATTGTTTCATTAAAATAAAAGTAACTGAAAGATTAGTTTAAAGAGCATGTAGAAAAATTTGTGTAAACTAAGAGTAGTAAAAAAAACCTTTCTATGATAAAATAAAAATAATCAT
>CAKPAG010000010.1 GCA_934132895.1 uncultured Clostridia bacterium
TATTTTTAATATAGCATCTATTTAAATATCATAGAAAGTTTATTCTAGTTTACACAAACTATCCGATATGCTCAAAAAGCCAGATCTTTAATTTATATATTTTTTTCTTTATTCATTTCAAATTTTTCTTTTAATTTCTTTTTGGTTATGCTACCTGTTTCTAATTTCTTATTTAAATCTATTCCAAACTTTAATTGGTCTCTATCTTTATTTTTTTCTTCTTCACTTAAATTTGCAAAAGGTACAGCCTGAGCTGGATTTCCATATTCTTTATCAAATACCCAATCATTTCTCTTTAACCATTCCTCATGTATAATTGTAGCCATTTTATCTCTTTCTTCATCAGATAATTCAGTTTTATTGCCTACTAATTTTGCTACTACTTTACCAGCTTCCAGATTTTCATACTTCCAGTCACTTGATAATTCATTAAAATTCATATTTGCAATATCAATTTCTACATCTCCATCTTTATTTTTTCTACATGTATTTGATTCTTTAAATTCAAATTCTTTGTCTTTGACTTTCTTCCATCTTGGTTCATAACTCCCATCTTCTCTTAATCTAGTTTTTCTCCAATCTTCATGTAACTGTGATCCTATTTCTAGACCTTTTAAATCTTCTAACTCTTTGTCTTTTCTAGTTTCTACATTTTCATTTACCATATCTTTTAAATCATTTAAAAACTTATTATCCATTCCTATTTACCTCCTAATAATAACATACTATCACAAGAATTCTACATTTTCAATACAAAAAACGTAATTTTTACTTTTTTTAATTTTTATTTTGTGTTAAAATGTATATATAGAGGTAAAATATATGAAAAAAATTTCATCAAGTATAGCTAATTTCATAAAAAAAGAACTAGTATTAAGTATAGCTATCTTACTTACAATAATAACTTGCTTTTTTGTACCACCCGACAAAAATTACATAGATTATTTTGACTTTACTACTTTAGCTACTTTATTTTCTATGTTAGCTGTCGTTGCAGGGTTAAAAAAGACCAATATATTCGAATTAATTTCAAGAAAACTTATAATGAAATTTCACACTAGAAAGTCTATTATCTTAGTATTAGTTTTTGGCACATTTTTCTTTGATATGATTGTTGCAAACGATATGTCGCTTATTACATTTCTACCACTTACCTATATAGTTTTACACTCAACTGGTAACGATAAATATTTAGCTTTTACATTTATAATGCAAACTATCGCTGCAAACATGGGAGGAATGATTACTCCTTATGGTAACCCGCAAAATTTATACTTGTATTCTTATTATAATATAAATACTTTTGAATTTTTTAGTATTTTGTTTTTTTATACTATAGTAGTAGCCTTTCTTTTGTTAATATGTATATCTTTTATAAAAAATGAAAATTTAGAATTAAAAGAAAAAGAAAATTTTACAATCGACAGAAAAAAATTAACTATATATTCAATATTATTTATTATAGTTATATTATCAATATTTAGAATAATCCCTACTTATATAATGCTTATCACATGTATAATTACATTTTTATTAACTGATTTTAAAATTTTATATAAAGTTGATTATGCTCTGCTTGCTACATTCTTTGTGTTTTTTATTTTTTCAGGTAATATGGCTAGAATTGATATTATCAAAGATTTCTTTTCGGAAATTGTAAATAAAAACACACTTGTTACAGGAATATTATCATGTCAATTAATAAGTAACGTTCCTACTGCCATATTCTTATCTAAATTTACTAATAACTATAAAGATTTACTTATATCTGTAAATATAGGATCACTTGGTATATTAATATCTTCACTTGCAAGTTTAATTACTTTAAAAGAATTTTTAAAACATATGCCAAAAAAATTCAAGGAGTACATTTTACTATTTACATTATTTAATACACTTTTTCTGTTTGCACTCCTACTATTAAATTACATTACTAAATATATTTCAATATAATTTTATAAATTAAAAATGTGAAACAATTGTGTAAATTTCTTTATTAATTGTTTCACATTTTTTAACTTAATTGTTTTCCCTTACTATTGATATAACTTGTTTTTCTCCATCTAATAATTTTAAAAATTCACTAATATCCTCTTTAGTAATATTTTCTAAAATATTTACATCTTCGTAAATATCAATTTTACCAAGTAATGCTTCTATTATTCTCCTATAACTTACATTTAAACTATCCGCCCTTCTTATCATTTCGCCTATTTTTTTCTTCTTAATAAGTTCAAACATATCCTCGTTAATAGGGGTATTTTTTATTTCCTCTAAATACTTTAATAAATCTTCTTTTAATTTATCTATCTGTATAGAACTTGCAAAAACTAAAGCATGTGAAAAGCTTGAAGTTCCCTCATATGAAAGGCTTGGTTCTTCGCTTAAAATACCTTTTTTATACTCTTCTTCATAAAACTTAGTCATTTTAGAAAAATACAAATCAGATACAATATCACAAATTATATTTCTCTTCATAGCTTCTTTTCCATCTACTACATCTAGTTTATATCCTATGCAAATTTGTGGCATATATATATCCATTTTTTTAACTTCTTCTTTTTTACATATACATTCTTTTTCTTTATCACTAAATGTTTCTATTTTTTTAATCTCTTTTTTATTATCATAATCACTTTCATATAATCTTAAATTTTCTTCAATTAGACTAATTGTACCATCAACATCTACATCTCCTACAATTACTATAAACATATTTTGTGGACTATAGAATGTGTTATAACATGTATATAGATATTCTTTGGTTATATGCGAAATTGACTCAACTGTACCTGCTATATCAATTCTTACTGGATTAGTATTATACATTGCTCTTAACGCATTAAAATATACTACAAAATTTGGATCATCATCATACATCTTAATTTCTTGAGCTATTATTCCTTGTTCCTTTTGTACATTCTCATCAGTAAAGTAAGGTGTCTTTACAAGTTTTATTAATAGTTTCATTCCTTCTTCAAATTTATCCATAGTTTCAAAGAAATATACTGTATGGTCAAAAGTTGTATATGCATTAGATGAAACACCTATTTTCGAAAATAAATCTAAAGCATTTTCTCCCTCTTGTTCAAATAACTTGTGCTCTAAAAAATGTGCTATTCCATCAGGAACTTTTATTTTTTTATCAGTTTGTATATCAACAAAATTGTTAATTACAGAGCCATATTTAGTTCCAAACATTCCTATTTTTTTCTTAAAGCCTTTTTTCTTGCATATATACACTTCTAATCCGTTTTTTAAAACTTGTTTATATGTATTTTCATCAAGAGTTTTACAAATTTCTACTTCACTTTTATTCATTTTCTTCACCCCCTAGGAAAAATATTTTTTCTAATTTTACTTTTTGGGCTACAGCTATTACTTCTTCTAAAGTAACTGCCTGCATCTTTTTAATCATATCTTCTATTTTTAAACTGTTATCCTTGTAAATAAACAAATTAGATAATAACATTTTAGCGAGTGCAATCTTTGAATCATCCCATTCATTTAAATCAGCAATTAAGCTTTCTTTTGCAGCATTAAATTCTTCTTTAGTTACTTTAGCATCTTTTATATCGTTAATCTGCTTTTTAATAACTTCAATAGCTTTTTTATAGTTTTTATTTTCTATACCAGCATATATTACAAGCATATATTTAAACCTATAATATCTTGACCTTACAGTATATGCTAAAGATTCTTTTTCTCTAAAATTTTGAAATAACTTTGAACTAGGAGTAGCTCCAAGTATTGCATTGTATAAATTTAAAGCGTAGAATTCTTCTATTTTATAGTCTTCTACTCCTAATCCTAAACTTAATACACTTTGTGTTGTATCAGATTTTTCTTCTACTTCTTCTATTTTGTTTAACTTAGTTTCTTCTTTGCTTGCATTTGTAATTAAATCTTCATATGATATTTTACTATCTAATTCTTCTTTAAAAATTTCCTTTACAAGCCCCTCTACATCATCATATCCTTCCAAATTTCCTGATAATATAACTGTTACACATGAATTATTTAAAAGTCTTTTATATGCCTCATATAGCTCTTTATTTGATATATTTTTTACGGCTTCTTCATTTCCATAAAGATACATTCCAAAACCAGTACCTTTTCCCATTAATTCTTCCATTTTTGTTACTGCATACTTTAACTTTTCATCTTTTTTAGTTCTAATTTTTTCTAAAATAACTTCTTTTTCTCTTTCTAGTAATTTATCATCAAATAATTTATTCTCTAAATTAGACACAAATATTATATTATACATGAATTCAATAATTTCTCTTAGAGTATCCTTTTTTTCTGGTAAGAATTTCTTATTTATAACCTCAGCTGCAAATTCTATATTATACACATCTCCAAATTTTTCTGCATTTACTACAAACTGTGCACCATACAAGCTATACAAATACTTTTCAATTTCCATTTGATTTTTATACTTTTTACATGACTTTGAAAGTAAAGATGAAAGCACAGCGTTTTCACTTACTTCTTTTTCAGAATTTACATTCATTGTAAAATTCACTGAAAAATAAATGCTTTTAAATTTCTCCTTATTTATTTTGTATATGTTTATCATAAAAAACCTCCTTAAATCCTATTATTAAAACTAAAAGCCAAGGAAAAATGCTTGGCTTTTTTTACTACATATTATTTAGTTTTTCTTTAACTATGTCACTTACCATTTTTCCATCAGCTTTTCCAGCTGTTTTAGGTCTTAAATATTGCATTACTTTTCCCATATCTTTAGGAGAAGCAGCGCCTGTATTAGATATTGCTTCTAAAACTAAAGCTTCTATTTCTTCTTTAGTTAATTGCTCTGGTAAGTATTTAGATAAAATTTCAATTTCTTTATTTAAATTTTCTACTATATCTTCTCTTCCACCTTTAACATAATCTTCTATAGATTCTTTTCTTTTTTTTACTTCTTTTGCAACTATTGCACTCATTTCTTCTTCAGTTAAAGTTTTTTGTGTATCTTTTTCTACTTGTAAAATAGCTGCTCTTAAACAAGTTATTGTATCTTTTTTTATTGTGTCTTTATTTTTCATTGCTTCTTTTAAATCATTTAATAATTCTTCTTTCATTTAAAATATCTCCCTTCAATTATTATATATTTTTTTAATAAATTAATACTTATTATTTATGATTTTAAAAATTTTTATTATTTATTTTCTTCATGTTGTTTAAATTCTTCTTTTACATCATCTTCTTCATTTGGTTTCTTCATACTTATAATTCCTATAACTACAAAACAAATAAGGGAAATAATAAGCAGTAAAAGTTTCCAAATGTCTGCTGATATCATAACAACTGATATAATGCAAAGGACACTTGTTATAGTATAAAGGATAAGAACTGCTTGTCGTTGATTAAATCCTCTTTTTAACAATCTGTGATGTATATGCGCTCCATCTGGTTTAAGCATTGGTTGACCTTTTACAAAACGTCTTACCATTGCAAAAACTGTATCAAATATTGGTACTCCAAGTGCAAGAATTGGAACAATAATTGCAAGAATTGTATACCCTTTAGCAAATCCCAAAATTGAAACAACTGAAAGAGTAAATCCTAAAAAGTTAGATCCTACATCTCCCATAAATGTCTTAGCTGGATTAAAATTATATGGTAAAAATCCAAGTGTTGCTCCAACAAGTACTGCTGTTATTATAATAGCTTCCAAACTTGCAGATGTTGCAATAAATATTGTAAGAAGTGCTGTAGCAGATATTGCAGAAATTCCAGCTGCCAGTCCATCAAGACCATCTATTAAATTAACTGCATTTGTAACACCTATTACCCAAAGTAAAGTTATTGGAAAATCTAATATTTCAAAATTTATTATATCTGTATATAAAAATGGTATTTTAAAACCTGATATTCTTATACCAAAATAATAAACTACTATACCTGCTGCAAGTTGAAAAAAGAACTTATATCTTGCTCTTAAATTTATAACATCATCTATTATTCCCATAAGTGCTATTATAAAAGCTCCAATTGCATATCCCCAAAATTTGTTATTTAAAGCTATTGATTCTATGTCCTTTGTGAAGAAATAATAAATAAATAATCCAATAAACATAGAAAGGACTATAGCTATTCCTCCTACTCTTGGCATAGGTTTTTTGTGAATTCTTCTTTTATCCGAAGGAATATCTACTAAATTAAATTTATGTGCAAGCTTTATAGTAAGAGGAGTTAATCCTAAAGCTAGCAAAAAAGTAATGCCTATTATACTATATACCGCTGCCATACTAATTACCACCTTCTAAAGACGTTATTTTCTCTATTCTTCTTTCATGTCTTCCATTTTCAAAAAAAGTATTTATAAATACATTTACTATTTTCTCTACATTACTAAATTTTTCAGCGAATTTAAGTCTTGCACCAAGAGCCAAAATATTAGCGTCATTGTGCTTTCTTGACATTTCAGCCATCATCTCATCTGTACAGTTTGCAGCTCTTATTCCTTTTATTTTATTGCAAGCAATCGATATTCCTATTCCTGTACCGCAAATTGCAATACCTAAATTATTTTTACTTTTTAATACCTCTAGACAAATCACTTTTGCAACATCAGGATAATCATCACCTGTTTGGTCAACTCCTTGCATAACGTCTAAGTATTCAACATGTTCTTTTTTAAAATAATTAATAATTTTTTCTTTTAACTCTATTCCCGCATGATCTGAACCTATTATTATCATTTTATCTACATCCTTTAAAACTTTTCTGTTAGTTTATCTACATATTTAACAATCTCTTTTGCACATGATTTATATACTTCTAAACTGTATCCCCAAGGATCATCAATATCTTTATACTCAATATTTGGAGAAACATATTCTTTTAATGTATATACCTTATCTTCTACATTTGGAAATAATACAATTAAGTTTTTCTTATGAGCTTCTGTAAGAGTTATAATTAAATCATAATCTTCAAGTTTTACATCATAAATGCTTTTTGCCCTATGTGACTCCATATTTACTCCATAGTCTTTAATTGCTATAATGGCATTATTTGTTGCTTTTTGGCCAACTTCGCCATATATTCCACAAGAGTCAATTAAATAATCATTTTGCTTATTCATTTTAGTTACTTTTTCTTGCATATAATGTTCTGCCATAGGACTACGACATACATTTCCAGTACAAATAAATATTATTTTTTTCATACATCATCTTAACCTTTACCTAAATTTTTCCAAAAATATCTTATCATATTTAAGGCTTAAAGTCAATTAAATACACATAATAATTATGAAGTTTGTTATTAATTTTAGATATTATTAATATTGGCTTTTACATAGAAAAAAATACACTATTTTAATTAAAAACAAATATATATTAGATAAAGAAAAAACGAATAGAAAAATCTCTATTCATTTTATATATTTTAATTAAATTTTTGTCATTAAAAGACCTATTAATATACCCACTATATATACTAGATACACTTTTTTATCCTTTGTAATATATTTTGAATTTGGTATTAAATCACATGATACAATATATAGCATACAACCTGCTGCAACTGATAAACAAAGAGAAATGTATATACCATTTATTTCACCCAAGATATATCCTACCAAAGCTCCTAAACCAGTAATTACTCCTGACAAAAAAGAATTTTTTAATGTTTTCATATTATTTTTACTTTCTACTTTAGTTATAATTCCAACTACCATTCCTTCTGGTATATCATGAAGTATCATAGAAATTAAAACTGTAAGTCCTAATGAAAAGGAATAACAAAATGATGAACCTATTGCAATTCCTTCTATTAAGTTGTGAAAAGCCATAGAAATCATAATTACAAGAGAATCTTTTTGTGTAATATTTATATTTGTATTTCTTTCATATCTTTGGATATAACCATCAAGTACTAATATTAAAGATGTTCCAATAATTATTCCAAATAATACTAAAAAAATATTTGAAATTTGAACGCTTTCTGGTATCATATCAAAGCACACAATAGCTGTCATTATTCCTGCTGTTACTTCATATAGTGAGGCAATTATTTTTTTATTTTTAGTGCTAAAGAAACAACTAAATAACCCACCTAGGAAACTACTTCCTCCGCCTACTATGCTCATTATTATTAATATTTTAAACGCTAACTCATACTTCATATATTAATTATATTTAATTACAAAAAATAAATACTTAAAAGTAATTTTTCTTTTAAGTATTTATTCTAATTTTATTTTTTTTAACTTTTAATTTTTTAATACAATCTTCAATTGCCTCTATTGGAATGCCAGCTTCAATTAGTTCAGATATTTTTGTTGAAAGTTCTTCAATTTTTTCATCAATGAATATCTTCCTTTCACTATCCCTATTTTCTTTAATATCTTCATAACTGATTGCATCCGATCCGATTTCTTCTTCACTTTCTACTCTATTGCATCCAAAAACTGTTTCTTGGCCTATAATAACATATATCTGATATAGCACACTATTATAGCTTATTGTATAATATCTCCCTGATGGAATACCCTTTAAGTAAATATAATTATTATCCGCATATTCATCTATTATTTCAAAAAACTCAGTTATTTTTATTACATTTTCATAATCCTCTTTTGAAATTTCTTCTGGTGAATAAAGCCAACTATCGTGATTAAAATCTGGGAACTCTTTAGTAAAATGCTCTAGCCACTTAATATAACTATCATTTGAGAGCATTTCTTTTTTTATACTTTCTTTTTCTTCCAATTTTTCTACTAAACTTTTAAACTGATCACTTTCCATTTTAATTCTCCTTTCAAATTTGAAACAGAATGTATATTTTTATGAAAAAATTATACCATAGGATTTTAAAAAAGTAAATAAAAAACTATTTGCGTATATTGTTAACTTTATACATCATTTGCTTTATTTTTCAAGAAACAATTGATCAACAAATTTATTTTAAATAAATTTAATTATAATGTTAACTTTTTTTATTTTTTGTGTTATACTAAATTTATATAAGGAGGTAAATTTATGGAAAATTATATAAAGAAATATAACAGATATAACATTTTAATATCACTTGCTTTAATTATTCTTTCTATATTTTTAATAGCTGATCCAACTACATCTCTTAACACTATTACTATAATAATAGGTGTAATTGTAGGTATCACTGGGCTTGTTGAACTTATTACATATTTCACAAGTCCTCAAGAAGTTAAAGCATTTAGTCTAAAACTTATTGTAGGAGTAATTACAACAATACTTGGCGTTGTAATTATTATAAATGCTCAAACAATAAACACAATTTTAACTTGGGTTATTGGTGCATGGATTATAATAGAAAGTATAATAAAGCTTCAAATTGCATTTAGCTTAAAAGATCTTTCTAATACTAGTTGGAAAACAGTCGTTATCTTTTCAATTATTACTTTCATAATAGGTCTTGTAATAATTCTAAATCCATTTGCTTCACTTATGGCTGTTGGTAAAATTTGTGGTATAATGTTACTTATTTCTGAAATTTTAAATGTTTTCGAATCAACATTTATACTAAGAATGTAAAAAAATAATAGAAGGTCCTTTTTAATAAATTTTAGTACCTTCTATTGTTTTTTCGTTATATTCTAGTTAGCCCTTGTGACCATACATAGTTTCCTTTTGATGATTTATACCATTTATTATTTCCATTTACATTTTCACCATCAACTAGTTCCACTGCCTTAAAAGTATCTCCCTTTTTCAAACAATCAGCTCCACCTGGTTGCATTACAATACTTGAACTTGTATTAGGTTCCTTCCTTACATTAGCTTCAGCTTTATCTACTCTTACCCAAAACTCACTATCATTATCTATTTTCATTCTTGTTTTACTCCTTAACACACATATATACCCACCAAAAGGTTTATCTTGATATCCAACTCTTCTACTGTTAATTCCATTTTGATCAAAATATTTGCCATTTGCATCTATAAACCCTAGATGTCCATATCCTCCGCCATAGTTACTTCCATATACTAATATATCACCTTTTTGTAAGCTTGTACCCGAAGATAATTTGTTAAAATAACTTAACACGTCTGGATTATTTGCCCAATCTTTTGCATTTCCTCTAGCCTTAAATGGTATTCCTAATACCTGGTATAAAAGTTGTTGTATAAGACTTACGCACTCACCTTTATATTTATAATTTGGTGGTGGGTTAGCAACACTTCCTTCTCTTAATGCCCAATCTCCAAATTCTCTTAAATTCATAATTTTTCACCCCATATATTATATGTAATAGATAGCTTCTTTGCTATCCATTTTTATTTTTAAACTCATTAGTAAAATATTGTAATTTATCTTCTAAATATTTACTAACCTTAGGTACTGGAATGCCAAGAAGCGCCATGTTTTTTAGTATACTTAATATTTCAAATAACATATAAAATATAGCAAATAACTCACTTAAACCTATTTTCTCTGTACCTATAAATTTAAGCCATTCTTCTGGAATAATAAATAGAAAATTAATATTAATTATTCTATCTACAAAGAATAAAAATACTACTGTAGCTATCATAGCTGCTTTTCTTATACATCCACTTATACCAATATTTGAATTAATCTTTTTTTGCTTAATCGATCTTAAAATTCCAAAAAATACATCTATTACAACTGCAAAAAGAAAGAGTATTATTAATTTATTTTCATGAAATTGCAAAATAAAAGCTTCCAAATAATCCACCTCCTATAATTAATATATGAACTTTGCACTTAAAAAGTTTTTATTATTGCGCATTTATTTTTTGCTTTGTTTGTTGACATAACTTTACTTTTGTGCTATAATATTATTGTTCTAACATTAGATGAACAAAATTTAATAATTTTGAGGAGGTAGCTGTCATGGCTAATTCAAGAAGAGATTTAAGCAAAGAGTTGGAAAGAAGACTAACTTGGGAAGAGTATTCAATGGCTTCATATTATTTAAATGACGCAACTCGGCTCAGTGACCAGGCAATTCAGGAAGATACCGAATCATATGATTCAAGAATTCGGGATTTTCTAATTTGCGCAAAAGATGTATATCAAAAAAATGGAGATTATCACTGTGCAAATGTCATTGATGATTATATAAGACTCTTCTAAAATCAAAAAATAGAGCTAAGTCAAATTTGAACTTAGCTCTATTTTTTTCTAATTATTTTAATGATTTATTAACATGTTTATCTTAAAGCCTTTACAGCTCTAGAGAGTTTTGATTCGCTACAAACCACAAGATTTTCCTTTCCCAGCCAATCTTTCATATTATTAACGAATTTCCATAATTCTAGAGTTTCCCCTTTCTTTAATTCTATTTCTATCATAAGATCAAAAGCTGGCTTGCTATTTCTATCACTGGTATACATTGACTTATCCAAAGCTAATTCAATAGTCGAATTATTCTTTTTAATAGTATACAATCTTCTTATAGTTTTTATTTTTAAAGTTGCATGCTCTTTTACTAAGTCAACACAAAATCCCTTTTCATTTAAAATCTTGTTTGCAACATTCAAGAATTCCTCCTCAGACATATTCTGGAAATTATGTTCATCACGTTTAGTTATAGAAGTTTCATCTTCTAATGTGAACTTAATTGTAGGCTTTATTTTACCATCTACATGTCTTATCCTTACAGAACCATCTTTAGCCTCAAAAATATCAGGGACGTAATAATAAACATCTTCGTTAACTTGTTCTTTCATTGTAGAAGCAATATTAGAACATTTTTCAAACAGTTTTTTAATAATATTCACTTCCACAGTGTTATCTTCATCATCTATTCCTTTTACATCTGACAAGGTAAATTTATATTCTACTTCTTTATCAGAACTAGTAAAAAGTGAATTTACAAATGATAGTTTATCATTGATCTGCTCTATTGTCATTAAACTCTTGTCAAATAACCTCTCTTTTAAAAGAATCATATCTACATAAATGCATATTGTATTTTGAGATATTTTATCTTTAATTATTTTTGAAATATTGGTAAAATCAACAATTTCACAATTAGATTTTAACAATATACTATTTTTCTCTTTATCATATATTGTGACTTTTCTTTTCAAATAGCCACAATAAGTTGTATCCTCTGTATCAATCAAAGTGGAAAGCTTTATCCAAAAAATATCAGCCTCCTGCTTTGACTCAAATCTTTTGTACAAAATAGATGAAAAATCGCCATAATCTAATAGGTCAATAAACCTTTTTTCTTTTATGTCAGTGATATCAACATCAGAAACAGCAAAATTAAGCTGAGTTTCTGTAAAATAAAGATCTATTGTATCAGGACTATAATGAGATAAGATAAATTTTTTAAAATACTCATCTTGAATAATAACATTTGGATGAAAATGAACCTCATTATACAGTCTAAATCTTGTCATTAAATAATCTTCCAAAATATCAAGAGCAGATTCATTAAAAACAATCTTAGGACGATTATTTACAAGTTCAAGTTCCATATGTTCAAATAATACAGAAAAATCTTTCTTTTCTCCATATATATTTAAATAGTCCCTTATGACATAATCTATCCTATCAATATCCACCGATCCTATCATAAGTTCAGACAAAACAAAAAGCAAATCTATTTTATTACTTTCTTTTTGAGCAGCCTCCTTTTTTATTTTATTTTTATCGCCCAAAATTTCAAGTACATAGTAACACGTACCTTCACCAAAAATCTTGTCAATTTCGCTTTTCATCTTTAATATTGCATTATATGTTTCTTCCTCGTGACTAATTTTAGTAAATCTTTCAAAAGCATGAGAACCGCTTTTATGTCCAAGGTCGTGAAGTAATGCACTTAAATAAAAAGCATTTTCTTCCTTTTCAGTTATTTCAAAGAAATTTTTGAATTTTCTTTTACAGGCGCTTACAAGCTTAGTAGCTACATGATAAACCCCTATTGCATGGTCATACCGCGTATGATAGCCTCCAGAAAAACTAGGATTTCTTGCCGTCATCCCCAACTGCTTTTTAAACTTTAAAGCTTGCACAGCTGGATGATATAAAATGTTGCAAAATGCAGGCGGAATACTTATATTTCCCCAGGCATTATCAATAACAATTAAATTTTCTATAAATCTTTCATTTGACATTATAAATTCCTCCTTAAATTATTATGAGAACTAATTTTCCTTAGTACGAAGATTATATCACATTAATATACAAAAAGCAAGTAACAGTGAACTACAATTATTAATAACTAGCACTATTAACATGTATTTTAATAACATAAATATAACCAAATTTTAAAAAAAATCTGTATCACCTATTTTAAAGGTTTTACAGATTTTTTTATTTGGCGGAGACGAGAGGGTTCGAACCTCCGCTGCCCTAACGGACACTAGCAGTTTAGCAAACTGCCCCCTTCACCACTTGGGTACGTCTCCATATACTGTAATAGCGGAAACTTATTTTATTTCCGCTATTTTCTTTGGCGGAAGCGGTAGGATTCGAACCCACGGTGCCTTGCGACATCATCAGTTTTCAAGACTGACTCCTTAAACCACTCGGACACGCTTCCAAGTAACCAGTACAATAATAATTATACCAGTTTTTTTTATTTTGTCAATACTTTTTACTATACTTTTTATAATTCTTCCAATATTTTTTCTTTTACTTCTATTGGAAGTATATTATAGTTAGTTAGTTCACTTTTATTAATCTTAACAATATCATATTTACCATATTTAAGATAATCTACTACTTGGAATTCTGGACCATTTCCAGTTCCAATTTTTCCACTTATTATATGTGAAATATAGAAAACTTCATCTCTATTTAGTTCTTCATTGAATAAATGAATAAATTCTTTATCTAATAATATATTTACACCTAATTCTTCATATACTTCCCTAACGGTAGCTTCTTCAAAAGTTTCCTCACCTTCTAAATGTCCACCTGGGAAAGTATAGTATATATTTTTTATAGACATATCTTCATTAAATTTTGTTCTTTTTATAAATATAACATCATTATTATCATCTATTATAACCGCTCTACCTGTTTTTGCTATCATTTTATTCACCTACAGTTTTATGTCTAGTTTATCAAGCAAGCTATTTAATCCTTCCTCATCGTTGTACTCAATAATAAGTTTTTGATGTTTCTTGTTAGAATCAATTTTTACTTTATAACCAAAATAATTTTTTAAGCTATCTTCTATTTTTTGATAGTATACAGTTTTTGGTTGTTTTTTATTTGCTTTTCTGGCATAATCATCGGCACCATAAATAATCTTTTCAACCTCTCTTACTGTAAGCTTTTTTTCTATTATTTTTTTAGCGATTTCTATTTGTTTTTCTTTATCATCTAAAGCAAGTAAAGCCCTAGCTTGACCTTCTACAAGTTTTCCTTCTAATAAGTAATCTAATACTTCATCTGGTAATTTTAAAAGCCTAGTTATATTAGATACTGTTGGAAGTGACTTACCAGTGATTTTTGCCACCTCTGATTGAGTATATCCATCAATATCCATAAGTTCTTTTATTGCTTTAGCTATTTCAACAATATTTAAATCTTCTCTTTGAATATTTTCTATTAACGCTACTTGTTTTTTCTTACCATCAGTATAGTCTTTTATAATAGCAGGAATTTCTTTAAGACCAGCGTTTTTAGCAGCTCTCCATCTTCTTTCACCTGCTACTATTGTATATCCATTTTCATCTTTAACTACTAAAATTGGTTGTAGTACTCCATGTTCTTTTATAGAATTTGTAAGTTCTTCTAATTTTTCCTTATCAAATACCTTTCTAGGTTGATTAAGCATAGGTTCAATTTCTGTAATATTTAGTTCTACTACTTTATCAATCTCTTTATATTTTTTCTCTTTTTTTGGTTTAACAACTTCTTCTACTTCCTTTATATCATCACCAAAAAATGCATCTAATCCTCTACCTAAACCTTTAGTTTTAGCCATTAATTATACCCCTTTTCCATTATTTAATTTTATTATTTCACTTGCTAACTTCTTGTACTTTTCTGCGCCTTTAGAAGTCGGGTCATAAAGTGATATAGGAAGCGCATGAGATGGAGCTTCACTTAATCTAATATTTCTTGGTATTATTGTTTGAAACACTTTATTACCAAAATACTTTTCTACTTCATTTGCAACTTCTGTTGATAGATTAGTTCTCGAATCATACATTGTAAGTACAACCCCTTCTATTTCAAGATTTTTATTTAATCTTTTTTGCACTAATTTTATTGTATTTACAAGCTGACCTAATCCCTCCAAAGCATAATATTCACATTGAATTGGTACAAGAACACTATCAGATGCTGTAAAAGCATTTAGTGTTATTAGCCCTAAAGATGGAGGACAATCAATTAATATATAATCATAATCATCCCTTATACTTTCAACAGCTTCTTTTAATCTAGTTTCTCTTGAAACCATTGATACAAGCTCAATTTCAGCCCCAGCAAGATTAATATTTGCAGGACAAACATCCAATTTTTTTAACATTGTTTTATGTATAGTTTTAGAAATTTCTAAGTCTTCTACTAATACATTATATATTGATTCATCTTCATGCGCCTCTACGCCAAGACCGCTAGTTGCATTACCTTGAGGGTCAATATCTATTAATAATACTTTTTTTCCTTTTTGTGCTATACATGCACTTAAATTAACAGCAGTAGTAGTTTTACCTACTCCTCCCTTTTGATTTGCTATTGATATAACTTTTGCCACGTTAATTTCACCTCGTGAATATATTATATTACATTTTAAAACAAAAAAAAAGAGTAAAATACAAATTTCTTGTTTTTTGCTCTTTTTTTATTTAGCTTTATCTGTTCATACTTTATAGTTCATTTATAGCTTTTATTAAAATATCACAAGATTTAACACATCGGTATAAGTAGTGGATAATAGCATTGAGTAAAGCT
This sequence comes from uncultured Clostridia bacterium, assembly GCA_934132895.1. Classification (GTDB taxonomy): domain Bacteria; phylum Bacillota; class Clostridia; order TANB77; family CAG-465; genus CAG-465. Next base: position 15,892 of record CAKPAG010000010.1, read on the forward strand.
TTATCTTCAATTTCTTCAACTTTATTAAGTTCAGTTAGGAAAAATCCCAAAATATTGTTTATTTTGCTAATAAAAGGTATTGTATTAAAAGAATGGCTATAAAATGTACTATAATCTATATTATTTAATATTTTAGAATATTCATATAATTTTTCGATTACAGGAAATTCCTCATGTGAAGTTATATAACCTTCTGCTAAAAGTGAATTATACCCTATTATTTCTTTCGAATTATCAATAACTTCTTCATAGTTTCTCTCGTTTTCAGAAAGAATACTTTCCAATAACTCTGCACCTGCTCTATTATCATACACTACCTTTAGCTTATCATATATTATTTCAAGCATATTAAAAATATTTTCTACAAACCTTGAATCCCAATTTTCTTTAACTTTTCCTATGGTAACTTTTAAATTGTCGTTAATATCTTCAACAAGCCTAAAGAAGCTACTTTTCTTGTACCACTCATCAGCTAATGAGCTATCATATGTTTTACTTGCTACTTTTAAAACGAAAGCAAACTCTTCTACTTTTTTATTAACCGCTATAATTTCATTATATACCTGATTTTTAATCTGAGAATTAACACAAAATGTTTCATTTTCTTTTAATTTTTCACGCCGCTCCTTTATAAGCATTACCTTTGTTTTTATTGCAATCTTTAGATTAATTTCTTGGGCCACATATTCACTCGCATATTCACACATTACAAATACCTTCTTTAAATATAATTATATAAAAAATGACACATATGATTATGTACGAACATTATATCATATATGTCAAGTATATCGTCTATTTTCGCTACAATGGCTGCTTTTTGATTTTTCCATAATTTCTTGGATACTTTTTATTTGTTTCCTTTTTCTTTATTATTTCTAGCACATTTCTGTTATATTCTTCTTCACCTATAATATATTTATATGTATATATATTAGATATTTCAGAATGTAAAATATTTAATGCATTTTTTGCTTGTTCTATTTCTTCTTTTACATTGTTTCCTTTTAAAAACAAAGCTTTCTTTCCTACTTTTAAGTATGGTATATCATATTCTAAAAGTACATTTAATGGAGCTACAGCTCTTGATACCACTACATCATAACTTTCTCTTATGAGTTCATTTTGAACATATTCTTCTGCTCTTGCATGAACTATATTTACATGTTTTAAATCTAATGTTTTTATAACTTCTTCTAAAAATATTAATCTTTTATTTAAAGAGTCAAGTAAAGTTATATCTATATCATTTTCAAAATATATAGCTATTACTACACCAGGAAAACCTGCACCAGTTCCTACATCGATAACCTTACTTCTTTTTTCTATATACTTAACTATCTCCAAACAATCGACAAAATGTTTCATTATAACATCGTAGTCTGTTGTAATGGCTGTTAAATTCATTTTTTCATTCCATTCAACAAGTAGTTCTTTATATTTTTCAAAGTTTTCTAATTGCCTATTTGTAAGCTCTATATCTATATTTAAAGCTTCTTCTCTTAAAGTATTTTTAAAATCTAATTCATTTATTTTCATATGAAAACCTCACACTTACCTCATATTATTTTGACTTAAATATATCAAAAGTACTGATATATCAGCAGGTGAAACACCTGATATTCTAGAAGCTTGGCCAACAGATAAAGGTTTTTGTTTGTTTAATTTTTGTCTTGCCTCTAAACTTAATCCTTTTATTTCTTCATAATCAATATCTGTAGATAATTTTTTGTTTTCAAGCTTTTTAAATTCTTCTATTTGTTCTAATTGCAATTTAATATATCCTTCATATTTAATTGCAATTTCCGCCTCTTCCCTAACAGAATCTGGTAGTTTTAGTCGAAGAGTGTCGATACTTGCTAGATTTTCATAGTTTAATTCACTTCTTTTTATCAATTCAGAAAGCCTAACTCCACTTTCAATAGGTGAACTATTCAAACTTTGAAGAAGTTCATTTACCTCTTGTGTAGGTTTTATCTTTACATTTTTAAGTCTATCAATTTCATCTTCAATCATTTTCTTTTTATTTAAGAATTTTTCATATCTTTTTTTTGAAATTAAACCTATTTCATATCCTTTTTCTGTCAATCTTAAATCTGCATTATCTTGTCTTAACATTAATCTATACTCAGATCTTGAAGTCATCATTCTATATGGTTCATTAGTTCCTTTAGTAACTAAATCATCAATTAAAACCCCAATATATGCTTCAGACCTATCAAGTACAAATGGTTCTAATCCATCTACTTTTCTACTAGCATTAATTCCTGCAATAATACCTTGTGCTGCAGCCTCTTCATATCCTGAACTACCATTAACTTGTCCAGCGAAGAAAAGTCCATCAATTCCTTTATACTCTAAGCTTAACTTAAGATTAGTAGAATCAATACAATCATATTCAATAGCATAAGCCGGCCTCATCATCTTAGCATTTTCCAAACCTTTAACTGTTCTATACATCTCTATTTGTACTTCTTCTGGAAGTGATGATGACATTCCTTGAATATACATTTCTAATGTTTTTTCACCTAATGGTTCAATAAATAATTGATGTCTTTCTTTATCACTAAATCTTACAACTTTATCCTCAATAGATGGACAATAACGAGGTCCTATTCCATGTATTCTTCCACTATATATTGGAGATCTATGTAGATTATTCATTATGATTTCATGAGTTTTTGCATTAGTATATGTTAAATAACAATTAACTTGTTTTCTATTTGTTATATCTTCATTTCCTTCATTTTCAAAAGAAAAAGGTGTTATTTTCTCATCACCATACTGAGGTTCCATTTTTTCAAGATCAATGTTTCTTACATTAATTCTAGCTGGTGTACCAGTCTTGAAACGTCTAAGTCCTACACCTATATTAAGCAAACTCTGAGATAAATCATTTGCTGGAAATACACCATCTGGACCACTTTCATATGAAATCTCACCAATAATAACTTTTCCTTTTAAATATGTTCCTGTAGCAACTACAATAGCTTTAGTTAAAAAAGTAGCTCCTATCTTTGTCTTAACTCCTATAACATGACCATCACGTGTTAAAATTTCAACTATTTCAGCTTGATAAACATCCAAATTTTCTTGTTCTTCCATAGTCTTTTTCATTTCAATATGATACATTCTTCTATCTGATTGAACTCTTAGTGAATGAACAGCTGGTCCTTTTGATTTATTTAGCATTTTTGATTGAATGAAAGTTTTATCTGCATTCTTTGCCATTTCTCCACCTAAAGCATCAATTTCTCTTACTAAGTGACCTTTAGATGTTCCACCAATACTTGGGTTACAAGGCATATTTGCAAGTGTATCAAGGTTTATAACAAAAGCTGCTGTCTTTTTACCAAGTCTAGCAGACGCTAAAGCAGCTTCACATCCTGCATGTCCAGCTCCAATAACTACTACGTCATACTCTCCTAACACATAATCTTTTTTATCTATATTCTCCATACTTATCACCTATTTTCCTAAACAAAACTTTTCAAAAATTTTATTTGCAACATCTATATTTACATCAGTACCTATAATTTCACCAAGAGTTGATGTTGCCTTTTTTATATATATCGATATTATGTCAATTGGATTGTTTAAATCTATTTCATTCTTTGCAAGTCTTAAATAATCAATACTTTTTCTTAGCAAATCTTTATGTCTGGCATTTGTTATAACAAGTTCTTGTTCATAATCAAAATCAGAATTTAAAAACATCTTTTCAATTTCTTTTTTTAGAGTTTCCACTCCTTCATTTTTAGTAACAGACATTTGAATTAAATTCTTAACATCTATTTTATTTAATTCGTTCAAAATAGTGTCAAAAATTGGTTTTTCTATTTTATCCATCTTATTTATCACTGTGATTAATTTTATGCCTTTATTTTGAATTTTAGAAAGCATTTCTATATCTGTCTTTTTAATATTTTCATCTGCACTTAAAATATATATTACAAGATCAACTTCATCTAATTTTTTTATACTTTTTTCAACACCAATTTTTTCTACAATATCTTCTGTATCTCTTATTCCTGCTGTATCAGAAATATTTAAAATAACACTTCCAATATTTATAGTTTCTTCGACAATATCTCTTGTAGTACCTGGTATATCTGTTACTATAGCTTTTTCATAATCTGCAAGCTTATTAAGTAATGACGATTTACCTACATTTGGTTTTCCAAGTATTGCCACATTTATACCATCTTTAATATACCTACCATGCTCATATGTATCTAAAAGATTATTAATTTCATCAATTTTCTTATCAAGTAACTTTACTACATTATCATTTTCTACTTCTTCATAATCATACTCAGGATAATCAATACTTACCTCAATATGAGCTAAAAGTTCAACTAAATCTTCTCTTAATTCTTTTATTTTACTTGAAACATTTCCATCTAGTTGACTCGCTGCCACCCTTGTTGCAGTTGACGTCTTTGCATTGATAAGGTTTATAACAGCTTCTGCTTGTGATAAATCCATCTTTCCATTTAAAAATGCTCTTTTTGAAAATTCTCCTGGTTCGGCAAGTCTTGCTCCATTTTTAAGTACAACTTCTAATATCTCTTTAGTTATATTTGTTCCACCATGACAATTAATTTCACAAATATCTTCTCCTGTAAAAGATTTAGGAGCTTTAAAATATGAAACAAGTACATTATCTAAATGAGTATCTCCATCATATAATTTACCGTATACTATAGTATTTGGCTCTATTTTAGAATTAGTTTTAAATATTTTATTTATTATTTCTAAACTCTTATTTCCACTTATTCTTATTATACTTATACCACTGTTTGAAAGTGCTGTTCCAATAGCAGCTATTGCTTGTGTTGACATAACCTTTTCCTCTTCCTTTTTAAAAATCAGCCCAAAAGCTGATTTTATATACTTTTAAATTTATATATTACTTTATAAATCTCTGAAAATATCATCATAGTTAATATTTACATTATTATTTTCATGTTCTTTTGATGAAAAATCTCTAAGTTCATGTTTTCTTCTATATTCCGGATTATAATTATCTAGTTTATCGCTCTTATTATTTTTAGTTTCTTTTATTCCTAGTAATTCTTTTGCCTTATCTATTTTTTTACGAGTTTCCTCATCTCTTAATTCTTTTTGAGATTTTTCTTCCTTTTTATCAAGTACACTATCATTTATTTTTTTCTCTTCTGATCTTCTTTTTATATCTTCTATAGCAGAAGTATCATTTGATAAAAATCTGGATGATTTTTGAACTCTATTTTGCTTAATATAATTTAAATTTAACATTCCATTTACAAATTTTTTCATTGGTTTATTATCCATTATATATCACCTATATATTAATAATATCTTTTTTTAATAACTACTCTTCTTCTTGGTTCTTCACCAATACTTTCTGTTTCAACATCTTTTCTATTAGCAAGTTCTTTATGTATTATTAATCTCTCATATGCAGACATTGGTTCAAGTTTTATAGGTTTTCTGAAACGAATAACATTATCTGCCATTTTATTTGCAAGTCTTCTTAGTTTTTCTTCTTTTTGTTTTTTATACCCATTTATTTCAACAAAAACTTTAGCATATTCTTCATCTTCTCTTTGCAACATAGCATTAAGTAAAGATTGAAGTGATTCAATTGTTTTTCCTTTATATCCAATTAAATGAGCTATTTTTTCACCATTTATATTAAGTAACATTTGATTATTTACTTTTTCAATTGTATATTCAATATCATTTTCGTTTGTAATTTCAAATATATTTTTAAGTATTTCATCTAATTTTGCTTTTGTAGCTTCTGCTTGAGTATCACTTATTTTTTTATCAACTGTAAGTCTAACTTTAGCAAGTTTTGCAGAAAGTATACCAAGAACTCCTCCTGATGTTGGCTCTTCTAATACTTCTATTATAACATCATCTCTTGAAACTTTTAATTCTTCAAGACCTTTTCTTATTGCTTCTTCTACAGTTTTTCCAACTTGTTCTGTTACTTTTTTCATTTTATTTTCCCCCTTTATCTAATGCTAATACTTCTTTCTTACTATCTCTTTTTATTTTATTAGAGATAAATAATTGTTGTAGTATTTGCAAAATATTACCAAATAACCAATATATTCCAAGTGCAAGTGGCATTGTATATGCTATAATACCTGATATAAGTGGCATTGTAAAATTCATTGATTTTTGCATCTCCGCTTGCTCTTCAGAAACCTCTGAAGTTTTACTTGTTATCTTCATTTGTAAAATAGAAAATACTACTGTAAGTATAGGTATTAATAAAGATATTGGATTTGATTTTTTATTTTCATCTGCTGATCTAAAGTTAGCTGGTATATCACCCATATTGATACCAAACCCAACATTCATATTAATCAAATTTTTCTCTTTAGCTATTACAAGTTCAGCATTATCAATTTCTTTTTGAGTTGGCTCCTCTTTTTTTAGATATTCTACAGCATATGTCTTAATTTCCTCTTTAGGTGTTTGTGTTATATATGTAAGAGGTTGTCTTACAATTGCAAACATTGCAAGTATTATAGGGATTTGTATTAAAAGTGGTAAACATCCACCTAATGGATTTGCTTTATTTTCAGCATAAAGCTTTTGTAATTCCATTGCTTGTTTTTCTTTATCATTTTTATATTTTTCTGTTATTTTTTTAACCATAGGTTGCATTTTCTGTATTTTTTCAGTAGATTTGATTTGCATCCAAGTTAATGGAAATAATATTAGTTTTGTAAGTAAAGTAAAAAGTATTATAGATAAAAAATAATTTCCATTTACTAGATTAAATATTAATCTAATTATCATACCAAAAAAACTAGCTATCGCTTGTATCATTTATTATTCTCCTTTATTTTAATTCATCTACTCCACCATGTGAAAATGGGTTACATTTTAGTATTCGTATTATACCTAATATATTACCTTTAATTATACCATATTTGTCAACTGCTTGCATAGTATAATTTGAACAACTAGGATAATATTTACATTTACGTCCAAATTGATTTGATATAAATTTTTGATATACCTTTATTAAAAATATTTCTAAGTGTCTAGGTACTAATATAATAATATTTAATATTTTTTTAAATCTATTCATATAAATCAAGTTCCTTTAAGCAATTTTTGATTTCTTTTTGTACAATTTCAAAACTTAAATTACTAATATTTGCTGATTTTTTATATAAAATTACTATATTATATCCTCTTTTTAAAGTATCTTCTTCAAATTTATAGCATTCTCTTGCCCATCTTTTCAACTTATTTCTATGTACACTTATTCCATTTTTTTTTGATACACAAACAGCAAAATAATTTTTATTTTTATTTCTATTTTCTGTTGTATGTACCACTAGGTGCCTATTTGTAGAATATTTTCCGTTTTTTAGTATATATTTTAAAGTTTTATTCTTTTTTAATCTAAATGTATATTTCATTCTCTCACCTATTATATATATATAAAAGTGGATATGAAAAAACATACCCACTTTTTAAGTAAGCTATCTTAAGCACTTATAACTTTTCTTCCTTTAGCTCTTCTACGACTTAATACATTACGTCCAGAAGCACTGCTCATTCTTTTTCTAAAGCCATGTACTTTTTCTCTTTGTATTTTTTTTGGTTGAAATGTTCTTTTCAATTGCTACACCCCCTAATTGTAAATATATTTATGTATATTGACTATTCAAATTTCTTAAAAATCAAAGTGATATTATTATACATTATTTTTTATTGTTTGTCAAATATTTTTTAAAATTTTACATAAAATAACATATTTTTAATTTTTTATACTTTAATCTACTAATATTTCAATATTTTTACAATATTATACAAAGCTTTTATTTTCAAATATATCAAAGATATTTCTTAAGTTATCAACACCTGTGGATAACTTTTAATTTTTTCACATTACAAAACACATATTCTTTTTAAAAAAAATAAAAATAAAAAAATTAAAAAGTATTGTAATTTCAAATAATTCATGATATATTTACTTTAGCAAATTTTATTTTAATTTTCACATGTTTCACATCAATCCACATAAATTATGTAAAATTGATTTTTAGATAATCTTATTTTGTCGAAAAGTTATCAACACCTGTGGATAACTCTGTGGATAACTTTTAAAAAACATGTGTTTTAGGAAGGGTGGTTTTATGGAAGAAAACTTTATGGATATATGGTCTAAAGCATTGGAAATACTGCAAGAAGAGATATCTCCTGTTGGATACAAAACATATGTAGATGTTATGATTCCAAGACTTGTGGATAACAATACTATTTGTTTTTTATCACCATCAAATTATCACATTGATGTATGTAAAAAAAGATATCTTGACTTAATTCAAAATACTTTAACATTTTTAACTAAAAAATCTTATACAATAAATTTTGAAGCAAAAGATATTATTCCTGAATCTAATGAAGAAGAACAAGTATATTCAAATAATGAACAAATTGAAACCACAAAAGAAGAAATAGAGCAACCTGTATTAAAAAATGAACCTAACGTACAAGTTGCAAATAAAAGTACTAATGATAAAGCTGGTCTTAATCCAAGATACACATTTGAGAATTTTATAATTGGTTCAAATAACCGTTTTGCACATGCAGCAGCTGTTGCAGTGTATGAAAATCCAGGTAAAAAATATAATCCTTTATTTATATATGGGGGAGTAGGACTTGGAAAAACACACTTAATGCAAGCAATTGGAAATGAAATGTATAAAAATAATCCAAATATAAAAATTATATATTGTACAGGTGAATTGTTTGCAAATGAAGTTATTTCTGCCATTATGAATAACCAAAATGAATCATTTAGAAAAAAATATAGAAATATTGATCTATTACTAATAGATGATATTCAGTTTTTAGCTGGTAAAGATAAGTGTCAAGAAGAATTTTTCCACACATTTAATACGTTATTCGAAAGTGGAAAACAAATAGTTTTAACATCTGAAAAACCACCAAAAGAAATAGCATTATTAGAAGATAGATTAAAAACTAGATTTGAAATGGGGCTTTCAGTAGATATCCAAACACCAGATTATGAAACTCGTCTTGCAATCCTTAGAAAAAAAGCTGAAAAAGAAAGATATGTAATTAATGATGATATATTAGTAAAGATAGCAACAAAGGTTAAATCGAATATTAGAGAGCTTGAAGGGGTATTTAATAAATTAGTTGCATACACATCATTTACAAATAGTGATTTAACAGATGAAGTAGTAGAAAATACCATTGAATCAATACTAGTAAAAAATACAAAAGTAATAACTAGCAAATTAATTATGCAAGTAGTATGTAAGTTCTTTAATATAAAAGTATCTGATATTGTAAGTGATAAAAGATCTAATAGTGTAGCTTTTCCTAGACAAATAGCAATGTATCTATGTAGAGAGATAGCAAATCTTTCTTTTCCAGCTATAGGAAGGGATTTTGGTGGAAGAGATCACTCAACTGTATTACATGCATATTCAAAAATAAAAGATGAATATGAAAAAAATCCAGAGACAAAAGATTTAATAGATGATATTAAAAAAGCCTTGTCAATAGAGGATTAGAAGTGAATATTTCACAAATATTACAAAATAATTTCAAAATAATTACTTAAAATAAATTATCCACAATTAACTGTGGAAAACGCTGTGGAAAAAATGTGTATAACTTTAAAATATAAAAATTATCCACACTGAACAAAAATTCTGTGGAAAAATTGAACAACTTATCCACAGGTTTATCCACATAAGTTTTTATAGTGATAGCAATTGTTTGAGATAGTTTTCCACATTATCCACAAGACCTACTATGACTACTACTAAATATATAAATAATAATATAATATATACATATATGTATACACGAAAAAAAATTATCAAAACATTTAATGTGGAAACTGTGGAAAAAATAATTTAATATTTTTTTATATGGAGGAAAAAATAAAATGAATATAAAATGTAATTTAAAAGAATTAATAAATGGACTAAATATTGTATCAGTTGCATCTAGTACAAAAACAACAATGCCAATACTTGAAGGTGTACTTATAGAAGCATATAATAATAAATTAAAACTTACTACTAATAACTTAGAAATAGGTTGTGAACACGTACTTGATTCAGAAATATTAGAAGAAGGTAAAACAGTAGTAGATATTAGAATGTTAAATGAAATAATAAGAAAAATAGAAGATGAAGTAGTAGAAATATCAGTAAATGATAATTTATTTACATTAAAATCAGTAAATGGTGTATTTAAACTCGCAACTATGAATGCAAATGAATATCCTAAACTACCAGTATTTAATGTAGATAGTACAATTGAACTTAAACAACGTATATTTAAAGATATGATTAAAAGATCAATATTTTGTGTAAGTAACGATGAAAATAGAATGATATATAATGGAGCGCTTGTAAAAGTAGAAGATAATATATTAACAATTGTTGCAATAGATGGATTTAGACTTGCATTAAGAAAACACTTAAGTGAAAAGAATATAAATAATTTTAAAGCAATAATACCAGGAAAAGTATTAAATGAATTATTAAAAATATTATTAGATACAGAAGATTCTTTTGTACAAATTGGTGTAAACAAAAATCAAGCATTATTTAAAATAGGGGATAGTGTTATAATATCAAAAATAATAGAGGGCGACTTCTTAAATTATAATGCAATAATACCAGAAAATTATGAAACAAAAGTTAAAGTAAAAACTAAAAACTTACTTGATTCTTTTGAAAGAGTAGCACTTTTTGCAAAAGAAAACAAAGAAAAAGATAAGAAATCACCTGTTAAAATGCAAATAGGATTAGATGGAATAATATTAAGTTGTGTTAGTGATACAGGGGATGCAAAAGAAGTAATATCATCTGTAGTAGAAGGAAAAGAAATAGAAATAGGATTTAATCCTAGATATGTAATAGAAGCATTAAAAGCAATTGATGATCAAGAAATATCAATTGAATTTACTACAAATATATCACCAGTCCTTATAAAACCAATAGTAAATAATGATTATATATATGTAGTTTTACCTATAAAAATAAAAAACTAAAGATTAAAAAAATAAACAAGAAATTAATTTCAATTTCTTGTTTATTAATCTTAGAAGATTTTTTTGATTAGGTATTTTAATATAAAGAATACAGCAATTCCTAGGTAAACAAATATAGGGATGGATGTAAGTCCGGCCCAAATAATTTTTGCTAAGAATATGTAACCTTGTATAAAAATACCAGCTAAAAGTTCAAATAACGCAGTAATCATAATTATAACTCCTTTTAAAATATATTGTTAACATAATTGTACCATAAAAATTATAAAAAATCAAATATGAATGAAAAAATGAGGAAGAAAATGATATTAAATGAATTAAATATAAAGAACTTTAGAAATTATAAAGATCAAGAAATTAAATTTTTAAATGGAATAAATCTATTTGTAGGACAAAATGCACAAGGAAAGACTAATATAATAGAAGCAATATATATGTGTGCTTTCGGAAAATCATATAGAGCTACAAAAGATATTGAAGTGATAAGATTTAATGAAGATTTTTGTAATATAGAATTAAATTATGAAAAAAATAATATTTTAAATAATTTAAAATTAAATATAAATAGTTTAAATAAAAAAGAAATAATAAAAAATGGAGTAAAAATATCTAAAATATCTGACCATGTAGGAGATATTTTAGTGGTAATATTTTCACCAGATAGTTTAGATATTGTAAAGGGAGCTCCAGGAAAAAGAAGAGCTTTTATAGATATGATTTGTTGTCAACTTTCAAAATCGTATTTAATAATGCATCAGGAATATATGAAATGTTTAAAATTAAAAAATGCTATGTTAAAAAAAGATATAGTCGATAAAGAATATATATATGTATTGCATGAAAAAATGAGTAATTACATTTTAAATATTGTAAATTTTAGAAAAAATACGATTAATAAATTATTAGAAAAAGCCAAAGTAATTGAACAAGAATTAACAAACAAAAAAGAAGAAATAAATATAGAATACGTTTCTGATTTTTTAGGTTTAGATAAAGAGAATATAAAAAAATATTTAGATGATCATTTATATATTGATATATTAAGAAAATCTTCTATAAAAGGAATTCAAAGAGATGATATAAATATATACGTGAATAATTTAGAAGTTGGAAAATATGGTTCGCAGGGGCAAAATAGAACAGCACTTCTTACATTAAAACTTGCTGATTTTGAAGTATTAAGAGAAGAGAAGGAGGATTTACCAATATTATTATTAGATGATATAATGTCAGAACTTGATTCAACTAGAATAAATTATTTATTAAAATACATAGAAAATTATCAAAGTATAATAACAACTACAGATTCTTCATTTGTGGAAAATGTGGATAACATACAAATTTTAAAAGTTTTAAATGGAACACTTGAAAAATGATAACAAAGTGTGATATAAGTATAATAGACTTAATAGAAAGAGGTAAATAAGATATGGCAAATTACGATGAAAATCAAATACAAGTATTAGAAGGCTTAGAAGCTGTTAGAAAAAGACCAGGTATGTATATTGGTTCAACTAGTGTTGTAGGATTACACCATTTAGTTTGGGAAATTGTAGATAACAGTGTAGATGAAGCTTTAGCAGGGTATTGTACAGAAATAAATGTTGAAATATTACCAGATAATTATATTACAGTAAAAGATAATGGTAGAGGAGTTCCACTTGGTATGCATCCAAAAATGCATAAACCAGCTATAGAAGTAGTATATACAGTACTACATGCTGGTGGTAAATTTGGAGGTGGCGGATACAAAGTATCTGGTGGTCTTCATGGTGTTGGTGGCTCTGTTGTTAATGCTTTGGCAGAAAATATGACTGTTAGATCTTGCAATGGAGATGGAATATATGAAATTTCATTTGCAAGAGGTAAAGTAACAGAACCTTTGCATAAGGTTGCTGAAGGTAAAAAAAGAGGTACTTTTGTAAAATTTAAAGCAGATGCTGAAATTTTTGAAACAACAGTATTTAATAATGATACTCTAGCTACAAGATTTAGAGAAATAGCTTTCTTAAATAAAGGTTTAAAAATAACTTTATGGGATAAAAGAGAAGAAGGAACTGAAATGCAAGTTTTCCATTATGAAGGAGGACTTAAGTCATTTGTTGAGTATCTAAATAAAAATAAAGAAGCTGTTAATAAAGATATAATCTATTATGAAGCTGAGCAAAATGATGTTCAAGTTGAAATAGCACTTCAATATACTACTTCATATTCTGAGAATATATTATCATTTGTAAATAATATTCATACAGGTGAGGGTGGAACTCACGTTGATGGATTTAAAAGAGGTCTTACAAAGTCATTTAATGATTATGCAAGAAAATTTAATATATTAAAAGAAAAAGATAGTAATTTAGCTGGTGAAGATATCCGTGAGGGTATTACAGCAGTTGTAAGTGTTAGAGTTTTAGAGCCACAATTTGAAGGACAAACTAAAACTAAGTTAGGAAATAGTGAAGTAACAGGTGTTGTAAATAGTATAACATTAAGTAAAATGGGTGATTTCTTAGAAGAAAATCCAGCAATTGCAAAAGCTATACTTGATAAAACAATGTCTGCTGCTAGAGCTAGAGAAGCTGCAAGAAAAGCAAGAGAATTAGTTAGACGTAAATCAGCACTTGAATCAACAACTCTTCCAGGAAAACTTGCAGATTGTCAAGAAAAAGACGCTACAAAATGTGAAATATATATTGTCGAGGGAGATTCTGCGGGTGGTAGTGCAAAACAAGGAAGAGATAGAAGATTCCAAGCAATACTTCCACTTTGGGGAAAAATGATAAATGTTGAAAAAACAAGAGCAGATAAAATATACAATAATGAAAAATTATCTCCTGTTATAGTTGCTCTTGGTGCTGGTATAGGAAATGAATTTAATATTGAAAAACTAAGATATCATAAAGTTATAATGATGGCAGATGCCGATGTTGATGGAGCTCATATTAGAACATTACTTTTAACATTCTTCTTTAGATATATGAGACCACTTATAGAAAATGGTATGGTATATGCAGCTCAACCACCACTATTTAAACTTGCTAAAAAAGGTATGGAAGATGTATATTGTTATAACGAAGAAGATTTGGATGTAAAACTTAAAGAATTAGAAGAAAAAGGAATTGCTAGAGATTCTTTAAATATACAAAGATATAAAGGTCTTGGTGAAATGGATTCTGAACAACTTTGGGAAACTACTATGAATCCAGAACATAGAACTTTAGTGCAAATGACTTTAGATGATGCGGTTAAAGCAGATGAAATATTTACTGTATTAATGGGAGAAAATGTTGAACCAAGAAGAGAATTTATTGAACAAAATGCTAAATATGTTACAAATCTAGATATATAGTTATAAAATGTATTTATGCAGATTAAGAGTATTACTAATTAAAAGTAGTACTCTTTTTAATTAATGAGGTGCTATATGATAAAAATAACTAAAGAGTTAATTTTAAAAATATTTTTATTGCTTTCAATTTCAATACCACTAATAGTGTTTTTATCTTTTTTAGAAGAAGATGGAAAGATAAAAAACAAAAATCTTAGTAAAAACGTAATTATAAATACAATAGATGAAAATTATGTTGAAATAGAAGAAAATATAACTGTTGATGTTTTACTGCGAGGCTTTGATGATATTAATGTTCCCCTTGCAATTTTTAAAGAAAATCCAAATGAAAAAGTTATAGAAGATTTAGAAGTTTATTTAAATGATAATAAATTATATCAAAATGTTAATATTACAAAAGAAAATATGTGGAATTTAGATTTTACTAAGTATAATATAAAAGAATTGAAGAATAGTAGTTGTGTATATATTGACAAGATAAACATTAATCCAAAATATAAAAATTTAAAAAAATATTATATTAAAATTAAATATAAAACTAAAGTGGAAAATATTTTTAAAGAATATAATAATTTTACTGTTATTAATTTTCTAAAAAATAATAAATTTAAAAGACTAAATATTGATATTAATTTTAACAAAAATATAAGTAATATAAATGTTAATTATTTTTTCTCAAATATAAATAAAATAAACAATAATAGTTATTTAATAGACTTGAGTAAAATAAAATATTTTGAAGACGATCCATCTGTTGCAGTTATATTTGATACTAATGTTTTTGCTAATTCAAAAAAAATGAACGAAAAATATAACGAATTAAATTATAAAGAAAAGTATATTGAAAATTTAAAAATAAGATATGGTGCTACTATTAAATATTTAATGTGTATAACTTTTTCTGAAATAATACTTATTATAATATTGTTTATATTGTCTAGAAAGCCAAGGATAAAAAAAGAATATGTAAATGATCCTAAAGTAGTTATAAAACCAGCATTAGCAGAAGCTATAATAGATAGAAAAATACGGAGAAAAGGAATTAATAATGTCCTGTATTATTAGCCTAATAAATAAGGGAAATGTTGAGGTTATAGGAAAGAATAGTATAAAATTATTATCTTATGAAAATTTATCAGAATATGA
Source organism: uncultured Clostridia bacterium (assembly GCA_934132895.1). Lineage (GTDB taxonomy): Bacteria > Bacillota > Clostridia > TANB77 > CAG-465 > CAG-465. The sequence goes on from CAKPAG010000010.1 coordinate 31,443, forward strand.
ATTAGAAATATTAAGTTTGTTATTTAACGATGTTAATCAGATAATAGAATTTGATGATATATTTAAAGTTCTTTTAAAAGATGAGAAACATTCAAAGAATTTTGCAGAAAAAATAAAAAATATAAAAACAAATATTGAAAATGAATTATTTGATTTAGGAATATATAGTAAAATAGGAAAAGTATTTTTAAGTTTAATTAAAAGCATTTGTATAATGTTATATGTAAATATATGTTATTTTATTTATTTGATTAATACAAGTGCACAATTAAAAGTAAGCAATATAATTGTTTTGAATGAGATAATTGCAATTATTTTAATAATATATAGTTTTATTAAAAGTAGAAAACTATTAGTAGATAAAATAAAGAAAATCAATTATTATGAATTTTGGGTTATAATTACTGTTATAATAATGTGTGCTTTAGGCATTGCAATATTAAATTTTAATAAATATATTGAAATATATTTTTTATTAGGTATTTTGTTAATTTTGAATACAATACTTATCTTAAAAACAAATACAAATATTTTTACTAAAAAAGGAAAAAAAGAATATGAAAAAGCATATGGATTAAAAGAGTATATTAAGGATTATAGTTTAATAAAAGATAGAGATATTGATTCGGCAATCGTATGGGATGAATATTTGGCATATGCAGTAGCTTTCTCTATACCAAATAAAGTAACTAATAAAATAAATGAAAAATTAATAAAAGCAAATAGTGCTATAGAAAAAATTAATAATACGATGGATTTTCATTAATTAACATATATTGAAAAAGTACATTATCACTTAAACTTTAAGTTATAATGTACTTTTATTTTGTTATATTTCAAATTCTTTAGGAATATTCTGTTTTATCCATATATTTAATACTAATTTTGCACCTAAGCGTGTGTAAGAATTAGGAGTTACAGTCTCCCAAATGTTCAGAGCTGAATAAATTTCACCATACCACCAATTTCCACATTTAATTATTCTTGCCTTCATAATTAGATAATCTCCTTTATAAAAATTATTTTTAAAATTGTATATTAAAGTATATATTTTAAATTATCAATATTATAATATACAATATGTATTTTTTCAAGTTAATATAACTTAAATAGTAGAATTAAGAAAATAAATAGTATATAATCAATTATATAGTATTTGTTTTAAGTTAGGAAAAAATATGAATATTGAAAAAGTAAAGAAAAAAATAAATGAAATTAAAAAAGAAGAATATGAAAAAGATGAAAATATTTTACATATATTAAAAATATATAAAAACTTGCATGAACTAAATTCAAATAAAAACTTAAATTTAGATATTTCTAATATAAAAAGTATTGAAAGTTTAGAAAATCTTGAGTATCTACAAAATAATAATTTTGTGTATATTGTTGATCTAAATAAGATAAAGAAGGTGCATAGTCTATATCAGATGACAAGATATAGATATGAAAAAATATAATAATAGCATTATATAAATTTATATATTTTTTTTATTTTGGACTTAATATATAATATTTATTAAAACCAAAGAAAATTATAAAAAAATATATACAATTTATAAAATTTAATATATAATAAATTTATAAATTATTTTTTGTAAAGGAATGTTAAAAAATGAATAATGATGTTGAAAAAGAAAAAAAAGCTGAAGAAAGTTCAAAAATTTCGCTTATTTTTGCAATAGTAGCAACCGTAATAATGTTTTTTTGCTTGATACTATTTTATTTTAACTATTATATGGATGAGGAAATACAAGAGATTTATTCAACGCCTATTAATTTATTATTTATTGTACCCATTATTTTATTAATAATATCTTACTTAATTGCAATAAATAATAAAATGAATTTCCCTAAAAATTATAAGATAAATAGAAACTTTAAAATAACTGTGTGGGGATCATTAGTTATTATAATAGGTAGTATAGTATTTTTCGAGCTTTTTACTGCTGGTATTGATAGTTGTAGTAGAACATGTAAAGAAACTTGCCAAGGTATGCCAGGGTAATGTACAATAAAGTAAGGAGTATATGGTTTGGAAAAAAATGCGATTAGTTTAGAAATATATATAACCAGGTTTCCAATATATTTAACATGTATAATAATATCAATAGTAGTAAATTATTTATTTGTTATGTATTTTGCAAAAAAGAAAAATATTGATAAGAATTTAATAGTAACATCAATTATTTATGAAATATTTGGAATTATTATAGGCGGAAAATTATTTACATTATTTTTAAGTATAGGGAAAGTAGAAGATTTATCTTTTTTTAATTTTTTAAAATTAGGCTTTACTTCTTATGGTGGATTAATAGGTGGTTTACTATTGTTGTTTATTTTCATAATACAGTTTAAATTAAATAAATTAGAAATGTTGGCTGTTTATATAGTACCTGTACCTATAATGTATTCTATTTCAAAGTTAGGCTGCCTTTTTGCAGGATGTTGTTATGGAAAACCATATGGTGGAGTTTTTAATATAAAATATATAAATTCAGAAACTATATCAAGTAATGTTACTTTATTTCCTATACAATTATTAGAAACAATTACATTTTTTATTTCATTTATATACATTGCATATTGCTATTTGAAAGATGAAAATTTAAATAAAGTAATAGGAAAATGTTTTGTAATATGTGGCATATTAAAATTTATTGGAGAATTTTTTAGGGCATCTTATAATGGAATATTAACATCTGTAAATCAACAAATAAGTATAATATTTATATTAATTGGAATTTTGTTTTATATAAGAAAATCAAAAGAAAAGGGAAAGAAAAAGTATGAGTGAATATGAAGAACACGAAAATTTTATAAGTAAAGAAAAAATAAAAATAAATAAAAAAGAAGAAAAAGCAGAAAGAGTATCTATATCTTGTTTTAGGTTTTCAATTATACAAATAATAGTTTTGATTATATTTATAATAATATTTGTAGATAAACCTTATATGCTTTTTATACCATTTATCATAATTAGTATTTTATATATAATCTCTATTATAAATAAATTCAAATATCCTGAAAATAGTATAATTAAAGAGTATTATATAAAGTCAATGTTTTTGGTAAGGTATGGCATAGGTATAGCAATGATGATATTTATATTTATACTTATGATTTTTAATAATTAGGAGGAATTTGTATGAATGACGAAAAGAATAATTATGTTGAAGATGGAGAATATGATGATCATAGTAATTTTATAAAGAATAGTAGAGAAAGAATAGAATATAATAATAAAACGGAAGAAATAAGTAATGCTAGTGTAAATAATGATGGTGAACAAAATGCTGAAAAGCTATCTTTAATTAGTTTTGTAATAATTTTAGCAAAAAGGTTTGTTCCATACATTTTTGTTGCATTTTCTTTTATTCCTTATCTTACCAATATATTAAATGCTATATTGATGATGGCGGTAGTAGCCTCTTATGTAGTGATAATAGCAAATAAAATTAAATATCCAAATAATAAGAAAATAAAGACATTTTTTTGGATTTCAATTATTTTATTAATTGTGGAAGTTGTTTTGGCAATATTTGCACTATTATTTTTTGGAATGCTAGCTTTATCTTGTACAAATGGATGATTAACTTTAGTTATTAAATATAATGTACTAAAAAGTATTATATAATATATGCAAATTTTAAAATTTAAACTAATTTTTTAGAATTTTATTAAATTTAGTTGACAAGTAAAGAAAAATTATGTATAATAGTAAACGTAAAGTAGAGGAAATCTTCTCACCTTACAAGTTATGTCTTAGTAAGGTTATACAAAATAATATATAAATAGCATATTTTAATATTTTAAATATTATATAAAATTTATGTTAATATATTTGAGTTATTGAGAAGGTTGCCTTTAGATTAAAGAGCAATCTTTTTTATATATTTTTGTTGGAGGTGTTTAATATAAAACAAGATTTTTTAGTTAATGAACAAATCAGATTTGCTGAAGTTCAAGTAATAACAAATGAAGGTGAAAAACTTGGTAAAATGTCTACAAAAGAAGCATTAAATATTGCTGAAGAAAAAGGACTTGATTTAGTTTTAGTTTCACCTAACCCTGAAAATCCAGTTTGTAAATTATTAGATTATAGTAAATACAAATTTGAAATGGCAAAAAGGGCTAAAGAAGCTAAGAAAAATCAAAAAATTGTAGAGATTAAAGAAGTAAGACTTTCTCCAAATATTGATAAACATGACTTAGAAGTAAAAGCTAAAATGGCAAATAAGTTTATTGCAAATGGAAACAAAGTTAAAATTTCTATGAGATTTAGAGGAAGAGAATTAAACTTCATAAACCAAGGAAAAGAAATAATGAAATCTTTTCAAGAGTTAATTGAAAATTCACAAATTGAAAAAGAAGCTAAAATGGAAGGTAGAAACCTTACAATGTTTTTAGCACCAAAACAAAAATAAGTGTTTAAGAGAGGAGAGATTATTATGCCAAAAATAAAAACACATAGCTCATCAAAAAAGAGATTATCAGTTACAGGTACTGGTAAAATAAAAAAGAATGTAGCAAATAGAGCACATAAATTAACTTGCAAATCAGCAAAAAGAAAAATGGCTTTAAAACAATCATCTTATGTTGATAGTGCAAATAAGAGTGCTGTTAAAAAATTATTACCATATAAATAATAACGAAATTAAGAAGGGAGAGAATATAAAATGGCAAGAGTAAAAGGAGCAGTTACAACAAGAGCAAGACATAAGAAAGTTCTTAAAAGAGCAAAAGGATATTTTGGAGCAAAATCTGTAAGATTTAGAATGGCTAATCAAGCTGTTATGAAATCTTTAAAATATGCATATGTTGGAAGAAAACAAAAGAAAAGAAATTTCAGACAACTATGGATTGCAAGAATTAATGCAGGTGCGAGAATGTGTGGTACTACATATAGTAAATTAATGTCTGCTTTAAAGAAAGCAAATGTAACTATTAATAGAAAAATGTTAGCTGAAATGGCTGTAAATGATTTTGAAGGATTTAAATCATTAGTAGAAAAAGTTAATAAATAAATTATATAGGAGGGACTTTATGATTTTAGCAGGAGATTTTAGAAATGGTGTAACTTTTGAAATGGAAGGTAATGTTTATAGAGTTGTTGAATTTCAACATGTTAAACCAGGTAAAGGAGCAGCTTTTGTTAGAACAACACTTAAGAATGTTATAACTGGTAAAAATATTGAAAAAACATTCAATCCAACTGAAAAAGTTGAAGAAGCACAAATTACTATACAAGAAATGCAATATCTATATAATGATGGTTCTAACTATACATTTATGGATACAACTACTTATGAGCAAGTAGAACTAACTAAGGAGCAAATAGAAGATACACTTCCATATTTAAAAGATAATATGAATGTAAAAGTATTATCATATAAAGGAAAAGTATTTGGAGTTGAGCCTCCAACATTTGTTGAGTTAGAAGTTACATATACAGAGCCAGGAATAAAAGGAAGCACAGCAACTGGTACAACAAAACCATGTACAGTTGAAACAGGAGCAACTTTTTATGTTCCAATTTTTGTTGAAATAGGAGATAGAATTAGAATAGATACAAGAACTGGTTCATATATGGAAAGAGTATAAAAAAGAAAAATACAGTAATCTTAATATTTTTATTAGGGTTGCTGTTTTTGTATAGCCTAAATAAATAAGTATGTATTTACAAATTATGGGAAATAATATATAATATTTAAAGGTGATTAATACATGAAAAGGGCGATTACTTCTATTTTAGCAATAGCTGCTATTGTAGTGATAAGTATTATGATAAAGAATGCTATAAATTTAAAAGATGCAAAAGAACTATTTGAAAAAACAAAAATATATGAACAAAGTAATGTTTATTGGAATACAAAAGAAATATATTATAACGAATTTGGAGAAGAGGAAATCAAAAGTGAGGTTAAAAGATATAGATTAAATAATTTACTAAAAGTTATTCCTGTAAAATCAGAAGAGAAAAATTCATTTAGCTATTATGTACAAGATAATGAAAAAGTATATATAGTGTCTCATGAAAATAGAACAGTAATTATAACAAATAAAACAAATGAGGGAATAAAATTTAGTGATATATATAACAATGAGTTAAAGCCATTTTATGAAAAAAATAAGGAAAATATAAAATATAGAAAAACTGAAAAAGTAAATGGTAAAGATTGTTACGTTTTAGAATATAAAAATAATGGTGAAAACGAATATATAATATGGTTAGAAAAAGAAAGTGGAGTTGTAGTTAAAATACAAACTAAAGATATTTCAAATGATGAAATTAGCATTAAGGAATACGAATATAGTATTGATACAGTGACAGAAAATGATTTTGTGGTTCCAGAACTTGATGAATACAATGTAAGAAACGTTAGAAATTAGGGAAGTGCCTTAAGGTGCTTTCTTTATTAGTTATTTTGGTTGTAATTTAAATAAAAAGTAACATAATGTTGAAAAATAAAGAAAATTGTTGTATAATATCTCCTGTGAATTAGGAGATAAAAATGAGATTTGTAAATAGTTATAATGAAAAAATAAAAAAATATGTATTAGATAATAATCTAACTTATGCAATAGATACAATGGGCTGTCAAATGAACGAAAATGATTCTAGTAAATATGCTGGAATTTTAGAAAGTATGGGATTTAAAAAAGAAAAAGATGAAAAAAAAGCGAACTTAATACTTTTTAATACTTGTTGCGTAAGAGAAAATGCTGAAAATACTTTGTTTGGTAGACTAGGTTTTTTAAAATCAAGAAGACTAAAAGAAAAAGATGTATTTTTAGTAGTAGTAGGTTGTATGACACAACAAAAACATATACTAGATAAAATAAAGGTATCATATCCTTTCGTTGATATAGTGTTGGGAACTAATGCTATGAATGCTTTTCCATTAAAGCTATATGATGCAATATTAAATCATAAAAAATCTATTGAATATGTAGAAGTGGGAAATGAAATAGAAGAAGAAGTACCAATAATTTATGAAGATAAATATAAAGCAAGTGTAAGTATAATATATGGATGTAATAACTTTTGCTCATATTGTATTGTCCCATATGTTAGAGGAAGAGAACGTAGTAGAAGTCCAGAAGATATATTAAGTGATATAGAAAAACTGGCTAAAAAAGGATATAAAGAAATAATGCTTTTAGGTCAAAATGTTAATTCTTACGGAAATGATTTTAAAGATAAAAAATATACTTTTGCAAATCTTTTAAAAGATGTTGAAAAGATAAATGGAATTGAAATAATACGCTTTATGTCCCCACATCCAAAAGATTTTAGTGATGATGTTATAGAGGTTATAAAAAACTCTAAAAAAATAGCTAGACAAATACATTTGCCATTACAATCAGGAAGTACTAAAATTTTAAAAGAAATGAATAGAAAATATACTAAGGAGCAATATTTAGAACTAGTAGAAAAAATTAAAAAGGCAGATGAAAATATATCGTTTTCAACTGATATTATTGTTGGATTTCCAAATGAATCAGAAGAAGATTTTAAAGAAACTTTAGATGTGGTTAAAAAAGTAGGATTTGACCAAATTTATATGTTCATATATTCAAAAAGAGAAGGTACTAGAGCTGCTAGAATTGATGATAAAATAGAAAAGCAAGAAAAAGTTGAACGTCTTGAAAGATTAAAAAAACTTTATGAGAGTATGTTACCTGAGTTAAATAAAAAGATGATAGGTAAAGAATATGATGTGCTCGTAGAGGGAGTTAGTAAAAATAATGATAAATTATATACTGGTAGAACTAGTCAAAATAAAGTAGTTATATTTGAGGCTAATAAAGAAGATATAGGAAATATAAAAAAAGTAAAAATTGAAAGTGAACATCTTTGGTATTTAAAAGGAAAAATAGTAGATTAAATATATAGAGTCTTAGGGCTCTATTTTTTTCTTTGGTATTTGCATATTTTAAAAATAATTTTAATATACTTAAATAAGAACTTGTACTATGGAGGTATAGAAAATTGGTAGCTGCAAGAAGATTAAGAAAAAGTATGTTAAAGGATATGCCAAATATAGATATAGATAATATAACTAATATATCAGAAAATAAACATACAAAAAATAAATTAGAAAGATTTAAAGATAATATAGATGAGGATATATACTTAAAAGATAATTTAGGAACATTTGAAGATGTAGAGCCTAAATTGAAACTAAAAACTAAATACATTATAAAATTTTTTTTCTGTATTTTTATTATATTTTCTTGTTTAATAGTAAAATTATTTTTTAAAGAACAAGCATTAAGCAACAAATATATAGGATATTTAATACATGAATATAACAAAGATTATACAAAAGTTGGAGTAATAGAAAAAATTGAGGATATTACAAATAATTGTTATCAAAAACTAAAATATGTGATACCTGAAAGCTTAGCTATGAAAGTAGAAGAAAAATATATATATAATGTTAAGCCAGAATTAGTAGATTTTGAAGTAAAAGATGTATTAAATAAGTTATTTACAACTACAAATAAGATAGATGACACAAGTAGTAATAATAAAAATAAAGAAATTTCTGAAAACACTGGCGTGGGTGGTGGAGATATAGCAATTCAAACTATGGAGATTCCAAGTGAAGAAGAGAGTGCTATAAGAGAAAGAATATTTAAAATTTTAGATAAAAAAATAGATATAAAAAAGCCAGTAGAAGGAACACTAACATCAAAATATGGAGAAAGAGAAAAAATATTTGAAGAGTTGAGTAAATATCATACAGGATTAGATATTGCAAATAAACTTGGTACGGAAATAAAGAGTGCGACAAAAGGTAAAGTTGTAAAAGTAGAAGAAAATAATAAGTATTATGGAAATAATATAGAAATAGAAACAGATGGTGTTATATTTAAGTACGCTCATTTAAATGGATTTAATGTTAAAATAAATGATGAAGTAACCCAAGATAGCATTATAGGATATATGGGGAGTACGGGAATGTCGACTGGTTCACATTTGCATTTTGAGATTAGAATTGATAATAAAACAGTTGATCCAAATGAGATAATAAAATTTTATTAAGAGGAAAAAATGAAGTTTAAAACACCTTATTTTATATTAGAGTTTGAAATATTATTTGTTTTAACAATCTTAGTTACTATACTATCATCAAGTTTTAGAAATTATTTTTATAGTTATTATCTTTGTTATTTATTTATATTATTTCATGAACTTTCACATATGTTTATAGCTGCTATTTTAGGAAAAGAAATTAGTAATTTTAAATTTTCACTATCAGGAGTAAATATTTCATTTAAAGAGGACTATTTAAATAAAAATAATATATCAAAAGTAAAAGATATATTAATATATTTGGCTGGTCCTCTTTCAAATATGCTTTTAGCCTTAATTTTTAGAAAAAGTACAATTATTTTTAATATAAATATTTTTTTAGCTATACTTAATTTACTTCCAATATATCCATTAGATGGATACAATATATTGGAAAATATAATTAGTCTATTTTTTTATATTAAAAAATGTAATATTATAATGGAACTTATAAGCAATATATTTTTTATAACACTATTAATGTTAGGAATAGTTCAATTAATAATGTTTACTAGTCCCTCTATTTTAGTGTTTTTATTATATGTCTATATTTTAAATCAAAATAGTAAGAAAACACGAAAAATTAAGCAAATAATAAGAAGAAGTATTTATTAAAGAAATGTTTCAAATAAATTACAAAAATATTACACTTTTTTACAAAAATGCTTGATTTTTTTTTGAAAAGATAGTATTATATATATAACGAGTTTGGGGGTGTATTTTTTGGCTATTCGGAGATATCATTGTTGGACTAGATGTAGGCGTTTCTAAAGTAAGCTGCGTAATTGGACAAGTAAATAAGTTCAGTGAAATAGAAGTAATAGGATATGGTTTATCGAATAATTCTGGTGTCAAAAAAGGTCAAATTATAGATCCACCTAGCGTAGCTAAAGCTATAACATCTACTTTAGAAAAAGCTGAGGAAATATCTGATCTTTCAGTTAATTCAGCATATGTTAATATAAAAGGTATGAATGTGAGAATTGAAAAGGTTGTAATGGAATCTGATGTAGAAAGACCAGACGATGGTATGACTATAAATGATATATATAATCTTTTTAATAAAGTACAACTTTCAACTAAACTTGAAAAAGATGAGCAAATAATAGATATAATACCGTACGAATATAGGATTAATGGAAGAGTATATAAAGAAGAGCCAATAGGAGCTTTTTGTAAAACGTTTTCAATGGAAGTAGAAGTAGTAATAGCTAAAGGAAGTTATATATCTGGAATTCAAAAAGCGTTGAAACTAGCGGGAATAAAATTAGATGGATTAATACTAGAAACATTAGCCACTTCTAATATCGTACTTATGCCTGAAGAAAAAGAAATGGGAGTACTAATGGTAGATATTGGTGGAGGACATACTGATGTTTCTGTATATAAAAATTCCAAAATAGAATTTTATACAACAATACCTGTTGGAGGAGATCATATAACAAATGATATTGCACTTACATTTGATATTTCAACTGATGAAGCAGAAAAATTAAAGAGGCAATATAATTTGGCTATAATGGCTATGATTTCAAATAATCATGAGGTTAAACTTTCTACAAAAATGTCAAACGAATCAGATAATGTAATAAAATGCAGTGATATAGTACAAGTTATTGAGGCAAGAATAAAAGAAATCTATCAAATTATTAAGAAAATGATAGCAGATAATAACTTGAGTAGTAAAATAGAATGTATGGTATTAACTGGTCAAGGAATTAGCCAAATAGTTGGAGCAGAAGAACTTGCAATGTTAACCTTAAAAATAGATCAAGTAAGAGTTTGTAGTCCAAAGTTAATTAATATAATAAAGCCACAACATACAACAGTTTTTGGAATGGTAAGATATATAGCAAGTCTTGGACTTAGTAAACATGTAAATAGTGATGTAGAGATTGTTACTGAACCTACATTTAAAGAAAAAATATTTGGAAACTTAAAAAATATTTTTGGAAATAGAAAAAAAACACACGAAAATAGTATGTATTAATATAATTTTAAGGAGGAGTAAATAATGGAAAATGATTTACAAGCAGGAGTAGCAAACATCAAAGTAGTTGGTGTAGGCGGCGGCGGAAATAGCGTTGTTAACAGAATGGTTGATGCAAATATAAGAGGAATAGAATTTATTGCTATAAATACTGATAAACAAGCTTTAAGTTTATCAAAAGCTTCTAGAAAAATTCAAATAGGTGAGAAGTTAACTCGTGGATTAGGCGCAGGTGCAAACCCAGATATTGGAAAATGCAGTGCAGAAGAGTCTAAAGCAGAGATAGCAGAAGCTTTAAAAGGTGCTGATATGGTATTTGTAACTGCTGGAATGGGAGGCGGAACTGGTACAGGTGCTGCTCCAGTTGTTGCAGAAGTTTCAAAAGAAATGGGAATTTTAACTGTTGCTGTTGTTACTAAGCCTTTCCCATTTGAAGGAAAAAGAAGAACTTTACAAGCTGAATCAGGAATAGAAGAGCTAAAACAATCAGTAGATACTTTAATTGTTATACCTAATGAAAAGTTATTACAAGTTGTTGAAAAACAAACATCAATTGTTGAAGCATTTAAAATGTCTGATGATGTTTTAAGACAAGGTGTACAAGGTATATCTGACCTTATAACAATACCAGGTCTTGTAAATTTAGACTTTGCAGATGTTAAAACTATAATGTTAAATGCAGGCATTGCACATATTGGTATTGGTAGAGCATCAGGCGATCATAGAGCACAAGAAGCAGCAAGACAAGCTATACATAGTCCACTTTTAGAAACATCTATAGAAGGTGCTGGTGGAGTACTTATTAATGTAACTGGTGGAAGAGATTTAGGACTTCTAGAAATAAATGAAGCAGCTGAATTAGTTCAAAAATCAGTTGATCCAGAAGCAAACATTATATTTGGTGCTGTTATTGACGAATCATTAGAAAATGAAATTGTTATTACTGTTATAGCAACTGGCTTTTCAAAAACTCCTTTTCAAGATTTACAACTAGATAATATAGTAGGGGAAGCTTTAAAAACAGCTAACAATACATTAGAAGAAAAATCATATAATGATAATTCAATGAATATGGGTATGAATAGTAATGTTAATAACACTTCAACAAGATCAAGTGTTACATCAAACATTAATGATTACAAAATTGATTTAGATATTCCTCCTTTTTTAAGAAGAAATAGAGGAGAATAATTATATTAATATGTTTTTTAAAGAAGATAAATTTTAGTATTAAATTAAGATTTATCTTCTTTTTTGTTGCAATATATATAATAAAAAATAAATATAATAAATTATATAAAAAAATGAAGATGAAAAGTGCTTATTTGCTCTGTAAATTCTACAATTTATGAATATAAAAAAATATATAATATAGTCTAGGTGAGAGATATGAAAATCTACCTAGACTATATTTTTTTGGAAAATTTGATAGTTAATTTATTAATATCAATTAATATGTATAAATTTAATAAAGAAAAATTAAAAAAAATAAATATAATTTTAGGTTCAATATTTATATCAATATATACAACAATAATTTACGCATTAAATGATACTTTTTTTAGTAGCTTATATATTAAATTAATTGCAGTAATTATATATACATATATTACATTTAAACCTTCTACTTTTATAGCTATTTTAAAACATACAATATATTATTTTCTTTTTTCATTTTTGTATGTAGGTATTATTATTTCGGTATCAATACTTTTTAAAATAAATCTAACAAATACAATAATTAAAATACTAATATATTTGATATCAGGAATAATATTAAATATTTTTACAAAACATTTGTGGAAGATGTGGAAAACTAACATTAAAAATAACGACTTATCATATAAATTAAATATAAATGGACAAGAAATTTTAGGGTTTGTTGACACAGGAAATAATGTAAAAGATATAACTACGGGATTAAATGTATTATTTGTGGATATAGAGTATAAGGAAAAACTAAAAAATATTTTAGACGAAAGAAGAAAAAAAGAAATATATACAAATACAGTAAATGCTAATTCGCATGAATATGGATATATTATAAAAGATGTAGAAGTATATAAAGAGAACAAAAGAATAGGAAAAATAAAAAGAATTGTAATATGTTTTGTAGATTTAAACATTTCTAATAAAAAATATAGTGCTTTAATTGGGTACAACACCTATATTGAAAATTTAAAGGGGGTAAAATTTTGTTAGGTAAAGAAAAAATAAAAAGCATATACATAAGTATTTTAAGATTTTTAGGTATAGATGAGGGAAATCTTTTCTATATTGCAGGCTCAGATAAGTTGCCAGAGCCATTAGAAGCAGAGGAAGAACATTTACTACTTGAAAAATTAGGTAAAAAAGATATTGAAGCTAAAAATACACTAATAGAAAGAAATTTAAGGTTAGTTGTATATATAGCTAAAAAATTTGAAAATTCTGGAGTAAATATAGAAGATTTAATATCAATTGGAACTATAGGTCTTATGAAAGCAATAAATAGTTTTAATGTGGAAAAAAATATTAAACTTGCAACATATGCATCAAGATGTATAGAAAATGAAATCCTAATGTATTTAAGAAAGAATAACAAAATAAAAACTGAAATATCTATTGATGAACCTATAAATACAGATAGCGAGGGAAATGACATGTCACTTGCAGATATTTTAGGGACAGATAATGATAGTATTTTTAAGTCCGTAGAAGATAACGATAACAAAAAAGTATTATTAAACGCAATAAAAAAACTAAACAATAGAGAAAAGACAATAATGCAACTAAGATATGGTTTTGATGGAGTTGAAGAATTAACTCAAAAAGAAGTAGCAGATAAACTTGGAATATCACAGTCGTATATATCAAGAATAGAAAAGAAAGTAATAAATAATTTAAAAAAAGACTTTTCGTTATGATTAAATAAAAACAAAGGAAAAAAGCACTAATAATAAAAACAAATGTCGAACAGGAATATATAAATTCATATGTAGAAAGAATATTAGTGTAAAAAAGGAGAGATACATATGAATGTAAAAGTAGAGATACAAGGTTTAGATACTTCTAAGCTACCAAAACTTTCTGTAAAAGAACAATCAGATATGTTATTAAGAATTAAAAATGGAGAAAAAGAGTTAAAAGATGAATTTATTGAAGCTAATTTAAGACTTGTCTTAAGTATAGTTAAGAAATTTAATAATAGAGGAGAAAATGTTAATGATATATTCCAAGTAGGTGTTGTTGGCCTTATAAAAGCAATAGATAATTTTGATGTAAGTCAAGGTGTACAATTTTCTACCTATGCGGTCCCAATGATAATTGGAGAAATAAAGAGGTATTTAAGAGATAATAGTGCGTTTAGAATAACTAGATCATTAAGAGATCTTTCTTATCTTATTGCACAAGAACGAGAAAAATATGTAAGGGAGAAAAATGAAGAGCCAACAGTAGATGAAATATGTAAATTAACTGGAGCAGCTAAAGAAGATGTAATACTTGCTATTGATAGTCAAATAGCTCCAATGTCAATATATGATTCAGTATATAGTGATGGAGGAGATCAAATATATTTATTGGATCAATTAAAAAATGAAAAAGAAGAATCAGAAGAGTTAATTAATAAAATTGCAATATCTGAAATACTAGAAAAATTAACTGATAAAGAAAAACATATAATTGAAAGAAGATATTTTTTAAATAAAACTCAAACAGAATTAGCAGAAGAGCTAGGTGTGTCACAAGCACAAGTTTCAAGAATAGAAAAAAATGCTTTAGAAAGAATAAAAAAGAAAGTAGAAAAAAATTGATTATAATTAAAAATTATGATATAATTTAAGTATAGTAATTCAATTAGACCATTCGCGTTTTACTATCAAATAACATTTTTGTTAAAGGAATAATGATGAGCCTTAAGAATCTCTTCATGAATGGCAAATGTACACAATTAATGATTGTGGTGATTTTGCTGTTTGTGAAAGGAGGTTCTTTTTTGTTAGTAAATATCACAATTAAATGTGTAAGAATGGGGGAAAAATGAAATTTTTTAAAGAAGTAATAAAAATCAATCTAAAAATGATAATTATATATATGTTTATAGGGATAATAATAAATTTTTTAAGTTTATATAGCATAACATATTATCAAAAAATACTAGATAATTTCCAGTATAATGTATTGGTAATAAAACAAATTATAGTATATGGAGTTCTTTTAGTTACTGCAACGTTATTAGGATATATTGAAAACTTTCCAGAACAAAAAGTGAAAAATAAGTTATATTTAGATTTTAAGTTACAAGCATTAAAAAAAATGAAAACAATAGATTATCTTGAATATCAAAAAATTGGAACAGGAAGACTAACGCAGAAAGTAGAAGAAGGTGCACAAGCGTTAAAAAATATCATTGTAGATTTTTGGTTAAAGTTATTACGAGAGATACTTCCAACAGCATTATTTAGTTTAGTATTTATATTTAATATAAAGAAAGAGTTAGTACTATTTGTAATATCTGGATATATAATAGTTATAATTATTTCAAATTTTATATTAAAAAAATTATATGGGCTAAAAGAAAATATTTTAGTTAATCAAGAGATATTAAACAAACACTTGGTACGAGGATTTATGGAATTAGTTATATTTAGAACAAATAAAAAGTATGATACTGAAGTGAAAATAGTTAAGAGTGAAATAAAAAATATTGTAGATAGTAAAACAAAAATAAAACTTGTTCATGAAATATTTTTTACTGCATTTGAGATTTTAGTAAATGTATTAATAGTTTTAATTTTGATATATTCATTTTTTACATTAAACTTGTCTGTAGGTGCTATTGTTACAATATTATCATTGATTAGTAAAGCTTATCAGCCAATAGCGATTTTTAATGTAGAATATATTGATTATAAACTAAATAAAATAAGTGCCAAAAAATATTTAGATTTCCTTAATGTTAAGGATGACGAATATTTAAATTTTCGGTGAAAATGTTGAACTTATTGATGGTAGCATAGAATTTAAAAATGTATTTTTTTCATATAATAACAAAAAGGATATAATCAAAAATCTATCTTTTAATATAAATAATAATTCAACAGTAGCGTTTGTAGGAGAAAGTGGCTCTGGTAAGTCAACAATTATAAAGCTGATAATGGGACTTTTAAAATGTGAAAAAGGTGAAATTATTGTTGGAAATCACAAAATTAACAATATAGCATTAAATAAATATTATGATAATATTACATATGTCTCTCAAGAAGCGCCAGTGTTTGATGGAACATTAAGAGAAAATATAGTGTTTGATAAGGATATTAAAGATGAAGAATTGTTAAAAGTTTTAGAAAAAGTATGTTTAGTAGACTTTTATAAAAAATTAGAAAATGGATTTGAAACTGAGTTAGGAGAAAAGGGGATTAGAATGTCTGGTGGTGAAAGACAGCGTTTAGCACTGGCTAGAATATTTTTTGAAAACTCAAAAATTTTAATACTAGATGAAGCAACTAGCTCTATGGATAATATTACTGAAAAAATTGTTATGAAAAACATTTTAACTATGTTAAAAGAGAAAACTATAATTATAATTGCACATCGTCTTGAAACAATTAAAGATGTAAACAATATTTATGTTTTTAACAACGGAGAGATAAAAGAAAAAGGTAACTATCAAGAATTATTAGAAAAAAATGGATATTTTGCAAAGCTATATAATTCTACGTTAAAATAGATTTTATAGTATATTTATAAATTTTTTCATAAAAACAAAAGCACTCAAAAAAGAACATTTTTTCTTTTGGACTATTTACATCTTCTATTACATGTGTTATAATAAACACATAAAGTAAGAAGGAGGAATTAAAATGAAAGAAATAGAAAAAAGTAGAAGGTGTACAAATAAAACATTTGAGGATATCAAACAAATTGATGAAAATGGTATGGAATATTGGAATGCTAGAGAGCTACAAAAAGTTTTAGAATATAATAAATGGGAGAATTTTGAAAAGGTAATTAAAAAAGCAGAAATAAGTTGTGAAAGTAGCGGGATTAGTGTGATTGACCATTTCCTTGACGTCAGGAAAATGGTTAAAATAGGTTCGGGGGCAAAAAAAGAAATAAAAGATTGTAAACTTACTCGTTATGCATGTTATTTAATAGCACAAAATGGAGATTCAAGAAAAAAAGTTATCGCACTAGCCCAAACATATTTTGCAATACAAACTAGAAAACAAGAAATTAGTGAAAAAGAATATAGTATGTTAACTGAGGATGAAAAAAGATTTTATCAAAGAGATTTAACAAAGAAAGGAAACTATTCATTAAATCAAGCTGCAAAAAAAGCAGGAGTTAAAAATTTTGATAAATTTCATAATGCAGGCTATAAAGGTCTATATAATGGAGAGACAGCAGATGATATAGCCAAAAGAAAAGGATTAAGATATAGAGAAGATATATTAGATAATATGAGTAGTGAGGAACTGGCAGCAAATTTATTTCGTATTACTCAAACTGAATCTAAATTAAAAAGAGATAATATACAAGGTGAAAATAATGCAAATAACACACATTATAGTATTGGTAAAAATATAAGGGAAGTGATTGCTAAAATTGGGGGAACTATGCCGGAAGAATTACCTACTCCTCAAAAGAGTTTAAAAGAATTAGAAAAAGAGAATATAAAAAGAATTTTAAAAGAGTAAAAAAGGTGAGGTGTAAAGTATATATTTTTGTTTTAAATTTGCTTATGATTTCTTTACAAATTACGAGCTATGTTATATTATAATAGTAGATTAGAAATAGATTATAAATATTTCTAGTTTAAAGTTATAAAGAAATATGTATTTCATTTATTAAAAAGTAATATATAATAACTTAGGAATTGAAATCATATATTAATAAAAAGGAAGGATTGTATGTTAAACATTAAAGAATTAGTAGAAGCTACAAGTGGTAATTTATTAAATGGAGATATCAAATTTATACCTAAAGAGTATGTTATTGATAGTAGAAATATTGAAAATAGTCCGTTTTTTGTACCAATAGTTGGTGAAAATACGGATGGGCACAAATATATATTAAATGCAGTAGAAGATGGAATTTGCGGCTATTTTATAAATAAAGGCTTTGAAAAAAAAGAAGAAGTTATAAATAAATCAAGAGAGATTAATAAAAATATTATAATAATTGAAGTGGATGATACTAAAGAGGCACTATATAATGCAGGGGTGTACAATAGAAATAAACATATAGATATACCGGTTGTTGCTGTTACAGGCAGTGTTGGAAAAACTAGTACTAGAGAAATGATATCATCAGTTTTAAGTGCATCAAAAAATGTACTTACTACGACTAAGAATTATAATAGCATTATAGGTGCTCCAATAATGGCTTTGAAAATGGATAGTCAAGATGTATGTGTCTTTGAAATAGGAACAGATCACAAAGGCGAAATTGAAAGATTGTCAAATTTGGTAAAACCTGATATTGGCGTTATAACTATGATTGGAACTGCACATATAGGAATATTTGGAAGTAAAGATGAAATATTTAAAGAAAAATCAAGTATTGTTTCACATATGAAAGAAGGTTCTACATTAGTAGTAAATGGTGATGATGAGTATTTAAAAACATTAAAATCAAATGCTAAATATCACGTTGTGACATTTAGTGAAAATGAGATAGTTGACTTAGAGGAAAAAAATGATATATTTTTTAAAACAAATATATATGATAGTTTAGAAGATATAACTATAAATCAAATAGGCTCACATAATGCTAAAAATGCTGTTTGTGCAATTAAAGTTGCAGAAATTTTAGGTATAGAAAAGCAAAGTATAATAAAAGGAATCAAAAATTACAAAAATTTTTCAAGGAGATTAGAAAAAATCAACTTAAAAAACAATGTATTACTAATAGATGATACATATAATGCAAGCATAGATTCAGTAAAGTCAGGTCTAAAGACTGTAAATAAAATAGAAAATAGAAGAAAAATTGCAGTTTTAGGTGATATGTTAGAATTAGGCGATATGTCTAAACAATTACATGAAGAAGTAGGAGAAACATTTAAAGAGTTAGATTTTAAAGCACTATATTTAACAGGAAAAGAATCAAAATACATATTAAAAACAGCATCAAAACATGTATTAACTAAATACTTTGAAAATATTGATGAACTTATTTCTAATTTAAAATTAAATATTAAAGAAAATGATGTTATATATTTAAAAGCATCTAATGGAATGAGATTTGATAAAATAGTCAAAGCATTAAAAGAATTATATTAATAATAAAAGTAGAAGTTCATGAAACTTCTACTTTTTGCATAATAATATAATGGTGATTTGAATGGCAAGGGGAATAGATTTTAAACAAAAAGAAGTTATAAGTCTAAGTGAAGGAAAAATATTAGGATTTGTTGTTGATGTTCAAGCTGATTTTGAAAACGGGGAAATACATGCAATTATAGTTGCTAAAACAGGAAAATTGTTTGGCGGAGTTATGGGAAAAAATAACATAACAATACCTTGGGAAAAAATTAAAAAAATTGGAGAAGACGTCATTTTAGTAGAAATTTAAAAAAATTCAAAAAAAGTGTTGACAAAAACTGACAAAAGTTATATAATAAAACACGTCGCAACAAGACAATAAATTAATAGATATTTTGAGCTAAAAATATAGTCGAAAATGTTATGTAAAAATAATATTTAAAATATTTTAGAAAATAGCAAAAAATATCTTGACAAAGATAAAGCGATATGTTAAAATAAATTTAGTCGCAAAAAACGACTAGAAAAAGCACATTG
>CAKPAG010000011.1 GCA_934132895.1 uncultured Clostridia bacterium
TGTACACTAAGAGTAGTTGTAAGAGTAAAATCCATTACTTCGTAATGTGCTTGCGTTTACTTTTTCACTTGACGATTTTATTTAGACTTAACATGAATATTGAAATTATATAGATATTGTGGTATTATATAAGTATAGTATAATAATACATAAAGGGGGAATTAAAATGTATTGTAGAAACTGTGGAAGAAAAATAGAAGATGGTTTTGAATATTGCGATGAATGTGAAAAAAAATTAAATGAAGTTAAAGAGGAGAAAAAAGAAGAAGTTGTAGAAGTAGTAGAAAATAATAATAATACTTCAGAAGAAAGCAAAGAAACTGAGGTAAAAAGTGAAAATACTACTAATACTACAAGTAATAATGCAGTTAATCCTCAAGCCAAATCTAAAGTTGCAGCAGGAATTTTTGCTATAGTCTTAGGTGCTTTTGGTGTACATAACTTTTATTTGGGCTTTAACGGAAAGGCAGTAGCACAACTTTTAATAACAGTATTAAGTTGTGGAATTCTTTCTCCAATATCTGCTTTATGGGGAGTAATAGAGGGAATATTAATTCTTACAGGAAGTCAAAATACTGATGCAGATGGTGTAGAGTTAAAAGAGTAGAAGTATAAATGAATAAAGATTTAAAAAATGGGATAAAAAATAGGTTAGTAGCAATATTAATACTCCTAATCATTTTTTCCATATATTTTGCTTTTGAAGTATATTGTATAAAAGCAAATTGTATAATAAAATCTACTTTTGGATTTTCATGCCCTGCATGTGGACTTACAAGAGCATTTAAATCTCTATTAAAATTTGATATATACAGTGCATTTAAATATAACATACTTTCAATACCAATAGCTATTATTTTGAGTATATCTATTGTAGAATTGATTTATGATTTAATATTTGGAAAAGATACTTTTTTATTAAATATAAAAAAATTTGCATATAATTATTATATTTTAATTATATTAGCACTTGTGATAAGTTTTATATATAACAATATAGTTGGAATATAAGAAAAAAATAACAAGCTTCTTTTTTAATTTGAGCTTGTTATTTTTTGTTTTAATTATATTAAGAGAAGAATGCAAACAGTGACATAAGCCTTGCAAGAGTTCCTTCTTTTTTGTTATATAGTATAGGCATGTTAGTATTAGTTGAACTTGTAAATATAGAATAGCTTTCAGATTTTTTTAATAGTTTTAATGAGATTTCTTTATTTTTTTCTACTATTTCGATTACTGAAAAATTATTTGCTTGAGGAATAATAATAATTTTTGTATTTGAAACTTTACAAATAAACATGTTTTCAACTCTAACGGAAGCAAATTCATTAAACTTGTTTTTTATTTTAGTAAATACTCTTTCAATATAGCTGATATCTGATGAAGTAGCAGAAGGACTATTTAAAAGATAACCTAAAGAATCAAACTTAAGTGTTTCTGCATTATTTTCTAGTTCTTTTATATTTTTGTTTAAATCATCAACTTTAACTAACTGCATAAAATCATTATCAATTGTTATAGCAACTACTGCTGAAGTTTCTTCTAAAGAAGTAATACCATCCAATTTTTTAAATTGCATATCTTTGTATATTTTAACATATTTTTCACTTTCAAGAATTTCATTAACTAGACTATATTTGATTTTTTCAATTAAGTTAGTTGAAGTATTTTCAAAGGTATTTAGTATTTTATGAGCTATTATTTCATATATTTTTTCGTTTATTTTTTCATTTGGAATTATGAGAAGTGAATTTAATTTCTTTAGTTTTATTGCATATTCTACATTAGAATATTTAAACTCATTGTCCATTAAGAAACTTACTAACATTTCTTGTAATTTAATAATATTTGATTTTATAGCCTCTTCAAATTCATTTATTTTTTCTGATAAACTAGTTTCAACTTGTTCAAATTCATATTCGTCATTTTCATCATCAGGTATAAATGGTATAAGAGCTTTTCTAATAGCCATTTTAATTTTTTCTTGTTCTTTTATAAATTTATCTTTTTTGGATTTATCTAAAATATTTCTTTTTATATTTAGGTAATTATCATCTAGAATTTTATTAAAAAATATTAATTTGTTATAGTTAGAATATTTTCTACTTGTTTCATCTAACAGATTTAAAAAATCAGTATAGTTTTTACATTTATTTTTGGTAAAGAATTTTTTAAGATATTTTCTAGGGTTTAAGAATAAGTTAATATATAAACTCTCTTCAGATTCATTAAGTAGGTAACAAATTTGACTTAATATTTTTCCCTCTAAAAAATAAATATCATTATCAGAACTTATTTTATTGCCTAAAAAATCATTTTCATATGTTCTATATGTAGGAATAAGTTCTAAACTAGTAGGTAGGGTATATAGCAGTCTACAAGCTAGATTTGAAATTACAGCCCTGTTTATACCAAAGTCATTATATATTATTTTGTAATTGGCTTTTGAAATAGCTGCTACCGAATATCCTGTAGAATATATATCCCTTGAAATTTCAGTTGTAGTAAGAGCATATAATATACGAAGAGAAATAGCTTCAATATTATTTACATCTTTTATATATAATTCTTTTTTTATAGCGTCATAATATCCAGTTTTGTAATCCATTATTGCTTCGTTACCAAATATAACTACATCAATATTTGAGTAAAGTTTTTTTTGTAAAGCTTTTTCTTGTCTTTTAGTTATATAGCCAAAAGATAGAAGTTTTTCAAATATTTGAGATACTATATTCATAAAATTATCATCAAGATTGCATTTTTCCTTTAGTTTATCTAAATAATTCATATATTTTATCCTCCGTTTAAACTAAAATTAATTAATTATACTATATTGTATAATAAACATAAAAAATATACAATACATTTTTTAGAAAATAAAAAATAAATTATAAAAAAGTATATAGAATAGAAAAATAGGAACTAGATAAAAGACTAATTCCTATTTTTCATAAAGTTATATTTATTTGTTATTTTTTAAAATAATCTACTTTTGTAGTTTGTTTTTCACGAGCTATTGCAAGTGAATTTGCAGGTACATCTTCGTTTATAGTAGAACCAGCACCAATTATTGAATTTTCTCCTATAGTAACTGGGGCAAGTAGGGCAGAGTTACATCCGATGAAAGCACCATCTTTAATTGTAGTTCTATTTTTTTCCCATTTTGTATTCATGTTAGCAGTGATCGCACCACAAGCAATCTCAACATTTTTACCAATGTCGGCATCACCTGTATAAATTAGATGAGGTATTTTGGTGTTTTCACCAACATTAACATTTTTTGTTTCAGCAAAACTACCAACTTTAACATTTCTATCTAAATTTGTATTTGGTCTTATATGAGCAAAAGGACCTATTTTGCAATTATCTTTTATTATACTATCAGTAACTTTACTAGTTTCAATACATACATTATTTCCAATTTTTGATGAGATAATGTGAGAATTTGGACCAATAACACAATTTTCACCAATTACAGTATTACCTTGGATATTAGTTTCAGGATAAATAATTGTATCTTTACCAATTTTTGCATTTAAACTAATATATGTGTTTGAAGGATCAATTAATGTTACACCATTATCCATATGAAATTCTCTTGTAGATTTTAACATTGTTTTTGTAACAATTGATAAATCAGATCTTGAATTTATACCTTGAGTTTCATCAGGATCTTGGATCATATATACACCAATTCTACCACCTTTTTGTATAATGTGGTAAGGTATATCTGTAATATAATACTCATTTTGAGCATTTTTGTTATCTAATTTAGCAAATGATTCTTTTAAACATTTACCTTTAAAACAGTAAAGCCCAATATTTACTTCTTCAACAGCAAGTTCTTCTTCATTACAGTCTTTTTGTTCAACTATTTTTGATAGATTACCTTGTGAATCACGAATAATTCTACCATATGCTGGAGTTTTTTCAAACACTGCAGATGCTAAAGCACCATCAAAATTACCAAGTTCAACAAATGAAATAATTGATTTGATTGTATAAGAAGAGATAAGAGGCATATCGCCATTTACTACTATAATTAAATCATCATCATTTATATATTCTTGTGCTTGCATTACAGCATGACCTGTTCCAAGTTGTTCTTTTTGAAGTATGCAAGTTACATCTTCTCTTGATTTTAAATTTTCTTCTACTAGTTCATGTTTGTGACCAACTATAACGTAAGATTTAGATATATCAGCATCTTTACATGCATCACATACATAATCTATTATACATTTATCATATACTTTGTGTAAAACTTTAGGTAGTTCAGATTTCATTCTAGTACCTTTACCACCTGCTAAAATTATTGCTTTTATATTAGCCATATAATCATCTCCTAAAAAAACGTAGTATGAAAAAATCATACTACGCATATTTTAGCATATTTTATTTAAGTTGTAAAGTATATTAAATAATAATTTGAATTCTTAAACATCAGTTGTTTCACTAGGAATATTTAAAGCTAGACCATCACTTGAGTAGAATTCGTTTTCGTCTGCTACAGGAAGTGCCTCAACTTTTTTTAATTTTCTTTCAATTGTTCTAGATTTTTTAGAAGCAAGTTCCATAGTAGAAGAGATTTCAAGTAGTTTTTTATTAGTTTTATCTAGTATATCACCAAATTTAGCAAATTCTGTTTTTACTACTCCTAAAAGTTGCCATACTTCACTAGTTCTTTTTTCGATTGCAAGTGTTCTAAATCCCATTTGCAAACTGTTAAGTAATGCAACAAAAGTAGTAGGCCCAGAAACAACAATTCTGTATTTTTGTGATATGAATTCACAAAGTCCAGTGTTTCTTAAGACTTCGCAATAAAGACTTTCAGTAGGTAAAAACATTATTCCGAAATCTGTTGTAAATGGTGGTTCAATATATTTATCTGATATATCTTTAGCAAATGATTTTATTGAATTTTCAAGTTTCTTTCTAGATTCTAAAACAAGTGAACTATCTCCTAAATCTTCAGCGTCAACCAATCTTGAATAATCTTCTATAGGGAATTTAGAATCTACAGGAAGCCATACAAATTCATTATCATTTCTACCAGGAAGTTTAATTGCAAACTCTACTAAGTCATTTGATTTTGGTTTTGTTTTTACATTACATTCATATTGCTCTTTAGTCAAAAATTGTTCTAATATATTTCCAAGTTGAATTTCTCCCCAGAAACCTCTTGACTTTACATTTGTAAATACTTTCTTTAAATCGCCAACGCCTTGTGCTAAATTTTGCATTTCCCCCAGTCCTTTGTATACAGATTCTAGTCTATCATTTACAATTTTAAAAGACTCACCAAGTCTTTTTTCAAGTGTACCTTGTAGCTTCTCATCTACCGTAACACGCATTTTTTCAAGTTTTTCGTTGTTATCTTTTTGCAAATTAGTAAGACTTACTTCCATAGTTTTACGAATGTTTTCAAGTTTTTCTTCCATATTTTTTCTAGTATTTTCAAGTTTAGTTTCATTTATAGTGGTAAGATTTGTAAGTTGCAATTGTTGTATACTAGAACTATCAGTAATTTTAGAACCAATTGTATTTGAAAGTTCTTCACGTGTATCTTTAAAGTTAGTTGAAAGTTCTTGCCTTATTGTATTAAATTCACGTATAAATTCTTTAGAATTATTTCCTTTATTTTTTCTTCCTGAAAGTATTAAGAGTAGTGTAATAACAAGAAGAATTACAGTAATAATTAGTAATATTGTATTTAAACTCATATATAAATAACCTCTTTTCTTTAACAATAATATTATAGCAAGTAAACTTATGTTTGTCAAATAAAAAGAAGAAAAACAAAAAAAGTTTAAATGGATTTAATTACTAATATATAGAATTTAACTTATCAATTGTATTTAATAAAGCTTTTTTATTATCCCTAATTTCATTTAAAAAACTTTCTATATTTGATAAAAATCCTATAGGGTTTGCATTTTTTTTAGAAAGTTCAATAGTAAGAGAGCAAACATTTGAAAGTGCTACTCTGTAATAGTCCATAACGCCATATTTTAAGCTTTCATTTACTAATGAATAATTAGTGTATTTTGAATATTCATTCATGCCGAGTGATTGGATTTGAATATTAGATTTATCTGCAAATTCTTTATCACAAAAACCATATATTTCACCACCAGTAGAATGATATGAAAATATTGCAAGAAGGCTTTCATCTGTATCATCTTTTAAATTATATATTTCTTTTATATATTTGTACAGTCCTAAATTTTCAGGAACTCTTTTTTCAAATGTAGCAATACCTGGAAAAGACATAGGAGAGGGAATAGTTGTCTTTATATCATTGTATCTAAGAGGTCCGAATTTTTGAGATTTTCTTAATGCTTTTATTTCTTTAAATCTATGAATTGAATTTGAGTTTATATCAATGCCTTTTCCATTTGCAGACCAAATAGGTAAAATATCTTCATTTAAATTACATTTTTTTAAAATATTTTTTACACTTTTTCTTAGAAGACCATTCTCAATATTTAAAAGAGAAGACTTTAATACCTTTTTGTATTTTTTATCTAAACATTTTCCTTGCATACTTAAATAATCATCTTGGTCGTAAGCTAGCAAATATTCTGTTGCTAATTTTTCTAACTCCTTTTGATTTAAATTTAAAGTATTTTTTAAAACATTACTTGTTGATATTATATACCCTTCAGGATTTAAAAGTGGAATAAAATGAAAAGTGTAAGTATTGCTATACTTTTCATAAAGTTCTTTATCTTTTAAAAGAGAGATTATAACTTCAAGTATAAAGTATTCTGTTATTATTTCACAACCGATGTGTACAACTAAATAATATAACATGTTTTTTTCCAGTTCCAATTTTGTATGAATTTACAGGAAAGTTAAAAGATGTCATGCATAAGCATTTATCAAATAGAAATTTGTCTTCATAATTGTTTCTTAAATAGCATAGTAAATTTTGTATATTATTGTATGATAGAATAAAGTTATTTAAATATATTTTTTCCAAAATAATCACCTATATAATTATAAATATTTAGTACATAGTATTAAATTTAAATTAGATTTATGATAAAATAGGTTAAGAAGAATATAATTTTAAGAGTGAGAGGAAGAGGGAAACATGGATATAAACGATTACAAAATGATTGCACATAGAGGATTACATGGTAAAGATATACCGGAAAATTCTTGTTTAGCTTTTAGTAAAGCAAAAGAAAATAAATATGCTATTGAATTAGATGTAAGACTAACATCCAATAAAAAGATAGTAGTATTTCATGATGATAATCTTTTTAGAATGACGGGAGAAAATAAAGAAGTTAAAAAGTGTACTTTAGAAGAGATAAAGAAGTTAAGATTAGGAGAAAGTAATGAAAAAATACCGACTTTAGAAGAAGTATTAGATTTAGTAAATGGCGAAGTACCACTTTTAATAGAAATAAAAAATGATTCTATAGATTTATGCTTAGAAAATTTATTAATAAAAGAACTAGAAAAATATAATGGAAAATATTTAATCGAATCTTTTAACCCACTTAGTGTTTTGTATGTAAAAAAGAAATGTAAGAACACAGATGTAGGACTACTTATCACAGGAAATGATGATTTTTTTGAAAAAGTATATAAAAGAATACTTTTTAGTATTATTAATCCAGAATTTGTAGCCTATGACATAAGAAATTTAGATGAAGAAAAGTATAGGTATTTCCATGAAAAAAATATGTATGTGATTGCATGGACTATAAGAGAAAAAAATGAAAAAGAAAAGGCCACTACTTGCAGCGATGGAATTATTTTTGAAGATATATTTAGCAAAAAGCAAAAGTTTTAAATATTATAATTCTTAAAAATATAAAAAAATATATATAAGTTAAAAAATGGTTGACTTTATGTAAAAAGCATACTATACTTATCCAAGTAATTTAGAATTTTATTGCTTTTATATTAAAAAGCAAAATAAATAATAAAAGGAGGTAATCTATATGAAAAGATTATCTTATGCATTACTTATTTGTTTTTATGTTTTTTTACTAGTCTTAACCTATAATAAAGAGGTAAGCCTTAGTAATCAGCAGGAGCTTAAGCTAGTTCAAAGTGATATTTTGCGGGTTGTAGATGCTAAATCTCTTTCTGCCCAAGAAATAAAAACACTTGATTTCAATTTAAAGAATAATCAAAATGTATTAGTAACATTTATTGAAACTGAGAACAAGTTTGATGATGTTACAGAAAAACTTATAGTGGGAAAATATACAAAAGAAAATATACCTTATGTTATATTTGTATATAATCCCCAACAGAAAACTCTTAATACATTTTCAAGTAGTAAAGAATTTCTTGAGTTTGAAGACATATCACTTTCAGATGTTGACTCGTACTTAGGAAGTATATAATCATTTAGGTGGAATAAAATCGAAAATGATGGTCTCTAAGTTATCTCAGGGAAGCGCATATTCGTTTATTATTGTTAGTTATGTTATACTTTTAATTATAATTTTTATAAGTATATTGGGATTATCAATAAGTATAGTTGATGGATGTGTTTACTGGGAAAGTGGATGCGGTTTTAAGTATAAAGAAAATTTCTTAGGAAATAAATTCAAAATAAAACCTGATTTTTTAGATAAAGATGTTAGAAGTATTCGAATTAAAAAGGCAATTAAAAACCCGAAAGAGTATTTTCTTCTTTCTAAAAATGAAGATTTTATTGTACTAAGACATTCTATTTATGTAAGGTATAAAAATGATGGGCACTCTATTGTGACTGAAGATTTTCCAAAAGAGTTACCAAATGGATATGAATATTCTTTGGAAAGAAATGATATAACTTAAAAAGATAATTTAAGTAAAAAGCTATTAAGTCTTAAATAAAGATTTAATAGCTTTTTGCTATACAAATTAATTCAGATAAATTTTAAAAAAGCATTTTTATTTATTTACTTTTCAAATAAAATATGGTATAGTGTATATATAGTTAAAATATTTATCAAGAGTGGACGAAAGAATCGGCTTTATGACTCCACAGCAACCTGTAAGAAAACAAGGTGCTAATACCGACAAAGTAAAAATGCTTTGGATGATAATTTAAATATATAATTGATATTTAATAAAGCTTAAGCATATCTTTATGTTTGGCTTTTTTTCATTTAGAGTAAAAAAGTATAAGAAATGGGAGTGTTATTATGAGAAAATTATTTACATCAGAAAGTGTAACAAAAGGACATCCAGATAAACTTTGTGATTATATTTCAGATAGTGTATTGGATGAGTATTTAAAGGAAGATACATATTCAAGGGTTGCATGTGAAACTCTTGCTACCAAAAATGAGATTATTGTAACAGGAGAAATTACATCAAAAGCTAAAAATGTAGATGTAGAAAAAATAGTAAGAAAATGTATAAAAGAAATAGGGTACGATAATGAAAATACAGATATTAATTTTGCTACATGTAAAGTTCATATAAATATATCTAATCAATCTGAAGATATAAAAAGAGGAGTGGATGAATGCTTAGAAAAAAGAGAAGATTTAGGAAAATTAGAAATTAAAGATGAAAAATATATTGAAGGTGCAGGAGATCAAGGTATAATGTTTGGGTTTGCAACAGATGAAACTGAAGAATTTATGCCTATTCCTATTTATTATGCACATAAACTTGCAAAAAGGTTAGAATATGTTAGAGAAAATAATATTTTAGAATACTTAAGACCTGATGGAAAAACTCAAGTTACAGTTGAATATCTAGAAAAAGACAAAATAAGAATAGAGGCAATTGTAGTATCTACTCAGCATAAAGATGAAGTAAAATTAGAGAAACTAAGAGATGATATATTAAAGGAAGTTGTACTTAAGGTTATACCAAATGAATTAATAGATCAAAATACTAAAATATATATAAATCCAACAGGTAGATTTGTTATAGGAGGGCCACTTGGAGATGTAGGACTTACTGGAAGAAAAATTATTGTAGATACTTATGGAGGCTTTTCAAAACATGGAGGTGGAGCTTTTTCTGGAAAAGACCCTACTAAAGTTGATAGGTCTGCTGCATATATGGCTAGATTTTTAGCTAAAAATATAGTGGCAAATGGATATGCTAAAAAATGTGAAATTTCACTTTCATATGCAATTGGTGTAGCTGAGCCAGTATCAATATATATCGATACATTTAATACAAATACTATACCCGACGATGAAATATTAGTAAAAATTAAAGAGAAATTTTCACTTACTCCATCTGGTATAATAGAATATTTAGATTTAAGAAAACCAATATACACAAGTACTACTTGTTATGGACACTTTGGAAAAGAATTTTTACCTTGGGAAAAAATAATAAAATTGTAATAAAAAAAGGATAACGTGTTCAAGGTTTGCATAAAATATAATATATTTGTTATATTTACTTGACATTTAGTAGTTAAAAATAGTATAATAAATATATACAAATCAGGTGTTTCACAGCCATAAAATGAGAAAGTTATAAATCGGGTGTTTCACAGCCATAAAATGAGAAGGTTATAAATCGGGTGTTTCACAGCCATATAAGTGAGAAAGTTAAATTTAAGAGAAGTTGTCTTAGTTGATAAACTTCTCTTTTATTATTGAAAAATATCAGTCTTATATAAAAAAGAACAAATTTTCTTAAAAGCCTTTACAAAAAGAACAAATGTATGCTATAATAAAAATATGTAAAAAGCAAGGTGGAATATTATGGAGTTAAATTTATATTGCGTAAGTGACAGATATATAGAATATTTAAGAAAATTTGATTATAGGATATATGATAATAAAAGGAAACAAAGAACACATGAAAGAAAATATGTTGGAGTAGTAATAACTATAAATGATTTTAATTATTATATTCCTATGTCTTCTCCAAAAAAATCAGATTATATTGATTTTGAAAATAAAATAATAAGAAAAGATACAAAAACTATAATAAGGATGCATGATAAAAAACGTTTATATGGAACATTAAGAATAAGTAATATGATACCAGTCCCTTTATTTGAGTTAGAAGCATATGACTTATCGAAAGAAAAAGACTTAAAATATAAAGAGGTTGTTTTAAGTGAGTTAAGATATATAAAAAGCAATAGTAAAAAAATTATAAAATATGCAAATGTTATATATAATCAAAAAATAAAAAATGTAGATGCTGAATATTTAAAAAGTACAGTAAACTTTTCTTATTTAGAAGAAAAACTAAAGAATTGGAATAATATGAAATAGCTTTAAAAAGAAACTCTTTAAAATTTTTGCTATTTTTGTAAATTTTCATATTTATTAATGCAAAAAAATAAAATTAATGATATAATCTTAATATTAGATTTAAGTGTAAAGAGGTATATATAATATGGAAAATGAACAAATCGATTTATTTTCATCAAATACGAATGGAAATGATAAAGAAAAAATAAAAAAAGAAATTGAAGATTTAAAAGAAAAAATTAATTATTACAATGTAAAATATCATGAAGAAGATGCACCAGTAGTATCAGATTATGAATACGATATGACTATGAAAAGGTTGAAAAAATTAGAAAAAGAAAACCCAGAATTTGTCACATTAGATTCCCCAACAAGAAAAATAGGTGGAAAAACTAAAGATATATTTACCAAGGTAACACATGATGTGCAAATGCAAAGTTTACAAGATGTGTTTGACTTTAGTGATGTTGAAGATTTTGTAAATAAAACAACTAGTGAATATGGCGAAAACATAGAATATATTGTGGAAACTAAAATAGACGGACTTTCTGTATCATTGGAATATGAAAATGGAGTTTTTGTTAGAGGTTCAACTCGTGGAGATGGCTTTATTGGAGAGGACGTTACTGAGAATTTAAAATGTATAAAAGATATACCTAAAAAGTTAAATACTGATGAAACAATTGAAGTAAGAGGAGAGGTTTATCTTCCAAGAAAAGAGTTTGAAAAGATTAATGAAGAATTAGAAAAAAAAGGAAAAAACTTATTAGCAAATCCAAGAAATGCTGCTGCAGGTACATTAAGACAACTTGATACAAATCTTGTAAAATCTAGAAATTTAAGCATATTTATCTTTACTGTATTAAAGGGAAGAGAATTTTTAAAAGATAGTGAAAGATTAGACTTTCTTGATACTTTAGGATTTAAGACTATAGAAAAAAGAAAAGTATGTAAGTCTTCAAATGATGTTATTTTAGCTATAAAAGAAATAGGTGCTTTAAGAGATGAACTAGAATATGATATTGATGGTGCTGTTGTAGATGTAAATAATTTAAAAGTAAGGGAAGAGATGGGAACAACAGTTAAGGTACCTAAATGGGCAATAGCGTATAAATATCCTCCAGAACAAAAGACAACTAAGATATTAGATATTGTAACTCAAGTTGGAAGAACTGGTCAAGTTACTCCGATGGCAATTCTAGAACCTGTGAGAGTTGCTGGTTCAGTTATATCAAAAACAACTCTTCATAATTTTGACTATATTGATTTAAAAGATATACGAAAAGGAGATATTGCTGTTATTCAAAAAGCAGGAGATGTAATTCCTGAAGTAGTAGAGGTAAAGAAAGAAAAACGTACAGGAAAAGAAGAAAAGTATATAAGGCCTACTGTATGTCCTGTATGTGGTGAAAAGTTAGAGCAAGATGAAACTCAGGTAGCATTAAGATGTACAAATAGTGAATGCCCAGCTACTTCATTTAGAGCTATAACTCATTTTGCTTCAAGAGATGCAATGGATATATCTGGACTTGGTGAAGCTATTGTTGAGCAATTAATAGATAATGAGTTATTAAAAGATGTTGCGGATATATACTATTTAAAATATGAAGATATTTTAAATCTTGATAGATTTGGATCAAAATCAGCTTTAAACTTAATAGAGGCAATTGAAAAAAGTAAATCCAATACTTTAGATAAGTTAATATTTGGACTTGGAATTAGACATATAGGAAAAAAAGCTGCTAAAGTACTTGCTAAAAATTTTGAAGATATATACGATTTGATGAATTCTGATATTGAAAGATTAAATTCATTAGAAGATTTTGGAAGTATAATGGCAAATTCTGTATATGAGTTCTTTAAAAAGGAAAAAACTCACGAAATAATAGAAAGATTAAAAGTAGCTGGAGTTAACTTGAATGGTGAAAAAGTGAAACTTTTATCAAATAAATTTGAAGGAATGAGTATAGTTGTAACAGGTTCTTTTGATAACTATTCGAGAAATGATGTAGCAGATATAATTGAAAAAAATGGAGGAAAATTTTCTTCATCTGTATCTAAAAAAACTGCTCTTCTAGTTGCAGGTGAAAGCGCAGGAAGCAAACTAAAAAAAGCAGAAGAATTAGGCGTAAAAGTTGTAAGTATTGATGAATTCTTAAATGAATATGTAAATAAAAATTAGTAAGCAAATAAAGAGGTTTATATGAAAATTGTAGGTATTAAAGAAGTATATTTTGAAGAAAAAAATAACTTTAATTACAAAATAATGTATAGTATAAGTAAAGAAACATTATATGAAAAACTTGTAGTTATAAAAAATGAAAGTGTCAGTAAAGAGAAAAAACTTGATATAGAAAGTATAAGAAAAAAATTATCCAAAATAGAAAAAATTCTAAATAAATTTGATACAAATTACATTTCAAAAACTATACTTGATGGTACAGAATTTAAAATAATGATAGTATATGATGACGGATATGTAAAAAAAATCGTAGGAAGAAATAAATTTCCTGAGGGATATAGTAAATTCGTTTCATTAGTGAGTGATTGATTAGGATTTACTTTCCCCCTTAGAAAAGCCCTTTATTTATAATGGCTTGTAAAGATAGATATCTTTCCTGTTTTACTTAAAAAAGATTAAAAAAAATAATTAAATTTAATAATTTATAGTTAAAATATATAAATAAGGTGAAGCAAATTACTAGTGATTACGCAGGTTAACCCCACTATTAGATAAGGAGGAAGTTATGAATAATAAAAATGAAATTATGATATATGAAGACAAAGATGGAATTACAAAAGTAAATGTTAAATTTATAAATGAAGATATATGGCTTACTCAAAATCAATTAGCAGAAATATATAAAACAACTCAGCAAAATATAAGTCAACATATTAATTCGATATATAAAGATAATGAATTAGAATTAGATTCAACTAACAAGAAATTCTTGTTAGTTCAAAAAGAAGGAATTAGGAATGTTAAAAGAAATATAGATCATTATAACCTTGATATGATAATTGCATTAGGTTATCGCGTTCAATCTGATGTTGCAGTTAGATTTAGAATATGGGCAACTAAAAGATTGCATGAATATATTCAAAAAGGTTTTTCAATGGATGATGAAAGATTAAAACAAGGTGGCAATAGATATTTTAGAGAATTACTTCAAAGAATTAGAGATATTCGTTCTAGTGAAAGAAACTTTTATCAACAAGTAACAGATATTTATGCAACAAGTATAGATTATGATCCAAGAAGTAAGATGACAAAGGATTTCTTTGCGACAGTACAAAATAGATTACATTATGCTGTTCACGAACATACAGCGGCAGAACTTATATATAATAGAGTAGATAATGAAAAACCATATGTTGGTATGACTAATTTTAAAGGTGATTATATTACTATAGATGATGTAAAGATTGCTAAAAATTATCTAACTGAAATAGAGTTACAAAGACTTAATTTATTAGTATCTCAGTTCTTAGATTTTGCAGAATTACAAGCATTAGAACAAAGAAGTATGAAAATGATGGATTGGGTACAAGAATTAGACAATCAAATATTATTAAACAGAAGAAAAATATTAGAAGGTAAAGGAAAAATATCACACGAAGAAGCAATAGAAAAAGCAGAAAAAGAATTTAAAATATATCGTGAAAGAGAAATGAAAGAATTACAAAGTGATTTTGATTTGTTAATGAAATCGTTGCCTAATAATAAAGAAGAATAGAGGTGTTAATAATAAAATGAAAAAATATAATTTGATTTTTAGATTATCTTTTATAATTTATATAATCTTTATGATAGCTATGCCATATATTACAGTACAAGTTTGGGCAGATTTAATTATGTTATTGTTCATAGCTTCATTAATTTATCAATTCACATATCTTATTGTTTTGAGAAAAAAGGATAATAAAAAATTTGGAGAAATTTTAATACTATTTATCATATTAGCTATTACAACATTAAGTGTACGTATGCTGATAGATTATGTGTATACTTTTATTAATGGATATACACCTACAGATTTTGTTGGAAATAGTCTTGGACATACATACTATGGTATGCAAGCAATATTGGAAAATCAATTAAAAAATATAATATATATTCCATATATAGTTGTTAATTTAATA
Source organism: uncultured Clostridia bacterium (assembly GCA_934132895.1). Classification (GTDB taxonomy): domain Bacteria; phylum Bacillota; class Clostridia; order TANB77; family CAG-465; genus CAG-465. Next base: position 15,339 of record CAKPAG010000011.1, read on the forward strand.
ATTTTAATCATTTATAAATTGAAAGTACGAAAGGCAGGTAATAGTAAAAATGAGTGAAGAAAAAAGTTTTACTAAGACTTCGATCAACTGGTGAGTAATTTGAAAAAAGAAATATTTGATAAATATAATGTAAGTTTTAAAGAAGAAAGAGAAAAAATTGAAAGTTATATTGTAGACTTTTACGGGCAAAATAAAAAACAAGAGATTTCTAAAAGACTAGATAGAGTTATATTAAACAATTACTTTTCATTAGATGATATAAAAAACTTCATAAGAAAAAATAAAAAAATGAAAAGAAGAAGGCTCACTTTAGATTTCTTAGTTAGTGCAGATAAAAATGTTAAATTTTCTTTAGAAGAAAAAGAAAGGCTTATGTATGACGAAGAAGCGTATAAAGACGCTTTAACAGAAGAACAAAAAAAAATATTAAATGGATGCTTTGATAATAGCATATATAATACATTTTCAGAGGAAAGCTTTGCGCCTATATATTCTTTATTTAAAGATATGGAAGAGAAAAACGATTTAACAGATTATCAGATAAACGATATAAAGAAAAAAACATGTAGAGTATTAAAAGCATTGGGGCTTGATATAAATTTAGAAAATTATGATGAAGTTATAAAAAAAGAAAGTTCAAAAGAGATTATAGCAAAAGCTAAAGAGTTAAAAAATAAAGCTTATGAATTAAAAAAAGAGTTTAATGAATTTGAAATGTTATTTTTTGAAGAGGAACAGTATATAAGAGAATGTGATAATTTAAAAAATAAACTATATTTAAAAGAAACAAAAGCTTTCTATGAAGAAATAATTCCATATGTAGATAATAATACAAAAATTGAAATAGAAAATGCGTTAAAAAAAGATATAAAAGAAGAGTGGAAATTTTTAAATGAAGTTGATAATAATAGAAAATATATGGGAATGTCATTATTGTTTAGTGGAAAAAGTATCAAAGAAGAGTCAGATCTTTCAAACGAGGAAAAAGAAAAGATAGAAGAGTGTCGAAATAAACACAAAGAAATTGCAGAAGGTGAGCTTTTCTTGGAAACTAGTTCATATAAAAATAATATGGAATTAATAGAAAGTTTAGGACTTATAGGAGAAGATGAATTTAATTTAGAATTTATGAAAAGAGGAGTTATATGTTGTTGTCCAAATTATGTAAAAAAAGATGAAAATTATGAGCCAGTATGCCTAATGCATCTTCCACTATATGATGATATACATATGTTGGAAAAGTATAAAGACACTATGTTTATGCATGAGACTTTACACGCTGTTGAACTAACAAGTAGAAAAAAAGATGATTTAACTTTGGAATATAAAACAGGATTTGATTATTTAGAAGATAAAATAAAAACAAATGAAATAAAAAATAACGAGAAAATAGAAGAAACCAAAAATAAAAAAGAAAAAAGAAATTTTGAACTTTTCTCTGAAAATATTCATCAAAGAAATGCAATAGAAATTACGGAAAAAATGCATGAAGCTGGTACATATATTTTTAATGATCCATATACTTGTAAAACTCGTGGAGGTACGGCTTATGAATACTTAAACTCACCAACTAGTTCTTTTTATAATGCATATAAAGATGAAATAAATGAAGCAAGATTTAATAGTAGCTTAGAACAGTTATTTGTGGCTGTTGGAAAAGACAATTTTTGCAAGTTAAATGATATTGTAAATGAATATAGCAAAATACCATATATATCTATGTGTAGAGATTTACGTGATGGCAAAGTAACAGAGCATACTAAAAAAAGAGATTTGCTTCTTAAGCAAAGTGAAGAAATTGTTAATGATATGTACAAATTAAAATCAAAAAATAATATTGAAGATATATGTATATAAAAGTAAATTATACAAGGAATGATATAAATGAATGGAGTATTAGAAAATTTAAATAAAAGTGAAGTATATATAAAAATAAAAGAAATTTTACAAAGTAATAGTAAAATAACAGATAATAAAATAAATATTAGCGCTACAGGTCTTCCTAGTAGTGCTAAAGCCATGCTTGTTTATGCGATTACTAAAGAAACTAAAAAATCAAGTTTGGTTGTTTGTAATAATATATTTGAAGTAAATAAATTTATACAAGATGTAAAATTTTTTTCAGATGATATAGAAGTAATATTTTTGCCTAGTGAACAAATAGAATATTACGATATAGATAAAGAAAGTAATGAATTAGATACTGCAAGAGCGTATGCAATTGAAAAGATATTAGATGGAAAATTAAATATTGTAGTTACAACTATCGACTCACTTCTTTTAAATATGAAGAATAAGAAAGAATTTTCAAATAAAGAATTTAGCATTAAAGTATCAGAAAGTATTGATATAGAAAAAATTCAAAAGGAACTTGTGTTACTTGGATATCAAAGAACAGAAAATGTTGAAGGAAAAGGGCAATTTGCTATTCGTGGAGGAATTATTGATATATTTACAGTAAATAATGAACTTCCATATAGAATTGAACTTTTTGGTTATGAAGTAGATAATATAAGAACATTTGATGTGATTAGTCAAAGAAGTATTGATACAGTTAAAGAAGTTAAAATTTCTCTTGCATCAACAAATAATATAACAGAAAAACAAAAAGAATATATTATAAATGGACTAAAAGCTCTTGTGGAAGATGAAACTATTAATTCAGACTTAAAGTTAAATATATTAAAAGATATAGAAAAAATAGAAAATTCTAATTTAGAAAATCTATTTGATAAGTATTATTATTTCTTTCAAGATGAAAGTGAAACATTGTTAGATTATACAAAGGAATATAACATATATATAAATGAACCAGTAAGATGTATAGAAAAAGCTAAAAATGTTGTATATGAAAATGAAGAAGAATTAAAAAGTTTTGCATCTAAAAATTATTTGTACATGCCTTATGCAAATAGATATAAAAGTTTTGAAGAAATTGAAGTTATTATAAAAAAATTAAATTTAAATAGTATATATTTAGAAAAGATAACAACAGATATAAAATTACATGATAAAAGAAAAATATTTGATTTAGAAGGAAATGAGGAAAACTTTTATAGAAATTCTCTTGAAACATTAGATAATGATTTAAAACGTAGAGAAAATTTGAATAAAATATTAGTATTTCCATCTCAAAATAGAATTGAAAGTATAAAAAATTATTTACAAGATAAAAAATTAGACGTGGAAGTTTTAAATGGTATATCTAGTGCAGAACATTTTAAGAAAGATAAAGTATATATAACATTTGGAATACTTTCTTCTGGTTTTTGTATAAAAGAGTTTGATATATTAGTTATAGCTGAAAGTGTTAGTGGAACAAACATTTTAAAAAAGAAAAATAGAAGCGAAAACAAAAATATTGGCGAAAAGATAAATACTTTTGAAGATTTAAATATAGGGGACTACTTGGTACATGAAAATCATGGTATTGGAATATATAGAGGAATAGAAACTGTACAAGTAGAAGATGTTTTTAAAGACTATATAAAAATAGAATATGAAAAAGGCGCAGCAATTTATGTACCAATTAACCAATTAGATTTAGTAAAAAAATATATATGTGATGATGATACTATTCCTAAATTAAATACTCTTGGTACAAAAGAATGGTCTGTTACAAAAAGAAAAGTTTCAGAACATGTAAACCTTATAGCAAAAGAACTTGTAGCTCTTTATGCAAAGCGTGAACAAAAAGAAGGATTTGCATTTCCAAAAGATACTCCTTGGCAAAAAGAGTTTGAAGATGCTTTTGAGTATGAATTAACTTTAGATCAAGCACAAGCAGTAAAAGAAATAAAAGAAGATATGGAGATTCCAAGACCTATGGATAGACTTTTATGTGGAGATGTTGGATATGGAAAAACAGAAGTAGCACTAAGAGCAGCATTTAAAGCTGTAATGGGAGGAAAACAGGTAGCTTACCTTGTACCTACTACAGTACTTTCTTTGCAACAATATAGGACGTTTAAAGAAAGAATGGAAGACTTTGGAATAAAAGTAGAAATGCTAAGTAGGTTTAAAACTAGAAAAGAGCAAACTGAAATATTAAAAAAATTAGTTGATGGAAAAATAGATGTAATAGTAGGAACACATAGATTACTTTCAAAAGATGTATTTTTTAAAGACTTAGGTTTGCTTATAATTGATGAGGAACATCGCTTTGGTGTAAAGGCTAAAGAAACTATAAAGATGTTAAAAGAAACGATTGATGTTTTATCTATGACGGCAACTCCAATACCAAGAACATTACATATGTCAATGGTTGGAATAAGAGGGATGAGTACTTTAACAGAGCCACCAGTTGAAAGACTACCAATACATACATATGTTGTTGAGTATGACGAAAATGTTATACAAAATGCAATAGAAAAAGAACTAGATAGAGATGGACAAGTATTTTATATAAACAATAGAATAGATAATATTGAAGGTGTTGCAGAAAAGGTTAGAAATTTAGTACCATATGCTAAGGTAGCATTTGCACATGGAAGAATGGAGCCAAAGCAAATCGAAGATATTATGCTTTCTTTCATAAACCATGAAATAGATATTTTGGTATGTACTACAATATTAGAATCTGGAATAGATATTCCAAATGCTAATACAATAATCATAGAAAATGCGGATAAGTTAGGCTTAGCACAACTATATCAAATAAGAGGAAGAGTAGGGCGTTCAAGTAAGCTTGCATATGCATATGTTACATACAAAAAAGATAAAATATTATCTGAAGTTTCAGAAAAAAGACTTAAAGCTATAAAAGACTTTACTGAATTTGGTAGTGGTTTTAAAATAGCATTAAGGGATTTAGAAATAAGAGGAGCTGGAAACTTACTTGGAAAAGAACAACACCGGACATATGGCAAAAGTCGGATATGACATGTATCTTGCAATGCTTGAAAGAGCCGTAAATAAATTGAAAAATGGCGAAGAAATGAAAACAGAACAGGATGAAAAAGAGGTAAAAATAGATTTAGGAGTATCTGCATACATTAGTGATAATTATATAAAAGACCCAATTTCTAAAATAGCAATGTATCAAAAAATTTCAAATATTGAAAATAAAGATGACATGATGGATGTTATTGATGAACTTTTAGATAGATATGGAAACATACCTCAAGAAACAGAGAATTTAATAAAAATAGTTGAAATTAGAAATATGTGTAAAAAGCTTAATATAACTAAGATTTTTGAATACCAAAATGTTATTAAAATAGAGCCAAATAATTTAAGAATTAATTTGACAAACGTAAAAAATAATGATATACTACTTACTGTGCAGTTAGAATTAGAAAAAATTTTAAAAGAAAAGGGGAAGAAAAATGAGTAAAGAAAAAAAAGAAGAAGTAAAAGCAAAAGTAAAAACTGAAACTAAAAACGAAGTAAAAAAAGATGAAAAAGAAGTAAAGGCATTACAAAAGAAGATTAAGAAACCAAATACTGAAAAAGTTGTAATTTTATCAATTGTAATAGGTGTACTTGTAATTGCTTTCGGTCTTTTTGGTTTTTATTATTACAACACAAATGCAAAAGCTGTTGCTACTTTCGATGGTGGAAAAGTAACTACAGCAGATTACACAGTATATTATAAAGTGTTTGCACCAATGCTTCAATATTATAGATATCCTGAATCTATAATTCCAGAGCAAATTGCAAACAAAGCTGGTATTGATATGATAATATTAAAACAAGCTAAAGAAGCAAATGTAAAACTTTCAGATGAAGATAAGAAAAAAGTTGATGACATATTTGCAGATGAATCACAAGTTAAACAATTTGTTGAAAAAGGAATAGATGTTGCAAAGATGAAACAACTTTATTATAACGATTATACTATAACAGCATATATTGAAAAAATGAAAGAAGAAGCTGATGATGCTAAAGTTTTAGAATATATTAAAAAGAAAGCTGGAGACGATGCAGATCTTAATGAATATGACACATCTCATATATTATTTAAAACAGTAGATGATAGCGGAAATGAGTTATCTGATGAAGAAAAAGCTAAAGTAGAAGAAAAAGCTAAAGCAGCTTTAGCACGTGCATTAGCAGGAGAAGATTTTGCTGCACTTGCAAAAGAATTATCTGAAGATACAGGCACTAAAGAAAATGGTGGACAGTACAAAATGTACATGGATGGCAATACATATACAGAATATGCTGATGCAGTTAAAAACTTAGAAGTTGGTGCTATAACAACAACTTTAGTAAAATCACAATCAGGTTACCACATTATAAAATTAAATGCAAAAACAGAAAATGGTAGAGCTCATAACGATAAAGAAAGAGAAGCTTATGTTGATGAAGATATCAATAATTTAAGTACTACTAAAAATCTTAAAATAAACAATGACTACTTAACAAAATTAGTAGAAAAAATTACTGGAAAAACAGCATCTGATGATACTGATACAACTGATAGCACAACAACAGATGATAATACAACTAATACAGATGAGAATACAACTACAAATGAGACTTCTACAGCTCAATAAAATTTAGGAGATAATTTATGGATACAATTATTAGTAAATCTAATGAAAAAGTTAAGTATATTAAAAGTCTAAATGAAAAGAAATTTAGACGGAAAATACCAAGCTTTTTACATAGAGGGAATAAAAGTTGTAGACGAAATATTAAATAGTAAAAAAGCGATAGACATTTTGTTTATCGCTTATTCTAAAGAACTTTTAATCTCATCTAATGGTGGAGAAACTTTATTAAAAAAACTTGAAAGTAAAAAAGGAAAAATAGAGTTAATAGAATTTAGTAAAAATGTTTTTGAATATATTGTAGATACTAAAACACCTCAGGGAGTTTTGGCAGTATTGAAAATACCAAGTAATACAAAAAATATAGAGGTAGCTGAAAATCTTGATTATGATGGAAGCTATATTATTATAGATAAAGTGCAAGACGCAGGTAATTTAGGAACAATTATACGTACAGCAGAAGCTTTTGATATAAAGAATATAATTTGTTTAGAAGGAACAACTGATGCATATTCACAAAAAGTAATACGTTCTTCTATGGGCTCTATTGTAAGGGAAAATATATTATATTTTGATTTAGAAAATTTTGAAAAAATAATAAAAAAATTAAAAGAAAATGGATACAAAATATATGCAACTTCTCTCGAAAAAAGCGATAATTTAGAAGAGATTAAAATAACAGGAAAAACTATTTTTGTACTTGGAAACGAAGCAAATGGTGTAAGCAAAGAGATTAAAAATTTGGCAGATAAAAATGTAAAAATACCAATGTCAAATAATACAGATTCTTTAAATGTTGGAATTGCTTCAGGAATTTTAATGTATAAGCAATATATAGCTAAAAATTCAAATTAAAATATAAAAATCAAAAAAAATTAAAAATATGTATAGAGTTAAAAAAATCGTACATAATAATAGTAATATATCAATTATGATATATTAAATATACATACCGCTTAATTTTCTATACTAATTTATAGGTTATTTTCGGTGAAAGTATGGGTAGATGTTCTCTTATTTACTCATACTTTATTTTTTTGTATAAATTTTATTAAATTACACAATATATAACTAGACAAATAATTTTATTTGTTAGGAGGTTTTTTAATGAAAGCTTTAAATAGTATAATTTTAGCTTTAGTAATTATCGGTGCAATTAACTGGGGATGCGTTGGAATATTTGGCGTTGACTTAGTAGGTTCACTTTTTGGTGGTATTACATCTACAGTAAGTAGAATAATATTTACATTAGTGGGAATTGCCGGTATTTGGTCATTTACTTTCTTTAATAAAGTGGATGAAGAAGAACAAAACTAAAATTTACCAAAAAAGAGTAAGTTATCTTTTAGGATAGCTTACTCTTTAAATTTTTATATATTTCAAAAATTTTAATGCTATAATCTATTTTTTCTTCTTTTTCATCAGTTTGATTATTGGTATTGTTATCATTATATATTTTATCTATTCCAGGAATGATTGTGTTTAGGTTTGAAATGTTTTTAAGGTTATCTTCACTTGGTGAAATAAGTGTCCATATATTTTTTCCGTTACCAGCTCCAAGTATTATTTTTATACTATCATAATTTCCTTTATCCATGTCTAGCAAAACACTTTGTCTTTTATCATAGTACATTTTCCCTATATTTACTGAAGTTCTATATTTTAAATTATTTTTAGAAATTGTATCATCAGAAATTGTTAGTATATCTGATATATTTTCTTTTACCTTAGATATAATTTCATCTTTTGAATATATATTGTTTTCTAATTCTAAATTTTTAATATATTCAGTTATATTTTCATATACTTTTAATTTTAAAATTTGGTCTTCTACTAAGTTACTATTGGCAATTACATGTAATCTTAAGATATTACTATTATTTTTTTCTGTTTCTTTTGTATATATATTTAGTACTATTAATGTATTTAGTAATATGAATAAAAAAATAATAAAGGAAGGGATTAATATATTCCTGTTAAATTTTATATGTCTATTAAAAAAAGTTTTTATATTGTTTTTCATAAATTATTCACCTAGAAATATTATTGGTAAAATTTTCTAATTTAATACTAAGAATATTAAAAATAAAATGTTGTAATTTAGTATAAAATATCATAAAAGAGGAAAACAAAAATTATGTCGATTATTTCTTTTAAGTTTCAACAAAACAGTACAAAAATGTATAAAACTCGAAATTGACTTTTAGATTTCCTAGTGATAAAATTTAAGTATAATCGTAAGGGGGAACAAAAGATGAGAAAAGTAAAATTATGTTGCTTTACTGTTAATTCAACACATGCTTGTATTATTGCTAACAATTTCATAAACAGTAGATTAGATAATGTAAAAGTTATATATGTAAATGAAAAGAGTGAAAAAAGAAAATTAAAAAATATTATTTCTAAGTTTTATAAAAGAATGGATGATAAAGTATACTATACTGAATGGTTAAATGAAAAAATTACCCATGACTATGGAAATGAAACCTTTGTATTTGTAGTAAATGGAAAAGAAGATTTTATTGAACGTGTAAATAAATACCTTGAAATAAATGAATCTGTAGGATATATAATTAACTGCTATGATATATTTGATATAAAAAAAGAAGTAAAAGATATTATATCAATGCATGATTTTTATATAAACACTACAGGTATAGTAAAAAATGAGACATCAAACATATAAATCCTATACTTTACTAAATGATAAATTATGTATTGGAAACACATAACTTATCATTTAGTATTTTTTTATTTTTTAAAAACATGTTTGTTTTTTACCTTGTTTATTTGTTATATTTATTGTATAATTTAACTAGATATGGAGTAAATGGTATGAAGAGAATATTTAAATTTATAAAAGGGTTATTTATCTTTATCTTAATTATTCTACTTATAACTTTTTCATTTGTAACATTTGAAGGATATAAATTATATAAGGATAAAACAAATGAAATAAGCATTGAAGAAAAAGTAAAAAAAATAAGAGCTGAAGAAGATTACGTCACGTATAATGATATCCCAGAAGATTTTGTAAATGCACTTGTATCTATTGAAGATAGAAGATATTTTAAACATAATGGCATAGACGTTATATCAATATGTAGAGCCGTTATAACAGATTTAAGAGAAAAAAGCTTAGTAGAGGGCGGAAGTACTATAACTCAGCAATTAGCTAAAAATATATACTTTTCTAGAGAAAAGAAATTTTCAAGAAAGGTAGCAGAGGTATTTGTTGCATTTAATCTAGAAAAAAACTATTCTAAAGAAGATATACTAGAGCTGTATATAAATATTGTGTATTTTGGAGATGGACATTATGGAATTAAACAAGCCTCTCTTGGATATTTTAATAAATTACCCAAAGATTTGACTTTATCAGAAATAACAATGCTTGCAGGACTTCCAAACGCCCCTAGTGCATATGCTTTAAGTAATAAAACAGAACTTTCAACTGAAAGACAAGACATGGTAATTGATGCCATGGTAAAGAATAACTATTTAAGTGAAGAAGATGCCAAAAGAATAAAAGAAAATAATTAAAATAGTAAATTTTCTATTGACAAATTAGCTTAAATATTATACAATTCTTTTAAAAGTAGTAAAAGTTACTATTTTTAAAAAGGAGATATAATATTAATGAATTATTCAAAACAAAGGGAGTTAATACTAGAGCATTTAAAAAGTGTAGATACACATCCAACAGCAGAAATGGTATATAATGCTTTGCGTAAAGAATGTCCTAATATAAGTCTTGGAACTGTGTATAGAAATTTAGAAAAGTTGTATTCAAATGGAGATATAATAAAGCTAAATTTACCTATATCTAAAGAAAGATTTGATGGGAACACAGAAAAACATTATCATGGTGTTTGTAAAAAATGTGGATGTATTGAAGATATTTTTGTTAAGTATGATGAAAGTATTGATAAGAATATATCAAATAATTATGACTTTAAAGTATTATCTCATGATATAATATTTAATATTATATGTTCAAAATGTAGTAAAGAATTTAAGGAGGAATTATAATGGAATTAAAAGGAACAAAAACAGAAGCTAATTTAATGGCAGCATTTGCTGGTGAATCTCAAGCAAGGAATAAATATACATATTATGCTTCACAAGCTAAAAAGGATGGATATGAGCAAATTGCAGCAATATTCGAAGAAACTGCAGGAAATGAAAAAGAACATGCAAAAATGTGGTTTAAATTATTGCATGGAGGAAAAGTTCCAACTACAGTAGAAAACTTAAAAGATGCAGCAAACGGTGAAAATTTTGAATGGACAGATATGTATGAAGGTTTTGCTAAAACTGCTAGAGAAGAAGGATTTGAGAATATAGCCTTTTTGTTTGAAGAAGTAGGTAAAATCGAAAAAGAACATGAAGAAAGATATTTAAAACTTTTAAAAAATGTTGAAGAAGGAAAAGTATTTGAATGTGGAGAAGTTAAAATGTGGAAATGCAGAAATTGTGGGCACATCCATATAGCTGTAAACGCTCCAGCTGTTTGTCCAGTATGTGCACATCCTCAAAGTTATTTTGAAATAAAAGCAGAAAACTATTAAAAAAGATTAATATATAATCTCGTAATCAAGTAGTATTGATTATGAGATTTTTTCTTAACATTTTAAGATATATTTTTGTAAAAATGCTATTGAAAAATGTTTTTTTTTAATATATAATTTTACTTAAAGAGGAGAAATTAAAGTGGAAAAAATAATAAATACGTTAAGTTCAGAGCTTGGGATAAAAAAATCACAAGTAGAAAATACGATAAAATTAATAGATGAAGGAAATACAATTCCTTTCATTGCAAGATATAGAAAAGAAGTTACTGGAAATTTGGATGATGAAACTTTAAGAAATTTTTATGATAGACTAAATTATTTAAAAAACTTAGAAACAAGAAAGCTTGAGGTTATAAAATCTATAGAAGAACAAGGAAAACTAACTGAAGAACTTAAAAATAAAATAGAAAATGCAAATATTTTAACTGAAGTTGAAGATTTGTATATGCCATATAAAAAGAAAAAAAGAACAAGAGCAACTATTGCAAAAGAAAAAGGTTTGGAAGCTCTTGCTAACTATATTTTAAAACAGAAAGAAAATGACTTAAATATATATGCACTTAAATTTGTAGATAAAGAAAAAGGTGTAGAAACTATAGAAGAAGCAATACAAGGTGCTTGTGATATTATAGCTGAAGATATTTCTGAGAATGCATATTATAGAAAAAATATAAGAAGAATGTCTTTCATGAGCCGGAAAATTTGTATGTACTGCAACAAATCCTGAAGCTAAAACAAATTATGATATGTATTACAGCTTTAGTGAAGAAGTAAATAAAATCGCAGGTCATAGAGTTTTAGCAATTAATAGAGGAGAAAAAGAGGAAGCACTAAAAGTAAAAATTGAAGTAAATGAAGAAGAAATAATAGATTTTTTAAAATCTAAAATAATAAAGAAAAATAGTCCTTTCGAAGAAATTTTAGAAAATACAATAAAAGATGCATATAAGCGTCTTGTAAAGCCTTCTATTGAAAGAGAGATAAGAAGTGATAAATTTGAAGAAGCATCAGAAAAGGCAATAAAAGTATTTGGCGTAAATACTAAAAATTTACTTATGTCAGCTCCACTTAAAGATCTTGTAGTAATGGGATTTGACCCTGCATATAGGACAGGCTGCAAGATAGCTGTTATAGATGAAACTGGAAAATTACTTCGGATATACTACTATTTATCCAACTGAGCCTCAAAATGATATAAAAGGTGCTAGTAAAACATTACTTGAAATGATAAAAAAATATAACGTGAATATGATATCAATAGGTAATGGTACCGCTTCAAGAGAATCTGAAAAATTTGTTGCTTCCGTTATAAAAGAAGCAAAAGAAAAATTAAATATGGAAGTATATTATACAATAGTAAGTGAGGCTGGAGCATCTGTATATTCTGCATCAAAACTTGCAACCAAAGAGTATCCAGATATAAATGTATCTATAAGAGGAGCGATATCAATTGCAAGAAGATTGCAAGATCCAATGGCAGAACTTGTAAAAATAGACCCTAAAGCAATAGGTGTAGGTCAATATCAACATGATGTAAATCAAAAAAGACTTTCAGAGGCATTAACTGGAGTTGTAGAAGATGCTGTAAATAGTGTTGGAGTAGATGTTAATACTGCAACGCCATCACTTCTTTCATATGTATCTGGAATAAGTAATACTGTATCTGAAAATATAGTAAAATACAGGGAAGAAAATGGAAAGTTTAAGTCAAGAAATGAAATTTTGAAAGTACCTAAACTTGGCAAAAGTGCTTTTGTACAGTGTGCAGGTTTTCTTAAAGTACCAGAGTCTAAAAATATATTAGATAATACAATGGTACATCCAGAGTCTTATGAAATAACAAAAAAATTAATTGAAAGCTTGGATTATTCTTTAGATAATTTAGATAGTGAGGGCTTAAAAAAATTAAGTAGCAAACTTTCAAATATAGATGTAGATAAAAAAGCAGAAAGTTTAGGCGTAGGTGCATTAACACTAGAAGATATTATAAAAGAGTTAAAAAAGCCTGGACGTGACGCAAGAGAAGATATGCCAAAGCCAATATTTAAAAGTGATGTGCTAAAAATAGATGACTTAAAAGAAGGAACTATTTTAAATGGGACAGTAAGAAATGTAACTGCTTTTGGAGCTTTTGTAGATATTGGAATAAAAAGTGATGGTCTAGTTCACATATCAGAGATGAGTGACAAATTTGTAAGAGATCCAATGGAAGAAGTATCGGTTGGAGATATTGTCAAAGTAAAGGTTATAGGAATAGATAAAGAAAGAGGAAAAGTAAAACTTAGTATGAAGAATATAACTAAAGAACTAAAGAGGAGGTAAATATATGGAAGCTATAGTAAAGTGGTTTAAAGAAACATTTTCTTTTGTAGATAGTGAACTCTTAATGATGATAGGTATCGCTATAATGGCAATAATTCTGGTAAAGTTGTTATTTAAATTTTTACATAGATTTAGAGTATTAAAATTGTTAGCAACTGTAGCTATTATAGGTGGAGTTTTGTATATGGCGTTAAACTATGTTAATACTCACAAAGACTTATTTAGTCAGGAAACTAGATATTATGTATATGGAAAAGTAGGATTTGTAAGTAGCACAGTAAGAACATTTGAAATAGAGTCTAATAAATCAAATCTATATAAAGGAGGGAGAGGAAGAGTTATTGTATCTGTTCCAGCAGGAGCAAAAATTTTATCATCTGAAACTAAAAATGAAAAACTAGAATTAAATGATATAAAGTCAGGTGATATAGTTCAAGTTTACTGCAAAGAGAGTACATTAAATGCTGAAGATAAGCTTACAGCAGTAAAAATTGTGAGAAAATATAAAAATAAATAAAGGAGGAAAATATATGAAAAGGTTTAATAATATTAATTTGACATTTAAGTTGGCTTTGGTTTTTGTAATAACCTTATCTATTGGGCTAGTAACATCTATTTCATATGCTACTACTATAGATAATTACAAAATTGATGCTAAAATAATGTCAAATGGTGATATGCATGTTGAAGAATACCTAAAGTACTATTTTGATGAAAGTGTAAATGGTGTATTTAGAGATATATTATATAAATACAATTTTGGAAATCAAAAAAATGATATTAAACCAACTTCATCAAGATATCAAGCAAGTGAAGTATCTAATATAAAAGTTTATACTTCTGAGACTGGATTTGATAATTTGGTTGAAAATCACAATGAAAGTGAAAACGTATTAAAAAATGGAGATAAAGGAGCATATTCTTTAACATCTGAGATTAATGATGAATATAGAAAAAATATTAAAGTATACATGCCTTCAGCTTCAGGAACATATAAGTATGTAAAGTATGAATATGATTTAGAGGATGTGGCTGTAAAATATAATGATGATGTTGGAGAGATCTATTGGAATTTTGTAGGTAGAGATTGGGATAATAAAATTAACAATTTAGATATAAATGTGACTTTTGAAAATCCAAGTCTAGAACCAGAAAAAATTAAAGTTTATCCACATTCATATACAAAAGAGATTTCATATAACGTAGATAATAATGATATAAAGATAAATGCAAAAAATATTTCAGCAAATACAGCAGTTGATGCAAGAATAGTATTTCCAGGAGATACTTTGATTCCTGCCGAAAAAATAGTAAATGAAGACTATGATTATACTGCATTAGCAAAAGTAGAAAATTCAATGAATTTTGATAAAAAAAGATTTGTTATTTCTGAAAATATTTCTAAAATATTATTTGTTATTGGAGTTTTAGGAACTATCGCAATAATTATAGAAGCAAATAAAGTTACAAAGAAAGGTAAGATAAAATACAAAGACCTTGAAATTTGTACAGATGTATTAGAAAAATATTCTTTAGGAGAATATTCTACGATGTTGAATAGTTTTGGTGGATATACTGATAATAATTTGTTACTTGCCACAATACTTGATCTGGCCGATAGAAAATTTATAATAATGGAACCAGAAAAAAAATTAAAAAAAGATTTCTTGAGTAACATAGATTATAACTATAACTTGAAGTTAAATCCAGAAAAAGATTATAGCACATTAGATGAGTATGAGATTACTATTATTAATTATTTATTTAACGGAAAAGTAGGAAATATTACTAATATAACTAATTTTAAATTACAAAGCTTTGAGTTAAATGAAAGATTGAAAGAGTTATCTAAAAATTATTTTAGAGTTATGGAATATGGAAGGGTGTGTCAAAAGTTAAATCAGCAGGAAACTAACATAATGTATGATACCTTACCAAAAAAAGTAAAACTATTCTCTTGTTTATTTATAGCAATAATTGCAATAATGTATGTCGTTAATATGTTTTTAGTATCACCATTACTAAATTTTAGTGTTACAACAGTAATTCTTGGAACTATATTGACATTTATAGTTATTTCTTCATTATTATTTGTACTTTCTACACGTAGTATAAAAGAAGAATATATAGATGAGTATAACAAATTAATGGGGTTAAAAAAATATTTAAAGGAATATAGCAAACTAAAAGATAGATATCCTATTGAACTTGTTCTATGGAATAAATATTTAGTATTTGCATCACTATTTGGAATAGCAGATAAGGTTGCAAAAGAGTTTAAAGAAGAACTTATTTCTCAAGGTTATGATGATGATTATATATATATGACATACCCTTGCTTAAATATGTCAATGCATTCTTATGATATAAATCAATCATTTGCATCTTCAACTGGATCATCTTCTTCAGGTGGTTATTCTGGAGGAGGATCTGGCGGCGGTGGTGGCCGGAGGTGGCGGCGGCGGCACTTTCTAAAACACCGTAATAATCATATTAATGTTTAAGTAAATTAAAAATATAAATACAAAATAATAGAATAAAATAATAAAAAATTTTCTATTATTTTGTATATATTATATTAAAAAATCAAAATATATTAATGGAGGTAGTTTATGAATAAAATTAGAGTAGCACAAATAGGATCACGGAAAAATGTCTGTATATACAATGAGATATGTATATGAAAAAGGAGCTGAAATAGTAGCAGCTTTTGACATTGATGAAAGAAAATTTGGAAAAGATATTTCTGAAGTAATGGGCGGAGAGAAAAAAGGAGTTTTAATCTCTGATATAAAGGATGCCGAAAAAATACTTGGTGAGCTTAAACCAGACATATGTATAGTAACTACAATGAGTCTATTAAAAGATGTGTATGATGCACTATATGTATGTGCAAAACTTGGAATAAATGCTATAACAACTTGTGAAGAAGCATTCTTTCCATTAAATTCAAATCCTGTACTTACTAAAAAATTAGATGAAAAAGCAAAAGAAACTGGTTGTACAATAACAGGTGCTGGATATCAAGATGTTTATTGGGGAAATCTAATCGCAACACTTGCTGGTTCTTCTCATAAGATAACAAAAATAAAAGGAAGTTCAAGTTATAATGTAGAAGATTATGGAATAGCTTTAGCTAAAGCTCATGGAGCAGGTTTAACTTTAGAAAAATTTGAAGAAGAAGTTGCTTCTGTCGATAAAATAAGTGATGAAGAAAGAGAAAAAATAATCAACTCAGGAGAATATCTTCCATCATATATGTGGAATACAAATGGATGGCTTGCTGATAGATTAGGACTTACTATAACTCATCAAACTCAAAAAACAATACCTACTACTTATTCAGAAGATTTAAATTCTTCAACATTAAATATGACAGTAAA
This sequence comes from uncultured Clostridia bacterium, assembly GCA_934132895.1. Taxonomy (GTDB): domain Bacteria; phylum Bacillota; class Clostridia; order TANB77; family CAG-465; genus CAG-465. Next base: position 32,115 of record CAKPAG010000011.1, read on the forward strand.
AGCAGGAGATGCAACAGGAATGAGTGCTGTTGTTACTACTGAAACTAAAGAAGGTATTATAATAGAATCTGAGTGTATTGGAAAAGTATATGCAAAAGATGAATTTGATAAAAATGAATGGACACTTTATGGAGAACCAAATACTACAGTTGTAATAAATAAGCCACAAACTGTTGAACTTACATGTGCAACTATAGTAAACCGTATTCCAGATGTTATTAATGCAAGAGCTGGTTTTGTTCCAACATCTGAAATGCCTGTATTAGAATACAGAACTAAAAGATTAGAAGAATATTTAAAATAAAAATACTAAACTTAAGGGAATAGATTGATTTCTATTTCCTTTTTTACATATATTTAAAATTTTCTTAATATATTATTACTGTATGTTATTCGTTATATATTATGGAGGCATTTAATTGGAATTTTCGGATGTAGAATTACTTGCAAGAATTATACTCTGTGAAGCAGGTGGAGAAGGTGAAAATGGCATGAGAGCAGTGGCAACAGTTGTGATGAATAGAGTAAATGTTTCACAAGGAGAGTATTTTAGAGTTTCACAAGGGGGAAATATTAAGAATATTATCATGCAAAAAAATCAATTTACTTGTGCACAGTATATGCTGGGAAATCAGGTTAACTCAAGAAGCATATATACAGTAGCTCCAGATAGTTTGCATTATGATATAGCAAGTTGGGCAATAAGTGGAAATAAACTAAATGAAGTTGGAACATGTCTTTGGTTTATGAATCCGGGAAATTCTCCTTGTGTTAAGTACTTTCCAACTAATGGCTCAGGAATATTTCATACTATGATAAATAATCACTGTTTTTTTAGGCCCACAGAAAAATATAACGAAACTTAAAAAATATATAGGAAAGGAAAATGAAATATGAATGAAAACATGAATAACCAAGATATGCCAGAAAGTTTAAAAAATACTATATATACACCAGCATTTTTAAGAAAGTATATAGGAAGATTAGTTAAAGTAGAATTTTTAATTGGAACAAGTATAATGGAAGATAGAACCGGAATACTTTTAGAGGTAGGAGCAAGTTATATAATATTAAGGTCAGTACAAGATAATAACTTACTTTATTGTGATATATTTTCAATTAAATTTGTAACTATTTCAAGCCAGTCATTTATATATGGAACTGAATTTAATTCAAGTTTACAGATATAGTTGTATACATAAAATTGACAAAGAGATAGCATTGTGATATAATAACATTATATATTTTATGATGAGATTAAAATAATTATTTTAAGGAGTTGATAAATATGAGTAAAAAGGCTACAGTTGTTTTATGTGCCGATAGTGAAAGTGAGACTGAAAAGTTAGAAAAATTTCTTTTTAATAGAAATTTATCATCTAAAATCCGGGTGATTCCTAAGTATGAGTTAAACTTGCCTAAGTTTAAAATTTACGATAAAAAAATCACAAAAACATTACAAAATGGAATTGATTTTCTTAAAGAATATATAGAAAATAATGCTAAATTAAAAGAGTATTTAGGTGATTTTTATATTGTTAATATGGGTGAAAGATTTGAGTTGGAGTTTGATGGAAGAAAATTTCAAATAAGTCCTAATGCTATGTTTAAAGATATAGAAGAAAAATATGGTATTGGAAATATAAAAAAAATGAAAGCCGTTTGGACTTCGTATATTTTTTTGTATCATAATGGACATTCTTATGCATATAGTTATAGAATAAATGGTGCTATTGCTAAAACAGAATGTGAAAAAGAAATGCATGGAAAAGAATTCTTGAAAATTTTTGTTCCAATTAAAAAGAATAAAAATGTAGACTATAAAACCTATGCAAATTTAAGAAAAAAAGAAAGGAGAATGTTTGATCCATATTTGAGGATGGTAAAAACTCTTATCAAAGAAATAAATACTAATAGTAAGGAGATATTTTTATGAAACGGTTTAAATGGATAGTTTTTATTTTAATAATAGTTGCAATAAATTTTGTTATAAGCTTTTGCTTTTACAGTGGAGGAGATAAAGTATTTTTTGTATATAAAAATGTTACAGTTCAGCATGAAATTTATCAAAAAGTAAATTCTGGAATGTCATATAGCGAGTTAATAAAACTTTTAGATGATAAAAAAGTTGATTATTCATTAAAAGATAATAAATTAAGTATTGATTCTATGAATTTTGATATATCAGATAGTGAAAATGTAAAATTAGATGAATCAAAAATGCTTGAAGCTTTTAGTAAAATTGACGAAAAATCCCCTGAGGCAAAAATAAAAGTATCATATAGTAAAAATGGAGAAAAGAAGGAATTTATAAGCTATAATTATTATGAATATGATGGTATAAACTATTTGTGTAAAAGTATTGGAATGATGGTAGTTCGTATTATATCTATAGGTTTATGCATTGTGTTTACTACTATGTTCTTTTTTGAATAGTTATTTTTCTAAATTATCTAAAGACTAGTTTTTATATTTAAAAGCTAGTCTTTAGCACGTTTATATCAATTTTGTTATAAATTTCCAAAGTAAATTCACTTGACAAACACCTGTTTATTATTGTATAATGTATTTGTTAGTTTTTGGGGTGAAAATAATGAACGATAAATTAGTTATAAAAGGAGCAAAAGAACATAACTTAAAAAATATAAATTTAGAGTTACCAAGAAATAAATTTATTGTATTTACAGGATTATCAGGAAGTGGAAAGTCTTCACTTGCTTTTGATACAATTTATGCAGAAGGTCAAAGAAGATATGTAGAGTCTTTGTCCTCATATGCAAGACAATTCCTAGGGCTTATGGAAAAACCTGATGTCGAACTAATTGAAGGATTATCTCCAGCTATTTCAATAGATCAAAAAACTACTTCTAAAAATCCACGTTCTACTGTTGGAACTGTAACAGAGATATATGACTATTTAAGACTTCTGTATGCAAGAGTTGGTATTCCACATTGCCCAAATTGTGGAAAAAGAATTAGAAAACAAAGTGTAGATGAAATAGTAGATCATATATTAGAGATGGAAGAAGGAACAAAAATACTTGTACTTGCACCTATTATTCGTGGTAAAAAAGGTGAACATGTAAAAGTATTAGAACAAACTTTAAAAGATGGTTTCGTAAGATGCAGAATAGATGGTCAGATGTATGATCTTTCTGAAGAAATACCAAATCTTAATGGAAAACAAAAGCATACGATAGAAATTGTAGTAGATAGATTAGTTATTTCAAATGATATTATAAAAAGACTTGCTGATTCTGTGGAACTTTCTCTAAAACAAGCAAACGATTTAGTTATAATTGCTAAATTAAATGGTGAAGAACAATTATTTTCAGGTAATTATTCTTGTCCAGATTGTGGAATAAGCTTGGAAGAATTAACACCTAGAATGTTTTCTTTTAATAGTCCATTTGGTGCTTGTCCAGCCTGTACTGGTCTTGGAGAAATACTTACTATAGATGAAAACAAAATAATGCCAGATAAAGAAAAAAGATTAAATCAATATGGCTCTATTAAAGGATGGTCTGGAGGCGGAACCATAATTGATAGTATAAGCGGAATGTATATAGATGGCTTATGCAAACATTATGGCGTTGATCCAAATACTAAATTAAAAGATTTACCTAAATCATTTATGAAAGTTTTGCTTTATGGTAGTGGAGAAGAAAAAATAAAATTTGAGCATAGGAGTAAAACTGTTTCAAGAGATTTTGAAGCTGAATTTGAAGGAGTAATAAATACTTTAGAAAGAAGATTTCAAGAAACTAAATCGCCTGCTATGAAAGAATTTTATGAGAGTTTAATGTCAACATCACATTGTACAGTTTGTAATGGAGCAAGGCTAAAAAAGGAAGTTTTATCTGTTAAAATTGGTGGACTTAATATACATGAATTATGTAATAAAAATATAATAGCAATTAAAGAATTCATAAACAAAGTATATAACGAAAAAATGACAAATAAGGCAAGGATGATTTCCGAGCAAATAGTAAAAGAACTTAATTCAAGACTTGAATTTTTAATTGATGTAGGACTTGATTATTTAACTTTATCAAGGGCAGCAGGTACGCTTTCAGGAGGAGAAGCTCAAAGAATAAGGCTTGCAACTCAAATAGGTTCAGGTCTTACAGGGGTATTATATATTTTGGATGAACCAAGTATAGGTCTTCATCAAAGAGACAATGAAAAATTACTTGCATCGCTTAAAAAAATGAGAGATTTAGGAAATACTTTAATTGTAGTTGAACATGATGAAGATACTATGAGAGAATCTGATCATATTGTAGATATAGGGCCAGGTCCTGGAGTACATGGTGGAGAAGTAGTATTTTCTGGTTCACCACAAGATATACTAAAATGTGATAAATCTATTACAGGAAAGTATTTAAGTGGAAAATTAAAGATAGAGGTACCTAAAAAAAGAAGGAAAGCAGAAAATGGCTATATAGAAATTAAAGGAGCAAAAGAGCATAATTTAAAAAATATAAATGTTAAGATACCAGTAGGAAACTTTACATGTGTTACTGGAGTTTCAGGTTCTGGAAAATCTACTTTAGTAAATGAGATATTATACAAAGAAGTTGCTAATAGATTAAATAGAACTAATCATAAAGTAGGGGCACATAAAAAAATAGTAGGGCTTGAAAAAATAGATAAGATAATAAATATAGATCAATCACCTATAGGAAGAACCCCTAGGTCTAATCCTGCAACATATACAGGTATGTTTGACCTTATAAGAGATATATTTGCTTCAACAAATGAGGCTAAAATTCGTGGATATCAAAAAGGAAGATTTAGTTTTAATGTACATGGTGGAAGATGTGAGGCTTGTTCTGGAGATGGAATTATTAAAATAGAAATGCACTTTTTACCTGATGTCTATGTACCTTGTGAAGTATGTAAAGGAAAAAGATATAATAGGGAAACTTTAGAGGTAAAATACAAGGGAAAGAGTATAAGTGATGTATTAAATATGACAGTAGAAGAAGGTTTAGAATTTTTTAAAAATGTCACTTCTATAAAAAATAAATTACAAACGCTTATGGATGTAGGACTAGGTTATATTACACTTGGTCAACCATCAACAACACTTTCTGGAGGAGAAGCACAAAGAATAAAACTTGCAACAGAACTTTCAAAAAGGTCAACAGGTAATACGTTATATATTCTTGATGAACCAACGACAGGTCTTCATATGGCTGATGTTCATAAATTAATTCAAATATTACAAAGACTTACAGATTCAAATAATACACTTGTTGTAATAGAACATAACCTTGATGTTATAAAATCTGCAGATTATATTGTAGACTTAGGACCAGAAGGAGGAGATAGAGGAGGAACGTTAGTTACTTCACGGTACTCCTGAACAGGTATCAAAAGTTAAAGAAAGTTATACAGGAAAGTTTTTAAAGAAAATACTTAAAGACGAAAATAAAAAATAGAATTTAAATATAAAATGAACCCAAATTATTGAAAATAAAAATTTTAATAAAGGGTTCATTTTATTTTATATAATAGGAAAGTCATATGAAAACTATTGCTTTTGAATAAACATTAAAACTAGTATATAGCCATATGTTTTGTCTTTTGCCATACCAATTCCAATATTTGTGAATTTGTTTGAAAGTAGATTTTTCTTGTGAGTTGGCGAAGCTATAAAAGAAGAAATAGCATCTTTTAAGCTAGGATTACCAGCAATATTTTCTCCAGCAGATTTATAGTTGATACCAAATCCTTGCATCATTTCAAAAGGGGTACCATATGTTTTAGAAGTATGAGAAAAGTAATTATTTTTTGCCATATCTGTTGCTTTAAGTTCTGCTATATTTGTAAGAGATTTGTCTAAGACGTAAGGAGCTAAATTTTCTTTTTTTCTGTATTCGTTAATTATATTTAATATACCAGTGGTACCAGTTAAGTTAGATGAATTGTTAGAATTTGAAGCATTTTCGTTATTTTTGTTTGTATTATTTGTGTTATTTGTAGTTGTAACTTTTTTTAAGAAATCGTCCCTTATCATTCCAACAGTATTATCATTTGTTACAATCATATTAAAGTTTGATATTTTCCCTATAACTTGAACTTTAGTGTCCTTTTTTAATTTGCCATATGATTTAAAGTAAGTTGATGGTCCTCCTCTAATATTTACATTATTTCCGAGTAAGTATTGCTTCATATTTTGAAATATTTGTATATTCTTTACCTATGCTTTGAGAAGTATTTAAGATTTTTATATAATTCTTTGAAAGAAGTCCTACTTTACTATCAGAAAGCTCTGCTATATAAAAAGAAGAAACTTCTCCTACAATTTTTATTTTCGTATTTTTCTTTACTACTTGAATAATGCTAGATTTATTTAAATTGGCAGTTTTTCTAAAATTTACATTTGATGTTGTAATTCCATATTTAGGTTTGTAATTTGAAGATGAGTAACCAAATAATGTTGAAAAGAATATTAGCATAAGCATTGTCATACCAATAATTAAAAATTGTCTTCTTGAAATATTCATTTTAATCACCATAAATATTTTGTGTAAATTTTGATTTTGTATGAATAATTTGTAGAAAAATGTACAAAATAAATATAACAAAAATGGATAAAAATGGTATAAAAATTAAATTAAGTTACAGAATAAAAATAGAGGTGGAAAAAATGCAACTTACAGAAGGAGAGCTTTATTGGCAAAAGAAATCTAAAATAGCAAATACATATCCATACCTTACAAAAGATACAACATGTGATGTACTTGTAATAGGTGGAGGAATTACAGGTGCAATAACGGCATATTTTTTAGCCAAAGAGGGTGCAAATGTAATTGTAGCAGAAAAAAATATACTGGGCTTTGGAAGTACTAGTGCAGATACTGCTCTTTTGGAATATCAATATGAAAGTGAAATGCATAGATTGGAAAAAAATATTGGAACAAAGGCAGCAAATAGGGTATATAATTTGTCACTTGGGGCTATAGAAAAGATTGACAAAATTGATAAAGAAATAAATGGAAGTACTGGGTTTAAAAGACAAGACGCAATATATTATACAAACAAGTTTATAAATAAATCATCTATGGCAAAAGAATATAATTCAAGAAAAAAAGCTGGTTTTAATAGTTATTTTATAGATTCTCACAGTGTAATAAATTTAAGTAGTGGAATACTTACCAAAAATGCAAGCGGTGTTTTAAATCCATATTTATTTACTCAAAATTTATTTGCTACATTAGATGAATTAGAAAATGTAAAAATTTATGAAAATACAAGAATAGATAATATTAAGTGTGTTATAGATGGAGTAAAATGTACAACAAACAATAAATTTAAAATAACTGCAGAAAGTGTAATTTTAGCATCTGGTTTTGAAACACTTAAATATTTAGAAAAAGCACCAATTGAACTTGTTAGAAGTTTTACAATTGTATCAAAACCAATTAAAGAATTAAAAAATTTTGATATATCATTTACTGCAAGAGATAGTAGTGAACCTTATCATTTTTTAAGATTTGATAATAATGGTAGAATTATATTTACAGGAGAAGAAGTTAAACTAACTGATAAATTAATGAATGAAAAAGTATTAAAGTCAGTTGCAAATGATAAATACAAAAAATTGTATAATATACTAGATAAGACGTTATATAACATACCAAATATAGAAATTGAGTATGCATTTAATAATACGGTAGCAAATACTAGAGATTCTTTGCCAATAATAGACGAAATACCAGGAATGCCAAATACATTTTGCAATCTAGGTTTTGGTGGTAATGGAATACTTCATAACGTTATAGGAGGAAATATGCTAAAAGATGCGGTAAAAGGTTTTTATACTAAGGATATGAATATGTTCCGAATAAATAGATAAAAAAATAAAAGTCTCATAAAAAATATGAGGCTTTATTTTGGTGCGGGTAAAAGGACTTGAACCTTCACGTCGTGAGACACCGGATTCTAAGTCCGGCGCGTCTGCCAATTCCGCCATACCCGCAAATTGTATTTAACTAATACTCTAATATAATACCATAATAAATATTGTTTGTCAAGTTAAAAAAGTAACTTTTTGAAAAATTAGAATTGAATTAACATAATATTGAAAAAGTGCAGCGATTATGATATAATATATATGTAGTTGAAATTATATCCAAAATTAATTTAAGGAGGAAATAAAAAAATGTATTATGAAGAGGAAGTTGAGATGTTAAATAAGCGGGTTCAAGCTGTACTTAGGTATATAGATGAGCATCCAAAAAGTGATCCCAATGCATATGAAATGATGGATCTTACAATAAAAATTGGAAACCTTTCAGCCAAGGTAAGGAATACTGCTATGGAGGAAAAAGCAGACGAATTCTTTGGATTTGAATATGTTTCGAAATATGAGGCATTAAAAACTTTAAGAAAAAATTATTTTGATATGATGGAAATAAGATTAAAGGGACTAAAGAAATTATGTGATAAAAAAGATCCACTTTATGAAATGTTTGAGGGAAAACTTGATGTTGTAATGCAATATATTGGTTTTGCATATAACGAAGATAGGATTAATTTTATGTGTAAGTTAGCAGGAGTTAGTTTGTATACTAAGCAGCGCATTAAATATTTGGTAGATTCTGGTAAGTTTAACGATGAGGTGATTTATGACAACAAAAAAGAATTTTTCTATTTGATGGACAAATATAATATACTTGCTCTTAGAGCAGATCCCGAAATTAAAATTATACGTAAAGTTTTTGGAGGTATAATGAAATGCTATAAAAAATACGTATAAAATATGAATTATTACAATAAGACTTAAGATTAATTTCTTAGGTCTTTTTTTAATATAAAATAACAAGAAAAATGTAAGAAAATGTAAAAATTAATACATTTAAGCATTGCTTTTATTTTAAGTTTTTGATATACTATTTATGTTAGAAAATACTATGTAATCAGGTTGTGAAAATAGATATTTTGAAAGGTTGTAGTAAACATGGAGAAAATGGAATATGGATTAACTTTTCCACAGAAAAATATTTGGCTTGTGGAAAATTATAACAAAGGAACAGCTTTAAATATTATAGCTGGAAGCGTAAAAATAAACAGAGGATTTGATGAAGAAAAATGTGAAATAGCAATAAACAAAGTAATAGAAGAAAATGTTGCTATGAGAACTAGAATAAAAGAAGAAAAGGGCAAAGTTATGCAATATTTTGCTCCATATAGTTATGAAAAGATTGAAGTAGTCGATTTGTCATCTTTATCTAAAAAAGAAATTTTAGAATATATTGATGGCTTGACTTTTCAATCTTTTTTTGCTAAAGATAAAAAGCTATATGATTTTAAGATATTAAGAACAGGTAAAAATAGTGGTTACATATTTATGTGTATTCATCATATTATATCTGATGCTTGGTCATGTAGTAAGATAGTAAAATCTTTAACTGAAACTTTAGAAACTATTGGCACAAGAAGTGAGAATTCAGAAGAAAAGATAGTACCAGAGTATACTGAATATATTGAAAAAGAAGAAGAATACAAAAATAGTGATAAGTATGTAAAAGATGAAGAGTTTTGGAATGAATATTTAAAGGGATTTAGTGAAGTCGTTTCTTTAAAAGATAAAAAGAAAACATCTTCTTTAAAAGCTAATAGATATTCAGTTAAGTTAGATAAAGATTTAAACGATAGAATAACAAACTATTGCAAAGAAAATAAAATATCGCCATATGCTTTGTTCTTAACTGCAATATCAACATATATTTATAGGGTAAAGGATAAAAATGACTTTGTTTTAGGTACACCTGTACTAAATAGAGCAAATTTCAAAGAAAAACAAATGTTAGGAATGTTTGTATCTACTTTACCTTTAAGAGTAAAAGTAGAAGAAAATATTAAATTTTTAGACCTTGCAAAAGAAATATCAAAAAATAATTTTTCAATGTTTAGACATCAAAAATATCCATATTCAAAAATGTTAGAGTATGTTCACAAAAATAGTGATATAAAAAACAATTTATATAATATAGCTGTGTCATTTCAAAATGCTAAGACAGATATAATGGATAATGACAAATATGAAACAAATTGGACATTTTCAAAAGCATTGGATGATGAGATGCAAATTCACATATCTGACATTGATGATACAGGTATTTATAGTATTAACTATGATTATAAAGAGGAGCTATTTGAAAAAATAGAAGTGGAATATATTCATCTAAGACTTATGAGTATAATTGAAAATGCTATAAAAGATGTAGATGTTGATGTAGAAAACATAGAAATAATGCCTGAATCAGAAAAAAATAAAATATTATATGAATTTAATAATACAAAGAAAGAATATCCAAAAGATAAAACTGTAATTGAACTTTTTGAAGAACAAGTAAATAAAACTCCCGATAATGTCGCTCTTGTATTTGAAGGAAAAGAAATGACATATAAAGAGCTTAATGAAAAAGCAAATTCTCTTGCACATTACTTGGTAGAAAATGAAAATGTAAAACCTAATGATGTAGTAGGACTTATATTTAGCAGATCTTTTGATATAATTATTGGAATACTTGCAGTATTAAAATCTGGTGCAGCATATATTCCAATCGATCCAACTTTTCCAAAAGATAGAATAAAATATATGCTTCAAAATAGTGAAGCCAAACTTGCTATTACAAATATTGATATTAATATAAAAGAAATAAATTTAAGTATAAAAAATATAAAGGATGTAGAAAATTCAAAAAATGATAATTTAAATATAAAAAATAGTTTAGAAGATTTGTTTTTTATTCTTTATACATCTGGATCTACAGGAAGACCAAAGGGTGTTGAAGTTACTCAACTTAACATGCTAAACTTAGTATGGCATTTCATAAATAGTAAGATATATGAAAAAAGTGAAGTTGCAGTATCTCTTACTACTATAAGCTTTGATATATTTATATATGAAAGTTTAGTTTCAATAATAAATGGATTAAAGCTAGTTATAGCAAATGAAGAAGAGCAAAAAATTCCTAGCAGATTGAATAAATTAATAGAAAATTTTAATATAGATCTTTTGCAAATGACACCTACTAGATTTAAGTTATTGATAGAAAATATAAATGAGATACCAAATATTAAAAAAGTGAAAAATATAGTATTAGCAGGGGAACAATTGCCGTTATCTTTGAAAAATGAAATTGTTTCATGGGGAGCTAGAGTATATAACGGATATGGACCAACTGAATGTACTGTATTTGCTAGTTTTACTGATTGTAGCAAATTTGACAAAATATCAATAGGAGTTCCTTTAAATAATTTACATTTTTATATTCTAGATAAAAAGGAAAGATTATTACCTTTAGGATGCATGGGAGAATTGTATATAGGAGGATTTGGTGTTTCAAAAGGGTATATAAACAATGAAACTTTGACTAAAAAATCATTTAAAACATTATATAATGAGAGAGTGTACGCTTCAGGGGATATATGCCTTGTAGATTTTAATCTCCTAACATATTGTTTTGGTAGAAGTGATAATCAAATAAAGATAAGAGGTTTAAGGATAGAAACCTCAGAAATAGAAGAAGTTATAAAAAAAGAAGAAAATGTCAAAGAATGCGTAGTTGCAAAACAAGTATATAATGAGAAAGAATATTTAGTAGCTTTTGTTACTAGTGATAAGTTTATCGATACTATTCAAATAAAAAAGAATATCTCTAGAGTTTTGCCGATGTATATGGTCCCAAATGTAATATTTAAATTAAAAGAAATGCCATATACACAAAATGGAAAAATAGATGTAAAGAAACTTTCTTCATCAAAAGGATATTATGATAAGAAACAATTAAAATCTAGAGAAATAACCAAACCGACGAATGATATACAACAATGTATTTATGAATATATTAATAATATTGGAATATTAGGATATGATATCAGCATTTATGATAATTTCTTTGAAATAGGATTAGACTCATTAAATTTAATGGAATTATTAATATATATTAATAACAAATATAACATAGAATTAGCTGTTAAAGACTTAATGAACAATCCTACAATATCAGATCTTTCAATAATTATACAAGGTAAATTAGAAAAAAATCAAGTTAAACCAATAAGTATAAATAAGAAAAAAAGTGATAATACTGAATATTTTGAGTTGACACAGTCTCAGTTGAGAATTTTTTCGACTTATACATCTAATCCTGATAATATAATATATAATATGCCTGTTGAGGTAAAATTAGATAAAGATATAGATTGTGAAAAATTACAAAGATGCATAGAAGAAATTATTAATGAAAATGATGCCTTTTCATTACTGATGAGGGTAGTAGATAGCAATATAATGTTTACTTCAAAAAATGAATATATAAAAATTGATTGTATAAATGAAATTCTTGAAGAAAGGTATTTGGAATTAAGAACAGATTTTGTCAGACCATTTGATTTATTAAACGAAAGGCTATTTAGAGTTGAAATATATAAAACAGAAAAAAATGTATATTTACTTTTTGATATACATCATATTATTTGCGATGGAATATCACTTAATATATTTTTTAACGATATAATTAAAAGATATAATGGAGTTGTTAAAGATAAGAAGAACGGAAGTTTTAAAAATTATTTATTGAGTAGAATAGATCCTAAAAACACACCTGAATATAAATCAGCCAAAAATTTCTTTAATAAGATGTTTGACCAAGGTCCTATTTCTACATGTATAAAACCAGATCATAAAAGGAAAAATACAAGAACGTATAATGGTGAAAAATTGGGAGTTTTATTTGATTCTAATATCATGTCTAAGGTGCATAAATATGTTGTTGATAATAAGCTTACATATAATACGTTGTTTTTATCAATTTTAAACATTGTATTGTCAAAATATACATGTAAGAATGACGTAGTATTGGGAGTGGCTACAATGGGGAGAAAAAAATTAGAGGATACCAATACTATTGGAATGTTTGTTGAAACTTTACCATTTAAAACTACTGTTGCTTATGAAAAAACACCAACTGAGTATTTAGAGAATGTAAAGAATACTATGTTTGAAATATTAGACAATGATATTTATCCAATTGATGAATTAATAACTGATTTATCTATTTCAAAATCAAATAATCGAAATGCATTATTTGATATAATGTATAATTATCAAAACATGGGTTTTGCAAATTTAGATATTGAAGGGAAAAAAGTTTCTTATAATTCGTTGCTAGAAAATATTACAAAATTTGACATGACATTTAATATCATGGCATTTGACAATAATTTTCAACTTGAAATTGAGTATAATAGAGATTTATATAATAAAAAAACTATAAGAAATCTGTTAAATATATATTTAAATACTTTAGAGAATTTTATATCAATGAATACCAATCAGAATTTGTCAAAATTAAAAATTATATCTAAAAAAGAAGAAGAGTATATATTAAAAGATTATAATAAAGGACATCATGAATTTAAAAGTGATGAAAGAGTTATAACAAGTATTTTTGAAAATGTAGTAAAAGAAAATTTAAATAAAATTGCAGTAGTTTATTATAATGAAAGATTAACATATAAAGAATTGGATGAAATATCTAATCAAATAGCAAATATGCTTATAAAGAATGGTATTAAAAAGAATGATGTAGTAGCAATTATGCTTGATAAGTCTATAGAACTTTTACCAGGAATTTTAGGTATATTGAAAACAGGAGCTTCCTATTTACCTATTGATTATGAATTGCCAAATGAAAGAATTCAGTATATGTTAGAAAATAGTAATGCAAAGTGTATAGTATCAAAAAAACAAATATATAGAGAAGTAAGGAAAGTACCTGTAGTATTTATAGATAAAGATAATGAAGATTTAAAGAGCATGTCAAAAGAAAAATTAAAAATTAATATAAATGAAAAAGATACTGCATATGTTATGTACACCTCTGGCTCTACTGGAAAACCAAAAGGTGTGATGATTCCAAATAAAGGAGTAGTTAGACTGGTTAAGAATACAAACTATATAAATGTAAATGAAGATGACAGAGTTTTATTATCAGGAACTATAGTTTTTGATGCATCTGTTTTTGAAATGTGGCTTTCAATATTAAATGGATTAACTCTATACATTATAAATAAAGAGGATTTGCTTGATCCATCAATATTTGAAGAGTATATTACCCAAAATAACATAACTATTACTTTATTGACGGCATCTTTATTTAATCAGTTAGTTATTTATAAAAAGGATCTATTTAAAAACTTTAATTATGTGGTTACAGGTGGAGATGTTATGAATTCTAAGAGTGCAAATGCAATTGTAGAAAATTCAAAAAACGTTAAACTTATAAATGCATATGGTCCTACAGAAAATAGTGTAATTTCAAGTACATATAGTTATAAAAATATGAGAAGAGATGAAGTACCTATAGGAAGACCAATTAATTGTTCTACTTGTTATATTGTTGATGAGTATGGTAACTTATTGCCAAAAGGAGTCCCAGGAGAATTAGTCGTAGGAGGGGATGGAGTAGCTAACGGATATATTAATAATGAAAAATTAACGAACGAGAGATTTGTAAACTTGCCTTTTACGAGTAATAGATGTTATAAAACAGGAGATATGGCTAAATTTAGTTACGATTATAATATTGATTTTATAGGAAGAATTGATAATCAAGTTAAAATTAGAGGATATAGAATAGAATTAGACGAAATAAAATCTGCATTGTTTAATATTGATAAAGTAAAAGATTCTTACGTTAGAATAATTGACAATAATAAAAACAAAATTAATAGTGATAAGGTTATATTAGCATATTATGTTTCAGATTCTGAATTAGATGTGGATTACTTAAAAAAGGAATTAAAGAAAGTTTTACCAAGTTATATGATACCAAATAATATTATTAGAATGAAGTCTTTTCCTTTAACAATCAATGGAAAAATAGATAAAGAAAAATTACCTATTGAGATTACAAATAAGAAGAGAAAGATAATATTACCAAGAAATGATGTTGAAAAGAAATTATATAATATATGGCAAGAATTACTACCAAATATTGAAATAAGTATAAGTGATAATTTTTTTGATATAGGTGGAGATTCTTTGTTGGCTACGCAATTTGTTACTAAATCTATGGTAAATGGATTGAAATACACTTATTCTGATATATATAATTATCCTACTATAATGCAACTTGCTGAAAATAATTATTCTATATTGGAAGATATATATGGAATATCAAAATACAAATATAGTAAAATTAATGAATATTTAAATAAAAAATATTTTGAAAAAAATGATTTAAAAACAATAAAAGCATCCGGAGTTTTATTAACAGGAGTAACTGGATTTTTGGGTGCACATGTATTAGCAAATTTATTGGATAATACTGAATCAAAAATATATTGTATAGTTAGAAATAAAAATGATAGAACAGTAAGAGAAAGAGTAATAAGAAAGTTGAATTTCTTTTTTGGAAAAAAATATGATAAGTATATAGGAAATAGAATAGTTGTTATTGAAGGAGACATTACAAAAAACAATTTTGGATTAAGAGGAGAAAAATTAAGCGATATAATTGACAATGTTACAACTGTTATACATGTTGCAGCTATGGTTAAACATTATGGAGTATATAACAAGTTTATAAATTTAAATATAGAAAGTACTGAAAAGATTGCAAACTTTTGCTTGTTGAATAATAAAAGGATGATATATATTTCTACACTTAGTAATTCTGGAAATATGCTTGAAGGTGGACAAATAGAACAAGATAGAATATTAAAAGAAACAAAATATGACGAAAAAAGTATGTATATTGGTCAAAAATTATATAATGCCTATGTTTATAGTAAATATATGGGAGAATATAAAGTATTAAGAAAATCGCTAAATGGATTAGAAGCATGTATAATTAGAACTGGAAATTTAACAGGAAGGTATACTGATGGAAAATATCAACCTAACGTTGAGGAAAATGCTTTTGCTAATAGAATAAAATCATTTATCTCATTAGAAATGATTCCAAAAAGCATGTTAAATATGTATGTAGAATATACTCCTATTGATTATGCGGCAGATGCGATAGTAAAGATTAGTAAGTTAGAAAAATTGCCTGCAGTTATTCATTTATTCAATCATAATCATGTATATATGCCAAAATTAATTGAAATCTTAAAGAAAATTAATATAGAATTAAATATTGTTGATGATGAAAAATTCAAGGAATTAATTGAGAGTAAATTAAAGAATCACTCTAAGGATATAGATGGAATAATTGTGGATTTAAACTCTAAAAAAGAAATTAAGTACTTATCTAATATTATTGTAGATTCTAGATATAGTATAGATTTATTAAAGAAACTTGATTTTGAGTGGCCTGATATAACATCTGAATACATTATAAGATATTTAGAATATTTAGAAAACATTGACTTTATAAGGTTGGATAATAAAAAAAAGAAGTGAGGGGAAGATAAATGATTTTAAACGTATCATTGATTTGTACGTTGACAGTAGTAATATTTTTTATAATATATATATTAAAAAAAATACAAAAACGGTGAAAAAAATAATGTAATATTAAAGGATTTTTTATATTTGTTTATTTCAATATTAATACAAATATTTGGAATAACTTTACAAGCATTATTTATAAATACAATAGACATTAAACCTATTTATTATGAATATATTTCCTATTTTGGTGGAGTATTTATGCCTGTATTTCTACTAATGGTATCAATACATTATTATAATGAGAAATTTAATGTTAAAAAATTATGGTGGATATACCTTTTACCTATATTAACAATAATTATATTATGGACAAATGATTTTCATCATTTATTCTATGTAAAATATTCTACTATAATTTCTGATACTATTTTTGGAAAATACTTTTCAATATATTCAATATATTCATATTTGTGTATGGGAGTATCAGTTTGTTTGTTGTTGAGTACATCATTGAAAAAATCTGGATTTTTTTCAAAGCAAACGTTACTGTTTGTTTTAGGTATTTTAATACCATTGGTACCTAATATATTGGGCACATTTAAAATTATTCCAATGAGTGTGCATATAACACCAATTTTGTTTTCTATAACAACAATGATGTTTGCTTTATCTATAATAAAATATAAAGCACTAAATATTACACCAGTAGCTTTTAGAACCGTTATGGATACAATGTCAGACGCTTATGTCGTTATATCTGATGATGGAACAATAGTTACATTTAACAAGACATTTGAAAACAAATTTGGTAAAATATTTAGTATATCAAAAGATGATAATTTATTTGATGCAATAGAAAAAAATCAAGCAATTGATATTGATACTTTAAAGAAAAGTATTAAGAAAACAAGAAGTACAGGTAAGATTATAACTGAAGAGTATCACTTTGTAGTTTCTAATTTTAGTAAATATTTTGAAGTTGATATTCATCCTATTGCTACAAGAACAAACTCAAAAGAGTATATTGGAACATTGTTACTTTTTAAAGATATAACACAACATAAAGAAGATATAAAAGAAATAGAAGAAAAACAAGACATAATCGTAAAGCAGCAGCAACTTGTTTCAATAGGTGAACTTGCAGGAGGAGTAGCGCATGATATTAATACTCCAATAGCTGCTATAAAGACAGGAATATTAATGTTAACTCAAATGGGTAGTGAAAAAACTGAAGAAGAAAAAGAAATATTACAAAGAATGGATAACTGTGCTACTAAAATTATAAACATAGTAAATAGTATGAGAAATCAAATAAGAAATTTAGGTTCTGATACAAATGTTAAGTTTAAAATAAGTGAGGTCGTAAATGATATTAAAATTATCACTTATCATGAAGTTGGAAGAAATAAATCAGAAGTTATAGTTAATATACTAGATGATTTGGAAATCAAAGGTGATCCAACTAAACTTGGACAAGTACTTACTAATTTAGTTGTAAACGCTGCTCAAGCATATGGAACTGAAAAAGGTGGTAAGATAGAACTTACTGTTGAAAAGGCACCAAATAATATGGCTATGATTAAAATAACAGATTATGCAGGAGGATTAAAAGAAAGTATAATTCCTTATGTATTTAAAAATATATTAACAACAAAGGGAACAGCTGGAACAGGACTTGGACTATATCTTGCATATTCAGTTATAAAAGGAAACTTCAACGGAGATATTACGTTTGATACAGCTCAAGGTGCAGGTACAACTTTTTATATTGTAATACCTAGAGCGTAAAATTTAAGAAAAAAAAGATGGCCTAGGCTATAGAGTATAAGCATGCTACGAATTTAGGTTCTAAGTCAATAGTTGGGGTGGAAATTTCAAAAATTACTTAGAAACTATAGCAAAAGGGTGAACTTA
>CAKPAG010000012.1 GCA_934132895.1 uncultured Clostridia bacterium
GTTTTAAATGCAATTTTTTTTGCAAAATAATGTTGGGATGGATTTTACCACCCCAACGAATATTATACAACCGTTTTTATGTTATCTGAAATGAGTAAAGTAATAAGTTTATTTGACTTTAAAATTAGATTATGGTATACTAAATATGCGTTAAATTTCAAATGTACCTAGATTTAGGTACATGAAAAAATATAATTATTAGGGAGGATATATAAAATGAGAAATTCAAGTGTTAGTAAAGATCACAAAATTAGGCTTTTAGAAGAATTCTATAATGAATTTGGAAGAGAGCCTAGATGGAATGAAGAATATAAAGGTATAAAATTAGGTCAATTTTTAAATAATATTCGTAAAGATAATATCAAGATTTCAGAAAATGATAGAAAATATCTTCAAAATTTAGGAATGAGATTAGTTACTCAAAATAAACAGCAATTAGTATATAGAAAAGTAATTTTATTAGGAAAATTCTATGGTGAATTTGGCAGAACACCAAAATTGCAAGAAGAATATAAAGGTATAAAACTAGGTCAATTTTTAAATAATATTCGTAGAGGTCATACCAAGATTTCAGAAGATGATAGAGAATATCTTCAAAGTTTAGGAATAAAATTAGTTATTCAAAATAAACAGTTGAAAGTACATGAAAAAGTTCTTTTATTAAGTGGATTTTATGAGAGATTTGGAAGAGAGCCTAAATGTAACGAAGAATATAAAGGGATAAAGATAGGCCGATTTTTAAGTGATATTCGTAATGGTCATACCAAGATTTCAGAAGATGGCAGAGAATATCTTGAAAATTTAGGAATGAGATTGGTTGATAAAAGTAAGCAACCTCCAGTACATGAAAAAGTTCTTTTATTAAGTGGATTTTATGAAGAATTTAGAAGAGAGCCTAGATGGAATGAAGAATATAAAGACATAAAGATAGGTCAATTTTTAAATAATATTCGTAATGGTCATACCAAGATTTCAGAAAAGGACAGAAAATATCTTGAAGGTTTAGGAATGAGATTAGTTCCTAAAAATAAAAAAATTTTAGTGCGCGAGAAAGTTCTTTTATTAGGTGAGTTTTATGGGAAATTTGGAAGAGAGCCTAGATGGAATGAAGAATATAAAGGCATAAAGATAGGTCAATTTTTAAATAATATTCGCGGGGAGAATACCAAAATTTCAGAAAATGATAAAGAATATCTTGAAAGTTTAGGAATGAGATTAGCAATTCAAAATAAACAAATTTTAGTGCACGAGAAAGTTCTTTTATTAGGTGAGTTTTATGGGAAATTTGGAAGAGAGCCTAGATGGAATGAAGAATATAAAGACATAAAGATAGGTCAATTTTTAAATAATATTCGTAAAGGGGGTACTAATCTTTCAGAAGAGGATAGAGAATATCTTGAAGGCTTTGGAATGAGATTGTTTGTTAAAAATAGACAATTATCAGTACATGAAAAGGTAATTCTACTAGGTGAGTTTTATAGTAAATTTAAAAGAAACCCCAAGTCAAGTGAAGAATATAAAGGAGAAAAGCTAAAAGGATTTTTAGGTAGTATTCGAAAAGGAACTACTAAAATTTCAGAAACAGATAGAAAATATCTTGAAAGTTTAGGAATAAGGTTAGTTATACAAAATAAACAGGCTCTAGTACATGAGAAAGTCCTTTTGCTAGGTGAATTCTATAGTGAATATGTAAGAAAGCCGAAACCCAGTGAAGAGTATAAGGGAATAAAATTAGGAAATTTTCTTAATAGTATATGCAGGGGAAGTACCAGAATTTCAGAGAAAGATAGAAATTACCTTGAGAGTCTGGGAATGAGGTTAATTATTATAAGTATGAAAGAGTTAATACATGAAAAAATTCTTTTGCTAAGTGAGTTTTATGCTAAATTTGGAAGAGTTCCTAAAGTGACAGAAGAATATAATGGTATAATGCTAGGTCGGTTTTTTCAAAACGTTCGCAGGGGAACTACTAAAATTTCAGAAACGGATAGAGAATATCTTGAAAGTTTAGGAATAAGATTAGTTGTACAAAATAAACAGGTTTTAGTACATGAGAAAGTTCTTTTGCTAGGTGAATTTTATAGTGAATATGGAAGAAGACCGAAACCCAGTGAAGAGTATAAGGGAATAAAATTAGGAAATTTTCTTTATAGTATATGCAAAGGAAGTACCAGAATTTCAGAGAAAGATAGAAAGTATCTGGAAAACTTGGGAATAGAGTTAGTTATTCAAAACAAACAGTCGCAAGTGCATGAAAAAGTTCTTTTGCTAAGCAAGTTCTATGAGAAATTTGGCAGAATACCAAAATTGGGCGAAGAATATGAAGGTATAAAACTAGGCAACTTTTTCAACAATATTCATAGTGGTCATACTAAGATTTCAGAGGACGATAGAAATTATCTTGAAAGTTTAGGAATAAGGTTAATTCTTAAGAACAAATAACCTTTTAATAAATTATGAAAAATATTTAAAATTAAGGATTTAAATAACTATTAAAGATACAAATGTATTTTTAGTAGTTATTTTTCTATTACCCTGAGTACTTAATAAACTAATATGTAAAAAAGCGGATACACAAAATGAAAAGTAGTATTTTCAAAAAGATTAATATAAGAAACTTTTTTTATTAACGTTTATTTATCGTCTACTTGTTATAAGAAATCTTTTAAAACCATTAAAAAATTCTGTAAACTTATTGCAAGTAGTTAGCTTTTAGTATATAATCAAAATGTAATAAAAATTTGTCAAAAGATAAATAATAATTACAGAAAGAGAGAGGATTTTATATATGAAAAAACAAAAGAGTGGTATATCACTAATCGTACTAGTAATAACAATAATAGTTATTATAATCTTAGCAGTAGCAGTAATACTATCTATTGCAAATAACAACCCAATAGAAAATGCTAAGGAAGCAAGAATAAAAAATGATTTAAAAACAATAGAAGAGGAGTTAACATTAAAACAAGCAAGTAATTACGTTGATGAACATGCTAATAATAAAACACCAAGTGAAATAACTATAGATGATTTAGCAAGTGCTGCAAATTACAAAGATAAACTAGGAATAACAGAAGATGGAAAGTTATATGTTAAAAGTAATGCATCAGAAGAGGAAAGAAAAGTGGCAAAAGACTTAGGAATTGAGACTAAAGATCCTATAACATTTACAAAGCAAGGGGAGTTAGTAATAGGAAGTGAAGTAACAGCATCAAATGGTGAAGTATTTTATATAGTAGGAGGAGATACAGTAGGAGCAGAGATATCTTCAACTACGGAAAAAATAATATTGTTATCAAAATATAACTTAAAAGAAGAAAATGGAACTCTAAAACAAGATACAAGTGGAGAAAGTAATGAATGTGCATTTTCAGGTACTAATTACTGGAGCAGTGTAGAAGGAATAGCATATCCATATGATGATGGCAAATATCCAGATTTAAATGATGAAACAAAATATGGTAGTGGCTCACCAGTAATAGCTAAAGCAAAAGCATATGGAGATTTACTAGGAGCAACAGGAAGATTAATGACATATGAAGAAGCAGTTTCATTACAAGCAACTTATTCAAACATTTTATACGGAACAAATACAGAAAAAGGCTGCTTATATTACTGGCTTGGTTCTGCAAACAGCGAGAGACTTTTGTGGTTTGTGCACGGCTACGGCAACGCCTTGCTCTACAGCTCCTTCGACGACGTCTACTACGGTGCCCGCCCAGTTATAAAAGTCTCAAAGTCTTTGATCAAATAAGCAAATGTAAAGTAGCTTATATGATAGGTAGGTAAAAATTTATTAAATATTTTAAAAAACTACTAGAGATACGAATGTATTTTTAGTAGTTTTTTTCTATTATGAAGTTTTTGTGAAATTTTAGCACTTACTATTGACAAGTGCTAAAAAAAGGTATATTATATATTCAGTTAGCACTAAGAAGTTAAAAGTGCTAAGTAAAAAACGGGTGGTATTATGAAATTAGATGATAGAAAAAAGCAAATATTATCATCTGTTGTTGAAGACTATATAGTATCTGCTGAGCCTGTTGGATCTAAAACTTTAGTTGATAAATATAATTTAAAATATAGCAGTGCAACAATACGAAATGAAATGAAACTTTTAGAAGAGGGAGGATATTTAGAACAACCTCATGTATCTGCTGGAAGAATTCCATCAACAAAAGGTTATAGATACTATGTTGATAATTTAATGAAAGAAAAAAAGTTATCAATGGTAGACATTAATTATATAGAAAATACAATTAATGGTTATGGAGATACTGAAAAATTAGTTTCACAAGCAGCAGATGTAGTTTCAAAAATACTCTTAAGACCAACCTTACTTACATATAAAAGTGAAGATGTACTTGAAAATATCAAAATAGTAAAAATATCAGACAAGTTACTTCTTATAGTTATAATGTCAAATAATGGTACAGTAAAAGATTGTATAGCTAAGCTTGATGCTTCAGTTGCAGATGAGACAATAGAAGAACTTACAACTGTACTTAATAAAAATTTGTCAGGTACACCACTTGAAAGTTTGCACATAGTATTAAATCAGATTATAGAAAAAGAACTTAAATCATTTTCTTTTGTACTGGGGCAAATATCAGAAAGCATAAAACAAGAAACATCTAATATACATAAAAATGTAAGTAGCAATATTGAATCTATACTTAACTTACCAGAGTTTTCTGACATAGAAAAAGCTAAAAATTTTGTTAATGTACTTTCAACTAAGGATGTTATTGATACAATAGTCGATAATATAAAAGATGAAAAGTTGGGTATTGTAATAGGTTCTGAAAGTAAAGAGTTACTTTTAAAAGACTACACAATAATATCTTTAAATTTAGGAAATGAAGAACATTCTTTAGGTAAGATTTCAGTAATAAGTCCTAAAAGAATTGATTATTCAAAAACAATATCAACTTTAAAATATATTAACGATAAATTTAAGAGAATATTTCTAGGCGAAGATATTAAAGTTAAGAATAAAAATGAAGTAAAAAGTATAGAGGAAAGTAAAGTAGGAGGTAAAAATGGGGAAAAATGATGAAGAAATTCTAAACGAAGACGTAAATATTGATGAAGAAGTTACGGATAGTGAAGATGTAGAAAATTTAGACAAAGATGAATATATTGCAAAATTAAATAATGACTTATTAGAACAAAAAAAGAGATCTGATGAATATTTCGATCATTTGAAAAGAAATATGGCAGAATTTGATAATTTCAAAAAAAGAATGCAAAAAGAAAAAGAAAGCATGTATTCTACAATTGTGGCAGACTTTGTTTCAGAGCTGTTACCAGTTATGGATAATTTTGAAAAAGCAGTAGATGCCGAAACAAAGGATGAATCATATAAAAATGGAATGAAAATGATATATAGCCAAATTGATGATTTATTAAA
Source organism: uncultured Clostridia bacterium (assembly GCA_934132895.1). Lineage (GTDB taxonomy): Bacteria > Bacillota > Clostridia > TANB77 > CAG-465 > CAG-465. The sequence goes on from CAKPAG010000012.1 coordinate 5,414, forward strand.
AAAAGCTGGAGTTGAGGAAATTGAAGCTTTAGGAAAAGAATTTGATCCAAACTACCACGAAGCAGTTATGCATATCGAAGATGATAAGTATAAAGAAAAAGAAATTGTAGAAGTATTTAGAAAAGGCTATAAGCTAGGTGATAAAGTTATACGTCACACTATGGTTAAGGTAGCCAATTAAATTTAATTTATTAATTTAGATATTTACTTAAAATATATTGAAAGTATAAAAATATATAAATCATGGAATACATAAATATATATTTTAAGTATATAATATAAATAACTTTGTATTTTAGGAGGTATTATTATGTCAAAAGTTATAGGTATTGATTTAGGAACAACAAACTCATGTGTTGCTGTTATTGAAAACGGTGAGCCAGTTGTTATACCAAATGCAGAAGGAGCAAGAACTACTCCATCAATCGTTGCATTTGCAAAAAATGGTGAAAGACTTGTAGGTCAAGTAGCAAAAAGACAAGCGGTTACAAATCATGATAGAACTGTAATCTCAATTAAAAGAGATATGGGATCAGACAAAAAAGTTAAAATAGACGATAAGGAATATACACCACAAGAAATCTCAGCAATGATTTTACAAAAATTAAAAGCAGATGCTGAAAACTATTTAGGTGAAAAAGTAACTCAAGCAGTTATAACTGTTCCAGCATATTTTAGTGATTCTCAAAGACAAGCAACTAAAGATGCAGGAAGAATTGCAGGATTAGAAGTTTTAAGAATTATAAACGAACCTACTGCAGCATCTTTAGCACATGGTTTTGATAAAGACACAGATCAAAAAATAATGGTTTATGATTTAGGTGGAGGTACATTTGATGTATCTATACTAGATATAGGAGATGGTGTATTTGAAGTAATGTCTACATCTGGAAATAACAAACTTGGTGGAGATGACTTCGATGAAAGAATTATAAACTATCTTGTATCTGAATTTAAGAAAGATAACGGAATAGATTTATCAACAGATAGTATGGCTATGCAAAGACTTAAAGAAGCAGCAGAAAAAGCTAAAATTGAACTTTCTGGCGTTATGACAGCTCAAATAAATCTTCCATTTATCACAGCTGATTCAACAGGTCCAAAACACTTAGATGTTACACTTACAAGATCAAAATTTGAAGAATTAATTTCTGATTTAGTAGAATCAACAGTAGGACCAGTTAACCAAGCAATGAAAGATTCAGGTCTTACATTTGATAAAATAGATAAAGTATTACTTGTAGGTGGTTCAACTCGTGTACCATTAGTTCAAGAAACAGTAAAAAGAATTACTGGAAAAGATCCATATAAAGGAATTAACCCAGATGAATGTGTTGCAATTGGTGCAGCTATTCAAGGTGGTGTACTTACAGGAGAAGTTAAAGATTTAGTACTTCTAGATGTTACTCCACTTTCACTTGGTATTGAAACTTATGGTGGTGTATTTACTAAATTAATTGATAGAAATACAACTATACCAACTAAAAAATCTCAAATATTTAGTACAGCAGCAGATGGTCAAACATCAGTTGAAGTACACGTTCTTCAAGGTGAAAGAGAAATAGCTTCATATAACAAAACTTTAGGAAGATTTAGCTTAACTGGTATTCCACCAGCTCCAAGAGGTGTTCCACAAATTGAAGTTACATTTGATATTGATGCAAATGGTATTGTTCACGTAACAGCTAAAGATATGGCTACAAATAATGAACAAAAAATTGCTATTACTGCAAGCACAAATCTAACAGAAGAAGAAATCCAAGCTGCAGTAAAAGAAGCAGAAGCACATGCTGCAGAAGATAAGAAGAAAAAAGAAGAAGTTGAAGTTAGAAATAACGCTGATTCTTTAGTATATAATACAGAAAAAACATTAAAAGAATTAGAAGGTAAAATTTCTGATGAAGAAAAAGGAAAAGTAGAAGTTGAACTTGAAAATGTTAAAAAAGCATTAGAAGGAACTGATAATGATGCAATTAAAGCAGCATCAGAAAAACTAACTTCAGTATTCTATGAAATATCTTCAAAACTATATTCACAAGCTAATCCAAATGGTGCTGCACAAGGTGCAGAAAATACAGCAGAAAATGCTGATGCAGATAATGTAGTTCATGATGCAGATTACAAAGTAGAAGATGATAATAAATAATATATTATTTTTTAAATATAATATATTAGGTTAGTAATATAGGGTGGTGGTTTGTTCTTACCACCCGTATATTATATATCATAAATTAGGAGGAAAAAATTGTGGCAGACTCAAAAGATTATTATGAGATGTTAGGTGTTTCAAAAACTGCTACTGATGATGAAATAAAAAAAGCGTATAGACGTTTAGCTAAAAAATATCATCCAGATGCTCAACATACTGAAGAAGACAAAAAACAAGCAGAAGCTAAATTCAAAGAAATATCAGAAGCATATAGTGTACTTTCAGATAGTACAAAACGTGCGCAATATGATAGATTTGGTTCAAACTTTGATCAAGCAGGTTTCGGCGGTGCCGGCGGAGGCTATGGCGGCTTCGGAGGTTTCGACTTTTCAGGATTTGGAAATGGAATGGGTGTAGATATAGACCTTGATGATATTTTAGGTAGTGTATTTGGCGGTGGCTTTGGTGGTTTTGGTTCTTCAAGCAAGAGAAAAGGGCCTACTAAAGGTGCAGATTTAAGATATAACATGACTATATCTTTTGAAGAAGCAGCATTTGGAACAAGTAAAGAAATAACAATCTCAAGAAACGAAAATTGTGAAGTATGTCATGGAAGTGGGGCAAAACCTGGAACAAGTGCTACAACTTGTGATAAGTGCCATGGAAGTGGAAAAATTCAAGTAACTCAAAACACAATAATGGGTTCCTTTGCAACTGTAAAAACTTGTGATAAATGTGGTGGAGAAGGAAAAATAATTCAAAACCCTTGTGAAAAATGCCGTGGAAAGGGTACGGTTAGAAAATCTAAAAAGATTGTTATAAATATACCTGCTGGTATAGATAATGGTCAGGCCATCTCTTTAAGAGGTGAAGGTGATATCGGCAAAAAAGGTGGTCCAAATGGTGATTTATTTGTTGTTGTTAACGTTACACCTCATAAGATATTTAAGAGAAATGGAATGAATATATTTACAGAAATCAAAGTACCTTTTGCTAAAATGACTTTAGGTGGCACAATAAAAGTACCTACTTTAGAAGGGGATGTAGACTTTGAAATTCCAGAGGGAACTCAGACAGGTTCGAAATTTAAACTAAGAGAAAAGGGAATACAAAGTATACATGGAAGAACAAGAGGTTATCTTGAATTTACTGTAAATGTAGATATTCCAAAAAGACTTAGTGATGAACAAAGAAAAATTCTTACAGATTTTGCTAACACTTTCGGTGATGAAGTAAAAGAGAAGAAAAAAGGTTTCTTTGGAAGATAGAAGGCTTGTTAATTTATATGTAACATATATTGATTTTTAAAAGAAGTAGTAGATTATGTATTTACTATTTCTTTTTGTTTTATAAATTTTGAGTTTTAATATATTGTTAATTTTATATTTATGTGGTATACTTACCTTAAATGTAAGGAGGATAAGTTATATATGAAAAAAACAAATAGAGAAGGTATATCTTTAATAGTACTTGTAATAACAATCATAGTAATGTTAATACTTGCAAGTGCGGTAATTCTTAAATTAAGAGATTCGAATATTCCAAATAGTGCAAAAGAAGTAACTTTTAAATCTGATGTATCTAGTATGAAAGATGAGTTATTGGCATACGTTACAAATGCTGAGGCTCATGGAATTATAAAAGAAGATATCAATTATTCTGGAAAAGATATAAAGGAAGTAATTCCGTCAATTAATGAAAAATATATGAAAATTTTAGAAGTAGAAGAAGGAGAATTAAAATATGTTGGAGAAAACGAATATGAAAAAAAATGGGCAGAAGAAATAGGCGTTTTAACAAATGATTTAGGTGAGGCAGCAACAGTAGAAAATACTAGGAATATAAACATTTCTGAGAATTATAGGAGTTTGAAAATATATGGTAATAGTAGTAAAGATGAAACTACATCAAAAATTCAAGATCTAGGTGACTATATAGAAGATACAAGTGATATAAACTATGGAAAATATAAAATATCAATAAATATCTTAAGAGAAATTTCAAGCGAAAATTTATTCAACTATACTGAACCAGTTGACTTTTCCTATGGTAGTATTACAAGTGCTATAGCAGATGAAAATGGTTGGTTTGACATAACAATGGATAATACAAATGGCCAGAATATAATGTATAAAAACTGTTGGACTGAACCTAATATGACGTTAAAAACTAATACTAAGTATTATTTATACGTTGAGGTGGAAGAAAAATCAGGAGCATTGGAAATGATTTGTGCTAGTGATCAAGCAGCTAATCCTTCTCAATTTACATCAAAAATGGTGTGGGGAAAAGGAATTATAACTACTAAAAGTGATTTTTCTAGTGCAAAATCAATGTTACGTACATATGTTACTTGCCCGGCAGGTAAACAGTGTCATATAAAGTTTAGAATAGCTGTATATGAAAGTGAAGGAAATCAGAACGATTCTAATTATACATTTGAGCCGTATTATGGTAAAAACATAAATGTATACTTAAATTCTCCTTTAAGAAAGTTAAATAGTGATGCTGATTATATAGATTTAAATAATAAGGAAGTAGTTAGAAATATAGGGGTAGTAAATTCAGATTCAATTACTAATATTGAAAAAGATTATTATAAACTATCTACTCCTGTAAAAGAAAAAATAAATGAAATGCCAAAATTAGAATTATATAAAGGAATAAATAGAATATTAATAGGAACAAAACTAGTACCAAGTAAAATTACAGTTTTTTCTAAGCAGGCAGAATAATATTTTTAGTTTCTTAAAATAATATCAAATTTTTCATTTAATTATCACAATTATATAATATAATCGAATTATGATTATATTATTAATTTTATTTTGGAGGTAATTTATGTCAAAAATATTAGTAGTAGACGATGAAGCAAAAATTAGAGAGGTTATAAAAGAATATGCTTCATTTGATGGTTTTAATGTAAGCGAAGCGGTAGATGGAATGGATGCAATAAATAAATGTAAACAAGAAAAGTTTGACCTTATCATAATGGATGTAATGATGCCAAGATTAGATGGCTTTTCTGCTATAAAGGAGATTAGAAAAACGTCTAACACTCCCGTTATAATGCTATCAGCACGTGGAGAAGAGTATGATAAATTATTTGGATTTGAAATAGGTGTTGATGACTATGTAACAAAACCATTTAGCCCAAAAGAATTGATGGCTAGAGTAAATGCTGTACTTTCTAGGGCGTCAAAAGTAAGTAGTGACAAAGAAGAAAATAAAAATAAAGAATATATTTATGAAGACTTAAAAATAGATATGTTAGGTAGAGTAGTATATTTAAAAAATAAGAAACTTGAACTAACACCTAAAGAATATGATTTACTTGTATATTTAGTAGTAAATAAAAACATTGCATTATCTAGAGAAAAAATACTAAATGAAGTGTGGGGGTATGATTTCTTTGGTGAGGATAGAACAGTAGATACTCATATAAAAATGCTTAGAAATAGTATTGGAAAATATAGAAAAAATATAGTAACAGTAAGAGGAATGGGGTATAAATTTGAAGAGTGAAACTAAAACAGCAAAAACACTTACATTTAAATTGTGGGGCTATTTTATAACTTTTGCTATACTTATATTTATTGTTTTATGGTTTATGCAAGTAATATTTTTACAAAGTTATTATTCATCTATGAAAAAAAGTGAAATAATAAGGTTATCTGATGAAGTAGAGGAAGAGTATTTTAATGGAGATTATGAAGATAAGATAGATAAACTGGCATATAAAAATGCTACTTATGTATTTTTATTTGATACAGAGGGAAATGTAAAGTATGCTTCTGCTGGAGAAAATATTAATGGGTTAAATATACAATCAATTAATAGACCTATAACATTTAATATGGATGAAATCACAAAAAAGATGATAAATAGTCCAAATGGAAAATTAAGTTATACATTAAAACTTGATAGATTTAAAACAGAAATATTTGTATATGGAAGACTTCTTAAAGACAAAAATACATGTCTTGTAATGGTAACTTCAATTGACCCTATAGATGCCACAACTAATGTTTTAAAAAGTCAGCTGGTTTATGTAACAGTTATAGCCTTGATAATATCTTCTGTTGTATCTATATTTTTATCTAAAAGAATATCACATCCGCTTCAAGAAATGACAAAGGCTGCTAAGAAATTGGGACAAGGAAATTATGATGTAGAATTTAAAAAATCTGGCTATGTTGAAATTGATGAACTTTCTGATACTTTAAATTATGCAACTAAGAAATTAAAACAAACTGATGAGGTAAGAAAAGAACTTATTGCTAATGTATCACATGATTTAAAAACTCCACTTACAATGATAAAAGCATATTCCGAGATGATTAGAGATTTATCTGGTGAAAACAAGGAAAAAAGAGAAGAACATTTAAATGTAATAATAGAAGAAACAGATAGATTAACAAGACTTGTAAGCGATATGATGGATTTATCTAAAATAGAATCTGGACTTACTACACTTACTAAGACAGAGTTTAATTTAAGCGAAGTCGTAAAAAAGATAGTTAGTGGATTTAATATAATACAAGATGAAAATTGTAGTATAAAAGTTGATGTGCCAAATGAAGCTTATGTACTAGCAGATAAAACTAAAATAGAACAGGTTGTATATAACTTGGTTGCTAATGCTATAAATCACAGTGGCGAAAATAAAGATATAAAGATTAAAATAGTAAGTAATTCAAAAAGATATAAATTCTTGGTAGAAGACAATGGACCTGGAATAAAAAAAGAAGACCTGCCAAATATTTGGAATAGATATTACAAAACTGCTGATACATATAAAAGAGCAAATAGTGGAAGTGGTTTAGGCCTTTCTATAGTAAAAAATATACTAGATAAGCATAATTCCAATTTTGGTGTAGATAGTATTGTTGGAAAAGGTACAACATTTTACTTTGACCTAGAAAAAGGAAACAAGAAATAATAAAAAGTTAGAATAAAAGCAAATATTAATTAAAAGAAGCTGTTATAGTGTATCTATAATAGCTTTTTTAAGGCCTTTATTAATTCCATATATATTTTACATCTTTATCATATTTCTATCACAAAGTATAGGTATAATATAGTTGTAAAAAGAAAGGGGTGAGATATGAAGAATATGAAAACTTTAATAAAAGAAAATATAAAAATTAATTTTATTAAGGTATAACTTTAGTACATAAAGGAGGTGATATACTTAAACTTTCTGTACAAAAAAATAAATGAGAATTATAATATAAGGATATTATTATCCATAATTTAAAAATATAAAACAATTCCTATACATAAAATATATAAGCTTTAATAAGCTAAAAAGAACGAAAAAATAAAAAATGCTTTTTCATATATATAACCAGAGTTTTTTACTCTGGTTTTTTCCTGGTGCGACAGGCATGTCGCTTAACTAATCGGTGAAAGTCCGTAGTGGGGGTAGATATCGCCAACCATATAGAGAAACACAAGCTATCCATCGTGAGGTGGAAGTGGAGGAAGTGTGTATCAAAATCTTGGCTCGATGCACAAAAACTTAATAGTAAGGCTGTGTAAAGGGGTAAGGCTACCGGACAAGTCAAAGCCCAAAAGATATACGTAACTTTATGCAGTAGATTAAGCGAGTAAAAGAGGAAAGTTAAGAGGCTTACCCTGTGAGGTCTTGTGAACATTGAAAGCAGTGGTCGAAAAAGGTTTATCACAAGAAGTCAGCAGAGGTCATAGTAGAAAAAAATTTTTTCGAAGGACTGAACAATTTGTAGTGTTTTCACTACCTAAAATTTAGTGATAGATAATAATTAGAATGTGTTAATGAGGAGAGTATGAGCGTATCTCAAAGTGTTACTCAAAATAAATGATTTATCTATCTACGGAAAGGAAAAGAGGAAACAGATATGGAACTTTTAGAAGAAATTCTTAATCAAAACAATTTAAACAAGGCATACAAGAAAGTTGTAGCAAACAAAGGAGTAGCAGGAGTTGATGGAATAACAGTAGAAGAAGAATTTGATTATTTAAAGGAAAATAAAGACAGAATAATAAATCAAATAAGGAAAAGAAGATATAAACCGCAACCTGTGAAAAGAGTTCAAATACCAAAGGAAAATGGAAAGATGAGAAATCTAGGAATACCAACAGTAACAGACAGAATAATACAACAAGCAATATTTCAAGTAATAAGTCCAATATTTGAAAAACAATTTAATGATAACAGTTTTGGGTTTAGAGCTAATAGGAGCTGTGAACAAGCAGTAGTTAGAGCATTAAAATATTTAAATGATGGATATGAATGGATAGTTGATATAGATTTAGAAAGATTTTTCGATACAGTAAAACAGGATAAACTAATAACGATAATAGGAAGGACAATAACTGATGGAGATGTAGTTTCATTAATAAGAAAATATCTAAGTGCAGGAGTAATGGAAAAAGGGATAGTAAAAGCAACAACAGTTGGAACACCACAAGGAGGAAACCTAAGTCCATTGCTAAGTAATATAATGCTAAATGAATTAGATAAAGAACTAGAGGCAAGAGAACTCAAATTTGTTAGATACGCAGACGACTGTATAATACTTGTTAAGAGTGAAAAGGCAGCAAATCGAGTTTTATCTTCAATAACAAAATTTATTGAAAAGAAACTAGGATTAAAAGTAAATGCAGAGAAAAGCAAAGTAACAAGACCAACCAAAACAAAATACTTGGGATACAGTTTTTGGAAAAGTCCGAAAGGAAAGTGGAAACCAAAACCACATTTAAAATCTTATCAAAAGTTAATAAGGAAACTAAAACAACTAACAGATAGAAGCTGGAGCATTAGCTTAGATGAAAGAATTAAAAAGATAAACTATGTTGTTAGAGGTTGGGTTAATTATTTTAGAATAGCAAGTTTGAAAAATAAAATAACAGAAATTGATGAACATATGAGGCTAAGAATAAGAGTAATAATTTGGAAACAATGGAAAAAGATACGAAAAAGATGCGAAAGCTTGCAGAAATTAGGAGTACCATTTGAAATAGCATTTAATTGTGCAAACGCAAGAAAAGGCTACTACCAAATATGTAAAACTAGATACATCCAATTTGCTATAAATAATGAAAGATTAAGAAAAAGAGGTCTAGTATTTCTAATAGACCAATATGAAAAAGTACATATTTAATATAAATTGAACCGCCGTATACCGAACGGTACGTACGGTGGTGTGAGAGGGGAGAAATTCATTAAGAATTATCCTCTACTCGATTTTTCGTTATAGTTAACTTGCAGATTAATAAAAAATATCAGAGGAACTTTAAGTTAAAGTACCTGATTATTAGAATATCTTATGTTTCCTAATGTAAATAATATATTAAAATTAAAAAATATATATGTATATTGTAGAGATAAATGAACATATTAATCACTACAAATTATTGACAATTATTACTACAAAATATAGTGAAATGTAGTAATTGAAGAGAGAAGTGTAGTAATTAAGAGATTATAATTTAGAAAATTAGGCAAAAAAGATATTAAAAAATAATATAGTTAATATTGTTTATCATACAATTATGATGTTCAAAGAGGAGTAATAGATCTTTTAATACTAATTCCTATTTTTATTTTAGATTTTTTATCAATACATCCATTTAATGATGGTAATGTAAGAATGAGTAGCTTATTAACTCTATTATTGTTGTATAAAAGCGGTTATATAGTAGGAAAATGACCAATCTATAGGAAATTTAAGAACAAGATAAGAAAAAACAAAGTAAATAAACTGCCAAAAATTGAATTCTTTGTTCCTGAGATATATTTTATATATAAGTATAAGTGTATTATTTTAAGTGCATTTATACTTGTTTTTTCTTCTTTTTTCGCATGTTATAATTAATTTTGTTTTTTTAATATTGAAAAAATGTATATATAGTTGTATAATACAAACAGTAATATTAGTATTTAAAATGGAAATTTAAGAGTGGTGATTTTTTGTTTAAAAATTTAATAAAGAATACAGATTATATTGTCCTTATTTGTATATTGGTACTATTTGTTATTGGTGTTGTAGCTATTTTTAGTGCAGGATATGAAACTGATGTAAATAAAGATGAGTATATAAAACAAATAGTTTGGTTTGGGGCAGTATTTTTGATGATGATTGTAATATGGTGTATAGATTACAATACATTTGATATATTTGGGTATATACTCTATGCAATAAATTTAGTTCTACTGGTTGTGGTTTTGTTTATGCCAAAACTTATGGGAGCTAGTAGTTGGTTTAATTTTGGTGGAATATTGTATCAACCATCAGAACTTATGAAAATTGGGTATATAGTGGTAAGTGCTAAATTTTTTAGTATATTAAAAAATAACGTTCAAAAAAACGATAAAAAGAAAAAATGGCTTATAATAATGATAATTGCTTTGTTATATATTATACCTGTAATATTAATAATGTTGCAACCAGATTTTGGAACAGCAATGGTATTTACAGTAATACTTGCATTTATGACATTTAAATCTGGTATAAAATATAGGTATATTTTTGCATGTATTGGTGTTATACTAGTACTTGCACCACTTGTTTATTTCTTTGTATTAAATCCTACTCAACAGGCAAGAATACAGGTGTTTTTAGATCCTGAACTTGATCCTTTAGGTTCTGGATATAACGCAATACAATCAAAAATAGCAGTAGGAGCAGGTAAACTATTTGGAACAGGAATATTAAAAGGCGCACAAACACAAAATGGATACCTACCAATTAAATCTACTGATTTTATATTTTCGGTTATATCAGAAGAAATGGGCTTTGTTTTTTCAGTAATTGTTGTAGTAACGTATGCTGTATTAATAATGAGGTTACTTAAAATAGCCAAAAATGCAAGAGATGATTTCTCTTCTTTTATGGTTATTGGAATAGCAGGAATGATTTTCTTCCATTTTGCCGAAAATATTGGAATGACAATAGGACTTTTACCAATAACCGGTGTACCACTTCCATTTGTAAGTTATGGTGGTAGTAGTATGATTACAAGTGGAATGGCTATAGCAATAGCATTAAATGTATCTGCTAGAAAGAGCAAAAATGTATTTTTAGATTAGAATATATTTAAAAAATATGTAAAAGATTAACTTGAAAATAGTATTAAAATATAGTATAGTATATATGTAAATATATAAAAAAAGAGGGGTATATATGAATAAAAAAATGGGTGTAAGTTTAATAATTGTTTCAACTGCAGTGGCAATAATGTTGCTTTTAATATCTGTTGCTTCTGTTGTTGGCACAAATGCTATAAAATCAGCAAATTTTGATGAGTACATATCAGTACTAAATAGAGTATCAGATGAAGTAAATATGTATTATATAGAAAATGAAAAACTTCCAGTATCATCACAAACAGTAGTAAATTATTCTACATTACCAGTTGAATTTAAGAATACTTTAAATTCAAAGAAAGATGTAAATAATAAATTGTTTGTAGTTGATGTATCACTTTTAAAAGATAAAACTATTGAAAAGGGAAAAGGAAGTGTAGAAGATCAAGACGTATTTTTAGTTGCTGAAGATACTCATAATGTATATTATTTAAAAGGTTTTAAATATAAATCAAAAATGTATTATGGAGTTTAAATAATGGAACAAAATATAGAAAAAGATATAAAAAAATATATATCAAAAATTAATGTAGGAAATATTGAATTAAAAAATAACATTTTTTTAGCACCAATGGCAGGAGTTACGGACATTCCATTTAGAAAGATATGTTTGGAATTTTCACCAGGGCTTATGTATACGGAAATGGCAAGTACTAAAGCATTAGAATTTAATAGCAAAAAGACTGAAAAGATTCTTCGGAGTTATGAAAGAAGAAAAACCTGCAGCTGTTCAAATTTTTGGTAGTAATAAAGATAGTATAAAAAATACAATACTAATGCTAAATGAAGTAGAAGACATAGACATAATAGATATTAACATGGGTTGTCCTGCACCAAAACTAGTAAAAAATGGTGATGGTGCAGGATTACTTTTAGATTTAAAAAATGTAGACGCAATTTTAAATGAGGCTTTAAAAGTATCTAAAAAGGAAATTACAGTAAAAACAAGAAGAGGCTTTGACGAAGAAAGAATAACTGCTGTTGAAGTTGCTAAAATTGCAGAAGCAAACGGAGTAAAACAAATAACTGTACATGGAAGAACAAGGAAAGAATTTTACTCACGGAAAAGCAGATTTAGACATTATAAAAAAAGTGAAAGAAAATGTAAATATTAATGTTATTGGTAACGGAGATATAGTAGATGTAAAATCAGCTTTAAACATGTTTGAAAAAACAGGTTGTGACGGAATAATGATAGCAAGAGGAGCAATGGGTAATCCTTGGATATTTAAGAGTATATTAAGTGGAAAAGAATATATACCATCTCTTGACGAGAAAAAAGAAATAATATTCAAGCATTTAGACTATTTAGTAGAAAATGATGGAGAAGTTCTAGCACATTTAAAGGCAAGAAAACATATAGCTTGGTATATAAAAGGATTAAACTCTAGTGCTAAAGTAAGGGAAATGATAAATACGGCTTCAACGGTAGATGAAGAAAAAGAAATATTAGAAGATTACTTCGAAAGCTTAAAAGATAATATAAACTAAAGAGGTATGAAGTATATGACAAATAAAGAAAAGAAAAACAAAATACTTGAAAGATATAAAAATGAAAGTATAAGAATATTTGTTTCTAACTTAATAGATAAGGCATATAGATACTTAAATCTTGAAAAAATAGAATATACTCATTTTTTAAACTTAAATGAATATAACATAGCTGTATCTGTACTAAATGAACTTGGAGTAAATTATACTGTATTTTCATTAGATGAAAAATTAACTAAGAAAGTTATATTCTTTATACCAGAATATATCACAAAGGAAAATACTTCTCTGGTTTTTGAAGAATGTATTTCATGTATAAAAATTACTTCTAAATGTTATAACAAACTAAAACACAAGGACTATATGGGTGCATTATATTCTCTTGGAATAAAACATGAGTATGTTGGAGATATATTTGTTAAGCAAAATACGTGCTATGTGTTTTTAATAGCTAATATATCAGAATATATTTTATCTAATCTTTTTAAGGTAGGAAATGAAGAAGTTAAATTAGAAAAAATATCTTTGTTTTCTGATGAGATAAAAAATCTTTCATATGAGTTTGAAGAAAAAGAATATATTGTTGCATCTTTAAGAGTAGATGCTGTACTTTCAGTAGTATACAAAAAAAGCAGAAATGAAATAAAAGAAAAAATAACAAAAGGTGATTTGTATATAAATGATAAAGAGGAAAGATATCTAAGTTATAACTTGAAAGAAGGAGATATTATATCTTTTAGAAAGTGTGGTAAATTAAAGTTTAGTAAAATTATTAGAAAAACACGGAAGTGACAGAGTGGTAGTTTTAGTACAAATCTATGTGTAAAGTATAATAAAGTAAAAATGGAATTGGTGAATTAAAATATGGATTTAAAGATTTTGTATGAAGATAATCATATAATTGTAGTAGTAAAACCTGCAGGAATACCTGTACAAGCAGATAAAAGTCAAGATTTAGATTTGCTTACTGTTATAAAAGAGTATATAAAAGAAAAGTATAATAAACCAGGCAATGTATATTTAGGACTTGTGCATAGACTAGATAGAATGGTTGGTGGAGTTATGGTATTTGCCAAAACTTCAAAAGCTGCGTCACGAATATCAGAATATATACGAAACAAAAATGTAAAGAAAAAATATCTTGCAATTGTAAATGGCAAAATAGAGGTAGATGGAAAGTCTCATGTATTAAAGAATTATCTTTTAAAAAATGAAAGATTAAATTTAAGCAAAGTAGTAGATGGCATGAAGAAGAATGCAAAAGAAGCTTCTTTAGAATATACAGCATTAAAGAATTTTATGTATGCCAAAAAAGAATATACTTTAGTAGATGTTAATTTGCATACTGGTCGTCATCACCAGATAAGAGTACAGTTTGCAAATATATCTCATCCGTTATATGGGGATCAAAAATATGGTCAAAAAATAAATAAAGTTGGTCAAAATGTAGGGCTTTGGTCATATTATTTGTCATTTTTCCATCCTACAAAAGATGAGTATTTAGAATTTACATGTAAACCTAATGAAGTTATAGGGTATAGCAAAGAATATAACAAAATAGATAAGATTTGGGGAGAGTGCTTGTAATGGATTTTGATAGTGTAAAAATCAAAATTGGTAAATTAAGTGAAGATTTGAAAGTTCTAAGGAATGCACTTAATGTAGAAGAAAAGAAAAAAAGAGTAAAGGAAATAGAAAACAAAACACAAGAAGAAGGCTTTTTTGAAGATATAAAAAAATCATCTGCTCTTTTAGCAGAACTTAAAACTTTAAAAGTTACAATAGACAAAATAGAAAAGTTAGAAAGCTATATATCTGATGCTTATACGTATATAGAAATGGCAGAAGAAGAAAATGATGAAGAAAGCTATAAAGAGGCAAATAAATTATGCAAAATATTGGAAGCAAGACTCGAAAAGCTTGAAATAGATACACTTCTTTCAGGTAAATATGACTCAAACAATGCAATTATAACTATACATCCAGGTGCCGGTGGAACTGAATCTCAAGATTGGGCATTAATGCTATATAGAATGTATACAAAATGGGCTGCTAAATCAGATTTTGAAATTGAAGTTTTAGATTTGCAAGATGGTGAAGAAGCAGGACTTAAAAGCGTATCATTTTTAGTAAAAGGAGAAAATGCTTATGGCTATTTAAAAGGAGAAAATGGTGTCCATAGACTAGTTAGAATATCGCCTTTTGATAGCAATTCTAGAAGACATACTTCTTTTGCTGCTGTTGAAGTATTACCTGAAATATCCGATGATATATCAGTAGAAATAAGGCCTGAAGATTTAGAAATGGATGTATATAGGGCAAGTGGAGCTGGTGGTCAACACGTAAACAAAACATCATCAGCAGTAAGAATAAGACATATACCAACAGGAACTGTAGTATCATGTCAAACTGAAAGATCGCAGGTGCAAAATAGAGAAAACTGTATGAAGATGTTAAAAGCTAAACTGTATAAATTAGAAGAACAAAAACACCAAGCTGAAATTAATGGGATAAAAGGTGATACATTAGATAATGCTTGGGGAAATCAGATAAGATCATATGTATTTTGTCCATATACTCTTGTAAAAGACCATAGAACAAATTTTGAAATAGGAAATGTTCAAGCAGTAATGGATGGCAAGATAGATGAGTTTATATATGCTTACTTGAAATACGCTAAAGAAAATGGTATAATATAACAAGATTAGTTTTATAAAAAATAACATAATTTTGTTATAGGAGGTAGCGTAAATGGAGGAAAATAAAAAGAAGCGGTTACTAGTTTTTGATTTTGATGGAACTTTTTTTGAAAACTTTTTTGAAATTGATAGAAAAATTATTAATGAAGTTTTTAAAAATAAATTAGTACTATTTGTTGATAATGTAGCAAGAAAAGTAAATAGTTTAGGAATAGTAAAAAATACAACTAGAGTTTTTAAATTAAGAATTCTAACGTATGCTATTTTATCATTTAAGAACTATTTTAAAGTTAAGGAAGCATACAGAAAAATGTATGTAAAAGAAGCAACAAATGCAGTTCTAAAACTTCAAGCAGATCTAGATGCTAAATATCCTAATAAATTTTATCATAAAGCTTTTCAAAATGAATGTGAAAATGGCTCAGATGAGAAAAAAATAGGATACATTATTATATCAAATAATGAGTTTTCTTCTAGTATAAAAGCAGAATATCAAATTTTAGTTGAACATAGCAAATTAAATCTATTAAAAGAAATAAAAACTAAGTTTAATGATTATGATATTTGTATGATAGGAGATAGTATATTAGATGATATAATTCCAGCTAAGATTTTAGGGATCTCTTTTATTCATATAATTAAAAACGTTTCTAAAGAAAAAATGACATTTTTTGAAAGAAAAAAAGCAATAGTGAATAGTTTAGATCATGCTATAAAAGAATTTTTAAGAGATGATTAAAAAAGAAATATATTTTGAATTAACAAGATGTATTTCTTTTTTCTTTAAACTTTAGATTATTATTTGAAATATATTTAAGTAAAAATAAATATGTCTAGAATAATCAATTTATTTAAAATAAAATTACTTGCTTTTTGCTAAAATATGTAGTAATATAAAGTGTATAAAGGGGTAAAAATGGAAAAAGAAATTAATGCAAAAGTTATAGAAATAATATTAAATAAATATATATTAGCTCTTAGTGATGGAAAGTATGTAGAAGCTATACTAAGTGGAAATATTAAAAGGAAAAATAGTATACTTGTAGGAGATAATGTAATTGTAACATTTTCCTATGACAAATATGTTATAACCAAGGTACTTGAAAGAAAAAACAGTATGATAAGACCACCTGTTGCAAATATTGATCAGTTAATTATCGTATTATCATTAGATAGTCCTAAACCTGATTATATGTTACTTGATAAACAGATAGTATTATGTAAAAATAAAGGAATAGACCCTATTTTATGTATAAATAAAATAGATTACTCAAAGGATAATATTAGTTTAAGAAGTGAACTTAAGTATATTGCAACAGTATATACTAGTTTAGTAAAAGAAATAGTGTATTCTTCTGTTACTGACAATATAGGAATAAATGAATTAAAGTTATTATTAAATGGAAAAATTTCAGCTTTCTCTGGTAATTCAGGTGTAGGTAAATCTAGTATTATATCTTTAATTACAAATGGAAAGCATATGAATGAAATAAAAGAAATAGAAGTAGGTGCCATAGGCAAAAAAACAGGTAGAGGTAAACATACAACAAAATATGTAAGAATGTATGATATAGCAGATAAATCATATTTATTAGATACGCCAGGCTTTTCAAGTTATGAACTATATGATATAGAGTACAAGGAATTAAAAAAATATTATGATGACTTTTCAAAGGAAAAGTGTGACTATGAAGACTGTAATCATGTAAATGAAAAAGAAGATGTATGTAAAGTAAAACAAGGCGTTTTAAATGGAAAAATAGATAAATTAAGATATGAAAGATATGTGTATATCTTTAATAAATTAAAAGAACTTGATAAAAGAAAGTATAAGTAAAGGTGAAATAGTATGAAAAAAAATATTTCTCTTTCAATATTAAAATTAGAAGGAAAAGAAATACCTGAATTTTTAAGAAAATACAAAGAGGATATAGAGAAAATAGAAAAACTAAAAATTGATGTAAATAAGTTTTCGTATTTGGTCCACTTTGATGTAATGGATAATAAATTTGTACCAAATAATGGACTAGATTTAAAATACATTAAGACTGCAAAGAATTTAGGATTGTATGTAGATACTCATTTAATGGTTGAAAACCCTATAGGCGATAAATATATTGAACAAGCAATAGAATTTGGAACAGATGATATAACTATTCATTACGAGATTAATAATTTTGAAGGCATTTTAAACTATTTAAATGAGAAAAAAGAATATTTAAAAAGAAAATTTAATAGAAATTTAAATATAGGAGTATCTATAAAACCTAAAACAGAAGTTAAAGTATTAGAAAAATTTAAAGACAGATTTTCTAAAATATTAATCATGAGTGTAGAACCTGGATTTGGAGGACAAGAATATTTAGAGAAGACAAATGAAAAAATAAAAGAAGCTGTTAGGCTATTTCCAGAGCATACAATACAAGTTGATGGTGGAATAAACTTTAATACTTTGGAAAATGTACTAAGTGAGAAAGTAGAAAGCGTCGTTATAGGAAGCTATTTAACAAATAACTATAATAGTACACTTCTTTGTAAAATGCAAATGTTAGAAATGTTAAAGTCAATTGAAGAACTTCCAAAAGATAGAAATATTGAGTTTGATAAGAAAATATTACAAATAGTAAAAGGGGGATATGGTGAAAATGATATTCTAAAAGGAATATCAGTACCAAATATAAGGAAAATTGCAAATAAATGGTACAAGGTAATAACAAAAGAAAGTTTAGTACCTTTTATATCATCAAAATATCATGAGTATAGACAATTTGCATGTATTATTCTTTCAAATTTAGTTAAAAAAGAACTAAAAGTAAAAGATGAAGAAAAAAGGAAACATCAGGTTATAAATATAATCAGTTTTTTCGAAGACAATTTAAAATATATTAATAATTGGGATTTGACTGATGAAGTAGCTACAAATATTCTTGGAAATTATTTGATTTTATTAAAAGATAAAGATGCTAAAAAAGAACTTGATAAATATCTAAAAAATGATATAATGTGGGTAAGAAGAATAGGTATTTTATCTACACTTACATATGTAAAAAAAGGATATAAAGAGCTGCCTTTTTATTCTTGCAAAAAAGAGTTATATTCCAAGGAGCCTTTAATAAACAAAGCAATAGGCTGGGTATTAAGAGAAATATATAAAAAACATCCTTTGGAAGTTAAAGAGTTTTTAAAAGAAAATAATACTAAAAAAACATTACCAAGATTTGTAATGTCTTACGCAACAGAGAAGATGACTAAAGAAGAAAAAGAATATGTAAAAAAGATAAAAGAGTAAAATTAAATAAAAAATGGAGGAATGTGTTATGAAAAAAATAGCTATAATGACTGCAGGTGGAGACTGTGCAGGTTTAAACAGTGTTATAAAAGCAGTAGTAATGTCTGCTATAAAAAAAGGAATTAAAGTGGTTGGAATTATTGATGGTTACATTGGTTTTGTAGAAGGAAAATATATAAATTTAGATAAGTCATCAGTATATAATATAGAGACAACTGGTGGAACAATATTAGGTTCGTCAAATAAGGAATGTCCTTTCCATTATCCAGTAGATGTTAAAAATGGAAAATATGAAGATAAAATTCAAGAATCTATTCAAAAATTAAGAAAAATTGGAGTAGAAGGAATGATTATTGTAGGAGGAGATGGAACACTTGATTCAGCTAGAGTTATAAACGAAGCAGGTATGCCAGTTATTGGAATACCTAAAACAATCGATAATGATATGTCAGCTTCTACACCTACAATAGGATTCGAAACAGCAGTAGAAAATGCTGTGGACGCAATAAGAAAACTAAAAACAACTGCTTATTCTCATAGAAGAGTTATGGTAGTTGAAACAATGGGAAGAACATCTGGATATCTTACACTTTATGGTGGCTTTGCTTCAGGTGCTGATATTATTCTTTTACCCGAGTTAGATTACGATTTAGATGTAGTATGCAACAAGGTAAAAGAAATAATGGAATCTGGAAAACGTTATGTTATTATTGTGGCTTCTGAAGCTTGTAAAGAAAAAGGAAAAGATGAAACTGTTGCAAGAGTTCTAAAAGATAGCTTTGAACAAAAAAGATATGGTGGCATTGCAGCTAAACTTTCTGCTCAAATTGAAGAAATCACAGGGTATGAAACAAGACCAATGGTACTTGGGCACTTGCAAAGAGGTGGAGATCCATGTGTAGCAGATATATTGCTAGGTGCAAGACTTGGAGATTATGCTCTAAATTTACTTGCTGATGATAGATCAGGATATATAGTAGGTGCTAGAGAAAACATTCTTGTAAAAACACGTTTCCCTAAAGTAAGAGAACCAAGAATTCTTGATTTAGAAGATAATGATATTGCAAGAACAGCTAGAGATATGGGAATATGTTTTGGAGTGTAGAAAATAACGCAAAATTATTTTTAAATTTCAAACTTTTGTTTGACAAGCAAATGTTCATATGATATAATTTAAACAAGATTATATTTTAGGAGGAATTTATATGAATAGAACAACTTTAAATGCTCAAGAAGAAAGAGTCTTTAATTATATCAAGGAAAAGATCCAAGATACTGGTTATCCACCTTCTATAAGAGAAATATGTTCTGCCCTTTCTTTTAAGTCTACATCTTCAGCTCATCAATATATTAGTAGACTTGCAGATAAAGGATATATTTCTAAAGATGATGCAAAGACAAGAGCAATTAGAATCGTTGGTTCTGAACCTACAATTGCAATTCCTGTTGTTGGAAAAGTAGCCGCAGGCGAGCCTATACTTGCTGAAGAAAATATAGAAGATTATTTTTCTTTAGGTGAAAGTTTCTTTAGTAAAGATGCACTTAAAAATGATAATTTCATATTAAAAGTTCAAGGCGAAAGTATGATTAATGCAGGAATTAATAATGGTGACTATATTATAGTATCTAAACGTAGTACTGCAAGAAATGGTCAAATAGTTGTAGCTATGATTGAGGGAGAAGCTACAGTAAAAACTTTTTATAAAGAAAAAGACCATATTAGGTTACAACCAGAAAACGATACTATGGATCCAATTATAGTAAAAAATGCAGAAATAGTTGGTAAAGTAGTGGGATTATTTAGAAAAATATAATATGTTCTATACGAATGAGGCAAATTTATTTTGTCTCATTTTTTCTCATATATAGCAGAACAAAGAACTTTGTAAATTCATAAAATAATATATAGATGATGGAGGTGAATTTATGGAGTTGAAAGATAAAAGAATTGGATTTGCAGTTACAGCGTCATGTTGTAATTTTGGTGAAACTAAAACAGTATTAGAAGAGTTAAAAGAAAAAGGAGTAAAAGAAATATTACCGATAGTTTCATTTTCTTCCAAAAATATTAATTCAAGATTTTATAAAGGAAAAGAATATGTTGAAATGATAGAAAAAACAACAAATAATAAAGTAATAGATACTATTGAAAAAGCAGAACCAGTTGGCCCAAAAGATATGGTAGATATAATCTTAGTATGTCCTTGTACTGGTAATACCCTTGCTAAACTTGCAAATGGAATTACTGATACACCTGTTCTTATGGCAATAAAAGGGCATATAAGGAACAATAAACCAGTTGTAATAGGAGTTTCTACTAATGATGGTTTAGGTATGTCTTTAAAAAACATTGGAATAATGCTAAACACTAAAAATTTTTATTTTGTGCCATTTAGACAAGATGACTGTAAAGCGAAACCTAAATCTTTAGTTTTAGATTATAATTACATAATTCCAACACTTGAAAAAGCTTTTGATGGTAAACAAATACAACCTTTGCTTTCTAAGTATTAATAATATATTTAATTCTAATTAATAAAAATAATTCCTTTCATTTTTTATTTTAAACTTAAGGAATTATTTTTCTATTTTTTCTTAAAAACTTTAATTTCTACATTCATTCATTTTACATTTACTACATTTTATGATATAATTATTCTACTGAAAGGGAGAGAATAAGTTATGAATGTTGGGCTAGTAACACTTGGATGTAGTAAAAACCAAGTAGATAGTGAAATGCTTTTAGGATATTTTAAAGAAAGGGGATTTAATATTGTAAGTGACCCTTTGGAAGCTGATATAATAGTTGTAAATACTTGTGGCTTTATTAAATCAGCTAAAGAAGAAGCAATTGCAACCATTCTTGAGATGGCAGATTACAAGGAAATTGGAAATTGCAAAGCTTTAATTGTTACAGGTTGTTTAGCAAAAAGGTATAAAAAAGAGATACTTGAAAATATGCCTGAAGTTGACCTTTGTATTGGTGTAGACGAATATGAAAATATAGATAATATTTTATCAGAGTTTTTAAATCAAAATTGTTTAAATCACAGCTTAAAATTTGAAAATAGAATTATTTCTTCTGACTTTCCTTCTTGTTATATACGTATTTCAGATGGTTGTGATAATAGATGTAGTTATTGTGCTATTCCTTTAATACGTGGTAGATTTATAAGTAGAAAAATGGAAGATATAGTTGAAGAAGTAAAAAGTCTTGCATCTCAAGGAATGAGAGAATTTTGTATTATTTCACAGGATACATCTAAATATGGAATTGACATATATGGAAAATTAATGTTACCTGAACTTTTAAGAAGAATTTCTAAAATAGAGGGCGTAAAATGGATAAGAATATTATATATGTATTTATTCGAAGCTACTGATGAGTTAATAGAAGAAATGGCTAAAAATGATAAAATATGTAAGTATTTTGATATACCAATTCAGCATTTAAGTGATAATATTTTAAAACAGATGAATAGGTATGATACAAGTGAAATTATTTTTGATAGAATAGAAAAAATAAGGGAAAAAGTACCAAATGCAATATTAAGGACTACTGTTATGACAGGATTTCCAGGAGAAACTCAAGAAGATTTTAATATATTAAAAGAAGGTATAAAAAAGATTAAATTTGATAGGTTAGGTGCATTTGCTTTTTCAAAAGAAGAAGATACTAAAGCGTATGATATGAAAGACCAAATCCCAGAAAAGATAAGGGAAGAAAGACTTAAAGAAATATTTGATATTCAAAAAGATATTTCTCTTAAACTAAATAAAAATAGAGTTGGCAATAAATACGAGGTAATTGTTGAGGGCATAACTGAAGATGAAAAATATTTTTCATGTAGGTCATATATGGAAGCTCCTGATGTTGACGGTAGAATATATGTTAAAATTGATGAGCAAAGCTCAAGTAAGCTTACAATCGGAGAATTTGCTAATGTCCAAATAATAGACTATAATGAGTATGATTTATATGCTAAAGTAATATAATTAGAGTGATAGCTATAATTATTGCTAAATAAAATTGTATAATAATTGTAGGGTATAAATGAAAATAAAAATTATACATAGTAAATTAAATAGAAATGGGAGGGTACTATGAAGTACACAAAAGAAAGTTTAAAAAAATCTACATTAGCTGATCTTAGGACTTTAGCTGAAAAGCTAAAATTAGATGGCTATGAGAGATTAAAAAAAGAATATCTTGTTGAGGAAATTATAAAAAACTTAGAAGATAGTAATGAATTAGAGGAAAAAGTAGATATACAAATAGAAAATCCAGAAACTGATTATATTGCAGAAGGCATTTTGGAAGTATTACCAGATGGATATGGATTTTTAAGAAGTGATAATTTTAAATCAGGAAGCAAAGATATTTACGTTTCTCAAGTTCAAATAAGAAGATTTAAGTTATCAACTGGGGATGAATTAAAAGGAATTGCTAGATTTACATCAGATCCACAAAATAAGTTTCCTTCTTTGATTTATGTTGATACTATAAACGGAGATAGATTAGAAATAGCTTTAAAAAGAAAAACATTTGATAGTTTAATTCCAATATATCCAACTGAAAGACTAAGACTTGAAAGAGAACCCAAAGAATTTGCAACAAGAATTATAGACTTAATTGCACCAATTGGAAAAGGACAACGTGGGCTTATTGTAGCTCAACCAAAAGCTGGTAAAACTACAATGCTAAAACAAATAGCTAATAGCATATTAAAAAATAATCCAGAAGTGCATTTAATGATACTTCTAATAGATGAAAGACCAGAGGAAGTAACTGATATAGAAAGATCTGTTGATGCTGATGTAATTCATTCTACATTTGATGAATCACCAGAAAATCATATTAAAGTTTCAAAAATGGTAATAGAAAGAGCTAAAAGACTTGTTGAGCAAAACAAAGATGTTGTAATTTTGGTAGATAGTTTAACTAGATTAACACGTGCAAATAATCTAGAAGTTGATCCTAGTGGAAGAACTTTATCTGGAGGTCTAGATCCAGCTGCATTACATTTTCCAAAGAAATTATTTGGAGCTGCTAGAAATATTGAAAATGGGGGAAGTTTAACAATACTTGCTACAATACTTGCAGATACTGGTAGTAGAATGGATGACATTATATTTGAAGAATTTAAAGGTACAGGTAATATGGAAGTTCACCTTGATAGAAAACTTAGTGAAAGAAGAATATTTCCTGCAATTGATATATATAAATCTGGTACAAGAAGGGAAGACTTGCTTCTAACAAAGGAAGAACTTGAATGTAGTAATTATATGAGACGTTTAATGTCACAGGGAAATTCTAGCTTAGCAAATGCTGAAATGATAGAAAAAATATTAAACATAATTACAAAAACTAAAACAAATAAAGAATTTGTAAAAGTTTTTTTAGAAAATTTTAGAAAGAAATAGAAAAAAATATCTATATATGGTAAAATATATAAATGGTTATACACATTGATATAACTTAAAAAATATAAGGGGCTGATAAATTTGAATAATTTGAAAGTTAAATTTGAAGATGGTAGAGAAGTTGAAGTACCATACAAAACTAAAGCAATTGAGGCTGTAAAGCTTGTTGAAAATAATATAAAAGATATACTTGCTTTAAAAGTTAATAATGAAATAAGGACCTATGATTATAGTTTGGTGCAAGATTCACATATCGAGTTTGTAAAGTTTGCATCATCTGATGGTTATAGAGTATATTCTAGAACTTTAAAAATGGTTTTGCATATGGCACTTACTTCGCTTTTTTCAAATACAAAGGTGGATTTCATATCTACAATAAACAATGATCAATATTTTACAATTGATAATATAAAGCTAACAGATGAAAAAGTAAAAATGATAAAAGAAAAAATGCAAGAATATATTGATAAAGATTTACCTATTACTAAAAAAATGGTGTCTGTAGAAGAAGCAACAGGGTTATATATTGCATCTAATTCAGAAGATAAGCTAAAAAATATAAGTAATAGGTTAAGATCATATATTTCAATGTATTTTTGCGATGGAATGTATAATAATTTCTATGGAGTTCTTGCTCCAAGCACAGGATATATTACTTTGTTTGATTTAGTTCCATATAAAGAGGGAGCACTACTTGTAATTCCAGATAAAAATATGAATATAAAAAAAGAAACTAATGAAACTAGACTTTATGATTCTTTTATTTCATTTAATGAGTTAGATAACTTACTTGGAATAAAAAATGTTGGTGATTTAAACGATGTAATATTAAAAAATAAAATTAATGATGTTATACAAGTAGCAGAAGCTATACATGAAAGAAAATTGGTTGAATTAGTACTTGATATAGAAAAAAGAAAAGACGTTAAAATGATACTTATTGCAGGACCTTCTTCATCAGGAAAAACAACATTTGCTCAAAAACTTGGAATACAGCTAAAACTTACAGGATATAATCCAATAACAATATCTATGGACAACTATTTTGTTGAAAGAAAAGACACACCACTTGGAGAAGATGGAAAGTATAACTTCGAATGTGTAGAAGCATTAGATATTAATTTATTTAATACTCAAATGAAAGATTTAATTGATGGAAAGACAGTAGAGTTACCAGAATTTGACTTTATGACAGGTACTAAAAAATATAATGGAAAAATGCTATCGTTAAAGAAAAATGATATATTAATAGTTGAGGGAATACATGCATTAAATCCTATACTTACAAAGTTTACACCTGATGAAAATAAATACAAAGTATATATCGCGCCTATTGCTACTTTAAATATAGATGGATATACGAAAGTATCTTCATCAGATACAAGACTTCTAAGACGTATGGTAAGAGATTATGTTACAAGAGGCCATAGTGTAGAAAGAACATTTGAATTATGGAATAATGTAAAAAAAGGAGAAGAACAATATATCTTCCCATTTGTAGAAACTGTAGACTATATATATAATTCTAGCCTTATATATGAGCCAAGCGTTATGAAAATATTTGCACAACCACTTCTTTTACAACTTGATAATACAAGCCAGTATTATTCTGAAAGCAGAAGGCTATATGAATATTTAAATAATTTCTTACCTATGGAAACAAGTAATATACCTATTAATTCTATAATTCGTGAGTTTATAGGAAATGGATGTTTTTATAGATAAAACTAAAATTAAATTAATAAATTTGAAAACTGATAAGATTATTTATCAGTTTTTCTTGAAATATGTGCTTTTTTATAGTAAAATATATACATAATTATTTTAAATAATAGGTGAAATATATGTTTGTAAAAAAGGATGAAGAATTTATTTGTAAAAATTGTGGCAAAGAAATAAAAAAACTTAAATATACATCTAGGGATCACTGTAATTATTGTTTGCATTCATTACATGTGGATATAACTCCTCGGAGATAGACAAAACGAATGTAAAGGATTACTTGTTCCTGTAAACGTTTTAGATACTTCTAAAAAAGGAAGAGTAATTGTATATAGATGTAGTAAATGTGGTAAAGAAATAAAAAACATAGCAGCTATAGATGATGACGAAGAAGCGATGTTTAAAGTGATAGAAAACTATTCTAAAAAAGGAGGAAAAATTTAATGGAGGAAATAAAAGAAAATATTGCTAAAGCTATAATGGAAGCAATAGAAAGCCAAGTCTCTTATGAAGATATCTTAAGCAAAATTGAAATACCAAAAGATACAAACAATGGTGATTTTGCTTATCCATGCTTTAATCTTGCAAAGGTTTTGAAAAAAGCTCCTGTACTTATTGCAAATGAAATAAAGGAAAAAATAGATTTTAAAACTTATTGTGAAAAGATAGAAAAAGTCGAAGTAGTAAACGGATATTTAAATTTTTATGTAAAAACTGGAAATATTGCAGAAAAGGTATTAAAAGAGATTTTAGAAAAAAAAGAAAACATAAGTTATATAAACGAAGGAGAAGGAAAAAAAGTACTAGTTGATTATTCTTCGCCAAATATTGCAAAACCATTTCATTTGGGACATTTTATGAATACAGTAATAGGACGAGCAATTTGTAATTTAAATAAGGAACTTGGATATGAAGTTGTAGGCATAAATCATTTGGGAGATTGGGGAAGACAATTTGGACTTTTAATTGAAGGTTACAAACTTTTTAAGTCTGATTATGATATTGAAAAAGATCCTCTTCATGTTCTATCTGATATATATGTAAGAATTTCAAAGCTTGCTAAAGAAGATGAAAGTGTCATGGATAAAGCAAGAGAAAACTTTAAAAAACTTGAAGAAGGCGATGAGGAATACTTAAAACTATGGCAATATTTTAGAGATGTTTCTTTAAAAGAGTATAAAAGAATATATGATATATTAGGTTGCAAATTTGATTCATATAATGGTGAAGCTTTCTATAATGATAAGATGGATGAGATTATAGATATACTTGATAAAAAGGGAGTATTAAAAATAAGCCAAGGAGCTAAAGTAGTAGAAATGCCTGGAAATATGCCACCTTGTATTATAGTAAAATCCAATGGCTCTACAATTTATGCTACACGTGACTTGGCAGCTATATTATATAGAGCAAGAACTTATGATTATACAAAAAATATATATATTACTTCATATGAGCAGATTGATCATTTTAAACAAGTTTTTGAAGTTGCAAAATACCTAGTAGATGAAAAATATGTTAAAGGTTTATCACATGTGCCATACGGTATGGTAAGGCTTAAAACTGGTAAGATGTCTACACGTGAAGGAAATGTAATATATCTTCAAGATGTTATTGAAGAAGCAATAACAAAAGCAAACAAAATAATTGAATCTAAAAATAGCGAGTTAGAAGATAAAGAAAATATTGCAAGAAAAGTTGGTTTGGGAGCACTTGTATTTCATTTTTTAAAAAATAACAAGATAAAAGATGTAATTTTTAACTTAGATGAAATTTTAAGCTTTGACGGAGAAACAGGCCCATATGTACAGTATACCTATGTTAGAACTCAAAGTATACTTAAAAAGGCTGAGTTTGATGAAAATAACATTAAATTTAATGATATAGATTTTTCTATTTTAGAGAAGACTCAAGAAATAGAGCTTATAAAATTACTAGATAAATTTAAAGAGGTAATAAAAAAAGCAACAGATACATATGAACCATCAGTACTTACACGTTATATAATTGATGTTGCATCTGCTTTTTCTAAATTCTATAATGAATGCCCAGTAATTTGTGGTGATGAAAAATTAAAACAAGCAAGACTTATACTAACTTATGCAACATCAGTAGTAGTTAAAAAAGGCTTAAGCATTTTAGGAATAGACTCACCTGAAAGGATGTAGATATATAATTTTATGGAGAATTATATTGAAAATAATCTGTTACTATATTTTTTAATTTATTACATAGTTATAAATATAATAGCGTTTGTAGTTATGGGATATGATAAAAGAAAATCAGTAAAAAGCGAATGGAGAATAAGTGAAAAGACTTTGTTTGTGCTAGCTATGTTGTTTGGAAGTGTTGGAATATATTTAGGTATGACTACATTTAGGCATAAGACTAAACATATGAAATTTAAAATAGGCATACCTATAATAATGTTTTTACAATTTGGTATAATAGTATATACTTTCATTAAGTTAGGAAATTTTTAAATAAACAGAATAATTAGAAGTGTGTTTACATATCTAATTATTCTGTTTTATTATATTAGTTTTTAAGAAAGTATTTAAAAAATATTATGATTTGTTTTTTTTATATCATAGCAAAGTAAAAATATACAAAATTGATCTTCATCAAAAATTTTTAAGCGTTCTGAAAAGACATCCAAAAACTTTTTTTGAGGAACTATTTCATCATTTACAAAACTGCTAAACGATATAATACCATTTAAAACTTTTGAAGTTTTCTTTTTTAATGTATTCGTTCTTGTTATTAATTTTGATAAATTATCATTTTTAGAATATATATGGCAAATTTCAGAAATTTCCTTAAAGTTAGTTAAGTCAATCTTAAGTAACCGTTTAAATTTAGAAACATTTAATTCATTGTTAATAAAGAATCCAAAGTAAATATCAGAGACGTATTCATATAATTTAAAAATTTCTTTAATAGCCTTTTTAACTTTGGTTTCGTCATACCTTTCAAAAATGTCTATGTTTCTTTGAATATTCCAGTCTTTTATTAATTCCAAGAAAACTTCTGAAAAATCACAAGTTCTTGAATTTTCCATGTATACGCCATATTCTTTCCATAAAAGTGGAGTAGAAGAAAATATTCTTTGATGACACAAATCATTATTTTTCATCTTTCTAGTTAATTTTTCCTTTAACTCTAAATCTGTCATTAATGGTTCTCCTTTCAAAGTATTGTATGAGGTAAAAATATAAAATCTAGTATATTATACAACTTTTAATTGTACTTGTCAAATTTACATAAGGTAAATTCTGTTATGTAATATGAAGAACTTGTATTCTAATTAGACGTATTTTTTTAAAATATCTTAAAAGTGCTTGACAACTAAACTTAACTAGTATATAATATATAAGTAACAAATAATGCTTAAGACGATTACAGCTTTGGCTGTATAGGCTTTTTAAGGAGGGAATTAGAATATGGCACAACCAAAAAGAAGATGGTCAAAAGAAAGAACTCATTTAAGACGTTCTACTTGGAAATTAGAAGAAACAAATTTATCTACTTGTTCAAATTGTGGTGAACCTGTACTTTCACATAAAGCATGTCCATCATGTGGTTATTACAATAAAAAACAAGCAGTAGAAATTAAAGAAAAAAAAGAAGAAACTAAGTAATATGTAATACTCCACTTTAGTGGAGTATTTTTTCTAGGAGTGATTGTTATAAAAAAATGTATGAAAAAAGGTTTGATAGCTGGTGTTAAACCTGATAGTATTGCAGAAGAATTAGGAATAAAAAAAGGCGATAGATTATTAAAGATAAATGATGAAGAAGTATACGATATATTAGATTATAAGTTTAACGAAGCTGATTTTTATATTGAACTGGAAATAGAACATGAAGATGGTGAAGTTGAAATTTATGAAATTGAAAAAGATGAAGAAGATGAGTTAGGAATTATTTTTGAAAATGAACTAATTGATGAACCACGTAATTGCTATAACAAATGTATATTCTGTTTTATGGAACAACTACCTAAAAATGTTAGAGATACTTTGGTATTTAAAGATGATGATTATAGGCTTTCGTTTTTTTCAGGCAACTATATAACTTTAACTAATATGAAAGATTTTGATATAGATAGAATTATTAAATATAGGATGTCTCCTATTAATATATCAATTCATGCTACAGACGAAGATGTAAGATGTATGATGCTAAATAATAGACATGCAGGAAAAGTTTTAAAATATTTAGAAAGATTAATAGACGCCGGAATAAGTATTAATACTCAAATAGTTCTTTGTAAAGGTATAAATGATGGAAAAATTTTAGAAAAGACTATTAAGGATTTATCTAAATATGCACCAACTTTAAAAAGTATATGTATAGTCCCTGTTGGGCTTTCAAATAATAGAGAAGGACTTTATCCTCTAAAACCTTTAGAAAAAGAAGATTGTAAAAAAATCATAGAGCAAGTAAGGCCGTTTCAAAATGAATTTTTAAAGAAGTATAAAACTCCACTTGTATTCTTAGCAGATGAGTTTTATTTAAAAGCAGGAGAGAAATTTCCTAGCTATAAATCATATGGAAATTTTGAACAATTAGAAGATGGAATTGGAATGACACCACTTTTTGAACATGAATTTAAGAACGCATTAAAAAAAGAAAAGAAAGATGAAAATATAAAAAGAACTGTTACTATAATAACTGGAAAAATAGTTGAAGATTATATGAAAAGAAAAGTAAATGAAATAAATAAACTATTTCCTAATGTAAGAGTCAATGTAATATCACCAATAAATAGATATTTTGGAGAGCAAATAACAGTAACAGGGCTTTTAACAGGACAAGATATAATTAACACACTAAAAGAATATGAAAAAAATAACATTGATTTAGGTGAGTATGTTATAATGCCACGTGTTATGCTTAAAGATGACGAAGATATATTTCTAGATGATACTACACTTAAAGATTTCCAAAAAGAAATAAATAAAAAAATAATTGTTACTGATGGAACTGGAAATACTTTTATACATGCAATATGTCATAACAATTCTAAAAAGAAAATATACAAATATAGTGATGAAGAAACAAAAAATAGTTATGAAAATAGCTTGAAAAATATATACTCATAATATGCAAAGTAACTGAAAAATTAGATTTAATTTTAAACTGAGCATATCGGATAGTTTGTGTAAACTAGAATAAACTTTCTATGATATTTAAATAGATGCTATATTAAAAATAATA
>CAKPAG010000013.1 GCA_934132895.1 uncultured Clostridia bacterium
ATTATTTTTAATATAGCATCTATTTAAATATCATAGAAAGTTTATTCTAGTTTACACAAACTATCCGATATGCTCAACTATAAAACTATTATCTATTTCTTCTTTTAATTTTGATATAAATTCATCTATATTTATACCATCTAATTTTTCTCCATCTCTAGCTCTTACTGAAATATTTTTATTTTCAGTTTCGTTTTTACCAAGTATTATCATATATGGTACTTTTTCTAGTTGAGCTTCACGTATTTTGTATCCAATCTTTTCATCAGATAAATTAGTTTCAACTCTATATCCTAAGCCCATTAATTTTTCTTCGATTTCTTTTGCATATTCAATCTCATTTTCAGAAATTGGTAATACTTTTACTTGAACTGGAGCAAGCCAAAGTGGAAATGCTCCTGCATATTTTTCAATAAGTAAAGCTAAAGTTCTTTCATAGCAACCAATAGATGTTCTATGAATAATGTATGGATTTTTCTTTGTCCCATCTTTATCTACATATTCCATACCAAACTTTTGTGCAAGCATTTGATCTATTTGAATTGTTATTAATGTGTCTTCTTTACCAAATACATTTTTAATTTGAATATCAAGTTTAGGTCCGTAGAATGCTGCTTCTCCTATTCCCTCTTTATATTCAAGTCCTAAATGATCTAGTATATTTTTCATGGCACCTTGTGCTTCATCCCATTGTTCTTCAGTTCCAATATATTTTTCTCTGTTATTTGGATCCCATTTTGAAAATCTATATGATACATCTTCATAAAGGCCTAATACTTTAAGCATATATATAGCAAGTTCTAGACAGCTTTTAAATTCAGATTCTAGCTGGTCTGGTCTACACATTAAGTGTCCTTCAGATATTGTAAACTGTCTTACACGAATAAGTCCATGCATTTCACCAGATGCTTCATTTCTAAACAATGTTGATGTTTCATTAAGACGCATTGGAAGATCCCTATATGAACGACCTCTGTTTAAATATGCTTGGTATTGGAATGGACAAGTCATAGGTCTTAACGCAAATACTTCATCATCTTTTTCTTCATCACCTAATATAAACATATCTTCTTTATAGTGGTCCCAATGTCCTGATAATTTATATAAATCAGATTTTGCCATAAATGGTGTTTTTGTTAGTTTCCAACCACGTTTATATTCAGTATCTTCAACAAAGCGTTGTAATGTTTGAATTATCTTAGCACCTTTAGGTAGCATAATTGGAAGTCCTTGACCAATTAAATCACTTGTTGTAAATAACTCAAGTTCTCTACCTAGTTTATTATGGTCACGTTTTTTAGCTTCTTCTCTTTGCTCCATAAATTGTTTGATTTCATCTTCTGTTTTAAATGCTGTTCCATATATTCTTGTAAGCATCTTATTTTCTTCTGAACCTTTCCAATATGCTCCAGTTGTAGAAATAAGTTTAACTTTACCTACACCTTTTGTATATAACATATGTGGTCCAACACATAAATCAACAAATTCACCTTGTTTAAAGAAAGAGATTTTCTCGCCATCTGCAAGTTCTTTTATAATTTCAACTTTATATGGCTCATTTCTTTGCTCCATAAACTTTATAGCTTCTTCCTTTTCTAAAACAAAAGATTCTACTTTTAAATTTTCTTTTATTATTTTTTTCATTTCAGCTTCTATTTTTTCTAAATCTTCTTGCTTTATATTCAAATTATCAAAATCATAATAGAATCCTGTATCAATAGCAGGCCCTATTGCTAATTTAGCATCTTTATATAATCTTTTTATAGCTTGAGCAAGTACATGTGATGCAGTATGTCTTGCTATGTGAAGGTCATATTCTCCTTCAAAAATTTCATTATCATTATTTACATATTTTACAGCCATGTTTCATTCCTCCTAAATATTATATAATTTATACATTCATAGTTTTATTTTAAAATTTTTACTATCTATTAATTACTTTCTGTTTGCTTTCGTGAGTTTTAATACTTTATTCATAGAACCATTCCTCCTATTTTTCAGTTTTAGTAAAAGAAAATGTACCTCTATAGGTAATATTTTCTTTACCTATAGGGGTACAATTATATATTGCACGGTTCCACCCTATTTTTTAACTTCATTAATAATTTTACGAAATCAACGATAGAATTCACTATATTAACTCAGGGGTAGTCTTCAAAATACTCTTTATAAAATTGACTTCCAGCCCACGATCAATTCTCTCTTGTATCAGTGCTATATTTCTACTCGTCCCTTCAACGTTAATAATATTATACACTAAAAATAACATAAATGCAATACTCATAACTTCACTTTTAAATTTTTTTTACACTTTTTTCTATTTCTTCTTTGTAATATTTAGCCGATGAAAGTGGTGCTACTTTTGCTGGTAACGCCAAAGCCCATTCAGTGTTTTTGTTTTTTTCCTTAGCATACTTAAAATCAACTCCACCTGGTGCAGATGCAAGATCAATTATTATTGTATTATCATCTATTAAATCAAGTCTTTCCTCATCTAGTATCATAGTTGGGATTGTATTAAATATAACCTGCATTTGACTTAAATATCCATTTAAATCTTTTAAATCAATTTCATTATAACCTTTTTTACGTATTGCTTCTAAATCTTTTTCTTTTCTTGCTTCGCAATATACGTTTGCTCCCATATTATACAACTTATCTGCCAGTTTTTTTCCTATTTTTCCATAGCCCAATACCAGTGTATTTGCTCCCTCAAGTACAAAATCAGTATTTAATATAGCTATTGCAATTGCTCCTTCTGCTGTTGGAATTGCATTTTTATTAGCCATTTCATCACTTTGCATTACATCAACAAAATTAATATTCTGACTTTCCATTATCTCCTTCATTTCTTTTGAAAATGCACCGGATATTATAGTCTTATTCCCATCTTTTACACTTTTTATAAGATCAGTACATTTTATAATCTCACCTGTTACATTTATTCCATCTTTTGAAAATGGAATTGGTGCTATAACAATATTAGAATCGTTTAAATCAGTTAGTTTATAACCATCTTCTTTAAACAACTTCCTTAGATTTTTACTTCTTAAATCAGTTCCTAAAATAGCATATTTACTCAAAAAAATCACCTCATGAAATAATACTTAAAACTATTATATTCATAAGGTAATCCTAATATGATTTTTCTTTCAAATAAGCTAGATTATAACTCCTTTACAAAAAGTTCAATAGCATCTAAATTCTTTTTATCTGTATATTTTTTTGCTTCATTTAAAAGTTCATCAAAGGTATAAATTTTAAACCTTTCTACATTATTTTTTAAAGCAATATGTTCAATTAAAGATATGACATATTCTTTTTCCTTAGTTAGATTTTTATTTTTTGTTCTTGTTGAAAGCTTAGGAAGAACTTTTTGCGAGAAAAATTCAGTTACATTCTCTCCTACTTTCATTTTTATATTTGCAAGAGATATTATTTTTTCAAGTGTAGCATAATCCATTTTCTTTATTCTTTCAATTATAGTTTTGTTTTTTATACTATTTATATAATATCTTATTCCATCCAGTTTTTTTACTACCTTTAAACCATCATAATATCCTAGGGTTACTTGCTCTTGCAAATTCTTTGTATCAAAGTTTAATATACTTGGTAAATTATCTACCGGCTCTATCATATGCATTTTTATATCGCCTTTTTTAACAATATTTTTGTAATCTCTAATTCTCATTCTTTTAAATGTTCTAACCACATATGCTTCTTTGTATCCTGCTTTTCTAATAAGGTTTACAGGACAATTATCATATACTCCACCATCTAAATAACTTTTATCATCAAAGCGTACTCTTTGAAATACTGGTAAATTAGAACTTGCCATTAAATAATCTATTAATTTTCCTTTTTCCATATCATCGATTAAAAGTTCTTCACCCTTGGCATCAGATATACAATATACAACTACTCCAAGCTTTACATCAGACGCTCTTAATTTTTCTTCGCTTATTTTTTCTTCTAAAAGATTTCTTATCTTTAAAGTATCAATTCCCTTTTCTTTTACAGCCCTACTTAATTTCCTAGACAAGTACTTTACTGTATTTAAATCTAAGTTAACATCCATAGCATTTCTTATTTTTTCATTTTCAACATCAAATAAATCATTAAAAGAAATCGTATTCCAAAGTTTATATGCTTCTTCAAAATTGCCCTCAGCAATAAAAGCAGCATTTAATGCACCAATGGATGTACCTGTTACAGCCCCTATTTCAATTCCATTTTCTATTAAAGCCTTTACTGCTCCTATATGATATGCACCTCTTGCGCCTCCTCCTTCTAATACAAGGCCATATTTCATAACTCTCACTTCCCTTATTTTTTAAAATTATATCATAAAAAATTAAAAAATGAAATAGAAATTTTTAACTATTTCTATTTCATTTTATCTTATTTTATATAAAGTGCAATTCTAAATCCCTCAGGGTTATTTGCAGTAGATGGTACCATAGCATTTCTAAATGAAACTGGAAAAGAACCACCATTATCTATAAAATTACCTCCTCTAATACTACGGCTACCAGTGCTAAATTCACGAGCTTCCATTGTCCATTCGTCTATATTACCACACATATCATATATATTATTTGTTTTTGAATGTTCTGTACTCCCTGTTGGAATAATAACAAAATACCCTTCTAGTTTTTCTGTTTCTTTGCTATTTGTTCCTATATACATAAAATTAGCATTTTTATAATTACCATAATTTGTACTATTTTTCTCTATATCTGGATAATTCTTACTTAACCATCTTACTGTCTGATCCCATTGCACTCCATATACAAGTGTAGAAACAGCACTTCCTATACTTGATGTTTCAACACTATATACTTGGCTAGCCTTTTCTCTTACTCCACCACTTAATACCTGCATATTTTTACTATTTGACCATTTATAATCTCTACCATGATAGGGCTCAACTCCAGCTATACTTCTTGCTTTTTTATTTGTATCCAAACTTGCTTCATATCTTCCAATATAAAAGCCATGATATTTTGATACACTTTCTTTCATTTCATTATATTCATTTTTTTCAGCGTCACATGCATCAAAATATGGTTCCGAGGTCTTAGTTAACTTTTCTTCCAGATTTCCATCTCTATATCCTTCCTCTCTTACAAAATTATTAATATCATTTACTGGTACCCATACGAACTGATTTCCTTTTGTATCAGTATCTGTTACATCTTCTATAACATATCCTTTTGAACCAGTTGATGTTTCATTTCCTTCACTATCTAAAACACTTACATGCTTAAATCCTTTAGGTATTGTTACTAAGCTTACACCATCATCTGTTGCAGCCACTCTTGATATATCTTCCAATTCAAAACCCTGCTTTTTTAATGCTTCTTCAACATATTCTCCTGGTTTTTGTGAAAAATTACTATCCAATTTCTTTTTAGTATACCAATCTGAATATACTAAATTTGCAGTTTCTTCTAGCGTTTTTTCATTATTAGCCATTTTAGCTTGATTTGCATTTTCAATCGGATTGTTATTTGCAATAGACAGTATTACTGCTACTGCTAAGATTATAATAACGATTATTGTTATTACAAGTACGATTAACGAAATACCTTTTTTTCTTGAACTCATAGTTCTCATTTTTTTATCTCCCCCTATAATCTAAATTAAAAGTAGTAGTTTAAAACTACCATTTACTTTTAAATTATATTACTTAAAAGATTTATTTTAAAGATTTTTTTAATTTTTTACTTATAATAAGTTTACTATAAAAAAGCAAACAGATGTAAACCACTACGTTTACATCTGCTACATAAATATTATTACATCATTGGAGAAAAAGCTGCTACAAAGCCTTCTGCCATTTTTCTAAATATTGATCTTTTTTTCCACTCGTCAAGATTTATTTCCTTACATTCTTTTAACATATTTTCAAAATCTTCTCTTACATCTTTTTCAACATTTGTTTTATATGTCCATGTAGTACATTCAAAATTTAAGTTCATACTTCTAAAGTCAATATTAGCAGTTCCAACAATAGACACTTCATCATCAGATACAAATGTCTTTGAGTGTATAAAGCCAGGTTTATACTCATAAACTTTAACACCAGCTTCAAGTAATACTTCATAATATGACTTTGTTGCAACATTTACTATTTTTTTGTCCGGTATATATGGTACAATAAGTCTTACATCAACTCCGCTTCTCGCGCTATTTAGTATTGCATTTAATATATTTTCACTAACTATAAAATATGGTGTTGTCATATATACATATTTTTTTGCATAATTTAGTGTTTGAATATATATGTTTTCTATAGGATTTTTTCTATTATCCGGTCCATCAGCAAAAGGTGCTATAAAGCCTGTATTGTTTTTATTAATATTTCTTTTTTGTAAATTTTCTTCACTGATTTTAATGTACTTTTCATAGTCCACTTTTTGTAAAGTTATCTCTTCTATATTTCTTAAAAACATTATTAAAAAGCTCTTTGCAGCTTCACCTTCAACTTTAATTCCGCCATCTTTCCAGTAACCAAATCTTTCAATTAAATTAGCATATTCATCCGCCAAATTTACTCCACCGGTATATGAAACAACTCCATCAATCACAACTATTTTTCTATGATCCCTATAATTTATATATCCATTTATTACTGGAGAAAAAGGATTAAACTTATACAGCTTTATACCATATTGTTCCAATTCTTCTTTGAAGTCTTTAGGCTTTTTTAAAAGTGAACCAAACGAATCTATTATTATTTTTATTTCCACTCCTTCTTTTGCCTTTTCTTTAAGTATTTCAAATGTTTCATTCCAAAGCTTACCTTGTGATATTATAAAAAACTCTATAAAAATATAATTTTTAGCTTCTTTTAAATCTTCATTTAAACTTTTAAAAAATTTTTCACCAATATCAAAATACTCTACACCTTGATTAAAGTATACAGGATATCCTGATATTTTATTTATATAATTTGCCTGCATATATTTATATATATCTTCTTTTTTTAATGCTTCTTTTACTTCTTCTTTACTTTCTAAAGAATTTTCAGTATCTACTCTAATTTTTCTTAATTTTAATTCTTCTTTTTTTCTTAACTTACTATTACCCCATAAAATATATGCAACTATGCCTACTACTGGAAATACAAGTATAAATACAATCCAAGATATTTTATATGCTGCACTATCATGTTTATACAAAATAAAAAGTGCTGTTATTACTTTTAACGCTTCAAAAACATATCTAGCATATATATAAATTCCTTTTGTAGTGGTGTACATAAACGCCATAAACACTATTTGAAGAACAAATATAACAGAAACTGCGACTATTTTAAAACAAGTTAATAGTATATTTTTTTCACCTTTTTTGCCTTTTTTTAATTTTGAAGGCTTTAAATTTTTTTCACTACTCATAATTTCACCATTTATCACTACTTATTATGTTCTATTTTTTCTTTTTTAATTAATTTTTATTCCTTATATCCAAACTTTTTATAAAAATCATTTTTAAATTCAAGCAAGCTATCACATTTTATTGCTTCCCTTGTATTTTCCATAAGCGAAACCAAAAATCTTAAATTATGAATTGACAAAAGTCTTGCACCTAAAATTTCTTTTGCTTTAAACAAATGCCTTATATATGCTTTTGTATAATGTTTACAAGTATAGCAATCACAATCTGGGTCTAATACGTTAAAATCATGTTCATATTTTGCATTTAACATATTAAGTCTTCCATAATGTGTAAGAGCTGTTGCATTTCTAGCCATTCTTGTTGGAATTACACAATCACACATATCCACTCCAGCCATTACTGCTTCTATCAAATAATCTGGTGTTCCAACTCCCATTAAATATCTTGGTTTATTTTCAGGTAAAAGAGGTGCTGTATATCTTAATATATCCAAAAACTCTTCTTTAGGTTCACCAACACTTATTCCACCTATTGCATATCCGGGGAAATCAAGTGCTGTTAAATCTTCTGCACTTTTCTTTCTTAAGTCCTTGTAAAATCCACCTTGTACTATTCCAAATAAAGCTTGATTTTCAGTATTTTTATGATATTCTTTACAACGTGCTGCCCATCTTGTTGTTCTTTCCATAGAATTTTTTATATATTCATAACTTGATGGATATGGTGCACACTCATCAAAGCACATCATTATATCTGACCCAATTGCATTTTGCATTTCCATAGATTTTTCTGGTGATAAAAACTTCTTTGTTCCATCAATATGTGATCTAAACTCTACTCCCTCTTCTGTAATTTTTCTTAAATCACCCAAACTAAATACTTGGAAACCTCCACTATCTGTTAATATATTTCTATCCCAATTCATGAATTTATGGAGGCCACCAGCCTCTCTTAAAATCTCCGCACCAGGTCTTAAAAATAAATGATATGTATTAGAAAGTATAATGTGTGAGCCTACCATATCTTTCATTTCCTCTGGTGTCATGGCCTTTACTGTTCCTTGTGTACCTACAGGCATAAACACTGGTGTTTCAACATCACCATGTGGTAAATGCATGACTCCAAGTCTTGCACCTGTTTTTTTATCTTTTTTTATAACTTCAAACTTTAATGCTTCTTTACTCATAATACTATTTCCTCTCTATATAATCATTTATAAATTATACCATTTGATACTATAAATGTCAAATTATGTAAAATTTCATTATGCGACTTAAAAAAAGCCTACAAGAATTAACTTGCAGACTTTTTCCCATCATTATAACAATTTTATTATACATTCTAAATATGATTAATCATAATTTTCTAACTCAAAATTAACATATACATTTCCTTCTTCGTCAATAACATAATCTGTAAGGTCAACGTAAGTTAATACTACTTGCGGATTTATTTTATAATATTTTACTCCAGAATCACTTAAAGCCAC
Source organism: uncultured Clostridia bacterium (assembly GCA_934132895.1). Lineage (GTDB taxonomy): Bacteria > Bacillota > Clostridia > TANB77 > CAG-465 > CAG-465. The sequence continues at coordinate 8,894 of CAKPAG010000013.1, forward strand.
TTTACCTTTAAATTCATTTTTAGTTTCTTCTGACAAATTATTAAATGAAGCTGAGCTATATATAATATCATTTTCTTCCATAAGACAAACTTTTTCTTTTATGATGTCTTTTGAGTCCTTTGACTCATTCTCAGATTTTTCTTCTGCAATAGCTATATTAATAGTTGATTTAATTTCAGTTATATCTGAAGCAACACTAGCTATTCTAGCACTATTTAATATACTATATGCTCCATTTTGAACAACCCAAGCTGTAGTAAATAATATCATAAAACTAAAAATTATCCCTACAACAATTGCAATTGCTCCTATCACAACACCTGCAATTGATAAACCTTTATTCTTTTCATTCTTTTTTCTACATAATGCAAGTATAGAAAGTATAAGTCCTACAAGTGCAAGTACTGGGGCAAACCCAGGTATAAAAAACAAAACAAGTCCAAATAGTGCACATAAAAATCCTGCTATTTCCATATAAAATTCCTCCTTTAATTTATATTTATATTATATTTTATATCATAACAAATTTCAAGTGAAATAATGTGTATTATTAATTTTTTCTTTATTGCAAAATTATCCGCCGAATATATCGACGGATAACCTTTTACTACTCAATAATTTCACCATATCCAATTATGGATTTTTTCACTTTTACCTGCTGTCCCACATTGAGATTACACCATACTTCATACTCAACAGAAAATTGCTTTAGTTCCTCTTTTTTATTTAAGGCAATAATATAATAATTTTCTGTTTTATTTAGTACTTTTTCATTTTGTTCTAACAATAGTTCTCCCCAATATGGATTTTGATCTTCACCTTGCGTTATTATACTACGTTTATACATCCACTTATCAATTTCGTAATAATACTTGGTTAGATAAACTGGTTCATCCCTATAAACTGGCTCTTCATATTGTTCAGTTTCATAATATGTTTCGTAAATAGGTCTTTGAGCTGTAACTTCTTCAAAGTAGCCATTTCCTAGGTCCCTATATCCTGTCACATATTCTTCATATCCAGAGATTACTTGCCTTTCTACTTGTCTTGTTTTGGTTTCGTAATGATCCAATACACTTTGGTAATGTGAGAATTCTAAATTAGAAGATTTAAGCCTAGCATTTTCAGGAAGTGTCCAATCACTTTCTTCAACTGTTCTTAGCTCTTCAATTCCAATTTCTCTTTCCCACTTAAAACCATCTAAGGTAACTATTTCTGTCCTAGGAACAAATAAACAAATTATTCCACTTATCAAAATAATTGCAGATATAATGAAAAATAATATTTTTCTGTCTTTCTTAAAAAAGTTTTTATCATTACCCTTAAAAGAATTATTGTCATTCAATCCACTTTTATTTTCTGTTTCCTTTAATTTGCTACTTTCCTCTCTAGAAAAATAATCTAAATTTTCATCTGTACGTTTTGAACCACATGAGATACATATGTCATCTTCATCAGAATTTAAACTATTACAATACGAACATATCCAATCGGGTTTCCGAATTATACTACTTTCTTCTTCCTCAGAAACATATTGAATTTCATTTGGCATATAAAACTTAGTATTTTCATCCCTTGGTCTTCCACAATTTGGACATTCCCGCACTCCACCTTTTATCATTTTTGTACCACAATACGGACAATCCCACAAGCCTTCAATTAATTTTCCCATAGCGTTATTTCCTTTCTAGTAATAAATTAATTTTCAAATGAATTGGTCTTTAATATTAATACACATTTATTATATCATTTATAAAAATTATTGTCAACATTCAGAGCTTTTTATAGCAGAGATATCGCCTTTTCTGTTATTAATAACATAACAATACACATTATAACTGAAAATATAAAAGTATAATCATAGAATATATATCTATATCTTTTTATTCCTTTTAACTCTTTTGCCATTGCATCCTCTTTAGTTTCTTCTAAAATTTTAACTTTCCCCTTTTTCTTTATAATTTCGGAAATTGCAATTATAATCCCGATTATTATTACACTTAAATAAATTAGATTAATTATTCCTACTAAATATATATTTTTTTCAAATATTAATATAAGTGCCGCATATCCATTATTTAAGAGATGTACAGTTCCAGATGCAACTATACTTTTTGTTTTTATTGCTATTACTGAAAGCACTATTCCCATTATGAAAGCAAATAGCATTTGTGATAAATTAAAATGTATTACTGAAAAAAGAAGTGATGATGCTATAATTGCAAACTTTGTTCCATATTTTTTTGCAAAGTTTAGTACTGCCTTTCTTATATACAGCTCCTCAAATATTGCAGGAAGCACTGCTATTTCTACAAAGAATAGTATTTTGCCTAAAATTGATTTGTCTTTAAACATATCAACCTTATCAATAATATCATAATTTAGTCCTAACTTTTCTAATATAATGCCTACTACTATTTGAACAATAAACACAATAGGTAAAGCTATAACCACACATTTTATAATATCTTTTAAGTTATTAAAATCTTTTTGCTTGTTCTTCTTTTCATCATCTTTTTTCTTTTCGGTATGAGCCATAACAAAAGCTGAAGGTATCAAAAGTGAAAGTATAAATACAATCATTTCTATAATTTTTTCTATTATTAGATTATTTCCACCTATTGCTGCTAAAATAAATTTTGAAACATATGAAAGTATTAATTGCGAAAACACAAATAGTATAGCTGAAAAACCTATCACATACCCTATTTTACTATACTCATATTTAAGAAGTTTTTCCTTTTCTTTAACCAATACATCTTTTTCATTAGATTTATCTTTTTTTATCTTTGTATAATCTAACACACCATTTTTGAAAGCTATTGCACCATATTTTAAAACAACTATATTTGTAATTACAAGAAGTAAAAAAGAAATAATTATTTGCCATATTTTAGCTTGCCCAAGTATTACCATAGTTGGTATTAAATACATAGATATTATTGGTATACAAGAAAAAATATACGTAAATATTGAGGCTGCTTTTAAAGGTGATACTAAAAATGTTGATATGATATATATTACAACATTTAAAGTTATAAGTAAAATGGCAGCATTTGAAGCTTCATTTATATTATTTGTTTTTGATGAAAATATTGCCTGTATTATACTTAACAAAAATATTGTAAGTATTAAAAATACTAGTGCTAATCCTAAGTATAAAACAAAATTTGCATCAAGTATACCGTTAAATGAGGAAACACCATTTATTCCAGTGCTTAAATCTATTTTTTGATTTACTAAACTTAAATTTAAATATGAATTAATAAGCATCGAAACAATTAAATACATGCACGTAAATATTACTTGTATAACAAAAGTAAAAATTATACTTAATATTTTAGCTACTAAATAATCTTTTGCTTCTACACTGGTAAGTACATATTCAATACTTTTATTTACTTTTTCTACTGATATATCATTTGCTATCTTTGAAAGTATCATCAAAAGTATAAAAAATATTACATAATTGCAAATAGATTGTAATGTATATTTTTTATCAGCGTTGCTACTTTCTACCCCAAGCATTATCCTATTTATATCTGGTGTATTATTTATTTTTTCATATTCTTCCTGATTTACGCCATACTTTTCAAAAAATTCATTTTTTCTTAAATTTTTTATATCATTTTGAATAATATCTATGTAATTTGAATTTACACCTTCATTTGATATAACTGTTACAGATATATCTTTTATACTTTCATTTGAATTTTCAGTATTTTCTTTTAATAAAACAATAATATCTTCTTTTGAGACGTTATCTTTAGTATATTCTTTTTCCTCATATTCTCTTGTTACTTCAGTATTTTCTATTTTAGTTAAATCTTCTTTTAAAGTTTCATACAATATATTTGTATCATCTTTTATAGTGATCTTTACTTTTTCATCAAAAGAGATATTGTTTTCATTTAATATTTCTTTAACTGTAGAAAAGTTAATAGCAATTAACATTGTAGCAAAAAACAATATATTAAGAACTACAAACCATTTGTTTTTTATATTTTTATTAACATTAAATTTTACTATATTAAAAATCTTATTCATGTTCTTTTTCTTCTACCCTTTCAATAAATATATCTTCCAAAGATATATTATCATTATACTTTTGTTTTATTACTTTTAATTCTCCCTTTAAAACTTCATTACCTTTATCGATTATCAAAATGTCATCGCAGATTTTATCCACTTGGTCCATTCTATGCGAAGAAAGTATAATTATTTTGTTTTCTTTTTTTAAATCTAATATGACGTTTTTTAATTCTTCAACACTTAAAGGGTCTAACCCTGAAAAAGGTTCATCAAGTATTAAAAGTTCTGGATTATGCAAAAGAGAGATTATAACCTGAATTTTTTGTCTATTTCCTTTTGATAGGTCTTTTATTTTAGTATTCATATATTCTACTATATCAAACTTTTCTAGCCATTTCAAAAGTTCATCTTTAGACTCTTTTTCAGTTAAATCTTTAAGTGCTCCATAATATATGCATTGTTCTAATACTGTATATTGCAAATTCAAACTTCCCTCTTCTGGCACATATCCTATTTTGTTTGTAATACTTTTAGTTATCTTTTTATTATTTAATTCTACTGTTCCTTTATCAGGGTTAATTATTCCAAGAATTATTCTAAATATAGTTGATTTTCCTGCTCCATTTCTTCCGCAATAGTCCAAATATTTTTCCTTTTTCTACTTTAAATGAAATATTATTTACAGCTTTTTTATTTCCAAAACTCTTTTCTAAACTTTTTACTTCTAACATATTTACCTCTTTATTTTATAAGCATACAATCACCAAAGCTAAAGAATCTATATTTTTCTTTTACAGCTTCGTTGTATGCATTCATTATATGATCTTTTCCTGCAAGTGCAGATACAAGCATTATAAGAGTAGATTCTGGCAAATGAAAATTTGTAAGAAGTGCATCTATCATTTTAAATTTATATCCAGGATAAATAAATATTTTGGTTTCCTTTGCCATTTCATGAATTATTCCATTTTCATCTGTTGCACTTTCTAACACCCTACATGAAGTTGTTCCTACTGAATATACTTTGTTACCTCTTTTTTTAGTTTCATTTATTACATCACAAGCTTCCTTAGTTATAATGAAATACTCACTATGCATTTCATGTGATTCTACATCGTCTACCTTTACTGGCCTAAATGTTCCAAGTCCAACATGTAAAGTTACATATACTATATTTACTCCTTTTTCTTCTAATTTTTTTAGAATATCTTTAGTAAAATGTAATCCCGCAGTTGGAGCAGCAGCAGAACCTAAATGCTTGCTATATACAGTTTGGTATCTATCCTTGTCATCTAATTTTTCTGTTATATAAGGCGGAAGTGGCATAGTTCCAAGTTTGTCAAGTATTTCATTAAATATTCCATTATATGAAAATTCAATTACTCTCTGTCCATCTTCTAAAATATCAATTACCTTAGCTTTTAGTAATTTTTCATCAAATATTATTTCTGTACCTATTTGTAATTTCTTACCAGGCTTTACAAGAGTTTGCCAAATATCTCCCTCACGTTGTTTTAAAAGAAGTACTTCTATCATTTCTTCTTTATCTTTTCTATGTCCAAAAAGTCTTGCTGGAAGAACTTTAGTATCATTTAAAACAATTGTATCTCCTTTATTTATGTACTCAATTATATTTTCAAAATGTTCATGTTTAATCTCACCTGTTGTTTTATTCAATACCATCATTCTTGATTTTTGTCTTTCTTTTAATGGCGTTTGAGCAATTAATTCGTGTGGTAAGTCATAATAAAAATCACTTGTTTTCATTTTCTATTTCCTTCTTTCTTCTTATTATTTTTTAAAAATTTACATTCTTAATTATATCACAGAAAAAAAGAAAAATCTACCAATGTATTAAACACTGATAGATTTTAATTTCATTATTTTATTACTGCACCAATTACCTCTTTAAATTCATTTTTTTCATATTCAAGAACACTATACTTTACTTCAAATTCTTTTGTTTCTTGCAAAACTATTTCATTTGTTCCATCTAAATTTAAATCTGCTACAAACTTTAATGAATAAATTGGCCAATCAGCTGCATTTTCTTTATCTCTTACATAACTATATTTAACAAGTTTTGCTTTGTTCATATTATCTACGCATACTACTGCGCTATATACTCCTGTTGATTTCCCTACTTCATTTGTTGCAAATATAAGGGTAAAGTTTTCTCCTTGTGAAAGAGAAATATCATATACCTCAGTTATCTTAACAGAAGTATTAAATAACCTATATATTCCTAATGCTTTTTTTACCATTTTTATCTCATTTTCAGTTACAGTCTGTCTTTTTTTGGCAGCTACATTCATTGCATTCGTATCACTTTTGGCTATTGCAAAATACTCATCTATCAAATTAGTATTAGTAATTGCTGAGTATACTGTTTTACTGCTTGCTTGAGAAACAGATGTTAACTCATATTTTCCTTTTTTACCTGTTTTACTATATACATCTATCTCAAGATTTGATTTATTTGTAGAATTCAAATAATACCTATCTGAGCTAACCCATTTTTTATCATATACTCCTCCAACAAGTACATTATCCATTATTATTGGTGTAGAGTTTTTAGCTACATCCTCTGATACAAATTTTGCATCTTCGTTGTATTTTTCATAAGTTATATTGTTATTTAAAAGAATATATACTAAAAGAGCCACACTCAACACTAAAAAAGCCACTAAAAGTCCTATCAAAAATTTAAGTAATGTTCTTTTTTTACTACTATTCTTAGAATACTTTTTCACTAATAATTCCACCTTCCATCATCGAAAGAGAATACACAACCACAATATTTTTGCATATACAAACCATATTCTCTTGCTAGTTTCTGTCCTTCTCTAAAATGCTCTTTGTAATCCACATATATGAATTTAACACCAAATTCTTCTTCTAATTTTTTTCCTGCTTTTTTTATCAATTCATGATTTTGATATGGGCTTATTGTAAGAGTAGTAGATACTATATCAAATCCATTTTCTTTTGCATATTCAAATGCTTTTTTTAGTCTCATATAATAGCAGTATTCACATCTTAAGTTATACTTTTTTCCTTTACCTACATTTTCTACCACATACTTTATATAACCTTTTAAATCATATTCATCTATTACTACATGTTTTGTATTAGTCAAATTACAAAGTTCTTCAAAAGTTTTCTTTCGTCTTTCATATTCTACTTTAGGATGAATATTAGGATTATAAAAACAAGCTGTGTAATCTACTTTTTCATATTCTCCATCAATTAAAAATCCATTTTCTCTTAAATCTTTTTCGATGTACGCAAAACATGGCCCGCAACACGCATGCATTAATAACCTTTTCATTGCTTTTTCTCCTTATTTTCAGATGTTAATTCAAATCTATATTTTTTACCACATTTTTCTTGTAATTCTAATGGTAATTCCTCTAAAAACATATCTTTAGGTCTTGCCCAAACTGTTCCTTTTTTATATTCTCCATGTTCATATAAACTTTTGTATATAACAAGGTTTTCCAGTGTTTCACTGTTAATTGCTTCGGCTATTACTTGATATTTCATTTTCTCATTTTTATAATGAGTGTATATACCATTAATCTTTAATTCTCTTTTCAAAATTTACTCCTTAATTACTCCTCTTTAAAATCTATACCCAAATGGTTATATGCAAGTTTAGTTGCCATTCTACCTCTAGGAGATCTAGTTAAAAAACCTATTTGCATAAGGTAAGGTTCGTATACGTCTTCAATTGTATCTCTATCTTCACCAATTGAAGCTGCAAGTGTATCAAGTCCTACTGGTCCTCCGCTAAACTTTGTAATAACTGTTTCTAACATTTCCCTATCTGTTTGGTCTAAGCCAAGTTCATCTATTTCTAGTCTATCCAATGCTTTTTTTGCAAGTTCATATGTTATCCTATTTAAATTATCTACTTCAGCAAAATCTCTTACTCTCTTTAAAAGTCTATTTGCTATTCTTGGTGTTCCTCTACATCTTGAACCTATTTCTATTGCTGCATCTTCATCTATCTCTATATTTAAAAGACCAGCACTTCTTGAAATAATCTTAGCTAAGTTTTTTTCATTATATAGTTCTAATTTGTGAATAATACCAAATCTATCTCTTAATGGTGCAGAAAGCATACCTGCTTTAGTTGTTGCACCAACTAATGTAAATTTTGGTAAATCTATCCTTATCGATCTTGCTGATGGTCCTTTACCAATTACTATATCTAGCACAAAATCTTCAAGTGCCGGATACAAAACTTCTTCTACCGATTTATTCAGTCTATGTATTTCATCAATAAAAAGTATATCATTAGGCTGTAAATTTGTAAGGATTGCTGCTAAATCACCAGCTTTATCTATTGCAGGGCCAGATGTTACTTTTATATTACTTCCCATCTCATTTGCTATAATCGTAGCAAGAGTTGTCTTTCCAAGACCTGGTGGTCCATATAGCAAAACATGGTCTAAGGCTTCTCCTCTATTTTTTGCTGCTTCAATATACACCTTCAAGTTCTTTTTTACTTTTTCCTGCCCTATATATTCATTAAAACTATCAGGACGTAAGGAAACATCCTCTACTATATCTTCATCTTCCTCTATATATTCAGGAGATATAACTCTATCTTCAATCACTTGTTTTTCACTCCCTTTTACTATTTAATTATAACAAACAAAAGTTTTTAAGTCAAATAATTATAAAAAATATATAAAAAATGTGTGATAATTTCTTTCACACATTTTGTTATATTTATTTTCATTATTTATCTAGTTCATACATAATTATTGAAAGTAAATTTATTGCAGCAGTTTCAGCTCTTAAAATTCTTGAGCCTAAGCTTACACATTCAACATTTTCTGTATATTTTAAAGAGTCGGCTTCACCTTCCGTAAAGCCACCTTCTGCTCCAACTATTACGGAGATATCTTTCACATTAAACGTATCACAAGTACTAAGTATATCTTTTAAAGTCTTGTTCTCTTCTTTTTCATATGCAAATATAACTATTTTTTCATTTGAAATCTTATCAAATATATCTGTAAACTCTAGTATATCTTCAACTAATACTTTATCACTTCTACCACATTGTTTGCATGCTTCATCTGCTTGTTTTTGAAACTTCTCTTTTTTCTTCTGCTTTGACTTATCATCAAGTTTTACAACAACATTTTTTGAGATAAATGGTACAATATTTTTTACGCCAAGTTCAACAGCCTTTTGAATAACCAGATCCATTTTATCACCTTTAAGCATAGCCATGTATAGCGTTACATTAATCTTGGGTTCCCCGATTTTAGGTGATATGGCAATCTTTTCTAGAGTTATATAGTCTCTTCCCATTTCAGTTATTTTACATATATATTCATTAATAACAATTTCATCACCAATATTATGTCTTAAAACTTGAATATGTTTAACTTCATTTCCTACTATCTTAATACAATTATCATTTTCTGATACTATATCTTTTTCATTTAATATAAATCTTCTTGCCATTATAATCATCCTTTTTTTACTATATATAGTATACCATTTTAGAAGTTCAAAGTCAACATAACTATTTGACGTTTGACAAATTTTATGTTAAAATATATACGTACTAAAAATATATTGTATTCAAATTTGAAAAAAGGAGATAGAAAAATGAAATCAAATGAAAAAGATAGGCAAAAATTTAATACTGGTACCATTATTTCAAAAAAAATTAGTGCAATTTATTTTGAAAAAAATCGGTTTAAATTATTAAATCATCAAGACGATTATGTATTCATTTATAAAAGTTCTAATGGTAAAAAAATGTATATGTATAGTCCAAATATTCAAATGATTAAGGAAATATTGTTTTGCTGCGATTCTATCGCTGGTAATGAACTTAATCCTCATATAGTAAGAGAAATATTTAAAAACTTAAATTCTTCATTAGAAAATGGAAAATTTAATTTATTTTTAAATTTTTGGATAGATAGTCAAGGGAAAGCAAAATTTGTGAGAGTCACCAAAGAATCAGTTTCATCAAACATCGTAAACTTTCTTAAAGAAAAGGATTCTAAATGGCTTTCAATAAGAAACTATCCATTTTCAACTACAAGTCTTGATGTATTAATTAAAAAAAGTTAATATAAAAAACTCCGAATTAAAATGTTCGGAGCTTTTTATTATGGAGGCGCCAATCAGATTTGAACTGATGATCAGGCTTTTGCAGAGCCGTGCCTTACCACTTGGCTATGGCGCCATTACTATATTATATTACCTAAAAATAAAAAAATACCAAAAAATCTAATTTTTGGTATCTATTATATATATGGAGCGGGAGACGGGGCTCAAACCCGCGACCTTCGCCTTGGCAAGGCGACGCTCTATCAACTGAGCTACTCCCGCTGGTGGCTTGACGCGGGATCGAACCACGGACACGAGGATTTTCAGTCCTCTGCTCTACCAACTGAGCTATCAAGCCAAAGATATATAAATAAATACCATATATATAAAAAAAATGGCGACCTGAATGGGGCTCGAACCCACGACCTCTAGCGTGACAGGCTAGCGTTCTAACCAACTGAACTACCAGGCCACAGACATTAAAAAAATAAGTGGTGGGCACTACAGGGCTCGAACCTGTGACCTCCTGCTTGTAAGGCAGATGCTCTCCCAACTGAGCTAAGCGCCCACTTATCTGTTGACAAGTATAATTATAACCTATATAATTATTTTTGTCAACAGTTTTTTTCAATATTTTAAATATTTTTTGTAATTTCTACTTTATGTATCCTTTTGATTGTAACCATGTAACTAAAGCTTCTGCAAGATCAGCATCAGATGCACTAGGATTACTAGCTTTCCAATCATTAACAAATGCCAACATGTATGTTCTTGTTGATGATGAGTATGCTTTCATTGTAACATTTGAAAGTATTGTATCAAGTTTTCCATCCATTGTTGTTAAACTTGCCTTTACACTTTCAACACTATCATTAATTTTATTTAATCTTCCAAATACAGTATTAGAAGTTGAACTATCACTAGAATCTCCTAAAAGTTGAACTGTTGCTTTAGTATTTGATAAATTATTTTGGTTTTGATTAGAAAGATATGTAAGTGTTTTTGTAGTATCACTTCCCATAATTTCTGCTTTTAATGTATCAATTTTTGATGCTAAAGCATTAACAACATTGTCTCCAACTCTTGAACTGGCACTTGATAAATTACTTTGAATATTACCAAGATCTGTATTTAAATCATTAAATCTTCCATTAATAATTGCTGTTTGATTATTTGTTATATTTGTTAAATCATCGATTTTTCCATTAACTGTTAAAATGCTAGCATTGGCTGCAGTTAATGCTGTACTAATACTTGTTAAAGTTGTATTAGCACTATCTATACCATTTTGAGCAGTTGCAATTTTAGCAAGTATATCAGCATAATAACTGTCAAGATTAGTTGAAATTGTACCTACATTTCTATTAACTTCTTCAATAAGTGCTTTGTTTTCGCCTGCTTTTGTCACTAAATCATTAAATCCAATTGCAAGTTCATTAGATAATGCAGTTTTTGCTGCTTTTACATTAGTATTAATGTTTTTTCTAGCATTTTCTACTTTATTTGTTGTGTTTGTGTTTATGTTATTTCTTGCATTTACTAAATTAGTGTTAATATTTTTTCTAGCATTTTCTACTTTGTTTGTTGTATTTGTATTTATGTTATCTCTTGCATTTTTTAAGTTAGTATTAATATTCTTTCTTGCATTTTCTACTTTGTTTGTTGTATTTGTATTTATATTATCTCTTGCATTTACTAAGTTAGTATTAATATTCTTTCTTGCATTCTCTACTTTATTTGTAGTATTTGTATTTATATTGTCTCTTGCATTTACCAAATTAGTGTTAATATTTGTTCTTGCATTCTCCACTTTGTTTGTAGTGTTTGCATTTATGTTATCTCTTGCATTTTTTAAGTTAGTATTAATATTTTTTCTTGCATTCTCTACTTTATTTGTTGTGTTTGTGTTTATGTTATTTCTTGCATTTACCAAATTAGTATTAATGTTTGTTCTCGCATTTTCTACTTTGTTTGTAGTGTTTATATTTATATTTTTTCTTGCTGCATCAACAACAGTATCTGTGTTGTTATTAATAGATTCTTCTGCTAAATCAATTTTTTGATTTAATTCTTCATGAACTCTAGATAGTTTATTAGAAAGCTCATTAACAGTTTCCTCCTTTGCAACAACTTCATCTAATTCATTAATTAAATTAGTATAATCTTTTTGTAAAGCACTTAGTTTATCTTGCAGTTTAATTTTATTTGCTTCTGCTTGATTTGATAAGTCTACTTTTACATTTGCAACATCTTCTGATAGTTTATCAATGTCATTTTTTATTTTAGCTAAAGATTCAACTTTTCCATCAGTTTCATCAGCTAAGGCTTTTAAACTTTGAACTTCTTCATCTGTTGCTACGTTTCCGGCTAAATTATCTAGTTTCTTTGAGTGTCCTACATATAGGCATGTAAGTATAATAAGGACAATAGCTACAACTGTTAAAATTGTACCGAAAACAACTTTTGTTTTTCCTTTTGTTGATATGTTTTCTGCCATATCTATTCCTCCTTCTATTAAAATATTTATAGTTAATCTACTTTTAAAGTAGTAAAACTATCTTGAATAATAATTTTGCATTCTTTAACTATATTAGAAATGTCTATCAAAAATTTATTTTCTCTTTTACTTTCTAAATATTTATTAAAGAACTCATCGTCAAGTGCGTCACGTTTTATGATATGAAAGCCATAGCTAGACTTAACAACTTGACTTATTTCTCCCACTTCTAATTCATTTACAGTTTCTTCTACTTCTTTTATCATCTGACCATCTTTAAAATACATATCGTATGGTGGGTCTTTGTCTATTGCATCATCACTATATTTCTTTATATACTCATCAAAGTCACTTGATTCATTTAATTCTTTCCTTATTGTTTCAGCAAGCAATTTTTTTTGCTCTATAACAGATGCTGATAAATCTTTTTTAGTTGTAGGGTCTACAGTAAGTAAAAAGATTTGTCTTGCCTTTTTATATTCAGATTCATAAGTAACTTTTGCAGCTTTTATTTCTTTTTCTGTTAAATCGTATTTTTTACCACTGGCATAAAGCTCATTATACACTTTAGTATATAACTTTTCTAATCTTGCTATTTTATCATATGCTTTTTCATTTGTTCTATTTTCATACAAGAATTCATAGAATTTAATTTTGCCACCTTTTTTAGAAATAAATTCTTGTTTTTCTTTTTCTAACTCATCTTCCTCACTTTGAGTTAAATTAATATCATTATCTTTTGCTATTTTTTCAATAGCTCCAGCTATTTTTAAATTTTCTTCTACTTTTTGTCTTAAATAGCTTTCTGTATTTAAATTAGTATCACTATCTATTATTGTATTTAGTGTTGCTTTTGGTAGCCTTGTAGTGTTCTCATCAAATAGTTTATTCTTTGCAACTCTTAAATACATCATATAATCATTTTGATTATAATCTATACCTTCAATCGATATAACTGTTCTTTCTCCTTGAACTTTTTTGCATAAAAAAATTCCTAATAGTGTTAATAACGTAATTAAAATAACTCCTAACACTATATATAAAATATATATTTTTTTAAATTTTGCTTTTTCCATTTTTTCTCCTACTATATCTTCGTTTTTATTAAGTTCATATTGTAAACACATTATATTATTTTTATATTGCTTTGTCAATCATTTTAGACGTTTTTTGACAAAAATAAGGAGAGATTTTTACATTTTTATTTTAACTTTTTTTGAAAAGAATAAAGGACTAGATTTATAACCTAATCCTTATATATTTTATTTAATTATTTTGAACTTTTTTTGACTCCTTTTCCGGCATTAATTATAATATTTTCTATCCTATTTTTATAATTAGAATACTCGTTTAAAAATGCTTCAACTAAATCTTCATCCATAGATTTAAATATTAAATTTCCTTGAATGCTATCTGCTCCACTTTTTATTGCATTTTCTAACTCACAATCTTCATCAATTTTACCTAATATTACTTTATAGTCTAAATTTTTACATAAAGATACTATATTTTTTAATACTTCTACTGGAAGTTTACTACTTTCAGACACATATACTGATGAAAGCTTTATCTCATCTATTTGCAAATCTTTAAATAATGCCAATGTTTCATATTTTACCTCTATGTTATTTATAACTATTTCTGCACCAGAATTTCTAAGCCTTTCAAACATTATTTTATAATTTTCTATTCGGCTTGGTTCAATTGAGCCAGTAAGTTCTAATTTAATTTCTCCTTTTTGGATATTATGTTCATTTAATATTTCACATAGCTTATCTATAAACTCTTTTTTTACCACATGTCTATTAGATATATTAACAGCCATCTGAACATTTTTAAATCCTTTTTTCTTTAATTCATCTAATTTTTCGCAAACCTTTTCCAAAACATATTGGTCTAATTTTATTGTAAGTGCTATCTCATCGGCTTGCTTTATAAAATAATCTGATGTAAGCTTGCCAAGTACAGGATGGTTCCAATATAGCAAAGCTTCAAAGCATAACGCACTTGTATCTTTTACATTTATTCTTGGCTGCATTGAAAAATTAAATTCACCTTCATTAAATGCTTTCTTTAAATCAGTTTGCATCTTAGTATCATTTTCAAGTTTTGCTCTTAAAGATTTATTATGAAAATAATATCCATTTTTTCCATGCTCTTTTATATAATACATTGCATCATCTGCATATTTTAAAAGGTCTGTCCTATTATCTGCATCTTCTGGATATATTGCTACTCCTAAACTATATTGCAATGATATATTTGTACCAGCAATATTAAATGGTTCATTAAGTTCATTTTTTAAGTTATCAAGTAAAGCAGTAATATCTGCTACAGTTTTAATGTTTTCTATAACAATAGAAAATTCATCTCCACCTAACCTATATGCAGTAGCATTTTTAGGTAGCTTACTTTCAAATGTGTTAGATAGTGCAATAAGCAGTTCATCTCCTGCATCATGCCCCATTGTATCATTTATTTGCTTAAAGCCATCTAGATCCATAAAGCAAACCGCAAACTTTTTATTTTTAGATATTAACTTATCAAGTGCATCTTGAAACATATATCTATTGCCTCTACCTGTAAGTTGATCTGTAAAAGCTTGTTTCTTTACTATTTTATTTTCCTTATTCTTATCAGCTGTATACAATTTATATAATAGCATTCCAATTCCGATTAAAATGCTAACTTCTATTAAATACTTCGCATATGATGCAATAATACCTATATCAATATTCAAAATTACAACCTCTTTCTTTTTATTATTTCACAACTATATTTATAATTCTTCCCTTTATAACTATAACTTTTACTATTTCTTTGCCCTCAATATATGGTTTTAGCTTTTCATTTTCAAGTGCTTTCTTTTTAGTCGTCTCTTCATCTGCCTCAGCCGCAATATTTATTTTATATCTTACAGAACCATTTACCTGAACAGCAAGCTCAATTTCATCCTTTTTCAAGTACTTTTCTTCTACTTCAGGATAAAGAGTGTTAAATACAGAAAATTCTTTTCCAAATCTACTCCACATTTCTTCTGCAAAATGTGGCATAAATGGTGCTATTACTTGAATAAATTTTACTGCTATTTCCTTTAATAGTTTAACATTTTTTACTTTAGTATCTGAAATGTATTTATAAAGGGCATTAGTTATTTCCATTATCTTAGCAATTGCAGTATTAAACTGCATATTTTCTAGATCATAAGTAATACCTTTTAAAGACATATTAAATATATATAACAAATCTTTATCTTCTTTAGAATATTCAGATACTCCCTCATCGTCCTTCATATCATTGATAGTGTCTAAAATTCTTTCAAGTCTTGATACGAATTTTGACATTGAAGTAACCCCTTCTTCACTCCAAGGTCCACCTTCAACATAACTAAATCCAAACATCAAATACATCCTAAATACATCTGAACCATATTTATTTACATAGTCATCAGGTGATATAACATTACCTTTAGATTTACTCATTTTGTTTCCGTCAGGCCCTAATATCAAACCTTGATGAACTAGAGATTTAAATGGTTCACTTACATTTGTAAGTCCAGCATCTCTTAATACTTTTGTAATAAATCTAGCATATAATAGGTGCATCGCAGCATGTTCTGGCCCACCTACATACTTATCTACTGGTAACATTTTGTTTATCCATTCTGTATCAAATATTTTTTCGTTATTTTTGTTATCAGGATATCTAAACTGGTACCATGAAGAGCATACAAATGTATCTAAAGTATCAGTTTCTCTTTTAGCATGTCCACCACAATGAGGGCATGTAGTATTTACAAACTCTTCAGATTTTGCAAGAGGACTTTTTCCGTCAGGTTTAAACTCAACGTTATATGGAAGTTTAACTGGTAGATCTTTTTCAGGTACCGGTACTACTCCGCATTTATCACAATAAACAACTGGAATTGGTGCTCCCCAATATCTTTGACGAGATACAAGCCAATCACGAAGTCTATATGTTGTTTTAAAATTACCTTTTTTCATTTCTTTTAAATATTCAGTGATTTTAACTTTTGCTTCTTCAGAGCTAAGTCCATCAAATCTATCTGAGTTTACAAGTATACCTTTTTCAGTAAATGCTTTTTCATCTATATTAGCATTCTTTTCTATGTTTGTTATAACTTGGTTAACTGGTAAATTATACTTCTTAGCAAATTCAAAATCTCTCTCATCATGAGCTGGAACAGCCATTACACAGCCTGTACCATAAGTTGCAAGTACATAATCGGCAATCCAAATTGGTACTTTTTTATGTGTTATTGGATGAATTGCATATGCACCTGTAAATACACCTGTTTTTTCCCTATTTTCAGCCAATCTATCAATTTCTTTTATTAGTTTACATTTTTCAATGTATTCTTCCACCTCAACTTTATTTTCAGGCTTTGTTATTTTACTTACAATTTCATGTTCTGGTGCAATTACAACATAAGATACTCCCATTAATGTATCTACTCTTGTAGTAAACACATCAAAGGACAAATCACTATTTTCTACATCAAAAGTAACAGTTGATCCAGTAGATTTTCCTATCCAATTAGTTTGTATCTTTTTAGTTTTTTCTGGCCAATCTAAATCTTTTAAACCATCTAGCAATTCTTCCGCATAATCTGTAATTTTAAAGAACCATTGAGTTAAATCTTTTTTAGTTACAACACTGCTACATCTTTCACAAAGGCCATCTATTACTTGCTCATTTGCAAGAACTGTATTACAGCTTGGGCACCAGTTAACATTTGCTTTTTTTCTATATGCTAGTCCTCTTTCATATAACTTTAAAAATAACCATTGTGTCCATTTATAGTATTCTTCCTTACATGTTATAACTTCAGCATCCCAGTTAAACATTGCTCCCATTTCTGTTAATTGTTTCTCCATAGTAGCAATATTTTTCATTGTTGAATCATATGGGTGTATTCCAGTCTTTATTGCATAATTTTCAGCTGGAAGACCAAATGCGTCAAATCCCATTGGCTGAAATACTTCATAACCTTTCATTTTTTTATACCTTGCAAAAGTATCAACTGGTCCATAATTATACCAATGACCTACATGAAGTTTCGCACCAGATGGATATGAAAACATCTCTAAGCAATAATACTTTTTATCAACATTAGTTTTATTAAATTTTGCTATATTCTTTTCTTTCCATTTTTCTTGCCATTTAGCATCTATATTTTTACTATACATTTAATCTCATCATCCTTTTATTTATTCATTATTTTTTATAAAAACATATTAAGTCCTTTTTCTACACATTTAACCTTTAAAGGAAATTCTGGGCCTTCGTCTCCATCAACATCAGGTCTATCACATTTACCTTTTATTTTATTTATTTTAAAAGATTTCTCGCGTAAGTAGATTATATTTTCATCTTCGTAATGATTTCCTCTAAGTACATTAAATACAATTGATGGTACTTGATAAAATTTAAAGTTCTTCAAAATTACAACATCTAAAAGTCCATCCTGTATACTAGAATCTTTTGTTAATTTATCAATTCCTCCTGCACTACTTCCATTAAATATTAAAAATAGATTTACTTTTTCAATTATTATATCAGTATCTGTTTCTATTTTTATAGTAAAAGGTCTGAATTTTATAAGCTGTTCAGCAGCTGCTATAAAATATGAAACTTTACCAATTGCATTCTTTAAATTTTTATCTACTTTTTGAGAAGCATTAGTAAAAAGTCCCGCAGAACATACGTTAATAAAATACTTATTATTAGCCAGCCCAACATCTACTTGTTGAACATTACCAGTAAGTATTTTGTCAATACATTCAGAAAAGTTTGCTGGCATTTTTATATGTTTTGCAAAATCATTAGAAGTTCCAGCAGGAATTATTCCAAGTGGAGTTTTAATATTATTTTGCATAATTATATTAACTACTCTGTTTATTGTTCCGTCTCCTCCAGCCACAACTATTCCATAGCAATCTTCATTATCTACATCTTTTAAATACTCATAAAGATTTGTTTTTTTACCAGCCCTAAACACAGATACTTCTATTCCATTTTGCATAAATTTTTCAATTATGGTGTCTAAGAAATATCTGAACTTACTTTGACCTGCACCAGAGTTATATATTAGTTTAATTTTTTTCATATTTTTTGCCCTTCCTTTTAAGGTATTTTAACACTTCTATTATATTATATTAATACTCAAATTTCAAGGAAAATATTAAAATATAATTTAAGTTAAATGACATTTTTACTTAAAATTTAAAAGTATGTAAAAAAATCGACATAACCCCAATCAAATTACGTCGATTTATTTTTATTAGTTCTTACTTATTCCGTTTTTGTTATCTGTACTATTTTCTATTTCTTTTGAACTATCCACAAAGAATTCTTTTATCTTTCTTTTAGTTACTTGTGACATAAAGTTTGTTTCATAGTTATATAAATATACACCCATTTCTCCCTTTACTTTATAGAAAACAGTTCCATTAATATCTTGTAGTATTTCCACTGACATAGGAATAACTTTTTCAGTAGTTTTATCATTTAAATTAATCTTCCATAATGAATTAGAATCGTCTACATTTACATAGAATAAATATCCATTATTTACAAACATATATTTTGAACCATCTACCTCTTTAATTTCTCCTTTGTCTGATACACTAGTAATGTCTGCAAGTTTTGATTCATTTTCTCCATTTTTAGTAACAATATATATTTTATTTCCATCTTGTTTATTTACATAGTAAATATCATTTTGACTTTGAATTATATATGAAACATTAGAATTTTTAGTAAGTTGTGTCTTTTCATTATTCTCTTTGTTTATTTTAAATAAAGTCTTTTTAGTTTTTTCATCCTTTACTACAAATAATGAGCTTTCATCATAAATTATTTCTGATATATTATCTATATCTAATTCTTTTATTTCTTTTGTTTCAACATTCATACTCTTTAAAGCATTATTTTCGCCTTGTGTAAAATATATAGTATTATTATCTACAACAAACTTTGAAACATCTTTTTCAACTAAAGGTTCTATTTCATTGCCTTCATCTTTTTTTAGTCTATATATTCCACCCTCTTTAGTACCATAAATATACTCGCCACTTATTTTAATATTAGTAAGTCCACTATTTGGAAATACTGTTTTATCACCAAAACCATTAGTATAAATACTATTTAAAGTATATACTGGGTTATATGTATACCCCTCAGTCACATAATATACATTAAATACCTTCTGTGACTTTATATTATCTCCTTCAACATATTTAAAATTATTTTCTTTGCTATATACATAAATTTGTACAGCAAGATATATACTTACAATAGCTATACCTATTATCATTATATATGTTATTTTACTTTTTTGCTTTAACTTTTTTGCTTGCTTTTTCTTTCTTTTTAAGTATTCTTTTCTAGTTAATTTTTCATTTTCATTTAATTGTAGCCTTTGCAATGTTAAAACACCTCATTTCTCTTTTGTTTTACATTAATTTTTACACCATTATTATATACTAGTTTTGGCGATTTGTAAATGTTTTATTGCGACATTTTTTAACATTTTCTATGCAGTTTATTTTTTACCAAATATTACCAAAAATTGTATCTATGTCTTTTATATTTAAGGCCACATTTGCGCCGTCTCTTAATAAATAATTTGAAAAAGAAAAATTGCTGTCCGATATACTTCCAGGAATCGTTACTATCTGTTTCCCCATATCAAGCATACAAGACGCTATCTTTTCGATTTCTTCTTCAAAAGAAGCATTTAAAACAAATAACATATCGGATATAGAGCATTTTAATAACTCTGTATATTTTGCATTTTCAGGAATATATATGCATAAGCTATCTTCTTTCAAACTATCTGATACAAAATTAATATCAAATATATTGGACACTTTAAATACAACTTGTTTATTACATAGTTGATTGTTTATGTCTGCTTGAAATATTTTTATTATATTTTCTTTTGATAGTGCATAGTTTAGAATTTTAGAAATACTTTTGCTATGTTTAACAACTTCAATATTTGACGAATAAAAATATATTCTTTTATATTGAAAACTATTTAAAAATTCGATATTTCCTTTTACAAAAAGTAAAAGAGGTGTTTCAGGATATTCTTTTAAATATTTAGGATAATCTTTAGAAAAAATTGAAATAAATTTAATTTCTTGCCTCTTTAAATTATTATATATATAAAGAGAGTCTTGCTTTAGTTTACTACTAACCAACTGATTAAAAATTCTACTACTTAAAAATACATGATTTTGAATTAAAATATTTTGAAATAACATTTTGTTTTTGGAAAATTCAAAAATATTTTCCAGGAAATTAAAGGCTTTCAATAATTTTAAAAATATATAATAATCTATTCCTTCAATCATCGAAAGCCATGTTAAAATATAATGTTCTATTTTTTTGTCCTCCATATTACTACTAATTTAAGCAAGATCCAGTGTTATATTTCCTATTTTTCCACTTTTAAAATCTTCCAAAAACACTGATGCTGCTTTTTCCATATTAACATTACCACCTGAAACTAAACAGCCTCTCTTCTTGCCAATTATCTCTAATATATCATAAGATATATTTTCCAAATCCTCATCTGTTAATTTATATTTTTCTTTAAACATTTCCTTGTATTTGCTTTGAATTAAAATATCTATTCCATTTACTGCTAATGTCTCAATGTCTATAACTTCTTGTTTTATATTACCAGTAAGTGCTAATTTTATTCCTGCATCTTTATCATCAAGTCTAGGCCAAAGCAAACCTGGAGTATCTAAAAGGTCAATATTTCCTGCAACTCTTATCCACTGATTTTTCTTTGTTACACCTGGTTTATTCCCAACATTAGCTGCATTTCTTCCAGCTATTTTATTTATTATGGTTGATTTACCTACATTAGGAATACCTACAATTAATACTCTATATATTGGTTTTATTGCTATTTTTTTATTTTCATTTTTTTTGTCATAAATTTCTTTTCCAAGTTTGTTAATAGTTTCTATTATTTGTTTTATATTTTGATTTAAATTTGCACTTGTTAAAACAGTACTTATGTTATTACTTTCAAAATATTTTTTCCATTTCAAGGTTTCTTCTTTATCAGCTAAATCTGATTTATTTAATACTATTATTTTCTTTTTATCCTTATTTAACTCATCGATTAATGGGTTTCTACTTGAAACTGGTATCCTTGCGTCCAATACCTCTACCACTATGTCTATTAATTTTAAACTTGATTTGATATCATTTTGTGCCTTTACCATATGCCCGAGGATACCAGTTAATTCCGACTTTAGTTAACTTTTCTTCTTGATTGTTATTTTTCTTTTCTGCTCTGATTTTTCTTTT
>CAKPAG010000014.1 GCA_934132895.1 uncultured Clostridia bacterium
TAAGTTCACCCTTTTGCTATAGTTTCTAAGTAATTTTTGAAATTTCCACCCCAACTATTGACTTAGAACCTAAATTCCCCTTCTTACTTTGTATTATTTTATTTTTACTGTTACTGGAACTACATCATAAGTCATTCCATTTGATCTTAATCCAATTGCTAGGTTTACAGAGCCATTCTTTAATGGTATAACTTCACTTGGCACTTTGTTGTTTACTACTTGCATTACTCCAAAGTCAATATTTTTGTTATTTGAATCATTAGTTAAATATATTTGTGTTAAACCAACATAATATAAATAAGTATCTTGATCCTTACTATCATTACTGATTTTTGTACCATCTGACAATGTTATAATAGGACGAAATCCCACAGACCAATTGTCTGTTAAATCATAGCTTCTTTTGGCAAATTGAATATTAGTAATATTTAAATTTTTGTTACTAGTAGTATTATTATGATCCACTTCTTTTATGTTAGCAGTAACATTTGAGTTACTTTCTGAATTATCTGGATCGTTTTCTATAACTGAAACTTGCGCAGTACTAAATGTTTTATTAGTTCCCCTTATTTGAACTCCTATAGTACAAGAGCCTACCCCTTTCGCTATTATCTTAAGTTCTCTTTCTCCATTTTCAATAGCTATAATATTTGAAG
The DNA here is from genome assembly GCA_934132895.1 of uncultured Clostridia bacterium. Lineage (GTDB taxonomy): Bacteria > Bacillota > Clostridia > TANB77 > CAG-465 > CAG-465. The sequence continues at coordinate 657 of CAKPAG010000014.1, forward strand.
AATCTTTCTCTTTCATAGCAACCAATTCTAATTGGCTCAAATAATTCAAGTATTCTTCAGTTGTTGCAACTGATCCAGGCTTGCCATAATCTAAAGATGGATCAAATACTTTACCATTTTCTAAAGTGATTATTGGACAAAAGCCTATACTACCTTCTTCTAAAGAAAATGTATATTCATTTTTAGCAAATTTAGCATTTTTTATTGAGCTCTCAGTTGTTATACCTTCTGTCTTAAATAAAGTTTGTGCTGAAATACTAGGATTATTGATAACGTATGCTTTCAAAGCTCCTTCTCCATTCTTTCCTTTTACAACTTCTGCGGTACCATCACTGTTAATTTTTAATACTGAAGTATTATTACTAACAATTTTTATTTGATTTCTATACATCATGTATTCTTCATTATTTTGAATATTTGGTGTAGCAACCGGATCAAAAGTGTATCCATTATCTAAAGTAATATATAAATTAAAGCTCCAATTATGATCTGTTGTTAAAGTGTTTTCTCCTACATAATCTTTAGCAAATTTTATTGATTTAATTTTAGCAGCAGTAGAAGAAACTTTAAAAGAAGTTTTTACCTCAGGGTTTGACACTGATGAAAGTGTAACAATTGCACTTGCATTTTCCTTATTTGCAATCAAATTTCCATCTGCTGTAACTGTAAATGCTTCTTTATCACTTACATCAACATTTAAACTTTTATTAGTTGCATTATCAGGATATACTGAAACTGCACTTGCTACATTGTAACATTTATTAATAACCAAAGGATGATCAATAGAATAATCTTTTGTACGTGATGTTTCAGGATCAATTTCTAATTCTAGGTCCTTTACTGGAACTTCATTTTTTTGTAACTGTTCAGCTACTACATTAACAGGTATTGATATAGTCTTATTTCCAACTTTTACATTTAATGTACTATTACCTATTTTATTACCTGTTATTGTAATTAACTCATCATTAATTTTATATAAAAAGTTATTTCCTGTTTTAGAAACTCTACCATTCTCTTCGTTTCTAAATCTAAGTGTTTCTCCAACTTTTACTGTTATAGACTTGTTTTCTGATATTAATTGTAAATTAGACAATTCATCACTAGAAAGAACACTTTCTAAAGTAATAGTTGTATATTTATTTCCAGAATCTAATGAACGTGCTGTAAGTTTAGTTTTTACTCCTTCTTTTAATGCTACAACATTTTTTCCTTGAACCATAAAGTTTTCTTTATCATCTACTTCAATGTAATAATCTTGATTAGTAGCATTATTAGGAGTTACTTCAAAGTTCATAGTATTAACTTCATTTGTTCTTATAAGATATGTACTACCTTTTTTTTCTAGATTTGCAGGTTTAAACTTTAATGAAGAAACTAATACAACTTTTTCTTTAACCTCTAGTTTCATTGTTGCATGTACACCTGTATTATTTTTTACCCCCACTGTAATATATGTATTTCCAGGATTTACTGGTGTTACTCTACCATTTTTGTCTACTTTAGCTACATTTTCATCTGAACTAGTCCAAACTAATTCATATTCTTTTTTTGTCATATTTGTATCAATAACAGGCTTCAATGTTATAGCATTTCCTTTTTCTACAACCATGCTATCTTTATCAAAATTCACATTAATATATTTTACTTTATCAGAAGCAGCATTATTTTTATCGTTCTCATTTGCATAAACTTCAAAATTCATAGAAGTTGTTTTTGTTTTTCCGGCAATTTTTATTTCAGCAACTAAAATTCCTTTGCCAGCCTTTAATGGAGTTATTTTACTTCCATCTATTTTCAATAAATCATTTTTACTACATTTATATGTGACTTCATAGTTTTCGGCTCCCTTTGGCTTTATAAGATCATAAGTGTATGTTTTTCCGACAATTAAAGCATTTTCTCCCTTAGCTTCTATAACTTTTCCTGTTTTTGCATCTTTTGGAAAAGAGAATTCTTCGTTTAACATCTTTTCTTCAGCACTACCAGACACTTTTACTTTTATCTGACCATAAGATTTATTATTTTCCTTTAACATAACCTTTATTGTAGAGCTTCCTTTAGCTTTAGCAGTTATTTTACCATTTTCATCAATAGAACAAATCTTTCCATTAGATGAAGTATATGATAAATCTACATTATTTAATTTATTTTGATTTTCTGAAGCAGATATATCAATTGTTTCTCCAACATTTAATGAAATTGTAGTGTTATTTAATTTATTATTTTTAGAGTTTTCATAAATATCTAAAGTACTAGAATGGATTATTAATTGTTCTTTAGCAACTATTTCTCCATTATTATATGAAGCAATTAAATCAACTTTTCCTATATTTTTAATTGTAATAATTACTCTATTTGACTTTGCATTAGTTGAAACTTCAGCAATGCTTGAATCAGTTGTAGAATAAGTAATCTCTCCTGCTTTAATTCCCTTTGTAGTTGGTGTTTCATATATTGTTATATTTTTTCCTGAGTATGTCACTATACGTTTTTCATTATTAAAACTAATAGATTTTTTTACAACTTTAGATTCCTTAGTAGTATTTGTAGAAGTGGTTTTAGTATCTGCTTCATCACTATCTAAGTCTTTTGCAGGAGCTGGTGTTTTTGATGTATTATCAATTACCTCAAACTCAGCAGTTGTATACTTATCAGTTCCTTTTAAATGTGCTACTAACACACCTTTACCTGTCTTTTTACCTGATACAGTTTTTTTATCGTTATCTATATTTAAAAGTCCTGCATTCGCTTCTTCTGAAAATTCAACATTTTGCATAGTATATCCAGTTGGTAAAGTTAATTTAAAAGTACTTTCTTCATTAATGGCAAAAGCATTTTTTCCTGTATAGCTCTTTACTTTTTTATCCACTATTGGAAAGCAAAAATCTTTTTTTATAACTTCAAAACTTGTTGAAGTTTCGTATTTCTTTCCCTCGTAGTTTATTTCGGCACATAAAGTTCCTTTTCCTAGTTTTACCCCTGTTACAATTGGTTTTTTATCCTTATCAGTAGATATTTTTAGTAACCCTGCATTATTCTTTTCATATAAAGTAACATCTTGCATTTTTACGCCTTGAGGCAATACCATGTTAAAGCCATAAGACTCTTGTATCAATAGGTCATCATAAACCTTTACTTTTCCTGTTTCATTATCTATTGCAAAAGTAAAATCTTCTCTTGTATTTGCTGCATATATACTATTACAAGCAGTATATATAATCCCACCAATTCCAAGTATAATTGAAATTACTAATATTCCTAGTATTATATTAACTCCAAACTTTTTCTTCATTTATTTCACCTCTTGTAATTCCATAGTATAATTAATTTCATCAACAGTTATATCTTTGACATTAGCAACATCACCTGTAACATCAACAGTTACATCTATTGAACCACCACTTGGTAATACAATTTCATCAAAATCAACAACTGAAACAACATTTCCACTATTATCTTTTAATTGCAATTGAAATTTTCCTGTTTCAATTATCATATTATTATTGTTTATAATTTTAAATATAATGAACGTATTCTTAGAATTAAGAGTATATATGTTAAAGTCTGAAAAATCTAAATTCATCCACTTTTTATTTTCTTTTATTTTTTCACTAATATTTGTTTTCTTACCAAATTCATCTTTTAGTAAATTTTCATTACCTGATATATTTGGTAAAGTAGCATTAAGATATATCTCCTTATTATATATATTATCAGGAACATTATTTACTTTTTTATTTTTCACACTAAATAAAATATATAAACCTAATACAATTATAACTACTAATATGATAGATATAATTACAATTATTTTTTTATTACTTTTACTCATATAAAATTCCTCCACTACATATTTTCATAAACAATTTTTCTTATTTGTAAATCAGTTAAATTAGCTATATCACCCTTAACTTGTAGTGAAACTTCCTTTCTTGAAAGTCCTTCAATAACTCCAGCATTATCTGTTAGCCTTCCTATCATATTTCCGTTTGAATCAACAATTTTTATTTCATATTCACCAAGTTCTTTATCTTCTGAATCAGGGTTATATATTTCAAAAGTAATTGTACTTATACCAGAATTAGTTGAAACATTAAAGCTATCAAAAATAAATCCGTCTACTTCTCTTCTAGACAAAATTTGAGAGCTAGAATTAATTTTATTTCCATCAGCATCTACTTCAACATTTTCTTCACCTGATATTGATTTTACCTTATCAATGCCTGACAACTCTTCAGTTCTTTTTTCTCCTCCATGACCAATAAAAAGAATTGTAATAACTGCTATAAGTATAATAATAACTCCAATAATAATATACATTGTAAAAACGCTTGGCCTTTTCATATTCATAATCTCCTCCTAAATAAATCGCTATAATTTTATTAAAGTATATCACATTATTAATATTTTTTGTATATAATTAAATCATTTTATGTTTTTTTAATACCTATGTAACTTTAATGAAATATTTTTGTAATTTTGTGCAAGTAAAAGAAAAAAGAAGCCAAACTATAAAAGTTTTGCTTCACAAATATTACTATAAATTTTCTATATTTTCTGAATTGTTATATGAATCTTGTATTGCACTTTCAATTTTAGCGTCTAATACATCATGACTCTCATTTTGAGATAATACCATTTCACTTAATAAAATATCTTTAGCAGTTCCTAACATTTTTTTCTCTCCAATTGAAAGTCCTCTTTCCATATGTCTATGAGAAAGTTCTCTTACAACTTCTGCTACTTCTAAAATGTCTCCAGATTTTATCTTTTCAACATTTAAATTATATCTTTTGCTCCAATTAACATCATGTACATATGGATCTTTTGGTTTTTCTAAAACATCAAAAACTTTCTCAGATATAGATTTATCTGAAACTTCTCTAATTCCAACATTTTCTACCCTTGAAGTAGGAACCATAAGTTTCATTTCACCAACTGGCATTTTAATAATATAATAATCTTCAACATTACCAAGCATTTCTTTTTCTTCTATTGCTTCAATTGTTCCTGCTCCATGCATTGGATAAACTACCTTGTCTCCTATATTAAACATGGCTTATCCCTCCTTGTAAGTTCAATTTAATACATTATTATTATACCATATTTTAAGTGAAAAGTAAAGTGATTTGAATTTTTTTAAGTAAATCTTTATATGTTATACCCCTTTAATATATACTGTTCCTGAAGTCTTCTTAAGGATTGATTTATAATTTTTGCTCTTACTTCTCCAATTCCTTCAACCTCATCTAACTCCTGTATTGTAGCATTGCAAATTCCTTGCAATGCACCAAATGCTTCCACTGTTTTTTCGATAATACTTGCTGGCATTTTTGGTACTTTGCTAAGTATTCTATATCCTCTTGGCGATACATTATAATCAAGTATATTTGTTTCTATTTCATATCCTAGAGCCTTGATTATTTTTTCTGCATTCACAAGATCTTTTTTATCTATTTTTCGTATATTTGAAAGTACATTTTCAGCATCTTTATTCTTTTTATTTTTAACCATATAATCTTTAATAATTTTCTTCTCTTCAGATTCAACGTTTGCAATAAGTTCTTCTAATTGCATATTTACTATATTTCCTTCACTTCCAAGTTCGATAATATTTCTTCTTACATCTGCTTCCATACGCATTATTAACTCAGACCTATATATAGTGTTTGCAACAGTTTCCAAAGATACTATATCATCAAATTCATGTTCACTTAAAATATTTAGCATATTATCAAATACCACTTTATACTTTTCTAATACTTCTAACATCTGATTTGCTCTCATAAGCACTGAAGATATATCATTTACTACATATCTAAAATCGCCTTTAAAAACTGTTATAATGCCTCTTCTTTGTGAAATACATATAACAAGTTCATTAGTCTGCTTTGCAACTCTTTCAGCGGTTCTATGTCTTGTACCAGTTTCACATGTTTTTATACTATGGTCTGGTACAAGTTGTACATTTGCCATCATTATTTTCTTTATATCTTTATTTATAATTATAGCTCCATCCATTTTAGCAAGTTCATAAACACTTGCTGGTGTAAATTCCTGCTCTATTTTAAAGCCACCATCAACTAAATCATAAAAACTTTCATTAGAAGATATAACTATCAAAGCTCCTGTTTTAGCTTTTAATATATTATCTAGTCCTTCACGTAAGACTGTTCCTGGTGCTATAATTTTTAAAATGTCTAGTATTTCTTCTTGTTCCACTATTAAATTTTCCCTCCTATTTTAATATATATTCAATTGCCTCATCTATAGTAGATATCCCTATAAATTTAACATCTTTTTCAAATTCTTCTTTTAAATTTGTTAATTGTTTTTTACTTCCTACAATAGTTTTATATCCCATTTTAGTAATTTCTTTTACTCTTTTTTCTATATTGCTTATACTTCTTATTTCTCCACTTAAGCCTATCTCTCCGATAAATACTACTTTATTATCTATCACTTTATTTTTGTATGTGGAAACCACTGCCATTGCCACAGCTAAATCTACTGCTGGCTCATCTACTTTCATACCGCCTATTACATTTACATATATATCTTGAGTACCTAAGCTTAAATTACATCTTTTTTCAAGAACAGCTAAAATCATATTAAGCCTGTTAAAATCAATACCATTAGCAACTCTTCTTGGCATGTTATAATACGAATGAGATGTTAAAGCCTGTATTTCTAAAAGTATCGTAGACGTTCCTTCAACTGTTGCTACAAGTGCCGTTCCTGGTAAATTTTTAGTTTCATCAGATAAAAATAGTTCACTCATGTTTTTTACTTCTACCATTCCCACATCTTGCATATCAAATATTCCTATTTCATTTGTTGAACCGAACCTGTTTTTCACTCCTCTTACAATTCTATGAGAAAAAAATCTTTCTCCTTCAATATATAGCACTGTATCTACCATATGTTCAAGTATTCTAGGTCCTGCTATCACTCCATCTTTGGTTACATGTCCAATAACAATAACTGTAATACCTAATTTCTTAGCTATATACATAAGTCTTCCTGTTACTTCTTTTACTTGAGAAACACTACCTGGTACAGATGAAATATCTTCATCATACATTGTTTGTATGGAATCTACTATACAAAATTTAGGACTATTTTCTTCTATTTTTTCCTCAACTGACGAAATAGAAGTTTCACTTAAAAATAATATGTCATCAGACTTAACTTTTAGTCTATCTGCCCTTAATTTTATTTGTACTTCTGATTCCTCTCCAGATACGTAAAGTACTTTGCCATGTTTACTTAAATTATTACATACTTGCATTATAAGAGTAGATTTACCAATACCTGGCTCTCCTCCTATTAATGTAAGTGAACCTTCAACGAAACCACCTCCGAAGTACCCTATTTAACTCTGCATAGCCAGTATCAATCCTTACAGTTTTAGATACTACTATATCATTTAATTTTTTTACTTCAGACTTGTTATTAAAAGTGCCACCTATCCCCTTAGCAATTCCACCGCTTTTTTTATTTGATTTTGTTACTTTTTCTTCTACAAAACTATTCCACGAATTACAACCAGGGCATTTTCCAAGCCATTTAGCTGATTCATATCCACATTCTTTACAAAAGAAAACTGTACTGCTTGCTGCCATTTATATCACCTCTCAAATTGTATGTATTAGTCTTTTAGTTTACATTGTATAAAAACTCAAACCATACCAGTTCGAGTTTTACTAACTTTAGCTCTTTTTAACGCTTGATATAAAATCAATCAAGCTAATAAAATTATACCATATTTTTGTAAAAATGCAATACCATTACTAATATCAATACTTATCTATCATTTATATATCTTTTTTAAGTTTTTATTATTTTCTTTTTCCAGTTCTTTTAAACTCTTTTTAGGAGTAGGTAAATCTTCTGGCATTGTTCCACCAGCTTCTTTAATAGCTTTTCTAACAATTTTTCCAATTTTATTATGAGTTTTACAAGCCTCTTTTTCTGTATTCACATTATCTTTTTTTAACTTTTCTTCTGTTTGTGATATTCTAAATAAATTGGCAATAAGTTCAGTACTTCCCATATTATCTAAAATATCTTCTCTATATCTTAAACCTTTTCTTTTAGCAATATCATCAGCGGTTTCACCGTTGTATAAACCTTTGTATCCTGCATTATGAAATTTATCAAAGTTTTTAACTCCCGATTTTTTAGCAGTTTGATTTAATGAATAATTACCTTTTCTTGTTAAATTTCTTTGATAAAATCTTTTTTCATCTTCTGTTAGCATACTATATTCTTTTTCAGTAATTTCTTGCTTTCTAGTCTGAACTGCAAAATATGTTTGAGCAAGAGCAATTACTTTTTTTCTACTATCTCCATTTTGTGCTATTAGATAACATGCATATCGAGTTAGTTTGTAATCAATCTGTTTTCTATAAGCTCCTGAACCAATTTGTACCATTTTGTCGACAACGACAAAATGGTCTAAAGTATGGATATCACTATTTTCACATGATTTCATCGCTTTTTGAACTACTCCTTCAAATTTTCTCCATTCTTTGTAATCTAAAACTAGTTGCAATTCTCTTGCGTACCAAAATTCAATTCCATTTTCATCAATATGTTTAATATCTTCAAATGTTTTACTATAATTTTTATTTATTTCATTCATTAATATCATCTCCGTTTCTAAAACTTTGTTTTAATTATCTGGTTATTATTATAAAACAAATGTTCGTAAAAGTCAATTATTTTTTTCTTTTTTGTTTAAATTTTTATTTAATTAAAAAAATATATTCTTTTAAATAACAAAAAATCAACCAGATTTATTTTCTGATTGATTTTCGTATCAATTTTATTCTATTATTTAATTATCATTGGTGGAGGTGGTGAGAATTGAACTCACGTCCGAAAATCCCATTATATAACTTTCTCCGAGTGCAGTAAATGTTTAAATCTTGTAACTATACTTTAACATTTACAAAACATATAATTACATGGTTAATTTAAATACCCTCTAAAACTTAAACCACATTTTAGATTTGTTATGCTAGAAAAGTCGATGCCTTTAAAATTTCTCTAGCAAAAACTTTAAAGACAGGTGCCTTTAAATTAGGCAGCCATTGCAAATCTATTATTATCTGCGTTTATTTTAATTTCTCGTTTTTATAGTGGCCAACGAGAATCCACTACTCGCTTATTATATATTAAAGATAACCGTCGAAACCTTACACCCCCATACATTATAATTATACCATAAATATATATAAAAATAAATAGATAGAAAAAAATCTCCCTAAATTTAGAGAGATTTCTTTTTTAATGTTACTCTGTATAAAAATCCACATTTTCTTCCTTAAACACAATATCTGCATTGTAAAAACCACAAAGATCTAAAATTGTCCTTAAGTCAGTAGGACCAGCTCCACCATAACCGGCAGTCAAGCAATACATAGAAATGTGATAATTATCTGAATACAGCTGTAAAGTCCAATCTTCCGGCAAATCATTTTCATCTATCATATGATTTTTATTATACCGTACAGTTGCATTTGTAAAATGTTCACCTTTAAGTTTCCCCTCAAGTAACTCTTTGAAAGTATCAACTGTTTCAAAAGATGTATCTTCCTTAATTAAAATTCTTTCTCTTTCCATAAAAGAAATCCTCCTTAAAATATTAATTATATTTTGGTTATACTTTATAACTAATAATTATTATACCATTTTATTTGCTTTATGTCAAATAACACTCGTGTATGAGTAAAAAAGAGTACACAGACATATAATCTGTATACTCTTTAAACTTATCTATAATATTTGTAATTATTATTCCATTACAGCAGTTGCACCAGCAGCAGTTAAAGCGTCTACTAATTTTTGTGCATCTTCTTTTGGCATAGCTTCTTTTACAGTCTTAGGAGCTGAATCTACAACTTCTTTAGCTTCTTTTAATCCTAAACCAGTTGCTTCTCTAACAGCTTTTATAACAGCTATTTTAGTTGCTCCAGCTTCTTTTAATACTACGTTAAATTCAGTTTTTTCTTCTGCAGCAGCACCACCAGCAACAGGACCAGCAGCAACAACAGCAGCAGCAGCACTTACTCCAAATTTTTCTTCGATTGCTTTTACTAAATCAGCAAGTTCAATTACAGATAATTTTTCAATTTCTTCAATTAATTTTTCAATTTTTTCCATTTTTGTTTCCTCCTTAAAATATATAAAATTAATTTTTAACTTATTTAAATTTCATTTAGCATTATTATGCATTTTCTTCTTGTTTTTCTCTTACTTGATCAAGAACAACAGCTAAGTTTCTGATGTTTCCAAGTAATGCAGAAGCAAGCATTGCATATAATGTATCTTTTGATGGTAGATTTGCAAGTTTTTTAACTTCAGCTACATCTATAACTTTCCCATCCATTGCACCTAATTTTATTTTATAGAAATCATTATTTTTTGCATAGTCGTTAACGGCTTTTGCAGGTGCAACATAATCATCATAACCTACTACTACAGCAGTTGGTCCTTCTAAAGTAGTATCAAATCCTTCAATTTTAGCATCTTTTAATGCATATGTAATTGTAGAATTCTTTACAACCATATATTCACAACCAGCTTCTCTTAAAGTAGCTCTTAGTTTTGTATCATCTAAAACAGATATACCTCTGTATTCTGTTAAGATTATCATTTTAGCTTTTTTAAATTTTTCAGCAAGTTCTTCAACTTTTGCTTTTTTTGCGTCTAATACTTTTTGACTTGGCACTTTTTATGACACCTCCCTTTATATTTATAATAAAAAGTTCCTGCAAGACACTACCAAGGTAATGTCAAACAGAAACATATATTTCACGTTCACATTATAACTACCTCGGTAGGATTTATGGAATTATTCCACCTACTGTCTTGGGTTTATTTTTATTCCAGCACCCATTGTTGTTGATACAGCAATAGATTTTAAATATGTACCTTTTGCAGCTGCTGGTTTTGCTTTTACTAACGCATCTAGTAAAGCATCGTAGTTTTCTTTAAGTTTTTCAACTCCGAAAGAAACTTTACCGATTGGGCAATGTACAACATTGTTTTTATCAAGTCTATACTCGATTTTACCAGCTTTAATTTCAGATACAGCTTTTGTAACATCCATAGTTACAGTACCAGATTTAGGATTTGGCATAAGACCTTTTGGTCCAAGTATTTTTGCTATTCTTCCTAATGAAGCCATCATATCAGGTGTAGCAACGATTACATCATAATCAAACCAGTTTTCTGATTGGATTTTTTGAATCATATCAGCGTCACCTACATAGTCAGCTCCAGCTGCTTTAGCTTGTTCAGCTTTTTCACCTTTAGCTAAAACTAAAACTTTTTTAGTTTTACCTGTTCCATTTGGAAGTACCATTACACCTCTAACTTGTTGATCAGCTTGTTTACCATCAACACCTAATTTAACGTGCATTTCTAATGTTTCGTCAAATTTTGCTTTAGGCATTTTTAGTGCAAGTTCAATAGCTTCTTTTGAATCATAAAGTTTTCCGCTTTCAACTAAATTTGCTGCTTCTTTCATTCTCTTACTTATTTTGCTCATTTCTTTTTCCCCCCTTTGGTAATAGCGAACTTTTTTATATCAGTTCTCCCATAATTAGCCTATAACTTCGATCCCCATTGATCTAGCTGTACCTTTGATTATAGATACTGCTGATTCAAGTGATGATGCATTTAGGTCTTTCATTTTAATATTAGCAATTTCTTCAACTTGTGCAAGTGTAACTTTTCCAACTTTTTCTTTATGTGGTTTTCCAGATGCTTTATCAATTTTAGCAGCTTTTTTAAGTAAAACTGCAGCAGGTGGAGTTTTTAATATAAATTCAAAAGTTTTATCAGCATATACAGTTAATACTACTGGGAATACCATTCCAGCATCTTTAGCTGTTTGCTCGTTAAAAGCTTTACAAAATTGCATTATATTTATTCCAGTTGGTCCAAGTGCAGGTCCTACTGGAGGTGCTGGATTAGCTTTACCAGCTTCAATTTGTAGCTTTACAATATGTGTAACTTTCTTTTCAGCCATCATTTTCACCCCCTTAAAATAGGATTATATATAAATATACTTAAATATCATTATTATAATTATAAAAGTATATTTGTAACAAAATTATAATTTTTGAATTTGATAAAATTCAAGATCTACAGTAGTTTCTCTACCAAACATAGAAACTTTAACTTTAACTCTCTTTTTATCTTTAAATATTTCCTCAATAACAGCAGGATAGTTATAGAAAGGTTCTGTAATTATTCTTACACTATCTCCTACTTCAAAATCAAGATTTACAACATCGTCAATACCAAGAGTTTGCATTTCTTTTTCAGTTAAAGGAAGTGGTTTATCTCCTACTCCAACAAAACTAAATATTCCTTTAATGCTTTTTACTACATACCATGTTTCATCTGTCATGATCATTTTAACAAGAACATAACCTGGAAAGACTTTCTTTATAGATGTTTTTTGTTTACCATCTTTAATTTCGATTTCTTCCTCCATTGGTATTATAACTTCTTGTATTTTATCTTGTAGACCTCTATTTTCAACAATTTTTTCTAGAGTTGCTTTTACTTTATTCTCATATCCAGAATAAGTATATACAACATACCAATGAGCAACATCAGCTATGTTTTCATTTTCCAAAACATCTCAACTCCTTACATATCTACTTTAATATATTAGCCTAATTTATTTCCTATTAAATTCCATAATTTTCCATCTAAAAATTCAAGTATCATATCTGCACCTAAAATTACAACGGCAAATGCTAGAACTAATAATAAAACTAATACTGTATTATTTATTAATTGCTTTTTTGTAGGCCATACTACTTTTTTTAATTCAGATTTTACACCTTTTATAAATCCTTTTGCCATTTTAAAGTCACTCCTTATTATTTTGTTTCTTTATGCATTGTATGTTTTCCGCAGAATTTACAGAATTTTTTAACTTCAATTCTATCTGGATTATTTCTTTTATTTTTTTCAGTTTCATAATTTCTTTGTTTACATTCAGTGCATGCCATTGTTATATTTTCTCTCATAAAAAAACACCCCCACGTTATTTAAACTTATGTATGCTTATTTATTTTAACATAAAACTTCAGTAGTGTCAAGAAAAAAAGATACATTTTTTATGTAAAAGTAAAAATTTGTTATGATTTGTTATATTTTTATATTATATTATATCATTATTTTTCTATATCATTTTTTCTCTCATATTATAAAATAAATGTTGTTGTACTATTCCAGCATAGTCCTTAAAATTGTTATAAGCATATTCTAAAATATCTCTTTTTTTCATTTTGCCATTTGTTTCTTTAAAGTATAATACAGACATAACACGTTCTACCCATACATCTATTGGAAATACTTCACCTCTACCACATGCAAAAAGTAATATGCAATCTGCAACTTTTGGTCCTACTCCTTTTAAATTCAAAAGTTCTTTTCTAAGCGTAGCAGTTTTCTTATCATTTATACTATATATATCAAACTTTCCTTCTAATATATCTTTTACTGTACTATATATATAACTATCTCTAAAGCCTACCCCACATTTTCTATATTCATCTATACTAACATTTTCTAATTCTTGAGCTGTTGGAAATAAATAATATTCTTCATTTTCAAATATAATTTTCTTACCATATCTTTTTGATATTTCATTTACTGATTTTGATATTCTTGGAATGTTATTATTTGCAGATATAATATATGAAATAAGAGTTTCAAAAAAGTCTTGATTTAAAAGCCTTAAGCCAGAACTTCTTTTAACTGCCTCTTTAACATGATTATCAATACTGCTTATTTCTTGTTCAATTTTTTGGTAATCTTTGTTTAAATCAAAATACTCAGTTACAACTTGCTCTAAATTTTCCATATTATTACTTCTTACCAAAAGTTTATCTTCCTCTTGTTTTATTTTTATAACTCTATCTTTTATAACACCAATATAAGTGTTTTCTTCCTCCTCTACTTCTTTCCACCTAAAACATTGTCCACACTCTAATGTATATTTTAAATTAAAAAATTTTACCTTTATAGTTATTTCTTCTTTCATTTTTCCACCACATTTCTACATCAAATTATATCATTTTTTTCTAAAAATCTCAATAATTCACGTCTTTTTCAACAAAAATTTATAATCTAATCACACAGCTATCATATTTAGCTGTTAAGATTAACTTGGAAATGGAGGAATTTTATGTATATATTAAAAAATGCTTATCTTTCTATTATAAGAAATAAAGGAAGAAATATTTTAATAGGAATAATTATTTTAGTTATTTCATGTGCATCAGCAGTTACTCTTGCAATAAAAACTTCAGCTAGTAAAATAATTAATTCCTATGAAGAAAAAAATGAAATCACAGGTTCTATTGAAGTAAACCGTGATAACGTCATGAAAAATTTTGACCCTAGTAAAGAAAATAGGGATAGTAGCAAAAAGGAAATGATTGAAGAGTTTAACAACTTAGAAAGTCTAAGTATATCAGATATAGAAAATTATGCTAATAGTGAATATGTAAAAAATTATTATTATACTCTTTCAACAAATTTAAATTCTACAAATATTGAAGCTACAAGTATTTCACTACCTAGTGATAACCAAACTGACGATGAGAAAAATCGTAATAATATGCCTATGGATACTAACATCAAAGATAATTTAGGTAAAAATGAAAAACAAGGTGATTTTTCGCTTGTAGGTTATAGTTCATATGAAGCAATGCAAGAATTTATTTCTGGAGCTTATAGTATAACTGAAGGTGAAGTAAGTAGTAATTTTGAAGATGCAACTTGTGTTATAAACAAAGAATTAGCTACACTAAATAACTTAAGTGTATCAGATAAAATAACTTTAGTAGACCCAAATGATGAAACTAAAACTTTTGAAGTTACAATTACTGGTATATTTACTGAAAATGAAGATACAAATTCAGATAACAAAATGAATATGTTTAGTAAATCTTCTAATATGATAATAACAAATGCAAATTTTGTAAAAGGAATAACAGAAAGTGATGAGAACTTAAATTTAAAAGTCACTCCAACCTTTATTCTAAAAGATAAAGCTTCTATAGAAAAATTTGAAGCTGAATTAACAGAAAAAGGAATAAACGAGAATTTAAAACTTACAACTAATTTAGAAGAAGTTGAAAGTGCTACAAAATCTATTTCAAACATTTCAACATTTTCAACTACATTTCTTGTTATAACTTTAATTATTGGTGCTACAATCCTTTTTGTATTAAATATGATTAATGTGAGAGAAAGAAAATACGAAATTGGAGTATTAAGAACTATTGGAATGAAAAAATCATCTCTTGCACTTCAGTTTATAACCGAACTCCTTATTATAACTCTATTATTTTTAATACTTGGAACTATACTAGGTTCAGTTATAAGTGTACCTACTGCTAATATGTTACTTAAAAATGAGATTGAATCATCAAGTAATGAATCTCAGAATATAAACAAAAACTTTGGTGGTAATATGATGCATCAAAATGGTGACATGAAAGCTATGCCTGGAATGAATAATTCTCAAAACATTCAAAAAATAGAAAATATAAATGCAGTAGTAGATTTTAGCGTAGTTGTAAAACTAATTGGAATAGGAATCTTACTTACAATCATAAGTTCAATAGCATCAATGATATGTATTCAGAGGTTTTCACCTCTTACAATATTAAAAGAAAGGTCGTGATAAAATGAGTATTTTAAAACTTGAAGACGTATGCTATAGATATGCTGATGCTAAAGAAAATGAGTATGTATTAAAGAATATATCATATGAGTTTGAACTAAACAAAACCTATGCAATAAAAGGAAAAAGTGGCTCTGGAAAGACTACTCTACTTTCATTAATAAGTGGTTTAGAGAAATGTAAAGAAGGAAACATCTATTATGATAAGAAGAATTTAAAAGATATGGACCTTGATGAATATAGAAGTAAAAATATCGGAATAGTATTTCAATCATTTAACTTACTTCCTCACCTAACCGCTATTGAAAATATAATACTTTCTATGGACGTAAGTAAAATAGAAGAAAAAGATAAAAGAAAAAAAGCTATTAGCTTACTTGAAAGTGTTGGACTAAATGAGGAAAAAGGAAATCGTAGAGTTTTGAAACTCTCTGGAGGTGAGCAACAAAGAGTAGCTATTGCCAGAAGTTTGTCATATAATCCTAAACTAATTCTAGCAGATGAACCTACTGGTAATTTAGACCATGAAACTGAAAATGAAATTTTAAACATATTTAAAAAATTAGCACATGAAGAAAAAAAGTGCATAATAATTGTAACTCATTCAGATAACGTAGCACAAAATGTTGATATTTTATTTGACTTAAAAAAATATAACAATAAATAAATAAATATATTTTACAAACGATGTAAATACCGTTTAATCGTTATAATATAAAATAAGTAACCTTTAAAACTAACTGCACACATAAGTATAAAGGTTACTTATTTTTTCAAATATTTTAATTTTTTACTTACATTTTATAAAAAATTATGCTATAATAATCAAGACGAGTAGCAAAAAGCGTAAATCCAGTTATGTGATTTACGCTTTTTATTTTTGTAATTTTAGTTTTTTAAAAGGAGGATTTATTAATGAAAAAAACAAAAGAAAAGAAAGCAAAAGAAAACAAAACAAAATAAATTTAAACTAACAAACTGCTTGATACAAATTGTACCAAACAGTTTGTTTTCCTAATTTTTATCTTTTATTATATTTTTACTACATAAATATGTGATAACAAAGTATATTCCATAAATAGCAAGTAAAAAGATAAATGTAAATATTGAGCCGTCTAAAAGACTTTCAACTCCCATTGTTTTTAATATAATAACGCAGAATTTAAGTCCAAATATAGTGTGAATAACTGCTAGTACTAATGGCATCATAAAAAATATCAAAGTTTGTTTAAATAATGCTCTATTTATAATTGATTCATCTGCTCCAATTTGCCTTAATGTTTTATATTTTTCTTTATCAGTAATAGAGTCTGATAATTCTTTTAATGCAAGTATAGCAGAAGATGAAATCAAAAATATTATTCCAAGATATAGTCCAATAAATGTAACTATTGCAGAAAGACCAACACAGCTTTCTTTTATATCATTTTTAGTATTAACTGTTATTCCTATTTTTTCGTCATACTTATATAGTTCCTCATCCATTTTAAGAGAAAATTCTTTATCTTTTTTCACATAGTTTCCGGCGATAATGTAATTTGTATCTTCTCCTTCTTGGATTACATCATCATTTACTACAAAGAAGCCTAAATTAGTTGGATTTCCACCAATTATCATAAATCCATCAATTACGTTACTTGAACAAGGCTTTAATTTTTTACCAAAAATAGAAAGTTCGCTATCTCTTTTAATTACTTCTTCATACAAATCCTTTTCATAATTAGCAACAATTGCATATTCATCTTCCTTTAAATTTATATCTTCCAAATTATACACTTTAGCCATTTTTTTATAATCACTTAAAGAAACAATTTCAACTTTTGCGTCGTACATAACATTTGGATATCTTTCTTTTATCTCTTCATAATATTTTCCTAATGAATCTCCATAAAGAAAATTATCGTCATAGTATTCAGTAACAAATGTAACATCTTTTACATTATTATTTAGTACTTCATTTTTATATATAAGATCTAAAAATTCTTCCTTACTATATTTATTTTCTGTTCCATAATATTGGCATATTTCAAAATCTGTTGGTGCATATTTATTAATGGACTTATTAAAATAATTTCTTATAGTAAACGCACTAGACAACATACATAATGTTATAAATAGCATTATACATATTACTGTAACTGAACCAACCATAGTATTAATCTTACTACTTATCTGCTTAAATACAAAAGTATTTAGATTTTTATAATAAATTCCTTTACATTTACTTAATATTTTTAGTAAAATTCCTGATACAGAAAAATAAAAGAAAAATGTACCCAAAGCTCCAAGTGAAATTGGCACTAGTAAAATTTGCATATCATAATTTACAAGTTCTGAAAAACCATCTGTTACCATATAGTATGCAATTCCAAGCATTGCAATAGATATTACAAACAAAATTAAGCAAAGTATTGGATTTTTCAATCTAACTTTTTCAGTTTTTTTACTTGCTTGCAATAAATCTATAAGCTTATTTTTATTTATTATAACTGTGTTAAATAACATTACAATTAAATAAATAATACTAAAATATATAATAGTTTTTATAGTTGCAGCTATAGAATAATTAAAAGTAAATTTAGTCATATCTGCTTCAAACATATTAGCTATAAATATACTAGTTACTTGAGATACAATTACTCCAAGTCCTAATCCTACTATTAATGAAATTACTCCTATTAAAAATGTTTCAATAAGTAAAAGCATAGATATTTTTTTCTTAGACATGCCAAGTATCATATACGTTCCAAATTCTTTATTTCTCTTTTTAATTAGAAACCTTGAAGCATAAATAATTAAAAAACCTAGTATAAGTGACACAAAAACTGAAACATAAGAAAGTAAATCTTGCATTAACTCTATCATTTCACCTGTTCTTGAACTAACTTGTAACATTGCAGATTGTGAGTCTAAAGAGTTAAATACGTAGAAAATACACACTCCTAATATTAAAGTTATAAAATATATTGCATAATCTTTAAAACTTTTCCTGATATTTTGAATTGACAATTTATAAAGCATCATTTATCTCTCCTCCTAAAAGAGTAACTACTTCAATAATTTCGTCAAAGAACTGTTTTCTTGAACTATCTCCCTTTCTAATTTCATTAAATATTTTTCCGTCTTTTATAAATATAACTCTTGTTGCAAAACTAGCCGTAAAAGCATCATGAGTTACCATTAGAATTGTTGAGTTAAGTTCTTTATTTAAATATTCAAAACTATCTAGTAATTGTCTTGAAGACTTTGAGTCAAGTGCTCCAGTTGGTTCATCAGCCAAAATCAACTTAGGATTTGAAATAATTGCTCTTGCACTTGCAATTCTTTGTTTTTCTCCTCCACTCATTTGATATGGGTATTTATTTAATATTTTAGTAATACCTAATTTTTTAGCAATATCTCCTATCCTTATTTTTTGCTCTTTTGCATTTACTCCACAAATAGATAATGCTAAACTTATATTTTCATAACCCGTAAGTGTATCTAGCAAGTTAAAATCTTGAAATATAAATCCTAACTTTTCCCTTCTAAATTCATTTAGTTTGTTTCCCCTAAATTTAGTAATATCTTCACCTTCAACATATATGTGCCCAGAGGTTACTTTATCAATCGTAGAAATAAGATTAAGAAGAGTAGTTTTACCTGAACCACTTGCTCCCATTATAGCAATAAATTCTCCTTCTTCAACTTTAAAAGAAATATCATTTACAGCTTTGTTTAAACTTGATCTACTGCCATAATACTTTTCTACATTTTCAACTTTTAAAATATCTTTCATAATATTTTTCCACTCCTTTCATGTACTATTTTAGCATATACCTGTGTGCTCTGTCGTTATTTTAATATTACATTATCTTACAGTTTTGTAATATTAAAATTACTCTAAATTAAACATCAAAGAAAGTGTTATTTCCAAACTCAATAAATACCTTAGTATATTCTTTTTCTTTAGACTCTATATAAATTTTATGTCCTAATTTATCACATAGTTTTTTTGATATATATAGCCCCATACCAGTAGATTTTTGTCCTAGTCTTCCATTAGCACCAGTAAATGATTTATCAAATACCCTATTTATATCCTTTGCATTTATTCCTATTCCGTTATCATATATAGATAGAACTGTTTTTTCTTCTGTTTTAAAGCCTTCTATTACTATCATACTTTCTTTTTCTTTTTTATACTTTATAGAGTTACTTATAATTTGAGATATTATAAACTCAATCCATTTTTTATCAGAATACACAAAGAAATTTAAGTTATTTGTCTTTAAAGAAATATTATTTTCCAATAAATCATCTTTATTTTTTATACTTACATCTTTTATAATATCTTTTAAGTTAAATCTATTTATTATAAAATCTTTTTCTGCATATTCACTTCTTGTATAATACAAGATTGTATCTATATAATTGTCTACTTTTCTAATCAAACTTAAAAATTCTTCACTATATTTATCTTTATCATTATGGCACTTAAGTACCATACTAGCAATAGGTATTTTTACTTCATGTATCCACATTTCAACATATTCTTTAAAGTCCTCTTTACTTTTATATATTTTATTTACATTTTCTATCATAGATTTATTAATATCATATAACATTTCTACCATAATTTTTTCTTCATAAGTATTTGGTGCTGGCAACGTTTCTAAAATCAAATATTTTTGATTAAGTTGTTTCATGTTATTTATAATGGCTGTGTAAAAAGAACTTTTTCTTAAGTAATTATATACTAATATTATAACTCCAGTTATAATTAACAATAACAGTATAACAGTTATAACTATTTTAGACTCTTTAAATGCATTTAATATTAAACAAATTAAGATTATCATAAGAGTATAAAGTAAAATACTTATTGATTTATCTTTTATATATTTAAAAAAACTCATACTAAAATATATCCTACTCCTTTCCTAGTTTCTATAATTTCATCTTTTGTAAGAAGGGCAAGTTTTGCTCTTAACCTGCTTATATTAACAGTAAGAGCGTTGTCATTTATATACTCTTCATTATTCCAAAGATCTGTCATTAATTCATCTCTTGAAACTATTCTTTCTTTATTTGATAATAAATATCCTAGAATAATATTTTCATTTTTTGTAAGTATTACTTCTTTTTCTTTATTTGAAACAATCCCTTTATTTAAATTTATCCTTAAATCTTTATATGAAACTACATCACTAGTTTTTTCACATCTTTTAAATATAGCAGAAATTCTCAAAAGTAAAATTGTTGGATTATATGGCTTTGTTATATAATCATCCGCACCGTATGACATTGAAAGTACTTCATCGCTATCTCCTGTTTTGCTTGTTACCATTATGACAGGTACATTAGATTCTTTTCTTAATTCTTTTAAAACCAACTCTCCATTAATATATGGTATGTTTATATCTAGTAAAACAAGATCAGGTTTATAACTTAGTATTTCATTTTTAGTATTTTGAAAATTATTTACAAAACAAACTTCATATGAATAATTCGTAAGTAACTTAGCTAATTCTTCTTTTATAACTTTATCATCTTCTACAATTGCTATTTTTTTCATAAAATTCACCTACAATAATTATACTATATATTTCAATAGTTTTCTTCAATCTTACAAAATTGTAACAAAACTTGCCCCAAAAAGCAAAAAAATACCAGCTGTTA
The DNA here is from genome assembly GCA_934132895.1 of uncultured Clostridia bacterium. Lineage (GTDB taxonomy): Bacteria > Bacillota > Clostridia > TANB77 > CAG-465 > CAG-465. The sequence goes on from CAKPAG010000014.1 coordinate 22,048, forward strand.
CACTGATATCTTAAAAATTATGGAGCGAATCGCATACAAGTTACGAACTAAGTTCTCTTTCTAAAAATATTATATACAAAATTTTCACGAATTTCAATGAAAGTATATAAAGTTATCAAATTAAATGATATAATTATTACTGTTAGGAGAGGGTAGTAATGTTATCAAACTTAGATTGTTCAATATTAAAAGAATTAGATAGACAAAATATAAAATCAGATG
>CAKPAG010000015.1 GCA_934132895.1 uncultured Clostridia bacterium
TGATTATTTTTATTTTATCATAGAAAGGTTTTTTTTACTACTCTTAGTTTACACAAATTTTTCTACATGCTCATTTTTTTTAGTTTCATCTACTATTTTATTATATTCTATAATTTATATTTTTAACTCTAATCCTCTCTTTCAGCATATACTTCTTGTTTGTTATAACGAGTATGTAGTAACTTATGAGCTGTTTTAGAATTAGGACTTTCTAGAAATTCCTTATATAAAATTTTCACTTCTGGATTTTGATGAGATTTTCTGTATGTAGCTTTTTTATCGGCATTATATAACGCTTTTGCTCTTAAACCTCTAACATCTATTTTACTTGCTTTGTATTCATTTACAATTGGTTGACCACCACCATTAATACATCCTCCAGGACAAGTCATTATTTCAATAAAACTATATGGTGATTTATTTTCTTTTATTTCATCTAATAATTTACTTGCATTACTTAACCCTTGGGCTACTGCTATTTTATGTTTTTTACCTTGCACTATTATTTCTGCTTCTTTAATATCTTTATTTCCTCTTACCATTTTAAATTCAACATTTTCTATTTCTGTTCCATCTAAAAGATAAGATACACTTCTTAAAGCTGCCTCCATTACTCCACCTGTTGTCCCAAATATATGGCCAGCACCAGTAGCCTCTCCCAAAGGTTTGTCATATTCTTCATCTTCCAAGGCTGCAAGATCAATATTGGCTTCTTTTAACATTCTTGCCATCTCCCTTGTTGTGATAACGTTATCTACTGCTTGTAAACCATTTTCTAGTTTTAATTCATCTCGTATAATTTCAGCTTTTTTTGCAGAACATGGCATAAGTGCAACTGAATATATATCTTTTGGATCTATACCTTCTTTTTCAGCATAATATGTTTTGATAATTGTTCCTAAAATTTCCATTGGAGATTTTGTTGTAGATAAATGATTTAAACTTTCAGGATAAAACTTTTCCGCATAATTTATCCATCCACTACTACATGATGTTATCATAGGCAAGTTTTTGTTTTCCTTAAGTCTTGATATAAACTCGGTTGCTTCCTCCATAATTGTAATGTCAGCACCTAAATCTGTATCAAATACCTTATCGAACCCAAGCCTTCTTAAAGCTGCAACCATTTTTCCTTGTACTAAAGAACCTATAGGCATTCCAAATTCTTCTCCAATAGTAGCTCTTACTGCCGGCGCTGTTTGAATTATTACATGTTTTTTAGGATCTGCTAAAGCTTCTCTTAAAGCACCTACATTACTTTTTTCAGTTAAAGCTCCTACAGGGCAATGGATTATGCATTGTCCGCATCCTACACAAGTTGAATTTCTCATTCCCATATTTAAAGCTACGCCTATTTTTGAATGAAATCCCCTATTTACTGTTGATATAGCTGAAACGCCTTGAACTTTTTTACAAATATTTACACATCTTCTACATAAAATACACTTAGCAGTATTTCTAACTATACATGCAGAAGAATCATCCAAATCTGACTCAGGCATCTCTCCCTCATACTCAAGGTCTGGAATTTCAAATCTTCTACATAAATCTTGTAATCTACAATTTGTACTTCTTACACAAGTAAGACATTTTTTCTCGTGACTGGAAAGTAACAATTCAAGAATTGTCCTTTTAGTGTCTATAAGGCCCTTAGTATTTGTTCTAACAACAAGCCCATCCTCTACAGGATATACACAAGATGCTTTATATCCTTTTACTCCTTCAATTTCCACAAGACACATCCTGCAATCTCCTACTTCATTAATTTCTTTTAAAAAACAAAGTGTAGGAATATCTATATCTAATGCTCTTGCTGCTTCTAATATAGTAGTTCCCTTTTCTACTGTTATTTTTCTTCCGTCAATTGTAAGTGTCACCATCTCTTTTTTACTCATATCTTTTACCTCACAATATTTCTATTTGCTTATAGCCTTAAAAGGACATTTAGTGATACACACTCCACATTTTATACATTTATCTTGATTTATTTTAAATGGTCCTTTTCTAACTTCACCATCTATTGCACCTACTGGACAATTTTTTGCACATATTCCACACTGTTTGCATTTATTAGGATCAATATGAACTTTGCTTAGTGCTTTACATTCACCGGCAGGACATCTTTTTTCTTTTATATGTGCTTCATATTCATCTCTAAAATATTTTAAAGTACTAAGTACAGGATTCGGAGCTGTTTGACCCAGTCCACAAAGAGATGCTTTTTTTATGTTTTCAGCAAGTCTTTCTAATTTTTCTATATCTCCCTCTTTACCTTTTCCCTCAGTAATACGAGTAAGAATTTCAAGCATTCTTTTAGTTCCAATTCTACAAGGTGGACACTTTCCACAAGATTCATCAACAGTAAATTCCAAGAAAAACTTAGCTATATTTACCATACATTTACTTTCATCCATAACAATAAGTCCACCTGAGCCCATCATAGAGCCAATACTGTTTAGTGATTCATAATCAATAGGCGTATCTAAGTAGTGTGCGGGAATACATCCTCCACTTGGTCCTCCTGTTTGTGCTGCTTTAAATCTTTTTTGACCAGGAATGCCTCCGCCTATATCATAAACTATTTCCCTTAGTGTTGTTCCCATTGGTACCTCAACAAGTCCTACATTCGAAATGTTTCCACCAAGTGCAAACACTTTTGTCCCCTTTGAAGTTTCTGTCCCAATTTTATTATACCAAGTGGCACCGTTTAAAATTATTTTTGGTACATTAGCATAGGTTTCAACGTTATTTAAAAGTGTTGGTTTTTCAAAAAGTCCTTTAATAGCTGGAAAAGGTGGCCTTGGTCTTGGTTCTCCTCTTTTACCTTCAATTGAATTCATAAGTGCAGTTTCCTCACCACATACAAAAGCTCCTGCCCCAAGTCTTAGTTCTAAGTTAAAATCTAAACCTTTTCCAAATATATTTTTTCCTAAAAGTCCCATTTTTTTGGCTTGACTTATCGCAATGTTAAGCCTTTCTACAGCAATTGGGTATTCAGCTCTTACATAGATATATCCTTCATTTGCACCAACAGCATATGCAGCTATTGTCATTGCCTCTATTACCGAATGCGGATCTCCCTCTAGTATACTTCTATCCATAAAAGCTCCAGGATCACCTTCATCTGCATTACAACATACATATTTTTTATCTGCTTTAGCCTCTTTAGTAAATAGCCATTTCTTACCTGTAGAAAAACCTGCTCCGCCACGACCTCTAAGACCTGAATTTAATATTTCATTTACAACGTCATCTCTTGACATATTTAAAGCTTTGTATAACGCTTGATAACCATCTAATGCTATATATTCTTCTATTTTTTCTGGATTTATTTTTCCACAATTTTTAAGTGCAATTCTTTTCTGCTTGTTATAGAAATTAAGTTCATGCCACTTTTTTATATATTCTTCATTTTCTTTTGCAAGTAATCTTTCTACTATTTGGTCCTCCATTACCGCTGTTACTATATCTAATGCATCTTCAGCCTTTACTTTTTCATAAAATATCTCGTCTGGGTCAATAACAACAATTGGACCTTTAGCACAAAAACCAAAACATCCAGTTTTTTCAGCAGTAACATTTTTTAATTTTAACATTTTTATTGCTTTATTTAAATTTTCAAGTAAAACATCACTTTTAGAAGAAGTGCACCCAGTACCAGAACACACCATTATTCTTTTAGTTTTAAATGTTAGTAAAGTTTCTTCTTTTATTTTATTCAACTTAGTTATATCCATAATAGCCTCCTACTTATTACTATATTCATCTATAATTTCGTCAACTTTTTTTACGTCCATTTTTCCATATACTTCTTTGTTGACTACTATAGCAGGAGCAAGTCCGCATGCGCCAATGCATCTTACTGCTTCTAAAGAAAATTTTCCATCAGGAGTAGTTTTTCCCTCATCTATTCCAAGCCTTTCTTTAAAACGATTTAATACACTCTCCGCTCCTTTAACATAGCATGCAGTTCCCATACATACTTGAATATTATACTTTCCCTTAGGAGTAAGTGAAAATCTAGAATAAAAAGTAATAATTCCATAAATCTCAGAAAGTGGTACATTTAATTCTTTTGAAAGATATTTCTGAGAAGTAGTAGAAATATATCCGTAAGTATCTTGCACTTCATGCAAAGCACCAATTATTCCACCATCAACTTTTTTGTATTTACTAGCGATAGTTTTTAATTTATCATCAATTTTACAACCATTACATCCCTCACAATGATCCATAAAATACCTCCCATACTTATGTTTTTTATATTATTAATTTATTCTTTTTTTCTTAAGCCTTATATCCTCGCCTATAAATTTACAAATAGTAAAATTACCTATTAATCTAGACATTACTCTTTCATCATACTGTTTATATAACTCATTTAAAGTCAAATTAGTAGATATAACTATTTTCTTATTTTTTAAAAGTCTTGTATTTATTATATTAAATAACTCTGTAAATTTATTGTTACTCATAGTTTCTGTTCCGAGATCATCAATTACAAGTAAATCTACATCGAATATTTTGCTATATTCTTGTTTGTCATTTGCAGTTTTATCAAAATTAAATTTATATTCTATAATTTTATCCATAAGAATTGGAGCCGTCTGGTATACAACTGTTTTACCTTGTGACAACACTTCTTTAGCAATAGCATTAGCAAGAAAAGTCTTACCAAGTCCGGTATTTCCAACAAATAACAAATTTTTAGTTTCTGGTAAATCAATATTTTTAGCAAAGTTTAAAGCTATATTTTTTATGCACTCTATATTTTCTAGTGGCGATTTTTCTATTCCATACTTTTCTTTATTCCTTTTATTTGAATAAAAGCCTATATCAAAAGTTTCAAAGTTCTCTTCTTCTAATTTATTTATATTTGATTGTTTATATGACTCATTTAGTAGAGCTTGTTTAAAACATTTACATTGTTCTATCATATCACCGTTTTTTAATAACACCTGTATCTTGGCATAACATACAATCATATTTAGGTAATAAATCTTCCCTTTTTAATCCCATATTTTTAAGTTCTGTATCATACTTTTTTTGTAATTTATCTAATTTAGATTTCATATTTTCTTCTTCAATTTGGCGAGTTATTTCATCTGAGTTTAAAATATTCCTAGTAGTTTTAAGTGCTAGCATATTTATTTCATCTTCTATTTGTTTAAGATGCTCATTTTTTTCATAAATTTCTTCTTTTATTTTTCTTGCTTCATCTAATTTGATTTGTCTTTTTATATCATATTCTCTTTTTATTTTCCTGTAAACATAACTATTCAAAATAATTCACCTCCAAAAGTTTTGAAATTACTACATATTATCATAAAACGACTCTAAGTCTATATACTCTCTTTGCTCATAATTTTGGTATTTTGTTTTTATTTCCTTTTCTGCTTTAGAGTAAGTTTTAGTTTTTGAAGCTGCTTTTTGGACTTCGCCCTCTTCTATATCTTTTACTGTTTTAAAACCCTTTTTATGCCAATTGCTAAGTATACCATTAACATAGTTTAAAGTTGGATTAGGCTTAGTAACTGTTCTTTTTAATGCCTCTTCAATAACTGTAAAATCATATCCAAAATCTTTTATCCAAGCGTCGATATATTGTTCCTCATATTTAGTAAAATTACGATTTATTCTAAGCGCTTTTGCTATCTTTTGTTTTGTTTTTTGTATTTTATCATAACTTTCTAAGAAGTCTTCTAAATCCTCAAAAGATTTTACTCCACCTTTATACCAAGTTTCTGCAACTGCATGTACATATTTTTTATTTAAAGCTTTTCTTTCTTGGCAGTAGTGAAAAAGAGCTATCATAACTTCTTCAGAAAAAGAATAATTTTCAAACATAGAACCTATATCTGTATACCAACTAAGAGACATTATCCCTTGGAAAAAACTTTCATTAATAGCTGATGCTGCAGCCATTCTCTTTCTTTCTTTTTCTGTTTGAACTTTACCTCTTTTAGATTCTACTTTAGGTATATATGACTTATTTATTTCAGCTTCTTTTAAGTCCACTATATTGTATCCAGAAGTAGTTTTTGTAATTAAATCTTCTGATTGTAATCTTTCTATTGCAAATGAAATTTCTTGTTCTGTAACATTTAATTTTTTAGCCAAAGTTGCTTTATCTGCTTCACTTCCAATTTTAGACAAGAACAGCATATAAATATATAATTTTAAATCAATTCCTTCTAAAGATACCATATTATTCATTATGAAAAGATCAGGAAGCATAGTATCTCCTAACTCCATTTTATTTTTCTGTACAAACTTCATATATTTTCTCCTACCAATTGATAAAGTTATTATATCATTAGTTTTATTTTTTGACAATAGAAAAAAATGTCTTGGGCAAAAAAATTATCTCATACTTTTTTACAAGTATAAGATAAAACTATATGTTTTTTTATTTATATTGTTTTTTATTATTTAAGTCATATTCTTTTTATACAATTTATAATATGCTAAGAAGTCCATTTTTGAATGTACTATAAAATGAATATATACTAGCTGTAATTTTTTTAAAATTTGATATACTATTCTATAATTTGTATATATTCTTTCTTTATAACTTTTGTCTGAAATTTCTGGTATATATCTTCCTATATACGGAAACTCTTTTAATAAATCAATACATAGGTAAATATTTTTACTTAAATTAGCTGCATAATTATTCGAAAACATTTTCATATATTGAAAATTTGAATTAATGTTATTATGAGAAAAATTAGATATAAAAACCTGCATTTTCTTTCCTCATAAGTTCAATAGATTCATCAATAGTTAAAAAATTTCCATTTTTAAAATCTTCTTCACTTTGCATTAGTGCCATATGCAAGTAAAGACTATATAACAAATCGTATATTGACTCATTATCTACTTCAGTTTTGCTTTCTAACATGTTTATTACTTTTTCTTTCCTTTTCATATTTTCCCCTCCTCTTTATATATAACTTGTAATGCGCTAAGAAATCCATTTTTGAATGTACTATAAAATGAATATATGTGAAATTTAATTGTTTAAACACTTGATAGACTATCCTATAATTTGTATATATTCTTTCTCTATATTCTTTATTAGATATTTCATAAACATACCTTCCTATATATGGAAAATATTTTAATGTATCTATATATTGAGATATTCCTTTTTTACATTTCATTAAATAGTTTTTAGATAGTTTTGATGCGTACTTAAATATTTCATCTAATTCTTCTTTAAATACCTTACTAGTAACAGTCGGCATATTTTTCATCTAATTCCCTCATTACATCTTCAAAGGCGATAACCCTTCCATTTAGTAAATCCTCTGTACTTTTTTGCAAAGCCATGTGAAAATACAGACTATATAACAAATCGTATATTGACTCATTATCTACTTCATTTTTGTTTTCTAACATGTTTATTATTTTTTCTTTTCTTTCAATCATTTTCCCATCATTTCCTTTTTATATTCTAGATAATCTTCAACATAAACTTGAAGTTCTGTTTCTTGGTATATTTCATAATATTTCTTGGCTATTTCCATTATAATCTCCAAATCCTCTTCTTTTTCATATACTTCACTTGGTAGTTTTTTCATAACATTTAATAATCTTTTTTTAGTTTCTGTCACACAAACACCTCCTTATTCTTATAACGCTTTTAGTATCATTATATACACTTGTGGAATTAAAGTCAATACATGTTTCATTATCTTTTTACATATTTTTATTTCTATTTACATATATATCAGGCTTAAAATATCTTACATTATCAGTATCAACATAGATTTTTCTTTTCGTATAAAAGTCTAATATTATACATATAACATCAACTGTACTTTCATTGTTTAAATTAACACAAAATATTGCAACAATCGGTACGACTAAAATAATAAATCCATAAATTGCAAATTCTGTATTTATTGGTAAAATTCTCATGATATTTAATATTAAAACTATATATATAATTACTACTGTCAAAGATTTATAATCAATTATACCTAAAAACTTTAGATTTCTAGTATAATTACTATATATTCTTTGTTCATTTATTCTTTTTATATTAACCACATCCTTTTACATTAGGCACAGATATGTTTGACGCTATTTCCCTTACAAAACTATTTGCCTTATAAAGCATATACATTGTACCAATAAGTACTACTTTGTAAATAATGCTAGTCTTATCTGTATAAATAATTGGTATTACAAGTAAGAGTTTTATAAACATTTGAAAAAATAAATTCAAGAAAAATAATTTGCCAATACTTTTAGAAATTCCTCTTGTGATATTTGAAGTTAAACATACAAAGGCAAAAGGGGATAAAATTGCAAGTAAAATAACAGTTACATACCTTATAGCAAAAGTAATAAGTAGCGATATGCTCATAAAAGATAGCATATTTTTGGTTATTGTATCTATAGATATCTCAGAGTCTTTTTTTAATTGTTCTATTGATGTAATCTCTTCTTTCAAACTTTTAAACGATACTTCTTTTTTTGCTATATCCATACATGCTTTATCTATAGTATTATTTAAAACTTCATTAATATTTAACACCTCATTACATATGCCATAACTGTTATTTACCAATAATACAATAATAACTAATTTTATTATGAATTTATACACACTTTCAACAGTGTTCCCATTATACATGGAAATAATTCTCGTTAAAATATAGTATGTAGTATAGAAAATTATCAAAGAATTTGCTATAACTATTATTCCATTAATTCCTTTTGGAAAAAATATCTTGTTTAATGGTTCGTCTTTTAGTAGATTCGGTCCTATTAATATAATATTGTCAAGTAAATCATAAACTTCACCCTCAATAGATTTAAAAATTTTTTCTGATAAAACACTTATAGAAGAAATAATGTTGTTTATATCCATATTAAATCACAGCATCCACAAACTTTAGAATTAAATCTATAGAAATAACTATTGCGTATCCAACTATCGCATTAACTATTATCTTTTTTCCCATAACCATTTTCTCTTCGTTTCCAAAACTAAATTTTCTAATAAGTACACCACTAGCAATAGCCACACCTGCAGCTGGAAGAGATATTTTAACAAGATAACCTTGTATCTTTTTTAAAGCAGAATTTATTTTGGTTACGAGTGTTGGATCAGTTGCACCATAAATACTACTACATGTAATTGTAAGTATAAAAAGAACTATTAATACATATGAGAAATTATTAACTATTTTTCTCAAATTTTTTGTATTTCTCATCTTTTTTACTTTTTTTCTATTTTTTATTTTTTTAATACTATTGAATTTTTTCATCTTTTTCATTCCACCTCTTTAATTTTATTTTATCTACAAATTTAATATTTGTACCATCAGAAATTATCATAGAAGCTTCAAAAGTTTTTAATTCTTTTGAAAAGAAATCTTCTGTAATAACGTAATCTTCTTTTTCCGATATTGAAATGCTCTTAGATAGCCCAGATTTATAATTTTTAAAATTATTTAAAAATATATTATACTTGCTATCTTGTGAGCTTTCTGAGTAATTTATTGTTTCATACTTTTTAATCTTTTTTCCAAGTTGCTTTATAATCTGAGAAATTGTATAAGGATCATCATTTCTAAACCAAATTTTATTAACAAAATTTTGCAAAATAACTCCTGTACTATGTTCGTCTTTTAAGGCATTTAAAATAGAACTATAGCTTTGTGTACTTATAACGTTGATACACTTATATTCTCTAGATAAAGAAAAAAAGCTTGCATCTAATTCATTTACAATTTCTTGATACTCATCACATACAAAAAATATTGGCTTTTTTATTTCTCTTCTAGATAGGATTTGTGCTTGAAATTCTAGCTTTAAATACGCAGATATAATCTTAGCCAATTCTCTATTTTTTCCTATATCTAAAGACAAAACGTATACACTTTCATTTTCAAAGTTGATATTAGTAGAATTTTTACAAAACTTATCATATATTTTTTTATCACTACAAAATACTGATGTTATTCTCGTTATTTCTGATTTTATAATTCCAATTGTTCTTTCATCTAATTTCAGATATTCATTTTTTATATTCAACATAGCACTATTAATTTTGAACAAATGCTCCTCATCATATTTATTATTTAAAATATTTTCTTTAATTATTTCTAGTTTTCCATATAAATATTCTTTTGAAGTTACCATTTTATGCAATTTGAAAAAATTAACTTCCTTAGTATACGCTCTGATTAATACTATAAAATCTCTCATGTATCCCTCCGCTTTATCTAGCCAATAAGCATCAGATGTATTTTTGTTTGAAAGTACAAGTAAGACTTTTTTTAGCCTCGCTGCAAGTTCAATTTCTGTAGCATTGGAATTTAGTGGATTATATGAAAATTCACTTTCCATAGAGATTTCTACAAGTTTTTGTTCTAAACCAGCACGCTTAAGTATACTATTTAAAGTTTTAATATAGTTTCCCTTAACATCGATAACAAGCCCATAAACAGAAGACCCTAATAATTCTTCAAGTATAGTAGATATAGCTGCACTTGTTTTTCCACTCCCTATACTCCCCGTAATTAATATATTTTGATATAACCCGGCACTAGGTATAACAATTCTTTTATCTTCTGATAAAAATTCAACTATAGGGAAATCTTCTATATTTTGTACTTCTTTTTCTTTTAATTTTTTCTTTGAATAAATATATGAATATATTTTGTATGTTATATCGAAAACCAAAAACGAATATAGCAATATATAAAAAACTTTGAAATATATATAACCATTACCTAATATTAATGAAATATCAATATTTTTGTTAAATATATTTATGAATAAAAAATTTGATTTTAAAAATTTATATGAAACATTTATCTTTAGTATTGTTAAAGTAATTGTAATTAAAAATATTATACAAAACTTTTTGATAATTAAACTATCCAGTGATTTAAGCTTTTTTGAATAAACATTTTGAATAAAATTATTAATTTTTGTAGTTCCAAAGTTGCAAGTTATATTTGAAAGATTATCTTTTGATATATATTTTCTTAGCTTTCCTCCATACGCCGAAAAAATATAATTACTATCTATCAGAGAATATAACTTAAAGACAAAAAATAAAAGATAAAAAATAAACTCGATCAAATACAGCATTTAAAATCACCTCTTTAATTGTAACAATTTTATTTTTTATCGTCAACTTTATTCTTTTTATTCTACAATTTATGATAAAAGAATTTCGATTTCGACAACAATTACAAGATTATAATCCATAAAAAACATTAAATGAATATGTTTAAACCTAATTATATACTTTTAGTTATTTTTTAGATTATAATTATAAAGTTTTTTAAAATTATAAAATAAAGCTAAATTATATACCCACGCATGATATTTTATGCAAACATAAAAAACGTATAATTTTGATTGACATCTTACATAATATATACTATAATAATATTACAAAGTCCTTTGCGGACAATATATAAGCCAATGCTCCATAGCGAGCAATACTATAAAAAATGTTTTGTAAATATACAAGACATTTTTTATTTTATATCAATAAAGTAAATATTATAAAAAATATGAAATTTTTTAATAAATATATAATTTGATAAAATAAAATCCTTGAAACCGCTATTTTAAAGCATATTTCAAGGGCTTTTCATTAGAGCTGGAAATCAGAATTAGGTACTGACGACCTGTGGTTTAAAAGACCGTTAAAACCATTATTACTGTTTATTACAAAGTCTTTATTTTTATCATGTTTTTATTTAATAACTATTATAATTTATTATAAAATTATTTAACTGTTTTTTTAAGTTTTATATTGATATTATAGTCTTTTTAATTTATAATATAAACACAAGGAAGTAATAATAATGGTAATGACTGAAAAAATAAGAATATTATTAGTAAAAAAGGAAATATGTCTGAAGCGGAACCTGCCAAAAGATTAAATAAAACACCTCAAAGTTTTAATAATTCTATACCAAGAGATAATTTTGCAGAAAAATATCTGTAAGAAATAGCAAAGGTAATGAAATGTAAATATAAATCAACATTTATTATAAAAGAAACTGGTGAAGAAATATAAGGAGGCTTTTATGAATAAAGATATTCAGTTAACAAATACTAATATTAAAGATTTATCAATTTTTGAAAATAAAAAAATTAGAAAAGTTATTTATAATGACGAGTGGTACTTTTCTATAGTAGATGTTGTATCTATTTTAACGGAACAAGACGATTTTCAAAAAGCAAGAAAGTATTGGAATAAATTGAAAGAAAGGCTTATAAAAAATGAAGGCTCTGAACTGGTGACAAATTGTCACCAGTTAAAAATGATAGCTAGAGATGGAAAAATGAGACCAACAGATTGTGCAAATAGAGAAACTATATTTAGAATTATACAAAGTATACCGTCACCAAATGCCGAACCATTTAAACTATGGTTTGCAAGATTAGCAGAAGAAAGAATACAAGAAATAAATGACCCATCACTTGCTATAGAAAGAGCAAAACAAACTTACTTAAAAAAAGGATATAGTGAAGAATGGACAACAACTCGTATAAGGTCAATAGGTACTAGAAATGAATTAACAGAAGAATGGAAAAATAGAGGAGCTCACACAACTGACTACGCAATATTAACGGATGAGATAAGTAAAGGTACCTTTGGAATAACTACACAACAACATAAAAATATAAAACATTTAGAAAAACAAAGTTTAAGAGACAACATGTCTTCATTAGAATTAGCACTTATAACACTTGCAGAGGCTACTACAACAGAATTACATAAAACAAATGACTCTCAAGGAGTAAAAGAATTAAAAAAAGATGCCCAAAAAGGTGGAAATATTGCTTCTGTTACTAGAAAAAATATTGAAAGATCAATAAAGAGACCAATTGTAACATCACAAAATGCTCAAGACTTTACAAATAAGAATACATTAAATAAATAATATTTTAAGTGTAGTCCTTATACTTATATATGAGAAATAATATCATCAATTTAAGAGGTTAGGCAGAACTAGCCTCTTTATTACTTATTTATGCAGTTATATCTATGTATAAAACAATTTTTCTATTGTGTTTATCGTTTTTATATAGTATATATTATATATGTTTGGAAAATAAACAGTATAATAAAATATATAAAAATGTTGAATTGCATTTTATACACAAAAATAAAATCCTTGAAATTGCTATTTTAAAGCACCTCTCAAGGATTTCATATTGGAGCTGGAAGTCAGAATTGAACTGACGACCTGCGGTTTACAAGACCGCTGCTCTACCAGCTGAGCTATTCCAGCAAATGTATATATGGTGACCCGTAGGAGAGTCGAACTCCTCACTCCGCCGTGAAAGGGCGATGTCTTAACCGATTGACCAACGGGCCCTATATATGCAATACACATGTATGGTGAGCCATCGCAGGTTCGAACTGCGGACAACTTGATTAAAAGTCAAGTGCTCTGCCAACTGAGCTAATGGCCCACAAAATGTATTGCTCTAATATAATACAACATTTTCAAGCAGATGTCAATAGTTTAGTCAAAAAAAATATTATTTTTTTCACATTTATTAATTCAAAAATTAAATTCCGTTTTTTGAACTAACCTTTTTTTCACATTTATTACACTTTTAAGAAAAATATCACAAATAGAAACATTATCTTTATAGATAAAATATCAATTTGTGATATTTTTTTAACCTAATGCGACATCTAAAATCATCATAACTACAAATCCAATTGCAACCCCAATAGTTCCTATATCTGAGTGTTTACCAGACTGAGAATTAGGTATCAGTTCTTCTACCACAACATATATCATAGCTCCTGCCGCAAATGACAAAAGATACGGTAAAATTGCAGTTACAGAACTAGTGATAAGTATTGTTATTATAGCTCCTATAGGCTCCACTATTCCAGAAAGCATGCCATATATAAAGGATTTAGCACGTGACATTCCTTCAGCTTTTAAAGGCATTGAAATAATAGCTCCTTCAGGAAAGTTTTGTATTGCTATACCTATTGCAAGTGCAAATGCTCCTGCAAGTGTTATTCCTGTATTTTTAGCAAGTGCCCCTGCAAAAGTTACACCTACAGCCATTCCTTCTGGTATATTATGAAGAGTAACAGCAAATATCATCATAGTTGTCTTCTTTAATTTTGACTTTAATCCCTCTGGTTTATCAGTATTTAAATGTAAGTGAGGAATCAATTTATCTAGTGCTAATAAGAAAGTTATTCCAAACAAAAAGCCAATAGCAGCAGGTATCCAAGAAACAATATTTTGATTTTTTGCCATCTCTATTGAAGGTATTAAAAGAGACCAAACAGAAGCAGCAATCATTACTCCAGATGCAAAGCCTATTAAAAGTTTTTCTAACTTTAAATTTAATTTATCTTTCATTAAAAATACCATAGCGGCACCTAATGTGGTGCCTATAAAAGGTATTAAAAGTCCTATAATTAAATTCATATTGTCACCCCTATTCAAATTAAGTAATTGAGACATTATATATCTTTATTATTGCTTTTTCAAGTTTTTCATCAAATTCTTCATCAGTTTGATTTACATTTAAATCTTGTAATAAAGCTCTAGAAAAACTTGCAATCATTAATTTATTTTTTGAAAGTAAGTTAGTAGCTTTTTCCAAGTCATATCCACCTGATAATGCTACTATTCTTACTACACATTCATAGTCATATAATTCTAAATAGTAATTTTCTATCGTAGGGATAGTAAACTTAAACATTATTTTATCTTTACTATTCCAATTATCCAATACTTTTTTTATTTCCATTTTTAATATTTCTTCACATTTTTCCTTATCATTTGCATTAATATCTACTTCCGGCTCTATAATTGGTACAAGTCCAGAGTCACATATTACTTTAGCAAATTCAAATTGCTGTTTTACTATTTCTTTTATTCCAGCTTCATTTGCTTCATAAATTACTGATCTCATCTTTGTACCAAATATATTTTTCTCTTTTGCTTCATTTAATTTGTTAGATAAATCAGAAATTTCTTTCATTAATTTCACACCATTTTTCTCTTCCTCAAGTCCATTATCAACTTTTAAGAAAGATACGATTTTCTTTTTATTCCATAAATAATCTGCTGTATATTCATCTCCCACTTTAGAAAGCATTGTTTTTTCAAAAAGTATTGTTCCTATTATATGTTTATTGGTAAAAGCTTTGCTCATAAAAACTCTTTTTCTCATCTCATGAATTAGTTCGAACATCTCTTCATCATTTTTATACATACTTTTATCTATTCCATACTTTTCTAATGTTTTTCCACTGCTACCTCCACTTTGATCCAATGCAGCTATAAAACCTTTTTGTCTTTTTATAATATCATACTTTTCACTATCCATTATTACACCTCTTATTTATAAACTTCTATTCATTTGCTTTTAAACTTGTAACCATATCTACTTTATTTACCTTTTTAGATAATACTTTATTTACCACAAAAGATACTATAAAGCTACCAATAGCAGCTAAAAGATAAGATTTTAGACTTATACTTGCTGTAAAATCATAATTATCTCCTAACGCTGATTTGAATATATAGTCAGTCATTAAAAAGCCAAGTGGTAATCCAAGAATAATTCCAAAAATTGCAAGCCATAAATTCTGTTTTACAAATATATTTTTTATTTGTTTATTTTTAAATCCTAAAACTTTTAAAGTTGCAAATTGATATTCTTTTTCTGAAAAAGACAATACTCCAAGATTATATATTATAACAAAGCCTAAGATTGATGAAACAAGTATTAATATAACAATCATAGTCTTTACTGTTTCTAACATACTTTGCATACCATTTTTTAGGCTTGATATACTTTGTATAGTATCTACACCTTTTATTTCTTTTGTATCACTTAAATCTATATTAGTATATACAGTATCTGCTTTATATGTTAAACCTAAACTTTCATAATAGTTTCTTGTCATATTTATATTCTGATTTTGAGGATCACGATTTAAGCCTACTATTTTAGAAACATACCATTTATCATCACCAAATGCATGATATGATATCTCATCGCCTACTTTTAAATTATATTTGTCTGCTAATTTTTCTGTTACATATACCCCATCATCTTTTAAATCTATATACTCTTTATTATGGTCAGTATATTTCAAGCAGTCTTTGGCATCATTTACAACTAAAGTATTTGTTTCTTTTTTATCATTAATTTTTAGTTCTATTCCTACAGTTTTACTTGTTGAATTACCATATGTGTTTATTATATCATTAAACTCATTTTCTGTATAGTCATTTGTAAGAGATAATTTATATTCAAAATTACTAATTTTGTCAAATTCCCATGTCAAATATGAATTCATTGTATCAAGCATTCCGAATGCACATACAAGTAGCATTGTACAACCTATTATTCCAACAACTGCCATCATTGATCTACTTTTATTTCTTCCTATATCTCTTAAATTCCATCTTGTAGAAATTGAAGATTTTTTAAATATTCCTTTTGTAGTAAAATCAAATTTAGTATTTTTAACTTTTGGTATTTCTACTCTTAAAGCTTCAACTGCTGGTTCTTTTAATATTTTTCTACATGAAAGATATGTAACAAGAGTAATTAAAATTACTGTAGCAAGTGCTAGTATGTATACGACCGGTATTAACACTGTATTATATACAGGCACTTCAAAATAACTCATCTCCATATTTAGGAAAAAACTACCAAGTAAAAGTTTTCCCACTAATATTCCTGCTATGGCTGCTACTAAGCTTATATAGAAACCATAACTTACATAATGCTTTGTTATTTTACCATTTTTAAAGCCTAATGCTTTTAAAGTTCCTATTTGTGTTCTTTGTTTTTTAACAAATCTACTCATTGTAGTTACAACAGAAAGCATTGCTATAAACAAAAACAAAAATGTAAATACTTGCGAATATGTTTGCCCTTCTTCTATTTCAGAATTATACACCTCACATGAAGAAGAAGCTTCCCTGTCAGTTACTGCAATAGCAGAGCTGATTTTATTTTCAATGTCTATTTTAGTATCATTTAATTTTTCTGTATCAGAAACATCCACTATTACTTTATTGAAAACGTAATAATCTTCCAAATTAAAATCAGGTATAAATTTTATAACATCTTCAGTTTTTATATCTTCTTTTTTAAGGCTACTAAATAGTGGATTTGAACTTATTATATTTTCTTTTGTATTATCATATATATATTCTTCTGGGAATTCATTTATTGAAAGATAACAATATCCAAAATCCTTATGAGTTGGAAATATTGCAGTTTCATCTTTTACAAAATATACATGATCAGGAGTATTTACAAGTCCCAACACTTCTTCTTCCACTTTATAGCCTTGATATGAAAATGCTATTTTATCTCCTACCTTAATTCCTAAATTTTTAGCTAAATAACTATCAAGCCATAGGCCTTTTTTATCTTTTGAAAATTCTTCCCCATCTACTATATACATTTTTGATATATCATTTGACTCTATAAAATTAGCTTCAAGTGTTACATCTTTATATCTATAAAGATCTGTATTTAAAGTTAAAACTCTTTCTGCATTTTTAACATTATCAATTTTTTTAATACTTTCTAAATCATCTTTTTTAAAGTTTTCACCAGCTACCCATATATCTTGTAAATTATTTGCTTCATAGTATTTTTCACCACTTATTTTCATTCCATCCATATATGCATGAACTCCAGCAAATACGAAAACGCCTAAAAACACCATCATAAAAATATTAAAAAACTGCATTTTATTTAATCTTATATCTCTTAATAATTTTTTATTTAGTCTATTCATATTTACCATTTCACCTCATCTATTTTTTTAGGTGTTTCTACTTTAGTTACACTTTCTATCTTACCGTTTTTCACCCTAACAACAGTATCTGCAATATCTGCGAACAGACTATTATGTGTAACGACTATTACTGTATTATTTCCGTTATCTCCATCGCACTGTTTCTTTAATAATTTCAAAACTTCTACACCTGTTTTTGAGTCTAAAGCACCTGTAGGTTCATCACATAAAAGTAATTTAGGATTTTTGACTATTGCTCTTGCAATAGATACTCTTTGTTGTTCACCTCCAGATAATTGATTTGGAAATTTATTCATATGTCTTTCAAGACCTACAGCTTTTATAGTTGATTTGGGACTATTACCATTCTTCACTATATCTTTAACAATTTCTACATTTTCAAGTACTGTTAATGTTGGAAGTATGTTATAAAACTGAAAAATAAATCCAATATTTTCTGCTCTGTATTCACTAAGTTTAACTTCGTTATATTTAGATATGTCTTCTCCGTCAATTTTTATACTTCCTTTAGTTGGAGTATCCATTCCACCAATCAAATTTAAAAGTGTAGACTTACCTGCACCAGATGGCCCTAAAACTACCACAAACTCTCCTCTTTTAATTGAAAGATCAATGTTGTCCAGTGCCTTAAATTCTTTTTCACCTGTTTTATATACCTTACTTAATTTTTTTATTTCAATTATATTATCCATAGTTCCTCCTTTTATTAATCTAATCAATACATGAAATAAATTTCATATTTCACTAATATTATATTAATTTATATTATAAAAGTCAAGAAAACATCTTTAAAATGTGAATTATTTTTCATATTTTTATTTTTTCATTGACTTTAGATTGCCATACAGGTATAATTATATTATAACTTAAATTGGAGGTTATACATTAATGAAAACAAATGAAATAAGAGAACCAATTCAAAAACGTTCTATTGAAAAAAAAGAGAAAATTATTGAAGCAGGATTTAAACTTATATGTAAAAAGGGGTATTATAACACAAACACAGCAGAAATAGCAAAAGAAGCCAATGTTTCAACTGGTATTATATATCAATACTTTAGAGATAAACACGATATATTAATAGAAGGTATTAAACGTTATGCTGAAGATATATTTTATCCAATGCTTAACATTCCTAAAAGCAAATTTAATAAAGAAAATATAGAAGAAATATTAAGAGAAATGATTAAAAATTTCACTAAAAAACATAAACTTTCTAAAACAGCCCACGAAGAAATTACTGCAATGACTCATTCTGATAAAAGTATAGCAGATTTTTTCTATGAACATGAAATGTATATGACTAAAACTGTTGCTAATTTATTAGTGGAAAATGGATTTAATGCTGAAAATATTTTAGAAAAAGTGCATATTTCAATAAATCTTATTGATGACCTTTGTCATGAGATTGTTTATCACAAACACGCTGAACTAAATTATGATAAAATGATTGATAATGTTGTAAGCTCAATTGTATATTTATTAAATAACTAAATAATCAAAATTTACGGTACTTTTAAGTAGTAGTTATACTATTTAAAATGTAGGTTGTATAATATTCGTTGGGGTGGTAAAATCCATCCCAACATTATTTTGCAAAAAAATTGCATTTAAAACCAACTC
>CAKPAG010000016.1 GCA_934132895.1 uncultured Clostridia bacterium
AGTTGGTTTTAAATGCAATTTTTTTTGCAAAATAATGTTGGGATGGATTTTACCACCCCAACGAATATTATACAACCTTAAATGTGAACTACTCTTTAAAACTTAAGAAAACTATTTTTCTTTATTTGTTACTTCTTCCATCATTAGAAGATATTCCCATTTTTTATCTACTTCTTTTTGGATTTCTTGAATTAGATCTTTATTTTCTTCTTTAAATAAATGTCTAAATCTTTTTTGAGTTTTTAAAAATTCTTCAACAGGAAGTTTTTTTGCTGGTTTGTAAGTTATTCTATATACTCCATTTTCTACTTCATATAATGGCCAGAAACAAGTATCTACTGCAAGTTTTGAAACATATGCAAGATCTTCTGAAGGATATCCCCAACCTCTAGGACAAGGTGAAAGAGCGGAGATATATGTAGGACCATCAGTATATATAGCTTTTTCAGCTTTTTCGTACATATCTTTAAAATTACCAAAAAGAGCAGTTTGAGCTACATATGGTAAATTGTGTTTTACCATTATTTCTGTTAAATCTTTTCTTGGCTGAACTTTACCAGCACTGTTTTTACCAACTGGTGAAGTTGTAGTATCAGCAAAATGTGGAGTAGAAGAGGATCTTTGAGTACCAGTATTCATATATGCACCGTTATCATAACATACGTATGTTATATTGTGTCTTCTTTCCATAGCACCAGATAAAGATTGTAATCCAATATCTAATGTACCACCATCACCACCAAAAGCGATAAATTTTGTGTCTTTATTTTCCTTTAATTTGCCTTGCTTTTTTAGAGAGTTGTATGCTGTTTCTGCACCTGAAAGGCAAGCTGAAGCACATTCAAAAGCTGAGTGAATAAAAGACACATTTTTCCATGAAGTATATGGATAAATGCAAGTTGAAACTTCTAAACAACCAGTAGCGGAAGTGATAACAGCATTATCTTCTTCTTTTAAAGCTCTAAGTATTCCATTTACAACTACAGGTGCTCCACAACCTGCACACATTCTATGTCCACTTGTAAGTCTTGGAGTCTTTTTAATAACTTCTTTTAAAATATATGCCATTAGTTTTCACCTCCATCTTCAAGACCCAAATAATATGTGACTTTTTCTATTTTATTTTCATTTGCTATATTATTTAAATTCTCAAATACTTCTTCAATATCTGAAGTTTTAACATCAAATCCACCAAGACCATATATGTAGTTTATAGTATTAACGTGGATATTTTGAGAATACATTGCTGATGTGATTTCAGAAAATAGTGGACCTGAAAAGCCATTTACACTATCAGCTTTATCAAGTATAGCAAGAGCTTTTAGGTTCTTTAATTCATTTGAAATTTCTTCAAATGGTAGAGGTCTAAAAGCTCTAGGTTTTAAAAGGCCTGCTTTTATTCCTTTTTCTCTTAAATCATCTATAACATCTTTTGCAGTTCCAGCAGTTGAGTTAAGAACAACTATAGCAACTTCTGCATCATCTAACTTGTATTTTTCATATAGGTTATATTTTCTACCTGTAATTTTAGCAAATTCTTCAGATACTTCTAAAATAATATCCTTTGCATCTCTCATTGCATCAGCAATTTCTTTTCTATGCTTAAAGTAATATTTTTGAAGGTCTAAAGGACCCATTGATATATTTCTTTTTTCATCAAGTAAGTATTCTTCTGGAACATACTCTCCAACAAAAGATTTTACCTCTTCAGTTTCCATTAAAGTTATATTTTCAATAGAATGTGAAGTTATAAAGCCATCGTAACATACCATAACTGGTAGTTTAGCTTTTTCGGCTATTTTAACAGCCATTATAGCGTTATCGTAAGCTTCTTGGTTATTTTCAGCATATAGTTGAATAAATCCAGAATCTCTTACTCCCATTGAATCTGAATGATCATTATGAATGTTTATTGGAGCAGATAAAGCTCTATTTGCTACAAAAAGTACGATGGGAAGTCTTAAGCCTGAAGCTATATATAGCATTTCAAACATAAGAGCAAGTCCTTGTGATGAAGTTGCACTCATAACCCTAGCTCCTGCAGCGGATGCACCAATGCAAGCAGATATTGCACTGTGTTCACTTTCTACTGGTATAAATTCAGTTGTAACAGTTCCATTTGCTACAAAATTTGAAAAGT
This sequence comes from uncultured Clostridia bacterium, assembly GCA_934132895.1. Lineage (GTDB taxonomy): Bacteria > Bacillota > Clostridia > TANB77 > CAG-465 > CAG-465. Next base: position 2,141 of record CAKPAG010000016.1, read on the forward strand.
ATTGTGGTATTTCAGTAGAAGGAGTAATAGGGTAAGCAGCGACTACATCAGGATTTATTTGTTTCATAGCAGTGGCAACTGCTTCGTTTCCACTTAATCTTTCTCTAATTGACATTTTAATTTTCTCCTTTCAATATATTAAATATCTTTTGCATCTTTCATCTCTATTGCTTTAAATGGGCATACCTTTGCACATACACCGCAACCTTTGCAATAGTCTAGATCCATTCCAAGAAGTTTTCCATCTTCATGTCTTATACAACTGTCAGGACAGAATGGAACACACATCATACAGTTTTTACATTTTTCTTTGTCATGAAAAGGATATCTAGCTTTCCAAGAACCAGTTTTGAAATTTTCAGAATTTCCGTCTTTTAATATATTGCTTCCTTTTTTATTTTCTTCCATTTCTTTATCCTCCTATAATTTCATCAAAACCTCTTTTTACAGCTTCCATATTAGGAGCTATAACTTCAGGCTTTCTTGCAAATTTATGTTTAAAAGATGCTTCCATTTCTTTAAGTAAGTCTTCTTTTGACATGATTTTTGCTATGTTTACAATTGCTGCAAGCATTGCAGTGTTTGGATAATTTGCTTTTAAGAGTTCTTTACTTATTCTTGAAGCGTCAATTGTATAAACTTTACCTTTAAATCCATCTAATTTTTCTTTTATAGTTTCAATACTTTTGTTTGTATTTACAAGTATTGCACCATTTTCTTTTAACCCCTCTGTAACATTAACACCACCAATTAAAGAGTCATCAACTACAACTACATAGTCTGGATCATATATATTTGAGTGAATTCTTATTGGGGTATCACTTATTCTGTTGTATGCAGTAATAGGAGCTCCCATTCTTTCTGGACCATATTCAGGGAAACCTTGAATATATTTACCAGTATTAAATGCAGCATCTGCAAGAAGTAATGAGGCTGTTTTTGCACCTTGACCGCCTCTACCGTGCCATCTAATTTCTATCATACAAAACCTCCTTTTGTTTCATACTTTAAGTATATAACGATTTTATTTAACAGTCAAGTAAAATATACCTTGTTGTAGTATTATTGGAAAAGTTGCACAATGAATTAAGGAAAATGTGCACGATAACCTAAGGAAAAGTTGCACAATGAATAAAAATGTGATATAATTTTATTGAGGTGATTTAAATGCCACTTACAGAAAATGGATATAAAGAAAGATTAATAGATAAAAAAATAGAACAATATCTAAAAATATTTGGAGCGATTAGTATAGAAGGTCCAAAATGGTGTGGAAAAACTTGGACAGCTAAAAATCATTCGAATTCAGCAGTTTTTCTAGATGATAGCTCTGAAAATTTTGAAACTAGAGAGAAAGCTAAAATGGATGTTTCTTTAATACTTGATAAAGAAGCACCAGAATTAATTGATGAATGGGGAGAAGTACCTGAAATTTGGGATGCAGTAAGACATAGATGTGACAGAGATAAGAAAAAGGGAAAGTACATATTAACTGAATCCACAACTCTTAGAAAAAAAGAAGATGATGAAAAAATACATCATTCTGGAGCTGGTAGAATAGACAAAATGAAAATGTATTCTATGAGTTTATATGAATCTGGTGAATCAAGTGGAGTAGCTTCACTAAAATCTTTGTTTGAGGGTACTCAAAAAAATGTTTCTACTTCAAAAACAACTTTAGATGATTTAGCTAAATATATAGTGAGAGGAGGATGGCCTGAAAATATAGATACTGAGCCTGAAAACTCACATATATTGCCTCAAAGTTACCTAAGAGCTGTATTAAATTACGATATTAGTAAAGACGGAGTAAGCAGAGATGTAAACAAAATGAATATGTTATTTAAGTCATTGGCAAGAAATGAAAGCACTGTTGTTAGCAATACAACTCTTGTATCTGATATAGAAGAATATACTAATAATAGCGATTATATGCTTAGTCGAAATACAATTGCAGATTATTTAAATATACTTTCAAAGTTATATCTTATAGAAAATCAAGAAGCATATTTGATTAATTTAAGGTCAAGAGATGTCGTAGGAAAGTCGCCAAAAAGACATTTTACTGATCCTTCACTTGCTTGTGCAGCATTGGGAATAACCAAAGATAAACTTATGAATGATATAAGGACTTTTGGTTTCCTATTTGAGGCCTTAGTAGAAAGAGATTTAAGAATATATATTGAAAGCTTAGGTGGGAAATTATATCATTATAGGAATAATAAAAATGGCACAGAAGTAGATGCAATTGTTGAACTTTCTGATGGAGAATATGGAGTAATTGAAATAAAATTAGGATCAAATGGAATAAAAGATGCTAAAAAAAGTTTAAGTAGGTTTGATGATGAAGTTAAAATAAAGCCCAAATTTAAGTGTATAATATGTGGTTTATGGGACGCAGTAGTTAAAGATCCAGAGACTGGTATATATATATTACCAATAACTTCACTAAAAAATTAATAACATTAAAATTTATTTAATACTAAAATAACAAGTAATTAATAGTACATTACTTGTTATTTTAGTTATTTACTATATTTGTATAGAAGTTTAAATCAAATTTTTGAAAAATTCTTTGTTGTTTAAATATACCGTTGAATTAGGCTTAAATTTTCCTGCAAGTTCATTACATTTTATACTATTTTTAACATCGTTAATTGCATAATAACATACACAAAGTTCCATGTATGGAATGAAGTTATATGTATCTAAATTATAGAAAGCACCTGATGAAAAATCAGGAGTTAGTGTTGTTGCTAAGTTGTACCAATATATCGCTTCTTTATACCTTTTATCATTCTTAAATATTTTAGCTATATCGCAACAAATTTCTGCTCTAGGAGTATCATATATAAAACTTCTAGTAAGGCTTAAGAAAGCATTTTCTTTATCATTTAATTTAAGATAACAATAAGATAAATCGAGACATGCATTTATTTTGTTTTCATTCCATCCTAAAGGATCTAAAAGAAACTCATTAAATTTAGATATGGCTTCTTCATACTTTCCGTTATAATATAGCTCTCTTGCATAGTAAAACTTTTGTCTAGCATCAAGTAAACTTCCTTTTTTAATCATGTTTTCAAATATTTTTAAGTTCCTTTTTGAATGTGAAGCATGATTTTTTTTGTGAGTTACTGCTATATCTTTGTATATAACATTTCCAGTTGGAACAATAACTTCATGAACAGGACTTATCCAAGTATAATTTTTTTCTCTTTTTAAAATTCTTTCCCTATAATATGAAAAGTTAACATTACCATCTTCATCAAAACCAGTGTTATACTTAAGCATTACAATATCTGTATCTTTATTTAAAGTATGCTTTAAATTAATAAGTTTTTCCTTATCTTCTTTAAGTATAACATCGTCGGCATCAAGCCACATTATATATTCTTTAGTTGCTTTAGAAAATGAAAAATTTCTAGCCTTAGAAAAATCATCACACCATTTAAAACAAAAAACTTTATCTGTATAATTAAATGCAATTTCTTTAGTTTTGTCAGAAGAACCGGTATCAACTATTATAACCTCATCTATAATGTCTTTAACACTTTCTAAACATCTTGCAAGTACTTTTTCTTCATTTTTTACAATCATACATAAACTAATACTTATCATTTTTCTCACCTATATATTAATATATGAAAACGAATTTTAAAAAATTATATATAGCCATGCTATAAAAAGTGTAGAATCCTTTAAAATACGACAATAAAAAATTAATCTAAAATATTTACAACTAGATATATAATTAATATAGTTAATAAAATAAAAAATGAAGAGGAAAAAAAAGTGAAGTTAGTAAAAAAATATATTAAATTAACCAAAAGAAAAAGAGTTGTTATGTTTTTTGTTATTTTTTTAATTCTTTTTCAGACGTTAACTCATATTTATGATTTTAACTTTAAATATAAAGAAAAAGATACTGTAAAAGAAGTTATGGTGCTTTCTTTAAAAAAGGTAGAAGATAAGAAGGTATCATATCTTGTTAGATATAACAAAAATAATTTTATTCTTACTATTTATTCTAGAAACGAAGAAAAAGATATAGATAAAAAATACTTAAATTTTAAGTATGCTGATAAATTAAAAATAATGGGAGAGATATCTATTCCAAAAAAATTAGGTAATCCAAATGAATTTGATTATAAAAGATATTTGAATTCAAAAGCAATAGTTGGAAATATATCTACATATTCAGCATCAAAAATAGGTGAAAAACAAGGCATTATTTTATTTAAAGTGATATATGAATTAAAGGAAAAAGTAAGTGAAAAGATAAAAAATAATTTTAATCAGAAAGAAGCAGGTCTTTTAAGTAGTATGTTATATGGAGATAGTTTAGATATGGATGAAGAAATTAAGAATGATTTAGCAAGCAATGGCCTTTCACATATTGTGTCTGTATCTGGTATTAATATTTCATATCTTCTTATGATAATTTCTTATTTTTTTGAAACTAAAGAGGGAAAAAAAGAGCATCCGTATATAACAATAATTATAGTAGTTTTATTTGTGATTTTTTCAGGTCTGCAGATATCAGTACTACGTGCAGGAATTATGAATGTAGCAGGAAGTATAGCTAAAATACAGAAGAAAAAATTAAAAAAATACACATTATGTATACTATCACTAATATGTATAGTTATATATAACCCGTATAGTATTTTTAATGTTAGTACTATATTTTCATATTTGGCTGTTTTTTCAATTATAACGTATAACAAAATAATAAAAAGTTTCTTTGATATTAAACTAAAAAAACTACTTAAGTTTAAATATGTAGAGAAGAATAAATTAAAAAGAGGAATGTATGTTATTTTAAAATATATAATAAAAATTTTATCTTTGTATATTTCAGTTCAAATATTTACTTTACCAGTACAACTATATTATTATGGCTACTTTTCTTTAACACAAGTATTTTCAAATATCTTGTTATCTCCGTTAATATCAGCAATATTTTTAATAGGCTTTCTAACAATTATTTTTATGTTTGTTCCGTTTATTTCTAATATTTTATTCTTAGCAGAAAGCTTTTTGTTGATTTCCTTTATACACTTTTCATCTATACTTTCAAACTTTGAAGTAAAGCTAACATTACCTAAACCTAACTTTTTTCTTCTTTTGCTATATTATGTATTTATGGTCATTATACTAAATAGAAAAAAAGTAATCTTAATAGTAAAAAGAAAATATGTAAGAAAAGTAAAAAATATAATATCGGTTTTTTTATTAATATATATAGCCATAAATGTAGTGGTGAATGTATATATATTATACTTTGAAAACTATGTATACTTTTTTAATGTGGAGCAGGGGAACATGGCATTTATTAGGTATAATAGAAAAAATATATTAGTAGATTATGGCTCAACAAGAAAAAGTCTTGCTTCAAATACACTCGCTAATTTCCTAAAATTAAAAGGAATAACTAAGATAGATTTAGTAATTATTTCTCATATGCATGATGATCACATGAATGGATTGTTAGATGAAAAGAATAATGTAACAATACAAAAAATAATATATGCTTTACCTAAAGAAGAAAATGAAAATTTTATTAAAGTAGAAGAAATAGCTAGAAACAAAAATATAGCTTTTATTGAGGCAGATATGTATGAAACATATGAATATGACGGAATAGAAATATTTGTGTTATCTCCTAGGAAAGATAAAGAAATAGTGGCAGAGGATATACAAAATGCAAACAGTTTAGTTACTTTGATTTCAGTAAATAACAAAAGAATACTATTTATGGGAGATGCAACTAAAGAAACAGAAAAAGAAATACTTTCAAATATACAAAATATACAAGATGTTAATTTAAAAAGTAAAATAGAAAAAAATTTAAAAAATATTGATATTTTGCAAGTAGCTCATCATGGTTCGAAGACTTCAACAACAGAAAAATTTATATCTTATGTTTTGCCAAAAGAGGCAGTTATATCAAGCAAAAAAGAAAAGTTTGGACATCCAAGCAAAGAAACAGTAGACACGTTAAAAAAATATTCAGTAAAAATTCATATAACAGAAAAAGAGGGAAGTATTAAGTTTAAATTATATTAAAAAAATATATACAAAAAGTAAGTACAAATGAAAAATCATTTGTACTTACGAAGATGTATATGAAAATTATCCAAAGTGGATATTAGCATTCATTTATATTTATTACTCAGAAATATAACCCGGACCTACGACAGTTACTTCTATTGCTTCATTAGTAAACCAATTCCAAACATCGGTTATTCTAAATCTAGGTTCTCCTTCAATTATTATTTTTTGGATTCCACTAGCTTCAAAAGCCCATGTATCGATTTCAGTAATAGTGCTTGGTATAACTATGCTAGATATATTAATATTAGAAGCTCTAAAGCCTCCACTATCAATATCCGCTACAATTTTTTTTACTCCATAAGGTATTATAATATCTTTTTCAGAACCTGTATATGTACCTATTAATTCATTATTATCATTGATTAACATGCCTACAGAGCTTATTGAAGTTAGCAAAACTCCTTTACTAGAAGTCAGACCTAAATCTTCAGCCCATTCTTTTTCAACATCAGTTATTCCACCAGTAACATAACAAAGTTTACCATTTTCTACTATTAATTTATTGTTTTTTACGTAGTTTTCGGCACTATTTAAATCTTCTATAGTTATTTCATTTGTAGTTTTTCCAGTGTGTTCATCAATATAATTACTTGACTGTTTTAAAGTTAACTCCTCTTGTATTGTTTTTAGGTCATTTTGAAATTTTGCTTTGTTAGCATTTTCAATTGGGTTGTTATTTGCAATAGATAGTATTACCGCTACTGCTAAGATTATAATAACAATTATTGTTATTACTAGTACGATAAGTGATATACCATTTTTTTGATTTTTCATATAAATTCCTCCTATAATTTTCTGTAATTTATTATTTGTTATTAGACAAATTTTTATTACATTTTGATTATATACTAAAAGTTGACTGCTTGCAATAAGTTTACTGTAAAAAATAAAATTTATTTTTGTATTTGTTATAACAAGTTTGCAATAAATAAATTATGAGTGATTTATATAATTTAAAGTATAATCTGGAAAAATTTGCAAATTATATATTTAGGTGATTTTTATGGAACCAAAAACTAGATATAGAATTCTTGTATTTTCAATATGCGTTATATTACTAATGTTTGGAATAGTAATTGGTTTTAATATTGAAAGAGAAGATAATTCAAACTTTTCAAAGGAAGTAATAAATAAAGATGATGTAGACGAAGTTAGTATATATACAGATTCAAAATCAGCTAAAAAATATGATATTGAACTTGTATATGAAGATTATTATACATTATGCAATCATAGTATAACAAGCACTGATACAATTTATGCAACAAATATAGAAACTTTGAAAAAACAAGAAATTGAAAAACAGGAAAAAGAAAATAAAAAATATCAAATAAAAGAAGAAAACAATTATAGGTTGGTATTTTATAGAGAATGTGAACAGAACTGCCCTAACCATTTTAAAGTAAAAATAGAAGAAGGAACAGTTGTAATATATAATATAGTAAATGAAACTGTTGAAACAGTGTATAAAAAGATCGACATTGCTCAAGATTTGATAAGACCTGAAATGTTAGAAGAGTTAAACCAAGGAATAATTGTAAACTCTAAGGAAGAGTTAAATTTGATAATTGAAGATTTGGAAAGTTAAAACTTGAAAGTTATAATACTTTATGATATAATTATGCTACATTTTATTTAATTAAGGAGGAAATTTCCATGACTTTAAAAGAACGGTATAACCAAAGGAAAAGTGAAAATTTAATAAGTGAGTTTAAAAAAATACTTGAATTTATTTCTAAAAAAGTAGATGAGTATCATCCGATCGTTATAGAATTAAACGATAAAAAAGACATTGTGGTAAATGACGTAAAAGAGGAGCAGTCGTATAGTTTTGATAGTAAAGTTTTCAAAAACATTTTTAACTTTAATTCTGAAGATGGAATAAGAGATTTTAAAAATGAATTTCTTTATTATATTTACATGAAAACTAATAATCTGTATATTCGAACTGAATTATTACCCGAAAATCAAATTTGTATATTATATTAGAAAGGATGATAGCAATGAATTCTTTTGATAAATTTTATATGATTGATATCGTACCTTGTAAAGGTGTAGAACGGTTTCCTAAATACAGTGAATATCAAAAATATTCAGATGGCTTTTCAAAAGTATACTCTCAAGGAGTCAACAAAAGTGTTGTAATAAATGACTTTTCACCCCGATGTGCTTTAGTTATTTTAAATAATAACAAAGTTGTATTATTTAAAAGTAGGAAGAAGATAGTTCCTAAAAATGGTGAAGAAATTCTTGCATATCTGCTGGGTGATATCTCTGATATTTCCTTAGAATGTATAATTGAAGTAGAGGATATCTTTGAAAATATAAATGTTGATGTGATTCAATTTTTATATAAAATAAGAGAGATAAATATGTCAGGAAAAGAATAAAACTATATAAATAAAAATCGTTGAAGTTGCAAATGTAATTTCAACGATTTTTATTTAATTTTAAATTATAATATTTTACCATTATTTTAATATTATTTTATTATATTATACATATTTTGTTATTTTTTACATCAATTAAATATTCTTTGTTTTCTTTTAAATCCCCCTTAATAAATTCTACTGCTAAAGGATCTTCAACATATTTTTGAATAGCACGTCTTAAAGGTCTTGCACCGAATTTATCATTATAGCCTTTTTCAGCAATAAACTTAATTACATTATCTGTATAGTTAAATTTAATATTTCTTGATTTTGTTTCTTCTTTAAACTCTTTTAACATTAAATCGGTGATACTTAATATATTTTCTTTTGATAGTTTATTGAAGGTTATAATATCATCTATTCTGTTTAAAAATTCAGGTGAGAAGTATTCTTTTAGTGCTTCTTGAACTTTATTATTTAGAAGATTTTCTTCAATTTGTTTATTAGCAAAGCCGTATCCGTCGCTTTTAAAGTTAGTTCCTAAGTTTGAAGTAAGTATTATTATAGTATGTTTAAATGATACTGTTTTTCCTTGTGAGTCTGTAAGCTTACCTTCATCAAGTATTTGAAGTAGTATGTTATATACACTTTGATGAGCTTTTTCAATTTCATCGAAAAGTACAATGCTATATGGATTTCTTCTTATTTTTTCAGTAAGTTGTCCAGCTTCATCGTAGCCAACATATCCAGGAGGTGCACCTATTAATTTAGAAGTGCTATGAGATTCCATATATTCAGACATATCTAGTTTTATAACAGATTCTTCATTATCAAATAATTCATAAGCTAAAGCTTTTACTAAAGCTGTTTTACCAACACCAGTAGGACCCACAAAAATAAATGAAGGTGGTCTGTTTATATTTCTAATATTTGCCCTTTTTCTTAAAATGGCATTCGATATAGCTTCAATTGGAGTATCTTGACCAATTATTTTTTTCTTTAAGTTATCTTTTAGATTTAGTAATTTAGTAGACTCTGCAGTTTTTATTCTCATAACTGGTATTTTTGTCCATAATTCAACAACACTTGCTAGATCATCGAAGGTTACTTCTCTTGGTTTGATTTTTTTCTCCAATTTTTCTATTTCAGATTTTATTTTACATTCTTCAGCTTTTAGTGTAGCAGCCTTTTCAAATGTAGCAATATTATCATCATTTTTTTCGTTACTTTCAACATTTTCACTGTTTTCAAGATTTTGCTCTAATTCTTCTTTTTCTTCAGTAATTGTTTCAAGTTCGTTTTGTAATTTTTCCAATTTTGCTAAGTTTATATCATCAAGGTTTACTCTTGAACAGGCCTCATCAATTAAATCTATAGCTTTATCTGGTAAAAATCTATCATGTATGTATTTATCAGATAAATTAACTGCATCCTTTAGTATGTTATCAGATATTTTTACTTTATGATAGCTTTCATAGTAGCTTTTTATTCCTTTTAGAATTTTAAAACAGTCCTCAAGTGTGGGTTCATCTACAATAACTGGTTGAAATCTTCTTTCTAATGCACTATCTTTTTCGATATACTTTCTGTATTCTTTTAAAGTTGTTGCCCCAATTATTTGTACAGTTCCATTAGCAAGAGCAGGTTTTAACATGTTTGCTGCGTTCATTGAATTATCGTGCTCAAGTCCACCAACAATGTTATGCACTTCATCAATTGCAAGAATAATATTACCTAAAGATTTACATTCATCAATTAAACCTTTTACACGTGATTCGAATTGTCCTCTAAATTGTGTTCCAGCTACAAGTGAAGTCATGTCGATTAAATATACTTCTTTGTTTACGAGCTTACTTGGAACTTCTCCTTTAGCAATAGCAATAGCTAATGCATTTACGATAGCAGTTTTACCAACTCCAGGTTCACCTATTAGAGCTGGATTATTTTTGCTTCTTCTGTTTAGTATTTGTATCATTCTTTGAAGCTCAGTTTCTCTTCCAATAACTAAATCTAGTTTACCATTTCTAGCCTTCTCAGTTAAGTTTTCACCAAAAGTGTCTAGATATTTAGTTTTTCTCTTTTTTTTGTTGTTTGTTTTTTTATCGTTATTATTTTTTTCTTCTTTTTCATTTTTTGTATTACCATTTTTTTGTTTTCTTGGCATAAAATTACTAAATATATTAGGAATGTTAAATCCACTTGTGTTTTCATCATCAATATCTTCATCATCAGTATCAAAATTACTAGGAGAAAATCCATTTAACATAGAGTCAAATTGACTAGACATATTTTCTAGGTCTTCTTCTGACATATTAGTCATTTCTTTCATAATATTTGCTAAAGGATCTATTCCTTGTTTTTTTGCACATTCAATGCATAGACCTGTAGTTTCATTTGTTTGTTTTCCTTCTTTATCTAGTTTGTTTATAAATATAACAGCCATATTTTTTTTACATACAGAACATAGCATAAAAATTATCATCTCCATTTTTGTTAAAAATTATAATATTTATAATATATATGATTTTAAATCATAAGTAAGTATAACATATTTTTTATTAGTTTACAAATATTCTATAATAAAAAGTTATAAATATAATATATATAGGTGATAAATTTGAGAAAAACAAGAAACAACAAAATACAAAAATGTGAATGTAATAGTGATAAAAATAAAAATTTGGCTCGAGTTAGTAGTCAAGTTAATAGTAAAAGAAAAGATTTAGAGCTTGAAAGAATAGCAAATAATATAGCTATAATTTATAAAAAAAGATTACATAATTTTTAAACGATATGATTGACTATTTTATGTTTATCTGATATAATATAAATAGGTATAAAAAAATAAAATTTGAAAAATTTTAAATTTAATTAGGAGGGCATTTTTTATGCGGGAATTTAAAAAGTATTTATCATCGGCATTAATAAAAAAGGTGACAGAAGAGGGGTATGATGGTTTTCTTGAAATAACTACGTTATATCCACTTTCTGAAGTCAAAAAAAATGGAAAACTTCTATTATACTTATTAAAAGTAGGAATGACTCCAATTGACTTAGATGGATTATTAGGAATCAAAGTTTCTACAATTGAGACTAGAATATTAGAGTTTTTAAAAGAAAAAGATGAATGTGGAGAAGATACTTATGAAGACTATAAATTTATCTTTGAAAATATTAAATCATTTAAATTCTTTAATATGTATAAAAGATTTTTAAATTCTGATAGCGATGATGTAAGTTTCAGAAGAAAAGAAGAAATATCGCTTAAAACTTTTAATTCATTAATGGAAAAGATGAATACTGCTGGAGCAAAAAGGTATAAAGATGAATTCTTGTTAAAAAAGCAAAAAAGAATTGAGGAGGAGCGAAAAGCAAGGAATGATGTTGGAACTTTAGGTGCTCAAAGAAGAAAGAAAAGAGTGTATGGAGCAGTTGTAATACATCTAGCATAACTAAAAAAATACGAAACTATAGTTTAGTTTCGTATTTTTTCTTTTTTTCTTCCTCAGTTTGTTTGCAAATAGAAGAAGAATAGTATATAATAGTAAAGACATATAAATAGTAGTATAAATATAAGAAGGTGAAACTATGTTAAAATTATATAATACATTAACAAGAAAAAAAGAAGACTTTGTTTCAATAGATGAGAAAAACAAAAATGTAAAAATATATACTTGTGGACCAACAGTATATAGTAGCCCACATATTGGAAATATGAGAGCATATATTTTTATGGATACCTTAAGAAAAGTTTTGGAATATGATGGATATAACGTAACTCAAGTAATGAATATAACTGATGTTGGACATTTAACCTCTGATGCTGATGAAGGCGAAGATAAAATGGAAAAGTCAGCTAAAAAATTAAATAAATCTGTATATGAAATAGCTAATACTTATACCAATGAATTCTTAGAAAATATTAAAATGTTAAATATCAAAACGCCAGAACATATTGTAAAAGCAACAGAACATATAAAGGAAATGGAAGAATATGTTGATGAGATAATGAAAAATGGTTATGCATATGAAACTTCAAAAGGAATATATTTTGATACATCAAAACTTCCAAGTTATGGAGAACTTTCTAGAATTGATTTAAAAGGACAGATGGCAGGTGCAAGAATAGACGTTGATCCAGAAAAAAGAAATCCTTTAGATTTTGCACTTTGGATAAAAGCTCCAAAAGAACATATTATGAAATGGGAGAGTAAATATGGTGTATGCTATCCTGGTTGGCATATTGAATGTAGTGCAATGTCAAGAAAGTATTTAGGAGAAAAATTTGATATTCACACTGGGGGAGTGGACCACATTCCTATTCACCATGAAAATGAAATTGCTCAATCTAAAGGTGCAACAGGAGAAAATCCTGCTAATTATTGGTGCCACGTAGAATTTTTACTTATTGATAATGGTAAAATGTCTAAGAGTTTAGGAAATATATATACTTTGGAAGATTTAAAGAAAAAAGGAATATCACCAATTGCGTTTAGATTTTTTACATACTCTTCAAATTATAGAAACAAATTAAACTTTACTTGGGATGCAGTAAAATCTGCTAACAACACATTATTAAAACTAAAAGAACAAATTGCAGAGCATAAGGGTATAAAAAATCATATAGATGAAAAAATAATAAAAGAGTATGAAGAAAAATTTTCAAATGCTATAAATGAAGATATGAATATGCCTGTAGCTATTTCAGTTATATTTGATATTGCTAAGAATAAGGAAAAATCAAACGACTATTTTGAATTAATAAAGAAATTTGATAAGGTATTATCACTTGATTTAACAAAATTAGAAGAAAATACTTTAAAAAGTGAAAATGAAGCTGAAGTAGATATATCTGCTTTGCCAGTTGAAATAGCAGATATTCTAGAAAAAAGAAAGAAAGCAAGGGAAGAAAAAGATTTTTCACTTTCAGATAAATTAAGAGATGAGCTTAAAGAAAAAGGATATTTAGTTATAGACTCCAAAGATGGCCAGAAGGTAAAGAAGGTGTAAAAAAATTGCCAATACTAAACAAAGAAGATAAAAATGATATAAAAAAGTACAAAGAATTTTTAGAAAATAATGAATATGCAAGACTTACTCAAACTTTGGAATGGGGAAAAGTAAAAAGTACTTGGAAACAAGAAATAGTATACCTAGAAGAAGATGGAAAGGTTATTGCTGCAATGAGTTTATTACTAGAAAAGGTACCAAAGATGAAATACTATTTAATGTATTCTTCAAGAGGACCAGTATGTGACCCTAAGAATATAGATTTAGTAAATAAACTTGTTAAAGAAGCAGAAACAGTTGCTAAGAAATATAACGCTTTTTGTTTGAAGTTTGATCCTCAAATTGTATATGATGAAGAACTAGAAAAATTATATAAAAAAAATGGATATAAAACATCTGGAAAAAATCCGGATCATGATAAGTTAATTCAGCCATTATATGAGGCAGTTCTAAATATAGATGGAAAAACTGAAGAAGAGCTAATGAAAGGTTTTGCAGAAAAAACTAGATATAATATAAGGCTTTCTAAAAGAAAAGGTGTAGAAGTATATTATTCTAGGGATGAAAAAGATTTGAAAGTTTTCTATGAACTATATAAAGTAACATGTACAAGGGATAAAATAGGTTGCAGAGATTACGAATATTTTAAAAGAATGTTAGATGCATTTGATGAGGAACATTTAAGAATATATATTGCTAAACATGAAGATTCACTTCTTTCAGCTGCTATAGCAATAAACTATGGTACTGAGATGTTTTACCTTTATGGAGCCAGTTCAAATGAAAAAAGAAATTTAATGCCAAATTATGCTATGCAATGGGAAATGATAAAATGGGGACTGGAAAAAAAATGTAAAACATATAACTTTGGCGGAATTATATATTTAGATAAAACTAATGGACTGTATAAATTTAAAACAGGATTTGTAAGAGAAGAAGGTCTTTTAAAATATATTGGTGAAATAGATAAAGTATATAACAAATTTATATATTTTGCATATAGTAATATTTTACCAGTATTAAAAAAACTACAAAGAAAATTTAGGAATACAAAACAAGTTTAATAAATATATTAGTATTAAGTTTTAAGGAGGAATTTTAAATGTCTAGACAAACTTGGAAACCAGGAACTTTAGTATATCCTGTACCAGCTGTACTTGTAACTTGTTCTGATGGAAAAAAAGACAATGTATTTACAGTTGCGTGGACTGGTACAATTTGTACTGATCCTGCAATGACATATATATCTGTAAGAAAAGAAAGATTTTCTTATAATATTATAAAAGAAACAAAAGAGTTTTGTATAAACCTTACTACTAAAGATTTATGCTTTGCAACAGATTTTTGTGGAGTGAAATCTGGTAGAGATATAGATAAATTTAAAGTGATGAATTTAAATAAAGAAAAGTGCAAAGTTATTAATGTACCTATGCTTAAAGAAAGTCCAGTTACAATTGAATGCAAAGTAAAAGAAATAAAAGAGTTAGGTTCGCATGATATGTTTATAGCAGAAGTTGTAAATATAAACGTAGATGAAAAGTACATTGATGAAACTGGTAGATTTGATATGCAAAAATGTGACCTTATTGCTTATTCACATGGTGAATACTTTACACTTGGTGAAAAACAAGGTAAATTTGGCTATTCAGTAAAGAAAAATAAATAAAATTAATCCAAGATAATATACATAAAAATCGTCAAGTGAAAAGTTAAACGCAAGTTTGTAAAGTAAACGCAAGTTGTAAAAAAAAACGCAAGGTAAAAGCAATAT
>CAKPAG010000017.1 GCA_934132895.1 uncultured Clostridia bacterium
ATATTGCTTTTACCTTGCGTTTTTTTTTACAACTTGCGTTTACTTTACAAACTTGCGTTTAACTTTTCACTTGACGACTTTTTTCTAATATATTTATTTATCTGATATTTGTATGTTAATCTTTTCAACATTAGAGATATTAGCTATTCCACCTATAGGAAATGTAAACATTGGTGTTGTATGTCCAAAATCTGCTCCTACTATAACAGGGATATTTTTTAAAATGTTTTTAGTTTTAATTAATTCCTTCCATTTTTCATAATTCATATTGCAATTTATTTCTGCTCTTCCTACTATTATTCCTTTTATTTTATTTTTCCCAATAGCCTGTACTAAAGATACTAAATTTCTATCAAATTCTACTAAAAACTCTTCTACTGCCATTCCATCATCTTCAATAAATAATATACATTCTTCTACTTTTGGCATAAATTCCGTTCCTTGTAATAGATTTAAAGTGCAAAGATTTCCTCCTATTATTTCTGCATTGCTTATTCCAGTAAAAACAGATTCCATTCCATCATTTAAAATAAATTTCCTTTCTTCTTGGTTTTTATACCATTTATCATTGCTCCAATTTTCTGAAGCGTTCAGAGAAATAGTTCCATCTTCAATAAACATTTTTTTAAAATATTCTTCTGTATATTCATTTCCATATTTCATTCCAAATGTTGAAAAATGAGGTCCATAATATGTAACAAGTCCTGTCTTAGCATATATAGCATTTAACAGTGCAGTTATATCTGAATAACCACATATAATTTTAGGATTGGATTTTATCAAATCATAATCTATATATTCTAATATTTGATTTACATTAAATCCTCCTAATACTGTAAGTATAGCTTTTACATTTTTATCTTTGAAAGCATCATGTAAATCCTCTATTCTATCTTTTATACTTGCTATTGAATAAAATCCTTTATCAGAAATTTTTCTTGCATTTTTTCCAAAGGAAACTTTGAAACCCAGATTTTCCAATCTAGTTTTTGCTAAACTTATTACATTTTCACTTACTATAGCCATACTACTAGATGGAGCAATTACTCTAATTTCATCTCCAATTTTTAACTTTTTTGGTATTATTTTATTCATAAAACTCTACCTCACTTCTTTAATACATTTTTTTATATTCCTTTTATTCGATTACAATATTATATATCCTATTTTTTACATAGATTTCTTTTTTAATAGTTTTATTTAAAAGTTCTTTTTTGACTATTTCATTTTCTAGTACTAATTTCTTTACTTCATCTTCATTTATATCAAGTGGTAAGGTTATAGTTGTTTTTAATTTTCCATTTATTTGAATTGGTAATTCTATTTCTTCACTTACCGTTAGACTTTCATCATAAGTAGGCCATGACATTTCATATATTTTTTTATTATTACCAATACGTTCATTTAATTCTTCTGTTATATGTGGTACAAATGGGTTAAGCAATTTTAAAAGTGTTAAAAATTCTTTTCTATTTATCTTCTTTTGTTTATAAAATTGATTAGTTATTTCCATAAATGAACTTACACAAGTATTAAACTTCATATCTTCTATTTCTAAAGTTATCTTTTTAATTAATTTATTCATAGGTTTTTCAAATTCTTTTGAATACTCTTCTCCATCAACTAAAATATTTGTTAAATTCCAAAGTCTATCTAGAAATTTAGCACATCCTTTTATTCCATTTGTTGACCAAGGTGCTGTACTATCAAATGGTCCTATAAACATCTCATAAAGTCTAAAAGTATCTGCCCCATATTCTTTTACTACTTCATCTGGATTTACTACGTTGCCTTTAGATTTAGACATTTTTTCTCCATTATCTCCTAATATCATTCCATGTGATGTTCTCTTTTTATATGGTTCTTTATAACTTACTATTCCTAAATCATATAACACTTTATGCCAAAATCTTGAGTATAGTAAATGAAGTGTTGTATGTTCCATTCCTCCATTATACCAATCTACTGGTCCCCAATATTCTAGTTCTTCTTTACTTGCTAATTCTTTAGTATTATGTGGATCCATATATCTTAAATAATACCAAGAAGATCCAGCCCATTGTGGCATTGTATCAGTTTCTCTTTTTGCTTTTCCTCCACATTTTGGGCATGTAGTATTTACAAATTCATCAATTTTTGCAAGTGGTGACTCTCCATTTTCTCCAGGTTCAAATTCTTTTACATCTGGTAATCTTACAGGCAAGTCTTTTATATCTACTGGAACCCAACCACATTTATCACAATGTACCATTGGTATAGGTTCACCCCAATATCTTTGTCTTGAAAATACCCAATCTCTTAATTTATAATTTATTTTTCTGTTTCCAATTTTATTTTCTTCTAAATAATTAATTATTTTTTTCTTAGCTTCTTTAACACTAAGACCATTTAATAACTCTGAATTTATTAATTTTCCTTCTTCACAATCAGTAATAGCTCCGTTTTCTATATTTTTTTCTTCAGAAGAAATTACTTGAATTATTTCCTGATTAAATTTTTTAGCAAATTCATAATCTCTTTCATCATGTGCTGGTACTGCCATTATACTTCCTGTACCATACGTACTTAATACATAATCTGAAATAAAGACTGGAATTTTCTTCTTACTTACTGGATTTATTGCCATCACTCCTCCGAAGTTTAACGCCAGTTTTTTCTTTATTTATTTCTGAACGTTCAAAATCTGATTTTAGTGAGGCTTTTTTTCTATATTCCAATACTTCCTCATAATTTGTTATATTATCTTTTATTTTATCTATTATCTTATGCTCTGGTGCAATTACCATATATGTTACTCCATATATAGTGTCTGGTCTTGTTGTATACACATTTAATTTTTCATCTAAGTCTTGTAATTTAAATTCTATTTCTGCACCTTCGCTTTTTCCTATCCAATTTCTTTGCTGTATTTTTACCTTTTCTATATAGTCTACATCATCTAAGTCATTAATTAGCCTTTCAGCATACTCTGTTATTTTTAGCATCCATTGTGATTTTTCTTTTTGAACTACTTCGCTTCCACATCTTTCACATTTTCCATTCACTACTTCTTCATTGGCTAAACCTACTTTACATCCTGTACAAAAATTTATTGGTATTGTTGCTTTATATGCTAGTCCCTTTTCAAACAATTTAATAAATATCCACTGTGTCCATTTATAATAGTTAGGATCTGTAGTATTTATTTCTCTTGACCAATCAAAAGAGAATCCTATAGATTTTAACTGCCTTTTATAGTTATCTATATTCTTTTTTGTTATAATGCTTGGATGGATGTGATTTTTTATAGCAAAATTTTCAGCTGGAAGTCCAAATGCATCGAATCCTATTGGATAAAGTACATTAAATCCTTGCATTCTTTTTTTCCTTGCTATAATGTCAAGTGCTGTATAACTTCTAGGATGGCCAACATGTAAACCTTGTCCAGATGGATAAGGAAATTCTATCAATCCATACCATTTTGGTAATGTCTTATCCTCTTTTGCACAAAACACGTTTTTACTTTCCCAATGTTCTTGCCATTTTTTATCTATATTTATATCATATTTTTTCATAAACGTTCATCTCCTCTAATAATAAATATAGCAATGTATTTACGCTAAATTCCATAAATTCATTGCTACTATATATTTTTCTTCTTTATTCAATGCAAAAAACTGCATATAACGGAACAGATTTTATGTTGTTCTCAAATCCAAAATTTTTAGCTGATATGCGAATAGCATATTTAGGCTTAACTTCTTTTATATACGTATTTAAACTTATAGATTTTACACTACTACCACTTTTAACTTCTACCGGTATAATTCCATCGTTATTATATAATAGATAATCAACTTCAGCATTTCTTCCATGTGTCCAATAATATAAAGATCTATTCTTCGACTTAAATTCTTCTGCTATATAATTTTCTGCTATTGCACCTTTATATTCAAAATTTTTATCCAAAATTATATCTGGTAAATTAAGTTCTGTTATAGATGTAAGTATTCCAACATCACTTAAATATAGCTTAAAAGAATCTTCATCAACATATACTTTTAAAGGTACTTCTGCCTTTTTTACCTTTAAACTCATAAGCACCATATTTGATGAAATAAGCCATTCTATAGGAGTTTCGTATTTTCTCTTTCTAGCTTCTTCTTCGATTAAATTATACTTAAATGTTTTCTTATCCTTCGAAAGTTGAATTGGTATATTTTTATATACTTTTTCAATTTTTACACTTTCATTATTATTCTTTACATATTTTTTCATATCAGCTATATACATTTCAACAATGTTTGCTAATATATTAGTATCATATTTTAATATATCCATTCCATTTTCTACAAAGTTTTTTACTGATTCAGGCATTCCTCCAACACATAGATATTGCCTGTATAAACTTAATGCCTGCTCATGTGCAAAATTAGGCATTGGTTCCATTTTCAAATAGCAATCTTTTATTTTCTCTAATAATAATTTATTACCTGTTGCGAGAAGAAACTCCTCGAAATTCATAGGATACATATATTCCATAACTATTTTTCCAACAGGAAAAGAACTATTAAATCTATTGATTTTAACTCCTAATAAACTTCCTGCGCAAACTATTTTGTATGGCTTTGATGATTCACTAAAATATTTAAGTGATACTATAAAATTTTCACTTGTTTGCACTTCATCAAAGAAAAATATAGTTTTATCCAAATCAATTTTTCTTCCAAAATAAAGTTCTAATCTTTGTAATATTTTTTCATCATCAATCGTGTCTTCAAAAATTTCTCTTACTTCTTCTTGTTTTTCTAAATTGATATATATATATTCTGAAAAATTTTCTTTAGCAAATTTTTCTATAAGATATGTTTTTCCTATTTGTCTTACTCCGTATAACCATCAGAGGTTTCTTCATTCCAGAATTTTTCCAATCAACTAAATTTTTCTCAAATAATCTAATCATATTTCACTTCACCTAATTACATTTTATCAAAAACAGAACTACTCGTCAATATTTTTGCCACTTTTTGCATGTTTTTCGAATGCAAAAATGCCACTTTTTGCATTTTTGATATTATTTTAGCTATTATAACAATTTTTTAGAAGTTTTTAGTACTTACACTATTCAGCTTTTTTGCTTCGTAATATAAAGTAATCACATGGGGCAATTACACTCAATAACTTCATTTTTTTCCTTTTGAATTAATTTAATAGTTCCAGTATTTCCATTCATTTCTATTAGACTAGCCCTAGCAATTTTTTCTATAGCTTTTTTTCCCACACCAGTAACACATGGCTTTTCCAATTCTCTACAGATTATAGCAGCATGACATAAAAATCCGCCCTTTGCAGTAACTACTCCTTTTGCTTTTAGAATATTTGGTACCCAATTAGTTCCTGTAAACTCTGTAAGTAAAATTCTTTCTTCTTCTAAATTTTCATTAGAAGAAACTAGATACTGTGGCTTAGCAACTATTATACCACAAGAAGCAGGTACACCATTTATATACTTGCTCATACCAGATGATTCTTCTAAAACATTTAACATAACTTTAGTAACTGGTCTAAACTGTAACATAACTAATTCTTCTTCTAAAATCATCCATTCAAAATCAGCCTTACAACCTAACTGCTTTTGATACTCAATCATTTTTTTACCAATAAACTCACTCTTTACTTTTATTTTTCCTTCTAAATTATTATCTATATTCCATATTTCAGTATGTGGTGTACACTTTCCAGAAACTAATTTTTCTCCATTTCCATTTACCCATTCTAAAATTCCAGTTTGAACATTATTTCCTATCCAAACTCCAGAGTATAACGGCTCTCTAAATTCTTGAATAATTACAGCCATATTAATTGATTTAATTTGACTTACCCCAATATATTCTTCTACTCTTCTATTTTTTACAGATTCTTTTACCTTATCTATACTATCTAAAAGTTTATTATATTTAACATTTAAATATGAATCAAACATTCCTGCAAAAGATTTCTTTTTACCATCTTCAACATCTGCTGAACTTCTAACTGAATATCTTTCGCATTTTTCTTTTAAAAAACAAATATCTTTTTGACTAACATTTTTTACAAAAGTAGGAATTACAACAGAATATGGGACTCGGATGTTTTTGCTATTTAATACTGCTAATCCATACATTTTCCCACCAATTAACTTTATAACATCACTTTTTATATATAGTTCTACTAAAATACTACACATCTCTAAATCAATTACTTTTTTATTTATTAAATAATCAAAAAGTCTTTTCTTTAACACTTCTTGCTCCAATTCAAAAGGAGTAAGCGAAGTTTCTCCTAAATATTCCAGATGAATCTTTTCTATATAATTCCAATAACTTCCCTCAAAAAAATAATGTTGTGAATCTTGCCATTTTTTAAGAACTAAATATTTTTTAATAGTATCATCTTTTATATCCATCTTTTCAACATTTTTTGCTATTTTTCCTTCTATGTCACTAGAAACAAATATCCTATCCACATTTGATATAACTTGTAAGTAGTTTGAAGGATATTTATTTTTAATTTCTTCTATAATAGTATCACTTAGTAGAGAATATTCATCTAAACATTCTAATAAATAAAAATATGCTAAAGACCTTAAACAAAGGTTAAGTTTTTTATGTAAAAGCTTTTCAATTTTTGCCTTGTTATAACTATTTATTGTTTTTTCTCTTATCTCAAAGAATATTTTATCTAATTTATAAGAAGAAATACTTTTTGAAAGTATTTCTAAGTATTCTAACAATTCATTTGCAAATTTTTCATCCTCTATTGCTTCAAATAAAAGACGTGCTCTAAAAGACTTCTTAGATATGTTTTTTTCCAATATTTTTTTGTAATTTTGAAATTTTACTAGACTAATCATTATTTAATACTCCTTGTATTTATTTTCAAAATGTTCTTTTATACTAGTATTTTTAAGTATTTCCTCTTTTCCTAACATTTCTTTTAATTTTGAATTATCCATATTCGCCAATACTGAATTAGAAAACATATTTTTATCTAATTTTTTTCCAAACCACTTAGGTGGAATAAACTCTCTAGCTTCCTCTTCTGAAGAAAATTCAACTTCAATTGTTACAAGTCCATCTAGTTCTTTATAATATACATCGACTTCTGCAATTAATTTTTCAGATATTTTTATCTTATATCTATTTTTTTCTATTGTATAAACATTTTTACTTAATTTCAAATTATCATACTCATTTTTTGAAATTTCTGACTCTATTTCAGTAATAGCTAATATTTCTCTATCTTGATTTGTCTTTACTGTATAAATATACTTTGGTTTTTCTTCTAATTTTATCCCGATTTTTAAATAATTGCACTACTTTCCTCTTTCTTATTGCAGAATAATGGTCTGTATATAAATAATCTTGGACTATTTTTTGAACTTCAATTATGTATAAATTTTCTGGGAATTCTTTTATCTTATACTTTAACTCTATCTCATTCATATTTTTTCACCTCAATATTCCAAATTTATTTTATTATATCAACTAACCAAAATCAATACATTTATATTTACATTTTATATAATACTAAAAATTTATTGTTTATATTACAAGATACAAACGAAGTGAATTCCATTTTGTTTTGAAACTCACTTTATTTATTATAATTACAAATTAGAAAGTTCTTTAATATTCAAGTTGATTTCTAATACTAATTAATATATTTTCCTTTTAAAATTTCCTCTAAATTATTTTCAAATAGTTCCTTAAATTTAACATCTTCTTTTAATTTCTTTTTTATTATGTCTCCATACATTTCTTTAGGTTCTTCTTTTATTTTTATTATATATTATTTATAATATTTAAAAACAATCTACTAATTTTTTCTATTGTTATACACTTGTTCAATTCTTTGTTTTCTCCCGAATGTTCATTTGTCTTTACAGCTAATATATTAGCTTCTTGTGCAGCTTTAAAGCCTTTTAAAGAATCTTCTATAACTACACATTCATTAGGATTTACTTTCATTTTTTTCATTGCTAAAATATACAAGCCTGAATCTTGGTTCAAATTTTCTAAATCTTCTCTAGAAATTACTACTTCAAATAAATCTTTGACATCTAATTTTTCAATTAGAGAAGCTAGATCATTTTTTGAAGAATTAGAAACTAAACCGAATCTTATTCCCTTTTCTTTTAATTTTTTTATTAATAAAATATTTATATTTAACTCTTCATTATTTTTAGATTTGCTAGATACATCATTTATTCCAACAAATATTGTAGTTAGCATATTATTTGGATTTATACATGAAAACAAATGATTTGCAACAAAATCTCTGTATGGTAGTTTTGCTTCTTCTAAACCTACACTTTCAAAATACTCAATAAACTTGTTTAATTTTTCTTTTATTTCTGAAATAGAATCGTTTAAATTGCTTGATAAGATTTCAAACTCGACGAAAGTTCCTACTCCTTTAATATCATCAATCATTATATTGTAATTTAGCTTATCAACTATTTTAGTATATACTTTTCTATTTTTATTTACTATAGTATAACTATAATATCCTAGATTTTTGAGCATTTCTACAACATCATCATATTGCTCGATTTCCAAATCTATATTTCTTTCTAGTTTAGCATAACTATTTCCCTGAAAATTATTAGACTTTCCCTTAAACGTTAGTTCCAAAGTTTTATTATCTGTATTTCTTAATCTTAAACATGTTCTATTTTTTATATATTTACTTTCTATATCTGTAAAGTATTCATCATTTTCTATATAACTATTATCTAATTTAAATTGTTGTGATATAGCAATTTCTTCTAAAAGTTTTAAATTTCCCACAAAATATTTTTCTTCAACTTCTATTCTATTCTTCATTTTTAATCCCTCTTGTTTAGTATATAATATACAAAAATACGCTTTATCTAACTTAATAGCTTTTGTTCAATTTTCTTCCTTGCCTCAAATATATCCATTTTGTTATATTCAGTTGAATTTATTATTTTGCCCTCTTCCTTTTCATATGGCTTATTTTGATGTAACAATTCCTCTATTACAAACATGTTATTATTTACATTTATATAATCCTTTAAATCTTTCTCATCTATATATTTTACCACATGCTTACTATTTTCTTCTGCTGACAATTCTTCCTTTTGACTATTTTCTAAATGTCCAAATACTACTTCTAAAATAGCATATCTATTTACACCTTTATATCCTGCATAAAAATGATTATACATACTAATATCTGAAATTCTATCTATTTTAACATTTAAATATCCAGTTTCCTCTTTAACCTCTCTTAAAGCTGCTTCCTCTATAGTTTCACCTTGCTCAATTCCACCCATTACAAACGATTTACAGTTTCTATTTTTACAATCTAAACATATATATTTATTATTTTCTAGATCTTTTATAACGGCTATTACACTATGACGAGTTTGAGTCTTTACGTCTTCTCTTGGCTTTTCTTCTCCTGTTCCATAAAAATATGGGGCTACAACTTGTTTTATTTCTAAGTTATTTTGTTTTGCATAATTATAATCAGAAATATTGTGAGCAGGAACGAAAAATCTATTTTCATTACTTTTTATTATAGGTAACATTTCATTTGTTATTGGGTTTATAACCTTATCATCTTTGCTTAAGTTTTCTTTTGTGAGAAAAGCAGTCGCTCCTACTATTAGCTCGGCTCTTTCCAAATTTACATTGATTTTCTTTTTGTTTAAAGTTTCAACTATTATTTTCATTTTTTATCCTCCTATAAATAATCTCAAATTGATACTTTTACTTACAGGTATAAATTAAATAATTGTATTAATTATTTATTCTTCTAATTTATATTTCAAATACAACTCCTCTATTTTTTTATATACTTCATCTACTTCTTGTTTTTCTCCCTCAATTGCTACTACTTTCATTTGAGGTTTTTGATATTCATCAATCTCAAATTTTACTTTTCCTTTAGTATATACATATCTTTTCCTTATAAGTTCTTTGTTTTCTTTAAATTCAAACATATTTAAAAGTGATTTTACAAATTCTTTGTTGCTATCGTTAATCTCAAGCTCAATAGATTCCTTAGACACTTTTAATATTTTTTCAGAGTCATCGGCTTCTTTAAAATTCAAATATGACTTTTCATTTTCACCTTGACTATTAGTAGTTATTCTAGCTAATATCCCGCTATTATTTCTATACAATACTCTCTTTTGTGAAACTATGCTTTTTTCCATATAATTTTCTTTTTTACAGAATTCTATAAAAGGATTAACATCTTTTACTTTAAAGCTATACTCGTATTCTAACATTTAAAACCTCCTACATTTTTATTTAACTTTGTTATAACATATAATATATTTTTAATCAATATAAATAAATTAAAAAAATGAGAATATTTATATATCCTCACTGAATCTTAGCAAATATCCATTTGGATCTTGTACCAAAAACTCTTTACACCCAAGCATTTCATCATCTTTCCTATACCAGTGTTCTTCTATCTCTTCAAATATTTTATAGTCTTCTTTTTTTAATCTATTATGTATTTCTTCAATATTTTTTACATCTATCTGAAAATTAATTCCTCTTCCTAAAGGATATTCCAAATTCCCTGTTTGCCATTTGTTATTTTCTTTATCTATTTGTTGTATCATAATTTGAACTTTGCCTAGTTCTAAAAAAGCAAATTTATTCTCTTTTCTTTCATATACTATATTAAATCCAATAAGTTTTGTATAAAAATATATGCTTTCTTCTAAATTAAAAACATCTAACTCAGGTAACATCTGATTCCATTCCATTTAATTTTCCCCCTAATACAATCTAAATTTATTATATTAAATAAATATTTTCTATTTTCTAAAACATACCACTATTTCATCAGCTATATTTATATATCCTAACGATTTTGCCAAATTTATAGATTGCTTGTTATTTATATTTACAAAGTATATTGGTAGTAGCTTTCTTTCTATTACTGAATTTGTAAGACGAGCTACTACCTTTTTTCCATATCCTTTCTTTCTATTTTTTTCATCTGTGCTAACAACAATATTTGCTCCTTCTGCGAAAATATCTGATACATAAGCCATTGAAGTGATTTTGTTTTCAGTTTTAATAATATATATCATTTCAGTATCAATTATATTTTTAAGTTCCTTCCATTTCTTTTCTTTAAAACTTACATCATTTGATTTTTTCCCTGTATTCATAAAATACTTCTTATTATTTTTATTAAGGAGTACTGCATCATTTCCAGTTATATTTAACTTAGTATCCCTATACATTCTATACATTTCTTTTACTTCAAAATTTTCTAATACATCTGAAAATAATTTTTTGAAAAAAGCTATTATATGCTTATTATTTAATTTAGTAAAGTCAATATCTTTTATATTATTTAAAACTAAATTATAATATTGATTTGAAACTGATATATATATTTCTCCGTTATATTTAGTGTAAATCAATGGGTAAAAAAATTCCTTGTTTAATGGAACCTCTCTTTTAGTTGTTCCGAATAAACCACACACCATTTATTTTGACTGCTTTATCTATATCCAAAAATTCCAAATAATATTTGTTAAATCTATCATTCATAACTAACTCCATAAGCCATACAAAAGTTCTCTTTATTTCTACATACTAGCCTATCTCTATTTGTTTTACTTTATTATTTTCTTTATCTATGTCAATTTGAAAAAGACTTGAACTTGCCACCTTTATATTACTAAATTTATTAGACCAATTAGTATTTGTTACATAACTGTATATAGCGTTAATAACTCCACCATGAGTCACAAGCATTATACTATCAAAATTTTTACTTTCTTTAAGAAGAGAATTAAAATAATTAATTATTCTAGTATAAAACTCTTGTGGACTTTCTCCTCCTGGATATCTTTCATCAATATCCAATGTATTATAATAAAGTCCTGGATACTTTTCACTTGCTTCTTTATTAGACATTCCAGATAACTTACCATTATTGATTTCTCTTAAATTTTTAGTATATTCAACTTCAACATTTATTTTTTCTGTTATTATTTCTGTAGTCATTCTTGCTCTTTTTAAGTCACTTGATATTATTCTTTGTATGTTATATTCTTTCTGTTTTGTTTTTAAAAATTCAGCTAATTTTTTTACTTCTTTCTCTCCTACTTGGGTTAGAGGTAAATCACTCCATCCACCTCTATAACCCGGTTCATCTTGTCCATGCCTTACTAAGAAAATTTTCATAACATATATCCATTCATTATACCAAAGATCTTGCTATAAGCTCATAAGCTTTCTTTACATCTTTTTCTCTTGTTATATTTATTCCTGTTTCTAATATTTGATTATACATTTCATCTTTTGCATTATCTATCTCACTTATACTTTTATTTGTAAAGTCATCTGAATTTTCATATTCTATTAAAGTCCCTAAATTTTCTACAATTTGAAAAGCGTACTCTAACGTACCTTTTGAGTACACTATAACATGATATTTTACTACAACCAATCTTTCAAAATCTAAATTTTTAAATAATTCCTCGGCTTTTTCTAAATCACTACAATCTAAATTTATTTTGCTCTCTGAAATAACAGTACCTTTTTCATCATATTCTTTATTTTTGTAGGTTATCTTTTTTATTTCTTTATCAGCCAATTTTAATTTTCTTAAAAGGACTGATTTTTTTAGTATATATTGTATATTATCTTTATTTAATTCATTTAACTTTGAAGTTAAATATATATCTTCTATATCACTTTCTCTAATTCTTTTATATCCTAGTTTTTCTAATTTTTTAATTGCAACTTTAACGTCTTCATTTAATCTTACTGTTATTTCAATTTGTTTCATTCCTTTTCACCCATAACCATTATACAACAAAGTAACATATTTTGAAAGAAGAATCGAGATTATAATATGTATAATTATTTTTAATTAATCATCTATTAAGTAGTTACTTTAATTTTGAGTACCAGCTACAATCTTGTATCAAAATATTTTATTATAGTTTCTTTTACTTGCTTAGTAATTTTTTCATTCTTCATTATTTCATTAAAATCTTCCCAAGAATACGAATCATGCTCTGTTAAAAGAATATTTTCTGTACTTTTAACTTTGATTTCAAAATTATATTGTCTTGCATTTTTTCCGCTCCCAGATTTGTAATCAAAGCTATTAATATAGCATACTATTTCTTCTAATTCAAGATTAGTTTCTTCTTTTACTTCTCTAGTTAAAGCCGTAAGTATATCTTCACCCGTTTCCATGTTACCACTTGGTAACTCGTCTATTCCTCCCATAAAATCATCAGTTTTTCTTGTCATTATTAATACTTTATTATTCTTATCTTGTATTACAGCACCTACTACATTTTTTTCTATTCCTTCTTCTTTACCTTTTTCTAATAAATACATATAATTTTCCATTATTCTTCCTCCTTTAATTTTTTGATTCATTTACAATACTTTAGATTATACATTACTATACTATCTATAGCAATTGAACTTCTATATGAAAATCTAACGTAACAATAACTAATAATACTTTCTATTAATTGTACCTCTTAAGAAAGTAATTTTACAATTAGGATTTACTTTTTCTAAAAAATTCCTATCATGTGAACTTATAATTAAAGTTCCCTTAAAGTTCTGAATAACTTCTTCTAAAGCTTCTAAGCCCTCTATGTCAAGATAATTAGTAGGCTCATCTAAAATCAAAGTATTAATTTCATTAATAGAACATATTAATAAATAAAGTCTAGTTCTTTCACCAGGGCTTAAAATATTAAGTTTTTTCTCTCTATCTTCATATTTAAAAGCAAATTTAACCATAGTTGTAAAAATAATACTCTTTTCACATTTAGTATTAGCTTTTAAATACTCTTCGACAGAAAGGTTACTTACTTCACTTCCCTGAAATCCTTGTTGTAATAGAGAGCCAATCTTTAGTTTACTTCCTCTTTTAACTTTTCCAGATAACGGTTTAATTTTACCTAACAAAGTATTTATAAAGGTGGACTTTCCGGTTCCATTTTGTCCTACAAGTAATATTCTATCACCAAATTTTATATCAAATTTTCCAATACTTACTGAAAATCTATCGTCATACCCACATACTAAATCTTCTGTGTAAAAATACGCAGCCGATTTATCAATATCAGATAATTTAATATTTATGGCTAATGGCTCTCTTATTATTGGCTTTTCTATTTTTTCCATCTTCTTAATTTGATTTTCAATTCTTTTGGCAGCACTAGAATTTGAACTGGCCCTATCCCTTTCGTAGCCTTTTGTATATTTATCGTTATCTGACATGGTTTGATGTCTACCAATTTCAGCCCAATTCTTTTTTTGCTTTATACTTTCAGTCATATTAGAAATCTTCCTTTGTTGAATTTCATAGTTTTCCATTTGTTTATTTATTTTTTTCCTTTTATATGAGATATAGTCAGTATAATTTCCAGTATATTCGTTAATTCCTTTTGTATTTTCATCAATTTCTATTACTTTACTTGTAACATTATCTAACAACTTTCTATCGTGAGAAATTATTAAAGCGGGAGTTGAAATAGATTTTAAATATTTTTCTAACCACTCAATACTTTGAATATCTAAATTATTAGTGGGTTCATCAAGTAAAAGCAAATCTGGGGAACTCAAAAGCACAACTGAAAGAAGTATTTTACTTTTTTGTCCTCCGCTCAAACTAGAAATCTTTCTATTTAAAATAGAATCGTTTAAACTTAATCCTGCAAGAGTCATTTGCTTTTTATATTCAAAATTGTATCCATCCATCTGGATATATTTTTCTTGTATTTCAGAAAATTTTTCAAAATTTTCTTGAATTGTAAGATCACTATTTTGAAGTTTTTCCAATTCTATTTTTAAAGGCATAATTCCTACACTCTCTTCTATATATTCATTTACAGTTTTATCCAGTTCGCTCTCTTTAAATTCTTGCTTTAAATAACCTATGCTATTCATATTTTCCGAAATTTTTATTTCTCCAGAAGATGGACTTTCTATACCTGCAATTATTTTCATAAGTGTAGACTTTCCGACACCATTTTTTCCTACTAATGCTACTTTTTGATTATCATAAAGACAAAACGAAACATCAGATATAATATCAATTCCATTATATGATTTTGATATATTTGAAATCTTTAACAAATATATTACACCTCCCTTATTCTTTTTTTGCATTTGCTACATTTTACCATAAAATTTTCTTAAAAGAAATATTCTTAATAAATATTTGACTATTTTTTACTCTTATTACTTGATATTTAATTGGCCTAATTTCTCTATCACAAAATTTCATGTAAAAGAGTACTTTAATGCTGTGATCTTAAATATGGCAAAAAGCATGCCGCGAATTCATAAATTCGGGTTGTATAATATTCGTTGGGGTGGTAAAATCCAACCCAACATTATTTTGCAAAAAAAAATTGCATTTAAAACCAACTCGTTGTAAAATAATGTTATCAAACCCACACATTAAAAGGAGCTGTTTTAAATGCATAAAAATAATATAATAAAATTGCTAAATTTGCAAGTAAAATCTTTAAATTTAAAAGATTTTTTTATCGAATTTGTAAATAATTCTTTAATTATTCACATT
>CAKPAG010000018.1 GCA_934132895.1 uncultured Clostridia bacterium
CTTAAGTTCACCCTTTTGCTATAGTTTCTAAGTAATTTTTGAAATTTCCACCCCAACTATTGACTTAGAACCAAAATTCCTTCCTACCATTTCTATTATTTATTATTTAACATTTATGTTATTGTTAGCTTATCTATTGTTTTTAATATAACTTTTCTTCTCTTATATTTTTAAAATATATTTTATCTTCTACAGCATTTTCTAGGATTTTTAAGAGAATCTCTTTGTTATAAAACCACTTTATTTTATCTACATACTCTTTTATAGTTTTGCACCATAAATATTCAACATGCTCTTCATTTAATATTATTTTATCTTTTTTAACTCTAGCTAGAAAAACATGTTCATTGCAACAAACCTCATTTATATTATACTTTAGTATATAATTTAAGAATTTAATATTTATTGCATCTAAATTTGTTTCTTCTTTTATTTCTCTTTTAACTGTGTCTTCAAATGATAAATCAAATTCTTCTTTCCCTCCTGTTACAGTATAAAAAAAAGAATAATTAAATACCTTGTCTTTATCACTAGTTTTAAGCAAAAGTAATTCATTTTCTTCATTCAAAATAAAAGCTAAAACTTTATCTTTTTCTTTACATTTTATTTCCATTATATAATTTTCCTTTCAATTAAAATATCTTCTAAAGATTTATTTTTATCTACAATTAATATTTCTATAGCTTTTGAATTTTTAGAAATTTCGTAATATTTATTAAAAACTTCTTTTAATCTTTTAATAAAATTTAGATTATTACCACGTTCTCTAGCACGATTTTCTACAAAATCCCAGTCATCTAAATCTGGATATGCAATATAATACTCAAAGTTATTTTTATCAAAGTATTCAATATGTATAGGATGCAACTGCACGAAAACAATATCATACTCATTTTTGGCTTTCTGTATAGCTTCATAATAATTAGATGGCCAATTATTATTTATTTTTCTATCTTTAGTTCCTTTAAGCTTTTCATAATCTATCTTTTTATATCCTGTATAATCATATTTAAAACTTCCAGATTCTAAATCAATAATATTATTATATTTTTTGGCCAAATATGTTTTTCCCACAGTTGCAAATCCTGCAATTATTATTCCCATACACATCCTCCTAAAAACAAAAAGAGAAGATTTCAAAAATCCTCTCAATAATTATATATGGCAGGGGCAGAAGGAATCGAACCCTCATCAAAAGTTTTGGAGACTTCTATATTAACCATTATACGATGCCCCTATGTATTGTTACAATAAACTGTAACAAATTCATTGTAACATTTTTTTTATTTTTTTGCAAGTACTTTACAACAATTTTATTAATTTAAATTTAGTATAATCACACGAAACCATTTTATATTCTATTCCATCTATTATTCCTTCTTTAACCATAAAGTGACCATATCCGGTGTAAATGGCCATAAATGCACATTTTGACGTTATACTCTTTTAATATTGCTTGATAATTTGAAATAAATGGAGGAAAGTGCATTGCAACAATTATATCTTTTTTTATATTCTTTTCTTTTAAAATATTATCTTGCAGTTTTTTTCCCTCATCAAGTGAAAGCCTTAATCTTATTTTTTCTCTTTCTATTATTTTTTTATCTAACTTCTTGTCACTGCCTTCCGTATTCCCCCAGCCTCTTGTACCGCATAAAATACACTCTTCTAGCTCTATAGCATTATTATGCAAAATGGTAAGAGTATTTAAATTATTTTCTTTGAAAAAATTTTCAAGTTTTGTCTTAGTGGAAAAATAGTAATCATGGTTGCCTCTTAAAATTATCTTTTTACCAGGCAAATCATTTATATATTTAAAGTCTGGTAAAGCTTCTTTTAAGTCAATTCCCCATGATATATCACCAGGAATTATAACAGTATCATCGTTATTTACTTGTTCTTTCCAGTTATTTGCTATTTTTTCTTCATAGTTTTCCCAAACATTACCAAACACATTCATTGGTTTATCTGTTCCAAAAGATAAATGTAAATCTGATATTGCAAAAATTGCCAATTAATCTTCACTCCTTAACTCATATATTATTTTTTATTTAATTAAACATAGAATTAAATCTTTCTATTTTTAGACCACCTAAATTTCCCTTTTCTTCACCTGAATTATATTGAAAAGTAAAAATTTTACTTTCATTAGAATAATTTATATTTTTTATTAATTTATCATTTTTATATAACTCCAATAGTTCTCTTGAAACTTTTATTTTCTCATCATTTTGCATACTACTATACTGAACATTATTTATTAAACATTCTATTCCTCCATCTACATCATTCGTATACTTGTTATATATTTCAATTGCCAAAGAATTATTTATATCCTCATTATTATTTTTACTTGAAGTTACTAACAGTCCTATAGAAATCAAAACTATTACTGCAACAATTATAACACCAATTAATATACTTTTATTTTTCAAAATCAACACCTCTTTTTAATATTACTTTTCTATTCTCCAATTTTTAAATTTGCTTTTGCATTTAAATCTAGCTTTTCTTTTATATTATATGCTTTTTTATTAATATAGTTATAATATGCTGCACTTCCTACCATAGCTGCATTATCAGTACAATATTTTAAGTCTGGCATGTATGCTTCAAAACCATTTTTAGTAGCTTCTTCTTTTAACATTTTTCTTAAAAGTCTATTTGCTGATACTCCTCCTGCAAGAACTATCTTTTTTATTTTCTTATCTTTCATTGCCCTTATAGCGTTAGATACAAGTTCTTCACATACTGTTGTTTCAAATGAAGCACACATATCATCTATTCTTAAATTTTCCTTTTCTTTATGTGCTATGTTTATAACGGCGGTTTTTATTCCACTAAAGCTAAAATCATAGTTTTCGAACTTAGTTTTAGGAAGGTTATATGTAGGTTCTCCGTTTTTCAGCATGCTTACTAACTTCTGGTCCTCCCGGATAACAAAAGCCAAGTGTTCTTGCCACTTTATCAAAAGCCTCTCCTACCGCATCATCTCTTGTTTTACCTAATATTTCAAATTCTGTATAACCTTTTACATGTATTATATGTGAGTGTCCACCAGATACAACCAAAGCTAAAAATGGTGGCTTTAATTCTTTGTTTGTTATATAATTTGCTGCTATATGTCCCTCTATATGATGAGTAGGAACAATTGGAATATTTAATGCATATGCAAGTGATTTAGCATAAGATACCCCAACGAGTAACGCTCCAACAAGTCCAGGTCCATACGTTACACCTATATATTCTATATCCTTTAACGTTACATTTGCCTCTTTTAACGCTTCATCTACTACATACGATATATTTGTAAGATGCTTTCTTGACGCAATTTCTGGAACAACCCCGCCATACATTTTGTGAATTTCTATTTGTGTAGATACTACATTTGAAAGCACATCTCTTCCATCTTTTAAAATTGCAACTGATGTTTCGTCGCAACTTGATTCTATTGTAAGTCCTAACATTTTATTTAAATCTCCTATTTTATTTTTCTATTATTTTTAAAAATTATATCATTAAAATTACATTTAAAAGTTTAAGTATTCCACTTACTATTGGTGAAATTATATAGCTGCTTATATTTGTAAACACTAGTACAAGTATGATTATAAAAGAATATCTTTCTAATACATACATTATTTCTTTGTATTTTCCAGGTAAAAAATAGAATAAAACTTTTGAACCATCAAATGGTGGTATTGGTAACATATTAAAAATACCAAATATAACATTAAATTGAATACTTAGTACTAACATGTTTGTAAGAACATTTCCACTTGTTGTAGATACTGCTAAATCAACTACACCTATAACCATTAATATTTTTAATATTATAGTAAAAACTATAGAAAGCAAAATATTTGACATTGGTCCTGCAAGTGCAACAAGCATATTATCCCTTGACCTATTTTTAAAGTTTCTATCATCTACTATAACTGGTTTTCCCCATCCAAATCCAAAAAGTGCAATACAAACAAATCCCCACAAATCAATATGTGCAAGTGGATTAAGTGTCATTCTTCCTAAAGCTTTTTGTGATTTATCTCCCAGTTTATACGCTATAAAAGAATGAGCAAATTCATGAATTGAAAGTGAAATTAACAAAGCAGGTAAAAAATATAAAAAGGAAATTAGCCCTTCTCTTGAAAATATATTAAACAACTATTAATCAACTCCCTAACTTTCTAATTTAATTATTAAACATTACTAAATGTTTCAATATATTATATCATTTTCGGTAAAATATGTAAATAGTAACTTTAAGTATTTTCAAAATTGTTTTATATATTTAATTTACATATTTTAACCATCAACTTGACTTTTATTGTTATATAATATACAATAATTTTAAATTATTTGAGGTAAGCAAATGAAAGATTATTATGAAATTTTAGAAGTAAATAGAAAAGCTTCTCCCGATATTATAAAAAAAGTATTTAAAATGCAAGTTAAAAAGTATCATCCAGATACTGCTCAAAACGATCAAAAAATTTTCTTTGAAGAAAAAATAAAAGAATTAAATGAAGCCTATGAAACCTTATCTGACGAAACTAAAAGGAAACAATATGATGAAAATTTAAATTTGGAGTTAGAAGAAAAAAATAATAATAAAGAAAGCTTTGAAAAAAAAGAAACTATTCTAAATGAACAAATAAACTATTTAAAATCACAACTTCAAAAAAAAGACCAAATTATAGAGCACTTTTTAGGAGGAATTGACCTTTCTGAATATTACGAAGATGAAGATATAGATAATACCAAAGATGTAGAAGATGTTAACAACCAAGAAAATTATAATAATATTCAACAAGAAAACTATATTCCATATAATGAAAACCCAAAAAATTTATATGAAAAAATGCAAAATTTCTTTAGTCAAAATAGGCCATATAAAAATATATATGAACATTACTTACATACACTATTACTATTTTTAACAAAAATACTTATACTTATATTATTCATCGCTATAATATTTGCAATAGTAACAAATATAACAGGTATTAATATGTTTGATATATTCTATAAAGCATTTTTAACTAAACATTAAGTTATACATATATACAAAAATAATCATCCTCTCTATATAATCAATATATAAGGTGGATGATTATTATATTATTCTATGCCATTTTTTTAAGAGCCTTGTCTTCCTAAATATTCTATTACAATATTTACAAATGGATTTACAAAGTATGAATTAGTATTTATATTTTGTAAGTCTGGAGAATCTAAACAAATACTTGTTTTACTCACATTTACGACCTCATATAGATTTGATGTATTATTAACAGAAATTATACCCTGAGCTGTTAACTGATCTACTTCTTCATTATAGCACCATTTGCTTGCACCTATATATATATTGTCTGTTCCGATTTGTCTAAGTCCAATAGAAATAAAATCAGTTGCAGGATTAAATTGAGAATTTGTTAATTTAATATATCCATAAACATTTATTGTTATTTTATAGTAACCGATAGCATTAAATTTTATTGTTTCTTCATTTGAATCTAATGTCACTAAATTACTAATATCTAATTCTTTTCTATCAAGTGGAACTCTCGTATTTTCTGGTATTACTACTCCCTGTGCTGCTGTTCCATCATTAAATGTAACTATGTATGCTGCTCTTAAAAGCTCTGGACCTGCTGGACCAGTAGGACCTGTTGCTCCTCTTTCTCCAGGTATACCTTGAAGTCCTTGCTCTCCTTGAGGGCCTTTTATATCTCCTACATTCTTCCATGCGCCATCAGTATCAGACCATACGTATAAATCAGAACCTACTAGATATGCATCACCAATATTTCCAACAGGTTGTTCTCTATTTAAGTCCTCAAATGTTGGATATGACCCTAAAATTGTTACACTAGTTCCATCGTTTCCTCTTGGACCTTGTGGCCCTTGAGGTCCAATTGGTCCCTGTGGTCCGCTCTTTTCCATCTTGACCATCTATACCATCAATTCCGTCCATTCCATCTAGTCCACGAGGAATTACAAAACTTAGTACATGTTCCTTTCCTATTCTATTAT
Organism: uncultured Clostridia bacterium; assembly: GCA_934132895.1. Taxonomy (GTDB): domain Bacteria; phylum Bacillota; class Clostridia; order TANB77; family CAG-465; genus CAG-465. Next base: position 6,037 of record CAKPAG010000018.1, read on the forward strand.
CATATACTATTGCATCTGTTCCAGGTCTTCCAGTAGTTACACTTTCTACCCTTATCGTTTCAGCTTCACCTACTGGACCTGTTGCACCAGTAGGGCCAGTCGGACCTGTCGCTCCCCTTTCTCCAGGTATACCTTGCAACCCTTGTTGGCCCTGTAATCCTTGTGCTCCTGTTGGACCAGTTGGGCCAATCTCTCCTTTTAATCCTTGTGGACCTTGCAATCCCTGAACACCTTGTGGACCTGTATTTCCAGTTACGCCCTGAGGTCCAGGAATTCCTTGCAAGCCTTGAACTCCCTGAGGTCCTGTTGGTCCAATTGGTCCACAGCACATTCCATAGCAACAACAATTATCACAGCAATCTTTGCCTTTATTGTAGCAATTATTCATAAACTTACCTCCTTATTTTATTTTTATGAGATTTGCTCTATATATCTTATGTAGCTCTAATATTTTTTGTTAATTTAGGTTATATTTAAAAATATGGTATACCTAAATTATATATTTTTTAGATATACCACTTTTTTACTTTTTAGTTCATCTCAATTTTTTATATTATAGTATTATACAAATCAAGCCTCCACTACCTTCGTTTATTATTTTTTGTAATGTTTCTTGTAACTTCATCTGTGCTTCATCTGGCATACGATATAGCTTGTTGTGTAGTCCTTCATTTACGAGTTCATGAAGTGATTTTCCAAATATATTTGATTCCCATATTTTCTTAGGATCATTTTCAAATTCTGAAAGTAGATATTTAACTAAATCTTCAGATTGTTTTTCACTTCCAACTATTGGTGAAACTTCAGTTTCTATATCTGCTCTTATCATATGTATACTTGGTGCACTTGCTTTTAGTTTTACTCCGTATTTATTACCTTGTTTTACAATTTCAGGCTCTTCTAAAGTCAATTCATCCATTTGAGGAGTAACTATTCCATATCCTTTTATTCTTACCTCTTCTAATGCTATAGCAATTTTGTCATATTCCTGTTTTGTCTTAGCAAAATCTTTTAAAAGTTCGAATATATCTCTATCAGAATTAATATCAAATCTAGACATTTCACTTAACACTTTATAGAACATATCCTTATTTATATCTATTTTTATTTTTATAGTTCCATCTTCCATTTTAGCATTATCTAAAGTAATGTTTTCAAATATTTCATTTTCATTTTTTATTCTTGATATAACATCATTAATTTCTCTTAAAGAATAGTTATCTTCAAAGCTATTTTTAATAATAGATATTACATCTTGTTTTAGCCAATGTTCAAAGTCTAATATACTAAACCAATCAGGTAACTTAAATCCTATTTCTGTTACAGGGAATTCCTCTAGTACTTTTGAAAATACTTCTTCTAATTCTTTTTCTCTCATATTAGCTACATCCATTGGTAATACCTGAGTATTATATTTTTCTTTTAGACTTTCGGCAAGCTGTCTTGTTTCTGGACTTTCCGGATGAACTGAATTAAGTATTACCACAAAAGGTTTATTTAGCTCTTTTAATTCTGTTACCACTCTACTTTCTGCATCTATATATGAATTTCTTTCTATATCTGTTATACTACCATCAGTTGTTACAACTATACCTATTGTAGAATGGTCTTTTATTACTTTTTCTGTTCCTATTTCTGCTGCCTTTGAAAATGGCATTTCTTCTTCAGACCAAGGTGTTCTTACCATTCTTGGCATATCATCTTCCATATGGCCTACAGCACCATTTACTAAGTAGCCTACACAATCTACTAGTCTTGTTTTAAACCTCACATTATTATCTAAAGCTATTTCTACAGATTCATTTGGTACAAATTTAGGTTCAGTTGTCATTATTGTTTTACCAGCTGAACTTTGTGGTAACTCATCTTGCGCCCTATCCTTTTTATACTCATCTTCTATATTTGGAATAACAAAATTTTCCATGAAGTTTTTTATAAAAGTAGATTTTCCTGTCCTTACTGGTCCTACTACTCCAATATATATATCCCCATTTGTTCTTGTAGATATATCCTTGTATATTTCTTCTTTTTTCATCTCTTACCTCCACGATAATATATTCTTAATACAAATATATTAACTTGGAATTTTTTTATGCAAAAAAAGTGTAACATTTAAGAAACTAAAGTTACACTTTTTAATTTATTCTGTTTTAAAACCTTTTAATTTTCTAACAATATACCTGAATTTTGGAAGAATAAAATTATATAAAAAATACATAAACTTATTATATACCTTATTTATTTCCCCAATATATTCCACAACGCCCTCTTCACCTGAAAAACCTACTTTAAATCTAAATAGTCCATTTTCATCTACAGGGTTTAAAAGCCCACCTAAATTATATTTTTTACATTTTGTTTCAATTGCCCATTTTATCATTTCAAGTTGTAATGAATAGGAAGCTTTCAAATTTCTCTTTTTATTTCCAGAAGCTCCATATAAATAATGAGTAGTACCAGCATAATTAATTGCAATAGTTGCTGTTAAATCTTCTCCTTCAAATGAACTTAAGTATATCCTTATATTTTCTTTTTCAAATGAATTAAGTAAAGTTTTAAAATAATTATATTCTCTTGCGCCTATATGTTTTCTTTCACACATTTCTAAATATAGCTTATAGAAAACTTTTAAATCTTCTTCTGAATTAGAATACCTTGTTTTTACTCCTTTTCTTATTCCATAATTTATATTATATCTCGTTTTAGATGCAAAACTTTTTAATAATTCATCTAAGGTTTTATCTTCTAAATTAATTACCATATTATACTTAGCTTGTATTAACTTTGATTGCTTACTTACAATTTTGAACCCGCTTTTAGTATACATTTTATAAAGTTTAGAATCTTTTTTTATTTCGGGATCAAATTTTATCATTATCGCTTTATATTTTTTTACAAGTGGTTTAGCTTCTTCAAGTAAATTTTCTATTTTTTGAATATCGTATATATCACATACCGGTCCTCTTGGAACATATATTATACTGTAATTTATCTTAGGCAATTTTTTTACAAGGCATGACATTGCAGAATTTATCTTTCCATTTTTTAACGTGTATACATATTCCCTTTTCCAACCTTTCTTTATATTTCCCCATGAAATATCCTGCATAAAATTAGTTCCATATGCTTCTCTTACATATTTATTATATCTTTCTACTTCTTTCTTGTCATCTTTATTTAATATTGGCATTTATATATTCTCCCCTATCTTTATTACTCTAAAATCAATTATATAAAGTACCTATAAATAAATTCAATAAAAATGTCCAATGTTTATTATAACGAAGTTACATAAATTTGTTGTTTTATGTTATTTATTTTCCTTTTTTTACAAATTTTTACAAATATTTTTAAAATTATTGACTTTTTAATGTTTTAAATGTATACTAAATAGTGCAATACGTTAAAATATACATATAATATATTTGTATTATATGTTTTATTTGTATTTTTAAGGGAGTGAATTTTTTATGAAAAAAACAAAAATCGTATGTACTATTGGTCCTGCTAGTGAAACTGAAGAAGTACTAGAAAAATTAATAAAATCTGGTATGAATGTTATGAGACTTAACTTTTCTCATGGTGACCATGAAGAACATTTAGCAAAAGTTCAAACTTTAAGAAAAATTAATGAAAAGCTTGGAACTAATGTTGCTTTCATGCTAGACACTAAAGGTCCAGAAATTAGAACTGGTTCATTTGGAACAGATCAAAATATTAAAATGACTTTCACTAAAGGTGATAAAATAACTTTAACAACAAGAGAAGTTGAAGGTACTAAAGAACTTCTTTCTATTTCATACAAAGGATTACCAGAAGATGTTGAAGTTGGTGGCCACATACTAATTGATGATGGTCTTGTTGATTTATTAATTGACGAAATTGACGGTACAGAAATCAAATGTACTTTCCAAAATTCAGCAACATTAAAAGGAAGACGTGGAGTTAATGTTCCAGGTGCTAAATTAAAACTTGCTGCTATGACAGAAAAAGATAAATCAGATCTTAAATTTGCTGTAGAAAATGATTTTGATTTTGTTGCTGCTTCATTTATTCGTAAACCACAAGATGTTATTGATATGAAAAACTATCTTGACAGTGTTGGAGAAAACAGAATTAAAATTATATCTAAAATAGAAAACCAAGAAGGTTTAGATAACTTTGATGAAATATTAAAAGTAACTGATGGAATTATGGTTGCTCGTGGTGATTTAGGAGTTGAAATTCCTGAAGAAGAAGTTCCAGCTGCTCAAAAAATGATGATTAAGAAAACTGTAGCTGCAGGTAAACCAGTTATAACTGCTACACAAATGCTTGAATCTATGCAAAAAAATCCTAGACCAACAAGAGCTGAAGTATCTGACGTTGCAAACGCTGTATATGATGGTACATCTGCTACAATGCTTTCTGGAGAATCTGCGCAAGGTGACTATCCAGTTGAAGCTGTTAAAACTATGAATAAAATTATAGAAGCTAGTGAAAGAAATATAAACTACTGGAAAAGATTTAAGAAAAAGAATATTGAAAAATTAACATCAGATATTGATGATGAAGTAGACTTTAATAGACAAGCAAACTTCTCTGTTTGTTGTTCTGCAATGTTCTCAAATGCTCATGCAATAATAGCTGTATCTGAAGACGGAATTGTTCCTTCTATCCTTTCAAGCTACAAACCAGCATGTCCTGTATTTGTTATAACATCTAACGAAAAAACTTACAGACAACTTGCTGTTGAATATGCAATTATTCCTATCTTAGTTAAAGATGCTAAAAACTTTAACGATGCTTTAAAAGAAGGAATTGAAATATTAAAACAAAAAAATTACGTTAAAGTAAACGATACTGTTGTTTTAAGTGGTGGTTTACACTCTAACTCAGGTGAATATCTTGCTACTGAAGCAACTGGTACAATAATGAAAATACAATAGTTTAAATATACTTAAAGATAAGCTAGTCTTTTAGCTTATCTTTATTAAATATTTCGTAATTATTTAATAAAATTTGACTTTAACTCATATAATTTTAAACAAATATTTTAAAATATGTTATTAAAACTTGATTATTGTTAAATTTTATGTTAAAATATTTAAGTAATTAATTTACTTAAGTAAAAAAGGAGGGTTTTAAAATGGCAAAATGTGAAATATGTGAGAAAGAAGTTAAATTTTCTATGCAAGTAAGTCACTCACACAGAAGAACTGCTAGAACATTTAAACCTAACGTTCAAAAAATAAGGGTAAATGAAAATGGTACACCAAAAAAGATGAATGTATGTACTAAATGTTTAAAAAGTGGTAAAGTTCAAAGAGCTATATAATAAATAGGTAGAATTTATATAATTAAATATATCTTCTACCTATTTATTTTTTTACAAAATGTTCATTTCATTTTTATACTCAGATATAATTTCATCACATTTAGCAAAATTCTCGGAAATCGAATCAAAATCATTCATAAAGTATTCATATACATTAGCAATACGTACTATATTACCAATATTCAAATATTTTAATAATCTTAACTTTCCCTTCTTAAGTTCATCTTTTGTCAAATCTAATCCACGTTGATAAAGTTCTTCATCCGACGCTTTCATGTATCGTTTTATATCTTTCAACGATTTTATCAAATATACTTTTAAAAGTTCAGATTTTTCCTTTTCAAACGTTTCAATTGATTTAGCTTCACTTTCACACATAATTAATTCCTCCCAAATTTTAATTAAAATTTTTATACATGTATTTTACTACTATATATTATTTTATCACTTATCTTTTTTTATGTCAATAATATATCTGCCACTTATTTGTAGCAGATATATTTTATGTAATTTTAAACTTTAAATATTGTTTTTAATATCATTCTCATAAATCTTCCAGGTTGATATACTACAATTTTCATAACTTATTACCTCCTTAGCAAAATAGCCATGATATTCCAATAATTACAACAGCTATTGCAACTATGGCAATCCATCCCCATATAGGAAGAATTATGCTAAGTCCTATGCCAAGTCCTAAGCTTAAGCAAAATAGTCCTATTGTTTTTCTAAAAGCTCCCTTAAACATACTTCCTCCTTTTTTGACAAAACATATAAAATATTGTAAAATATTTATTATATATTATGTTTTATATATAAAAATGGTGATTGTTATGAAAAAAGATGTAAAAAAAGAAAAATATAATGAGATTAGAAAAGAAGATATACCAACTTTAATAAAAATCCTTGAAGATTATTATAAAGATGCTAAATGTAGTTTAGAATATGACACTCCCCTTCAACTCGTTGTTGCATTAATTTTAGCTGCTCAATGTACTGATGAGAGGGTTAACAAGATTGTTCCTATTCTATTTAAAAAATTTCCTGATTGTAAAAGTTTGGCAAATGCCAATATAGAAGATATAGAAAAAATAGTAAAGCCTTGCGGTTTTTACAAAAATAAAGCTAAAAGCATAAGTGAAACTGCAAGCATTATTCTAAATAATTTTAATGGTAATGTTCCAAGTAATATGAAAGATTTGTGTACTTTAAAAGGAATTGGAAGAAAATCTTCAAATATTATTATGCAGGAATGTTTTGGAAATACTGTAGGTATTGCAGTTGATGCACATGTTACTAGAATTTCTAGAAAAATAGGGCTTTCTAATAAAGCTACACCTGAAAAGATAGAACAAGAATTAATGAAAAAGGTAGATAAAAAATACTGGAATAAAATCAATCACATATTTGTATATCATGGAAGAGCAATTTGTATTGCAAGACATCCTAAATGTGATATCTGTCCAGTAGCTACAATATGCAAGCAAAATAAGTAATAATATGCAAAAAGAGAAGTTTTTTTTAATTGAACATACTTCTCTTTTATTGGTATAAAAGAGCTTACCTTTTTTAAAGTAAACTCTTATTACATTCCTTTATGGAAAAAATCTATTAACATTTTTATACAAAGTAAACAAGATAAAAATATTGCTAAAACAATGTATATATTTCTAAGTAATTCATTTTGTACCATAGTAGCTCCTAGTATAACTGCTGCATCCAATATTCCTATTATAACTTGATGTAACATATTCTCTAGCTTATCTATTTGTTTATCAGAATTAGTCATTTCAATACCTATTCTGCTTTCTCCTTTATTTATAGTTGATAACAAATTATATACTTCTCCTGGTATTTTAGGCAAAGTTACTGCAGCATCAATGATATTACCCGCATTTTTTGCAATGCTTTCTTTTGAAAACATTGATTTTAAAGTATCATTCTTTACTCTATTTGCTAAAACAACAAATAAACTTAAATTAGGTGAAAGCATTTCTAAAGTTCCTTCAATTATAACAATACCTCTTATTAACATTGTTATACTTTTATTTAACTTTAATTTATTTTCTTTTAACATAGAAAAAACATTATTAATAAAATCAAGCGTATTAATATCTTTTATATCTTCAGTTAAATATTTAGAAAGTATCTTATCTATATCCTTTATCAATTTAGTATGATTTATTGAGCCTTTATAATCACACATTTCAAGCAATATTTTTTCTATTTCATAACTATTTCCTTTTATAATAGCCTTCATACATTGTTTTAAAAGTTCTCTATTTTTAGATGTAAGCCTTCCCATCATTCCAAGGTCAAGATATACTATCTTTCCCTCTCTTATTACTATGTTATCTGGATGTGGATCAGCATGAAAAAAGCCATCATCTATTGCTTGAATTATATAATTTTCAGCGAGCTTTTTTCCTATTTCATCTAAATCATAACCTTTTTCTTCTAGTTCTTCTTTTTTATATAGCAAAATTCCCTCTATATATTCCATTACTAATATATTTTTAGAAACTAGATTCTTATACACTTTTGGTGCATAAATGTAATTTATTTCTTTGTTATTTTCTCTAAATTCTTCTAAATGTTTTGCTTCTATTTCAAAATTTAGTTCCTCTTTAGCTGTTTCAAACATTTCATCTAGTGTTTCAGATAAATTCACTACTCTTACAATGCTGTTTAGATGCAATATACTTATTGCTTTTTTCATAAGCTTTACATCTAAAAACATTGTATCATAAATGTTTTTTCTTTGAACTTTAATTACTACATCTTCACCCGTTACAAGTTTTGCTTTATGAACTTGTGCAATTGAAGCCGAACCTATAGGTACTTTGTTTATAGTGGCAAATACATCGTTTAAATTTCCATACTCATTTTCAAGTATTTCCTTTACATCAACGAAACTCATAGGTTCAACATTTGCCCTTAAAGTAGCTAATGCTTTACAATATTCTTTTGGAACAATATCATATCTATTAGATAGCATTTGCCCGTAATTTTATAAATGTAGGTCCAAGCTTAGTAATTGTATTTACAACTTTTTGAGGTGTGATACCTTTAAGAAGATCAGAGTCTTTTAATATAGCTATTATTTCCTTTAATCTTTCTTTTTCATTCATATAATCAAACCCTTATTATACAAAAACTATTTATTTTTCTTCTTTATTATCTTCATTTTCTTTAGCCTTAGCTTTTTTTATTAGTTTTTCTAATTCTTTTATTTCTTCTTTGCTCATATTTCCAACTAATTCTTCTAAATCTTCTTTTGATTCAGGAGAAACAGTAACTGTAACGTTTTCTTTTATTTTTTCTTTAATATTTCTCTTAAGTTCTTCGTTTTTTATTTCTCCTTCTTTATATACTTCTTCACCTTTTTTTAATAGATCATCCTTTAACTTAGCTGCTTTTTCTCCTGTTAAAGAAATCGCTCCAAGTCCCATTAATATTATATCTTTTAATTCATCTTTCATAAATCATTACCTCCTAATTTTACTTAATAATTATATATTACTACATATTTGCAAAATTGTAAAGTTATTTTGATGCACTAAAATAACTTTTTTCTAATCGTCAAGTGAAAAAGTAAACGCAAGCACATTACGAAGTAATGGATTTTACTCTTACAACTACTCTTAGTGTACA
>CAKPAG010000019.1 GCA_934132895.1 uncultured Clostridia bacterium
AGTTGGTTTTAAATGCAATTTTTTTGCAAAATAATGTTGGGATGGATTTTACCACCCCAACGAATATTATACAACCGAATATTTGTATAAATACTCTCTATTTATTTTTTGTATATTAAGCTTTAAAAAAGAGAAAATAAAAAAGGATTTTATAAAAAAATAGAATGAAAAAAGTAAAATATTTCAAAAATATTACAAGAAAGTAAAAAAAAAATTACATAGAACATATTGATTGAAAAAAAAGTTATTATATGATAAATTATAATCACAATAATGTGAAAAAAAGTTGGATGGTATATTGTTAAAGATTTAAGATTAATTGGAACAATAATAATATAGTTATACAAATATGTATAAATGTATTAATTTTAGAATATAACATCGGATTTTTGGAGAAAATAATAAAAAAATATTGTTAAAATTATACTTAAAGAAAAGGAGATAAATTCTATGCCAAGCTGTTTAGGAATATATGTAAATGAAAATATAATAAAATTTGCAAAAATGACATATGAGAGAAACACAATGATACTAGAACAATATGGCACTCGTTTCATAAGAATTGATCCCTTAAATCAGATAGAAGGTATAATACAAGAAACTAACTCAAATAGTACACAAATAGCAATTACTCCAGAAAAAAGTGAATATTTAAATGTAGAAATGTATGATCAAGGCCAAGTTAAATCATATTTTGGCGATGTTGCCAAAATGGAATTTGAAGCGTGGTGCGAAAAAAAAGCTGTAGCTCCTCAAAATTATGAGTACATATATAAAGCAGCTGATACTAAAAATGCTGAAAATAAGAGAATGCTTGGTATAAATATTGTAAATAAAGATGTAGTAGATAAGTATACACAAAGATTTAGTAATATTGTATCTCTTTATCCGGCTAACTTACTTACTAATAGACTTGTTCCGGCTGAAGAACAAAATTACGTTTTAGTTGATTTAAGTGATAAATTAACAATAGTTGTTGTAGAAAATAATAAAGTTGTTGATATGCAAAATTTTGATATGGGTATGAAACAAATACTTAGTGCTTTCTCAGATAGAGTGGGTTCTTATCAAAAAGCATATGAGGCATGTAAACAAATAAATGTGTTCTCAGAAGGATATGACAATAATAACAAAGAATTAGAAGTTATTCTTGAACCTTTACTACAAGATGTTTTAAAGCAAGTTCAAGTATATGTTGATAAATATAGAAAATATGTAGATAAAGTATTACTTACAGGTGATGGTATAGTATTTACAAATATTGATATTCTATTTACAGAATTTTTAAATTTAAAATGTGAAATATTAAAACCTGAATTCTTAGAAGATACATCTAATGTAAGAAATACTGCAGACATATTAGAATCAATTGAAGCTATCGCTTTGGCGTATGACGTTTTAAAACCAGCACCCAAAGAAAGCGAATATATAAAAAAATCAATAATAAAAAAAGGACTATTTTCTAGAAAAGAAAAGTTACCTAAAGAAAAGAAAGAACATAAAGAATTTAACTTATTTAAAAAGAAAGATTCTGCTCTTCAAGAAAATAGTGAACCAAAAGTTACAGTAAGTTCTGATACTATAGAAAAGATAAGTAAAATACTTACTTGTGCAGCGATATTTTTTGGAGTAACTGCGGTTACATATGCTGCATTTAGTGGACTATATATATCTAGAGTAGAAAAGATAAAGAAAAATGTTGAAAAAGAAATTTCAAACTTGAATAAGAAAATTACTGAGATAAATAGCGATAATGACTATATTACAGCTAATACTAAAAAATATACTGAAATTAATGATTATGTTCAAAATATAGCAGATCAAATTGAAAGCAATAAAATTGGAAAATTTACAACATATAATGTTGCAACATTCTTAAATAATATAATAAAAATAATTCCAAAGAATGTACAACTTGTAAATATAAAATCTGATGATAATAAAAATGTTGTAATAACTGCAAAATCAGATAGCTATGCTGATTTAGGATATTTTGTAGCAGAATTAAAAATAAATGGAACACTAAATAATATAAAAATAAATAATATACAAAATGGAGAAACTACAGTTGTAGAGATTGGTGGTGAGCTACCATAATGACAGAAGATGTAAAAAAATTAATTATAGTTTCTAGTGTTTTAGTTGTATTAATTGCTCTTACTGTTACATTACTACTTGTAAACATTAATTTAAAATTAATAAATTTAGGTTCTATAAAAGAACTTATAGTTAAACATGGAGAAGCAATTCAAGCAGAGGAAAACCTTAAGAAAAAAGAAACAGAATACAAAAATGCAGTATCAAAAGTAAATTCATCAAAATCATCTTTTGATACAGCAAAAGCTAAATATGAAGCTATAAGTGATGAAACTATAAATGTGATAAAAGAAGCAACTACAGAAGAAAACTATAACATAGAATATATGTGGATAAGACTTGGAAACTATGCAAAGAAAAATAACTTAACAATAGTTATGGCAGAACCAGGTGGAAGTTTTACAGATAGTAGTTCAGCATCAAAGGATAGTACTAATAAATCTACTAAAACAACAACTACTACAACAACTACAACAAAAAATGATGATACATCATCTACAAATAACAGTAGTAGTAATAGTAGCACTACTAAAGATACATCAACAAGTAATTCAACTACTTCAGATGATATTAGTAGTATAAATCAAACAGCAAAAGATGCTAATGATAAAAATACACTATTTAAAATACAAGTATCTGGAAGTTATCTAAATGTTTCAGACTTTGTATTTGAAGTAGAAAATGATAAAGCTTTAAGATTTAAACTTGATAATATATCTATGGATTATGTATCAGGAACAACAATTAAAGCAACATTTAATGTTAAAAACTTAGTAATCAATAAATAGATAAGGAGCGTGATAATGGATGAAAAAAGCATATATGCTAACTTTTGTAATATCATTTTTAACATTGCTATCAGTTGGTATAATACTATTTATGCTAATGTTACCTCAACAAGTACAAGTATTTGAAGGTAATGTAAATAAATATGATTCAATAACAAAATCTAGATATACTTTTTCAAGTACAAAAGATATAACAAGTGAGTCTTTAAAGAAACAATATAGCATAAATGATGAAGATATGAATACTTTCAGAAGAAATAGCCAGTATGTTGCTGGAAATTCTGATCCATTTTCACCTGCTGAAAGTTCAGAAGAACAAGGTACTACTACAAGTGGTAACAAGAATTCATCTACAACAAATGGTGCTAGTGAAGCTGAACAAAGAACTACAAATAGTAATGATGGAAAGAAAAATCCTGAATCAACAGGAAAATAAGGAGAAATATAATGGCAAATAAAGCAGCAAATAAAGATAAAAAGAAAAACACAATTATTGTATTACTTTCATCAGCATGTATATTACTAATTGCGTTAATGATATTCATGAAGTTTAGTTCTAAAACTGTAACAGGAAGTTCTAAATTTTTACAAAGTGTATTTTCACTTCAAGATAAAGTATCTACATATATAGGTAAATCTACATCAGATACTTTTGGAGTATACACTGCAGAAGAAATTACAACAGGAAAACTTGCTAAAACAGGTGAAGAAATAAAAGACAATGATGACAAATCATTAACACCACTTGTAGATACAGATAAAAAACAAGAAAAAAATGATAAAATAGCTTACAAAATAAATGATGAAAACTTAAAAAAATTATTAAATACAAGTATGCCTACATACGAGGGAGTTGAATTTTATATACAAAATGGTACTACTGTAAAAGTAAATTTAACTTCTAAGCCAGACTGGTGGACAGAAGATTTAGATTTTCTACTAGTAGGCAAAGATTAATTATTTTTGGTAAAAACATTTTTTACAAAAGATAAAAGTATAAAATGTTTTTATATATATTTTATATTATAAGGAGGAAGAATTTTATGAAAAATTCTAAAAAAGGTATTTCTTTAATCGTATTAGTTATAACAATCATTGTTATAATCATCTTAGCAGCAGCAGTGCTACTATCATTACAAAACAATAACCCAATCCAAAATGCAAATACAGCAGTTGCTGACAGTGATTTAGATGCTGCTCAATCAGCATTTAACATTTTGATAGGAAAAGTTATGGCTGATTGTAAAGGTTCAGCTACTATCACTGCAGGAACTGATAATAAATTAATAGGTACTACATTTACAGTAGATGGTAAAGATGTTATTAAAGGTACTGATGGTAAATTTACTACAGAAGGCTCAGGAACTAAATATGTAGTAAATGCAGCTGACTTAGGTGCATCAGGCAACAAAAATATAAGCAATTATACTATTAAAAATACTACAGGTGTTGTTTACAAAGATGCTGCAGCTTTAGCTTCTGCACAATAATTGATAAAAATTATAAAAAATAAATACGATTAAATAGGTTTAAGACCATATGCATGTGGGTTATGATGTATATGGTCTTACCGATATAGTATATATGTTATATGAGTTATATGCGTTTTAGAGTATATGATAGTTTGTTATCTAGTATTGTATATTGTAAAATGTGGATAAGTTATATAAAGGAAGTGGAGAAATGTTAATAGGTATACATATATTTATAGCTTTTTGTATGTTTGTAATTGGAACGTTATTTGGCAGTTTTTTCTCTCTTGCTACATACAGGTTACCAAGGCATCAAGATATAGTTGCAACTAGGTCGTATTGTCCTACTTGTAAACATAGACTTTCATTTTTTGATTTGATACCAGTTTTAAGTTATTTAATTCGTGGTGGAAAGTGTAAATATTGTCATGAAAAAATAAGTATTAGATATTTTTTATTAGAGGTATCTAATGGACTTGTTTTCTTAAGTTTTTATCTTTTAATAGGATATAATTTCTATTTACTTTTTGTATGTCTTGCTTATGCTTTTTTATTCGTAATAATAGGTTCATATATTATGAAAGGTAAGATGAGTGAAGAAGAAATAAAAGAAATAGAGAATATAAAAAAAGAAAAAATGAGCAAGAAAAAGGGAGTGTTCGTTGCAGAACTTGTAGTTGCAATGATAATCTTTACTATATTTATGGCAACAGCTTTTGTTATAACTAGAAATTATAATAAAAATACTAGACTTAATGTAGCAAGAAGTAATGCTATTTCACTTGCAGTAAAATGTATGGAAATGGCTCGTTCAACTGACTATGATAATCTTAATTCTTTTAATTTAAATGAAGTAAAAGATAAAATATATTACAATTCTACCGTATCTATTACAAAATATAGTGATATAGATTTTACTAAAGAAGATTTAGTTAAAACTATAAAAGTTAAAGTAGATTACATGGTAGAAGGTACACCATATAGTTATGAGATAAAAACATTAAAAGGTAAGGTGATATAATGAATAAAAAGTCAGGTATTACCATGACATCTATGGTTTTGTACGTTGCGTTATTCTTTGCTTTTTCTGCTTTTGCCATAGCTGTTAGTACAAATTACAATCATAAGACCTTAATGGAAAAGGGAAATATGTGGATAAATGAACAATTTGATAAATTACAAATGAATTTACTTTCAAGTGGAAGAAAAAGTACTGATGTTAGTAATATAGGTGGAAAGATTGTATTTTCAAATGATGATGAATATAGATTTGAAGATGGAAAAATATATTTAAATGATGGTTTTTGTATAAGTGATGTAACAAACTTTGAACTTGTTAATTCTGTACAAGGATATAACGTGCCTGAAAAAGATAATAATATGAGTGCTGTTATGGCTAAAGTTACACTTGAAAAGTATGGAATAACAAAAGATTTTGAACTGTATATTACTGCAGGAGATGAGTTTAATGAATAGTAAAAGAAAAAAGATGCTAAAAGGTTCTGGTGTATTAGTAGTTATACTTTCAGCTATTACTTTTTCAATATATGTATCATCAAATTTTGCTGAAGCAGAACATTATAGTATAATGCAAGATAAATATGAAAAAAATATAAAAGAATATTACGAAAAAGATCTAGAAGATATTGATGATTTTTATGAAAAAGTCATTGAAAAAAATAAACAAAATGATATATAATATATAAGATATATAACATGGAGGTAAATGATATATGTTTGAAAATGTTAGGGCTAAAAAGAGCCCAATTGGTATTGAATTTATAAAAAGAGGTTTATTAACTGATTCACAAGTTGACCGTGTACTTGAATATCAAAAGCAGCACAGAGATTTAAAATTTGCTGAAATTGTTGATATTTTAGATATGTGTGATAAGACTAAATTACTTGAAGCTTTAGCTGATAAAATTCAAGTAACTCCTGTAATGCTGGATAATGATCTTGATATAAATCCTGTACAGTTTTTACCAAGAGATATCATAATCAATTATAAAGCATTACCATTTGAACTTGATGGAAATACTTTAAAAATAGCTTTCGCAGACCCACAAAATGCAGCTAAGGTAAAAGAAATTGAACTTTTACTTATGAATAAAGGTTTCAATATAGAAATTTATGTTACATTATATACTAGTATAATGAATCAAATTTCAAATATAAAAAATGTGGATACAAGCTATGTAAATAAAGAAGAAGAAGACGTTTCAAAACTTGTAGATAACATTATAATGACTGCTATTCAAAGAAGAGCCAGTGACATTCATGTTGAACCAATGGAAGATAAATTAAGAATAAGATTTAGAATTGATGGTGATTTAATCACAATTACAGAACTTCCAAAGAAAAGACAAGATGTATTCATAGGAAGACTTAAAGCTATTTCTAATATGCACCAAGAAATTACTTATGACCAAGATGGTAGTATAAATACATATGAAAATTATAGTATTCGTGTATCTTCTCAAAAGAATGTAAATGGAGAAAAATTTGTACTTAGACTTTTAAAGAAAAACTTAGAATCTAGAAGTTTATTTGAACTTGGATTTCCAGATAATCCAGAACTAGTTGATAAGGCTTTCAATAAAAGAAACAGTATGATACTTGTTTGTGCGCCTACAGGTGAAGGTAAAACTACTACACTATATAGTGCTATTGAATATTTAGATAGACCTGAAATTAACATTATTTCAATTGAAAACCCAGTTGAACGTAGAATACCTGGAATTAACCAAGTAGAAATAGGGCCTAATGTAACATTCCCATCTGCTTTAAGAACTGTTTTAAGACAAGACCCTGATATTGTTCTAGTAGGTGAAATAAGGGATGAAGAAACTGCTAAAATAGCCATTGAAGCTGGTCAAACAGGTCACTTAGTTTTAAGTACAATACATACAATTGATGCAGTTGAAGCAATTACAAGAATAAGAAAAATGGGAATATCAGATTATGATGTATCGGCAACATTAGTTACAACAATATCACAAAGATTGGTAAGAAGACTTTGCGATAAATGTAAAAAGCCACATACTTTGACTGATGAAGATAAAAAATATATTGAAAGAGTAACCAAAAAAACAGGTTATGAATTTGATTTAAGTAATATTCAAATGTATGAACCAGTTGGATGTAAATATTGTAACGATATTGGTTATTTTGAAAGAATTGCAATGTTTGAAATTGTATGCTTTGATGAATATATTAAAGATATGATTTCAGAAGGAAAATCTACAATAGACATTCGTAAATATTTGATAGCAAATACAGAATATGAACCTTTAATTGTAGATGGTGTAAAGAAAGCATTAGCTGGTATTACTACATTAGATGAAATAAGGAAAAAAGTAATAATATAATATTTCTATTATATTTATTAATCAAAATATATAAGGGGAGTTTTTATGGATTTAATATATTCAATATTACAAAAAGGAATAAATTTAGAAGCAACTGATATACATCTTGCTCCAGGTGAAGTACCTGTATATAGAATAAATAGAAAATTATTTTTCGCAGAAAGTATGTTGCCACTAAGCCCTGAAAATTTAGAAATGATGTTAGATTATTTTGCCAAAGAAACTCCTGGACTTTTAGAGACAATAGAGCAAAAAAAGCAAGCAGACTTTTCTTATGGATATGCAGGGCATAGATATAGAATAAATATAGCTAGAACAAAAGGAAGCTTATCATTTTCTATTAGGGTAATACCTAATGGTGAAATAAATGTTGATGCTATGGGACTTACTCCAATTATTCAAAAATTAAAGAAGATTGATTCAGGACTTGTACTTATAACAGGTAAAGTTAACTCTGGTAAATCAACTACTATGAATGCATATATTCAAGAAGTAAATAAAGTAGCAAATAAAAAGATTGTTACTTTAGAAGATCCAATAGAATACGTACATACACCAAATAAATCTCTTATAATTCAAAGAGAAGTAGGAGAAGAGTTAGATGTATTAAGTTATTACGATGGACTTATAAACCTATTAAGAGAAGATGCAGATATTGCAGTAATAGGAGAAATAAGAGATAGAAAAACTATGGATGTAGCACTTGATTTAGCTGAATCTGGTGGACTTGTAATAGGTACACTTCATACAAGATCTTGTGGAGAAACATTGGAAAGAATAATTAATTTATACGACCCAGTAGAACAAGCAACTATAAAAAATACAGTATCTAATGTATTAAAACTTGTAGTTTCACAAAAACTTGTAGTAGGAACAAATAATGCGTTATTAATGGTTCCAGAAGTTATGGTTGTAAATAATACAATAGCTGCTCACATAAGACAAGAGAAATTTAATGTTTCTGAAATAGAGGATGCAATACATACACAGAGTGATTACGGTTCACTTAGTTTTGAACTATCTTTTGCAGATTTATATACTAGAAGATTAATTGATATACAAACAATAAAAGATAATATACCACCTGAAAGAATGGAAATTGTAAAAAGTAATATAGCAAGAATGGGCGGTAATATGTAAATTTCTAGAAAGGGGGAAAAAAGGTGCCATCATATAAATATCGTGTACTTCTTGAAAATGGAAGGATTGGAAGAGGAAAAATAACAGCTACAAATAAAGCTAAAGCAATTGAACTACTTAAAGGAAAAACTTTACAACCTATATATATAAAAAGATTATATGAAAATAAAAAGAAGTATAGAAGACTTGATTACAAAAGAATTGAAAGAGAAAATCAAAAGCAATTCGTTGAAAGTATTAGAAAAAGAAGACCTAGAAAGAAAAAGATTGATTTAAATGATATAACATGGGAAGATATTAAAATATCACTTACTCCAATTAAATCTAAAGATATAATAACATTTGTAAATAATTTTTATATATTAAAAAAAGCAAAGTTTAACAATGTTCAGGCTTTACAGTCTTTATATGATGGTGAAGGTAACCCTGCTTTTAAAGATATAATTGAAGATCTGCTTATTGGCGTTGAGGCCGGTGAGAGATTAAATACAATAATGGAATCATACCCTAAGGTATTTCCACCATTATTCGTTAACTTTATAAAAGTTGGTGAAGAATCTGGAAACTTGGATACAGCTTTGCTATATGCTAGAGATTATTTGGAGCAAGCAAACGTAATAAGAAAACAAGTAAAAAAGGCTGTTATTCCTAGAGTACTACAATTTATTTTAATATTTGGTATGATGTTTGCAGCACTAATCATTGGTGTTCCTTTACTTGAAGATGTATATGCAATGTTTGGTTCAGATCAAGAAATACCAAAAGCCACTATGATTGCACTTAATGTATGTAAATGGATAGGAAATAATGCACTATATTTACTTGCAGGAGCAGGAATAATATTCCTAATTGTATACATTTATGTTACATCTCCAATGGGAAAATATAAATGGGATAAATTTGTATTAACAGCACCAGTTCTTGGTCCGCTTATGACAAATATTACAGTTAGTGAATTTTTCCAAGCTATGCTTCTTAACCTAAAAAATGGTATGAGAATACAAGAGTCGTTAGAAGTATCTAAAAATGTAACTAGAAACTACTATTTCTTGTCTGCGATTGAAGCTGGTAAAGCAAATACAATTTCAGGTGCTTCTTGGATTGAACCTTTTGAAGAGAAGAAACTATTTAAACCTATGGTAAGAGAAATGGTAACTATAGGTATGAAAACAGACTTATCAGAAATGATGGCTAAGGTTAATGAATATATTCGTGCTGAAGTAAAAGAATCTTTAGATGTATTTACAAAAGTATTACCTGATATTTCATATCTATTTGTGGGAATCATGCTAATAGCATTTGTAATTACAGTAATGATACCACTTACAAATGTATATATGGGTGGATTTATACAAATGCCATCTTAAAAATAATTATAATAAAAAGAGGAGAACTAGTTACAAGTTTCTCCTCTAAATATTATTTACAAAAGTATTTGCAGGTGCAGTTACTTTTTTTATTGTACCAATTTTTATTATTGGCATTATACCATTATATTCACCTTTAGAAATTACACCAGTTATTTCTATCCATTCATTTTCGGCAAGCTTAGGAGCTTCTTTATAGTCACATAGAATTCCTGCTATTTTATCTTCACCACCTGCTACAACACTTCTTCCACATACAATATAATTTTCTTTAAAATCATCTAATCTATATACAAATCCAATTAAATGTACAGTTTTTCCTAGGTTTTCATCTATATTTTCATGAATTGTCTTTAAATTCTGCACATAGTTTTCATCGTTAAAGTCATAATCATAATTAGATATATTTGAATTTACGAGACTAAAACTATTTTTAGATCCAAATTCTATTATTGTTGCAATAAATAATGCAACTACTACACAAAATATTAATATTTTTTTAAAATCTAGTTTAAAATTAACTACAAACATAATAACACCTAACCCTTAAAATAGTACTACTAATACATATATATTCTGCTTTTTATTTTATATGAATATATTCCCTTGAAACATTTTTGTAATATTTTTGAAATTTTTTGAAAAAAGTATTGACATATCAGTTGAAAAATGTTAAGATAGAATACGTCGCAAGGATATATGAATTTTAAAAAATTAAAACGTATATCTTAAAAAATAAAATATTTAAAATATTTTAAAAAATATCTTGACAAAGATAAAGCGATATGTTAAAATAAATTTAGTCGCAAAAAACGACTAGAAAAAGCACATTG
>CAKPAG010000020.1 GCA_934132895.1 uncultured Clostridia bacterium
TGATTATTTTTATTTTATCATAGAAAGGTTTTTTTTACTACTCTTAGTTTACACAAATTTTTCTACATGCTCATTTTATCAAGTGACCCCTTAACTTACTGGCTTGCTTCCACATTCGGCACATCTTTTGGCGTATGGGATAAGGGTTCCGCGCGTGCTGGCTTGAAAAACGGCAATTACGGTTTTGCTTACTCCGCCACTTGCGGGGTCCGCCCAGTTATAAAAGTATCAAAATCTTTGGTACAATAAGCGACATTATGAGCTTATATTAAGTGTGTAAATTTCTGAAGAAATGGCACCTGTGTAAAATGTAAATGATAAAATAAAAGTATAGAAAAAGTGGAAAATAAAAGTACACAAATTTTCTATACTTTTTTCTTTTTTGAAATTTATTGTAATTTTAACTATATTTTGATATAATAATTGTGTAATTTTTTTTAGAAAGGAAGTAAAAAATGTTTAAATCAGGATATATTACTGTAGTAGGAAAACCTAACGCAGGTAAGTCTACACTTGTAAATAAATTAGTTGGTTTTAAAGTTGCAATAACAACTCCAAAGCCACAAACAACTAGATATAATATAAAGGGAATTATAACAAACCAAAACTCTCAAATGATATTTATAGATACTCCAGGAGTACATATTCCTAAACATAAAATGGGAGAATATATGATGAAAGGGGTAGAAAATGCAATAGCTTCAGTTGATGTTATTATATATTTAGTAGATGCATCTAAGCCCACAATTGATACAGCAAATGAAAATATAATGAAAAATATAGCATCATCTAAAGCAAAAGTAATACTTGCAATTAATAAAATAGATAAAATAGAAAAAGGAAAGATTTTAAAGATTATATCTATATATGATGAATATATGAGAAAGTTAAATGGTGAGTTTAAAGAAATAATACCGATATCTGTTTTTAAAAATGATGGTATAGAACTTCTAGTTAAAAAAATAGAAGAAAATTTGCCAGTTGGTGAAAAAATATATGACGATGATGAAATTACAGATATGACTGAAAGAGAGTTAGTAGAAGAAATAATAAGGGAAAAAGCTTTAAATAATCTAGAAGAAGAAGTACCTCATGGAATAAAAGTAGAAGTAGAAAAGTTTAAAAAAAGAAAAACTAGAGATAAAAAAGCAATTTATGATATAGATGTAAATATAATATGTGAGAAAAATTCACATAAAGGCATAATTATTGGAAAAGATGGAATTATGCTTAAAAAAATTGGCTCTCTTGCAAGAAAAGACATTGAGGATATGTTAGAAGATAAAGTAAATCTTAAGTTGTGGGTTAAGGTTAGGGAAAATTGGCAACAAAATGAAAACTACATAAAAGATATAAAAAACAAATATTGATAAAAGAGTAATTGTTTTTACAAAATATTTTGTATATGGCGTGTGAAAATACATAAAATATTACTAAGTAGGTGATAGTATGTATGAAGATATAGCTTGGAAACATTTTTGTAAAACAGGAAGCTTAGAAAGCTTTTTTGAATATAAAAAAATATTAGAATTAAATAATAGTAATAATAAATTTAAAGAAAATAAAAATCAAAATGTAACTGGTGATTATATTATACCAGAGGGAAAAGGTGACGTTTTTAGTGAACTTGATAAAGGTAAAGGGAGTAGTAATTAAGGAAGTAACATATAAAGAAAATGATAAAATAATAACTTTATTAACAGATACTTTAGGTAAAGTTGCATGTATTGCAAGGGGAGCAAAAAGGACAAATAGCCCTATTCTTGCTAATTGCCAGTATCTTGTATATAGTGAGTTTATATTGTATAAATCTAAAAATTTCTATTATATAAACAGTGCTGAAGTAATTGATACTTTCTATAATCTAAGGGTAGACTTTGATAAACTCACATATATATTTGAAATAACTAGAATTTTAAATAGTGTTACTGATGAAAATCAAGATACTTTAAATATATTGAAATTGTTTTTAAATACATTATTTGCAATAGATAAACTAGGTAAAGACATAAATGTAATAAATGCTATATTTAAAATAAAGTTATTTCAGCTTTTAGGTTTTGCACCTAGAGTTAAAGATTGTATAAATTGTAAAAATGATTTAGAAAACGGTGAAATATACTATGATTATGTTTCAAATAGTTTTTACTGTGGAAACTGTGTAGGAGAAGATAAAAGAAGATATATAAAATTATCAAAATCTACTCTTATTGCAATAAGGTATGTTTTAGCAGCAGACTTAAAAAAGATATTTGCTTTTGAGTTAAAGAATACAAAAGATTTTAAATTGTTTGGACAAGTCTATTCGGATGCTATGACAAGTAGTATATAGAAGTATAAGGGGGAATATTATGAATAAAAAAAGTGTTACAATTATAGCGGTGGTTGTAATATTAGCTATATGTGTTTGTTTAGGAATAGTTTTGGTTGGAGGAAAAGATAGTGAAAATGTAAATCCACTTGAAGAAGAAATAAAAAATGAAGTAAAAGAAGAAAAAACAACTTCTGATGAGAATAAGGAAAAAGTTACAAGTGTAGCACTTGATAGTAAAATTGGTACAGAAGTTACAAATAAAATATATGTACCAAATATATATTCTAAAGAAATGTATAAAGAACTTGATAAAAATGGACTTAGTAATGAATTTAGAATAATGTATACTTTTGGAATGATGACTACTTTACAAGAATATTCAAACTATTTAAGAGAAGGAGAAGATTACATAGGTAGTTATATAACACAGGATGATTTAGAAAAAGTTGAAAAGACAATTTTTAAGACTGATAAAAAATTAAATCATAAAGCTGTATTCGAAAACGATACATATAACGCAGAAACTAAAAATTATGTTATAGTTGCAAGAGGTTTTTTCGGAGATTCACTTGAATATGTGGTGGAAATTCCTTATGAAATAAATGAGTATGAGGATAGATTAGAAGTTAACTTATATAGAATGTATATAACTCGTGAATATGATAAAGAGGCAGAACAAGAAACAGTCCAAAAAGATAAAGTTTATTATGATGAAGCAAAAATAAAGCTTGCTACAACTATACAAGATGAGAACATGAGTGATGAAATAGCTTCACAAAAAGATATATTAAACGCTGAAATAAAAAATGGAAAAATACAAAAAGAAAGTCTTGATAAAACTACATGGATTTTTGAAAAAGTAGAAGGAAAGTATTTGATTTCAGAATATAGAAAATAAAAAAATATAAAATTTTTCTTGACTTTTTACATAAAAGGTGTATATAATATATGTATAAGGTTTAAAGGAGCGAAATTAAAAATGAAAAATATAGTTAAATTTAATATGGCACATGATAATAATATATAACTATGTTTGCATTAGAATATAATGCAGGCATAGTTTAATGTGCCTGCTTTTTAAATAAAAAAAGTGTAAGGCACTAAGGATTAAGTGCTTTACACTTTTTTGTTGTAATAAAAGGAGAAAAATTAAAATGAATTATATAAATAAAGGTAAAAGAGATATTTTGTTATTTCCAGAATTTAGTAATATAGATAAAATTGAAAAAGTAAGAAAACAATATGACGAATTGTATGGACTGATAAACCCCCATATTACACTTGCATTTCCGTTTAATAGCGAGATATCAAATGAAGAGTTAAAAGAAACTTTAAAGGAACATTTAAAAGATGTAAAAAAATTTAAAATAAATATGCAAGGCATTAGTTTAAAAAAAGATGAAAAAAAGAATATAAATTATATATTTTTAAACTTTTTAAATGGAAAAGAAGAAATTATGAATATTCATAATTTAATATATGAAAAAGTTTTAAATAAAAAAATTAAATTTGAATATGTTCCACATATAACTTTAGGATGTATAAAAGATGGGAAAAAAATAGATAAAGAAATATTAGATGAAATATCAAACGAAAAATTTGAAACACTAGTAGATAAAATATATTTAGAAAAAATTGGAGAAAATGAAGAATCAATTATTGAAGGTTATATTGATTTAGAAGATTAAGAAAAACTAAAAATTAAAATAAATAAATTGTAATTTAAAAAGCGCTATTTATTGCATAAAATAGGCGTTTGTGGTATAATTTGAAAGTGAGGTAAAAAAATGAAGATTTCAAGACAAAAAGGTACAAAAGACATATTTGGAGAAGATATAAAAATATGGCAATATATCGAAGAAAAAATAAGAGAAATTTGTTTAGTATATAATATAGAAGAAATAAGGACACCTGTGTTTGAGGCAACTGAGTTATATGCAAGAGGCGTAGGCGATGATACAGATGTTGTAAATAAAGAAATGTATACATTTTTAGATAAAGGTGGAAGAAGTATTACATTAAGACCAGAACTTACAGCTGGTGTCGTAAGGGCATATATTGAAAATGGTATGTCTTCTATGAGCTCTCCTGTTAAATTGTGGTATGAAGCAAATATGTATAGATACGAAAAAATGCAAAAAGGAAGATATAGAGAATTTGCCCAATTTGGAGTTGAATTTTTTGGCTCTAAATCTTATCTTGCAGATATAGAATGCATAATGCTTGCATACGAACTATTTGAAAAATTAGGTTTAAAAGATGATATTTTACTTACAATTAATTCTATTGGTTGTGTAGATTGTAGAAAAAAATATATAGAAGCTTTAAAAGATTTTATAAGGCCAAACCTTGATGGTATGTGTGATACATGTAGAACTAGATTTGAAAAAAATCCTTTAAGAATACTTGATTGTAAAGAAGAAAAATGTCAAAGAATATTAAAAGATGCACCAATGATAACAGATTATTTGTGCGAAGAATGTAATAAAGATTTTGAAGATTTGAAAAGTACATTAAATGATTTAGGAGTTAAATACGAAATAGATAAAAAGATTGTTAGAGGACTGGATTATTATAACAAAACAGTGTTTGAATTTGTATCTAAAGACTTAGGGCTTACTGTTTGCGGCGGTGGAAGGTATGACAAATTAATAGAAACTTTAGATGGACCGGCTACTCCTGCAGTTGGATTTGGACTAGGAATGGATAGGCTTGTTATTGTTTTAAAAGAAATAGAACAAAGAAAACAGAAAGAAAATGGATACAAGAATATATTTGAAGAAAATGTAGATATATTCTTTGCAGTACTAGATAACAAAAACTATGCTTATGCAAGAAAGGTAATAACTGCATTAAGAGATAGAGGTTTAAAAGTTGAAATTGATATAAACGATAGAAGCTTTAATGGTAAAATGAAGTATGCAAATAAAATAAATGCAAATTATGTATGTATAATTGGAGAAGATGAAAAAGCTCAAAATAAATGCTTAATTAAAAATATGAAAACTGGCGAACAAAAAAGTATTAATTTTAATGAAGCTGAAATAATAATGGCGTTATAAAAGATATAAGGAAAAGAGGAAAAAGTTGTATGATAAATTTAAAAGAAAAATTAGATGTTAAAGAAGTATATAAAACTTTTGAAAGTTTAGATAAAAAAAGTGTAGTAGTAGCAGGATGGATAAGAAATTTACGTTCTTCAAAAAATATTGCCTTTTTATCTTTAAATGATGGAACATTTTTTAATCCTATTCAAATAGTTTTAGAAGAAGATAGGCTTAAAAACTATAAAGAAATAGAAGGCTTAAATCTTGGAGCTTGTGTTAAAGTAAAAGGAACATTAAAAGTAACTAAAGAGGCAAGACAACCATTTGAAATTGAGGCTGATGAAGTAGAAGTAGAGGGAAAATCAACTCCAGATTATCCATTACAAAACAAAAGACATACAATGGAATTTTTAAGAGAAATAGCTCATTTAAGAGGAAGAACTAATACATTTAGTGCGGTATTTAGAATAAGAAGTGTAGCTGCATTTGCAATACATAAATATTTTCAAGATAGAGGTTATTTGTATTTAAATAGCCCAATAATAACATGTGCTGATTGTGAGGGCTCTGCTGAAATGTTTAAGCTTACTACTTTAGATTTAGATAAGCCTTTGCCTCAAAAAGATGGTAAAACAGATTTTTCAAAAGATCTTTTTGGTAGAAAAGCTTTCATAACTGGATCAGGTCAATTACATGCAGAAACTTTTTCTCAAAGCTTTGGTAGGGTGTATACTTTTGGACCAACATTAAGATCAGAGAATTCAAATACTAAAACACATGCAAATGAATTTTGGATGATGGAACCTGAAATATCTTTCTGTGATTTAGATGAACTTATGGATATAGAAGAAGAATTTTTGAAATATGTAGTAAAAGAAGTTCTTGAAAAATGTGAAGTAGAAATAGATTTTTGTGACAAGTTTATAGAAAAAGGGTTAAAAGATAAATTAAACAGAGTATTAACTACAAACTTTGTAAGAATAGATCATAAAGATGTAGTGGATATATTAAAAAAAGCAGATAGAGAGTGGGAATTTAAACCAGACTATGATGAAGATTTAGCAAAAGAACATGAAAAATATATAACTGAATATTTTAATGGACCAGTATTTGTTAAAAATTGGCCTAAAGATATAAAATCATATTATATGAAATTAAATGAAGATGGTAAAACAGTTGCAGCAGTTGACTTAGAAGTACCAGGTGCAGGAGAGATAATGGGTGGATCTCAAAGAGAAGAAGATTATGATAAGCTTGTTAAACGTATGAATGAGATGGGAATAGATACAGAAGAGCTATATTGGTATCTAGATCTTCGTAAATATGGAACTGTTACACATTCAGGATTTGGTCTTGGATTTGAAAGACTACTTATGTATTTAACAGGGATGCAAAATATTCGTGATGTAATTGCATTTCCAAGAACACCAGGTAGCTGTCTATATTAATAGAAAATAGTATGTAAAAGAATAAAATAACAAAGGGGAGAAAAAATAATGCATAAATATAGGACAAGAAAATGCGATGAACTAAGAATAGAAAATGTAGGAGAAGAGGTAAAATTATCTGGATTTGTTAAGACTATAAGAGATATAGGAGGAGTAATATTTATTGAGCTTAGAGATCATTATGGTATAACTCAGATTATAGTAACAGATAAGGAATTAATTGAAAAGGTACACAAAATAAATGTAGAATCAACTATATGTGTAGAAGGAACAGTAGTAAAAAGAGATGAGGAAAATGTAAATAAAGCACATAGAACAGGAGAAATAGAGGTAAGTGCAAAAAAAATTGAAGTTCTAGGAGATGCTTTAAATGTACTTCCATTCCAAGTTTCTGAGAGCTCAAAAGTAAAAGAAGATTTAAGACTTGAATATAGATTTTTAGATTTGAGAAATGAAAATATTCATAAAAAGATAGTGTTTAGATCAAAAGTTTTGAAATACTTAAGAGATAAAATGGATGAATTAGGTTTTGTTGAAATTCAAACACCAATACTTGCAAATTCATCACCAGAAGGAGCAAGAGATTTCCTTGTACCAAGTAGATTACATGCAGGAGAATTTTATGCACTTCCACAAGCACCTCAGCAATTTAAACAATTGCTTATGATTTCAGGATTTGATAAATATTACCAAATAGCACCATGTTTTAGAGATGAAGATCCAAGAGCTGATAGATCACCAGGTGAATTCTATCAACTAGACTTTGAAATGTCATTTGCAGATCAAGAAGACGTTATGGAAGTAATAGAAAAAGTAGCTTTTGATACATTTACTCATTTTACTAAAAAAGAAGTATCAAGTGCACCATTTTTAAGAATTCCATATAAAGAAGCAATAGAAAAATATGGAACAGATAAACCAGATTTAAGAAATCCGCTTGTTTTAGAAGATGCAACTAAAATTTTTGAAGGTTCTGATTTTAGAGCTTTTACTAATAAAACAGTAAAAATGATTAAAATTAATTCAAAAGATTTAGGTAGAAAATTCTTTGATAAGATGGTAGATTTTGCTTTGTCAGAACTTGGAATGAAGGGATTAGCTTGGATAAGGTTAGATGATGAAGGAAATCTTACTGGTACAATCTCTAGATTTATAACAGAAGAAATACTTGAAAATTTGAAGAGTAATTATGGATTTGAAAATGGAAAAGCAATTTTCTTTGTAGCCGATGAATATGAAAAAGCATGTGCTGATGCTGGAAATATTCGTAATGAGTTAGGAAAAAGATTAAAGTTAATTGACGAAAATAAATATATTTTCTGCTTTGTGAACGATTTTCCTATGTATGAAAAAGATGATGAAGGAAAAATAGAATTTAACCATAATCCATTCTCAATGCCACAAGGTGGTATGGAAGCGTTGGAAAGTAAGAATCCACTTGAAATACTTGCGTATCAGTTTGACCTTGTATGTAATGGATATGAGCTTGCTTCAGGTGCAGTTAGAAACCATGATAAAAATGTAATGATAAAAGCATTTGAAATTGCAGGGTATACAGAAGAAGATGTAAAAAGAAGATTTGGTTCATTATTTAATGCTTTTTCTTACGGAGCACCTCCCCATGCTGGAGCAGCACCTGGAATTGATAGAATGATTATGCTTCTATTAGGAGAAAATAATATACGTGAAGTTATTGCTTTCCCTAAAAATAGCAAAGCAAGAGATCTTTTAATGAATGCACCTTCTGTTGTAACTAAAAAACAATTAGATGAAGTACATATACAAGTTATTGATAATGACAAAAAATAATATGTAGATATATAATGATAAAAGGAACATAAGAAAAATATAGAAAAAGGGGTTTTGATTTATGAAAATAGCTATACTTGGCGTGGGTGCTTATGGAATAGCACTTGCAAAAGTATTTTTTAAAAATGATAATAAGGTATCAATGTGGTCAAAGTTTAAGGAAGAAACAGAATCAATTCTTTTAAATAGAGAGAATAAAAGAGTACTTCCGGGAATAAAAATTCCAAAAGATATTGAGATTACATATGATTTGAAAGCATGTGTGG
Source organism: uncultured Clostridia bacterium (assembly GCA_934132895.1). Classification (GTDB taxonomy): domain Bacteria; phylum Bacillota; class Clostridia; order TANB77; family CAG-465; genus CAG-465. The sequence goes on from CAKPAG010000020.1 coordinate 8,885, forward strand.
ACAGAGCTAAAATTATTGTTTTAGCTGTCCCAACAAATGCAGTAAGAGATGTGGCAAAGGAACTTTCACTAGTTTTAAAAGAAGACCAAATTATATGTCTTGTTTCAAAAGGAATTGAAAAGTCTACTAATAAACTTTTAAGTGAAGTAGTTTATGAAGAAACTAAATCAGAAAAAATATGTATGTTATCACGGACCTTCATTTGCTTTAGAGCTTGCTAAGGGAACTGATACGGGGCTTGTTGTTGCATCTAAATCACAAGAGGCAAATATGTCTGTTAAAGTTTGCTTAGAAAATGAAAACATAGTTGTAAATTCTATAAGTGATATTATTGGAACACAAGTATGTGCTGCCACTAAAAATGTATTTGCAATCTTAGTTGGAATGGTAGACGCTATAAATAAAAACGAGTCATGCAGAGCAGCTATAATTACATCTGTTTTAAATGACTTAAGAATGATAGTGGAAATATTAGGCGGAAAAGCACGTACTGTATTTTCATATGCTGGAGTTGGTGACTTACTTCTTACTTGTATGAGTGAAAAAAGTAGAAATTATGCATTTGGAAAATATATTGGACAAGGTCTTGATTTAGATGAAGCATTAGATAAAATGCAAGTTACAACTATTGAAGGATTATATACATTAGATAGCCTTATTAAAATACTAGATGAAAAACAAATAAAAATTAAATCTTTAGAATTTTTATACAATTCGTTATATAGAAATGAAAGAGTGGAAAATATTTTAAGATATATAAAATATAATTAATGGAGAATTAATATGGAAAAAGAAGAATACTTAAATGAAATGAAACAATATGCAATAGAAAACCATGTTCCAATACTTCAAGATGTATCTTTGGACCTTATTTTACTTGTTTTAAAGTTAAAAAGACCAAACAGTATATTAGAAGTAGGAACTGCAATTGGATATTCTGCAATAAATTTTTCTAAATATTTAGATGGTGAAAACTCTCATATTTTAACTGTAGAAAAAAGTGAAGATATGTACAAAGAAGCTATAAAAAATATAAAAAATGTGGGATTAGAGGAAAAAATAACTGTAATAAATGCTGATGCGACAGAGTATTTACCTACTTTAGATGAAAATGATAAATATGATGTGGTATTTATTGACGCTGCAAAAGGTCAGTATTTAGTGTTTCTAGAAAATGCTCTTAGAGTTATAAAAAAAGGTGGAATAATAATAGCCGATAATGTATATTTTAAAGGGAGAGTATTATCAGGGTATAATGAGCATAGACATAGAACAGCTACTAATAGATTAAGAAAATATTTGGAATTGGTAACTGAAGATGAAACTTTAGATACAACAGTATTTAATATAGGAGATGGAGTAGCTATTAGTATAAAAAAATAGAATTTTATTTAGACTCGTCAAGTGAAAAGTTAAACGCAAGTTTGTAAAGTAAACGCAAGTTGTAAAAAAAAACGCAAGGTAAAAGCAATA
>CAKPAG010000021.1 GCA_934132895.1 uncultured Clostridia bacterium
CTCTTAAGTTCACCCTTTTGCTATAGTTTCTAAGTAATTTTTGAAATTTCCACCCCAACTATTGACTTAGAACCATAAAAACAGCATAGCTTAAATACTACACTGTTTTATCTTATCATAAATTATATAATTTATATTAATTAAATTTTACCAAATATTATTCCTTGAAAAAAGCCATGTATGCTTTATATGTCATATATACATCAAATTTTGAAGTTATCTCAAATGGTGAATGCATTGCAAGTACTGGAGTTCCTGCATCTATTACATCAACGCCTTTGTTTGCTAAAATATATGCAATAGTTCCGCCTCCACCTTTTCCAATTTTTCCAAGTGTTCCAAGTTGGAATGAAATATTATTTCTTTCAAAAATGTTCATAACTTGTGAAACATATCTTGCATTTGCATCTGATGCGTTATATTTCCCGCCGCTACCAGTATATTTTTCAACTGCTAAACCGCAACCTATTATGTTACCGTTTTGTGTATCTGAAACTTCTTCGTATACTGGATCAACTCCTGCAGATACATCAGCAGAAAGCATTTTTGAGTTATAATATACTTCTAATGTATTTGTAGAAGCTTCACCTGTTTTTTGAATTAACTTAGTTATGAATAAATCAAAAGCTTCTGTACTCATTGAGGTATTACCTATACTTCCAATTTCCTCTTTATCTACTACCATAGCAATCATTGTTTTTGAAATTTCAGCTTTTTCTTTTAATAAATCAATCATTGCCCTTATTGTTGAATAAGCACATACTCTATCATCTTGACCATATCCTCCAATAAATGAAGAATCAATACCAACGTATTTAGCTTTAAATGCTGGAACAAATGCTATTTCACTTCTTGCAAAATCGATTTCTTTAATTCCATATTTTTGATTTAAAAGTTTAAGTACATTTTCTTTTACTTTATCTTTTTTAGCTGAGTTATCTTTTATTCCACCGAAAAGTACAGACATTTTTTCAGGATCAATAAAATCATTTGCTTTTTGTTTTAATTGGTCACTTGCAAGATGTGGTAATAAATCTGCTATTGTAAAACATGGATCTTCTTCTTTATCTCCAATTGCGATTTTTATTTTTTCGCCTTTTTCGTTATATACAACTCCATACATTGCAAGAGGAATTGACATCCATTGATATTTTTTTATTCCACCATAGTATTGTGTTTTTAAAAGACATGCTCCTTTATTTTCATATATTGGCATAGGCTTTAAATCAAGTCTTGGACTATCAATATGTGCACCTATTATATTAACTCCTGAAAGCAAACTTTCTTTTCCTATAACTGCTACAAAAATAGCTTTTTCTTTGTTTATAAAATAAACCTTATCTCCATAAGTTAGAGTTTCTTTATCATTTATATTACTAAAGCCATTTTCATCTAGTAATTTTGTAAATTCTTCAACACAAACATATTCTGTTTTAGCTGTATTTAAAAATTCAATATAATCAGTAGTAAATGTATCTACCTCTTTTAATTGTTCTTCATTTAGCTTAGAATAAACATCTTCCTTTTTATAGCTTAATTCCATAATATCATCCTTTCTCTTATTCATTATTATTTTTTATCATTTTTTAAATTTTATTCTCTTCATCTTTTAACATTTGCTCTTTTGTTTTTAAAACCTTATTGTATTTTCTATCTTTAAAATCTTTCATTATTAAAAATACAAATATTAATACTATCCAAACACCTGCTACAATAAGAGCAAGTAATTTTGCTAAACTTAAATTTATCATATATATCCCCTCATTTTAATTATTTTATAATATATATTTTTTCTTGTTTTTCACAAAGTGGTATACCACCAAATTTTGTTACCAAAATCATTTCTTCAATAGAACCGCCATTAGCTATTTGAATTCTAGGTTCTAACGTATACACGCCATTTTCTATAAGAGGAAGATTTGCTCTTTTAGAATTTTTCAGCGATATAACTGCACCAATATCATGAACCTTAAGACCAACTGGATGCCCTGTTGCATGGTTATAATCTGGGAATCCAGCTTTTAGTATTTTATTTCTTACCACTTCATCAATTTTGTATGCTTTAACCTGAGGTTTCATCTCTTCTATTCCATCATCTATGGCTGAAACTAAAGTATCAAATACTTTCATAACTTCTTTTGGAGGATTTTTTTCATCTTCCTTTAAAACATATCCCATTCGTTGCATATCTGTATAAAGCAGTTCTCCGTCTTGAAATTCAACTTCTAGTCCAAAATCAAAATATACTGTGTCTCCTCTATATAGCTTTTTATCTGTTGGAAGAGAATGACCTCCTTTTAAAAAATTTTCACCAGTTAAAACAATTGGACAGTTTTCCCATGCCATATCAAAATCTTTTATTTCATTTTTTCCAATGTATTCTTTCATTATTCTAGACGTTATTTCTTGAGTTAAGTCTACAATTTCTATTTCAGTCATTCCAATATTTAAACTTTCAAAAGTTTCTTCTAGTATTTTACTTGTAATATTTGCAATATATTTTAATCTTTCTATTTGCTTCTTACTTTTTTCAGATTCTATGTCATATATTATATTTTCAGCAGAAGAAAACTTAACCTTTTTAGAATATTTAATATATGGTTCTTTCAATAGTTTTGTAATATTTACATAATCTCCATGAGTTAAAACATCTGTACTTCTATCACCCATGGTAGAATATGAAAGTGCTATCTCTTTTGGAAATTGCATCAAAGCTATAATATCTTCTATACATTCTAAAAGATGGGCTCTATTTTCATATACTAGTATATGTATTTTTTCTGCGTTATATTTAAGTTTCGATACATTTTCTGCATCAAGTGAAGACACAAGTATATATATATCATTTTGTGAGATAATGCATATACTGCTAGTACTTAAATTTCTAGATATATACTTGCAAAAATATTTATCCATATTGTCTACATTATACATTACCCACAAAGGTTTATTATATTTTTTTAAAACTTCTTGTACTTTTTTTAACATTTTCCTAATACTTCCAAAGTTTCTTTTGCAATCTGTAATTCCTCGTTTGTTGGTATTACAAATAGTTTAATTTTTGAATTATCTGCAGATACTAAAGACTCTTTTCTTGTACCTTTTTCATTTCTTTCTTTGTCTAGTATTATACCTAGATTTTCCATATTTGAAACTGTCATTTCTATTTCATCAGCATTATTTTCTAATACTCCACCTGTAAATACAATTGCATCAACATTATTTAATTCTGCAATATATGAACCGATATATTTTTTAGTTTTATTTGATTGAATTTTTCTAGCTAGTATTGCTTTTTCATTTCCTTCTAAAGCAGCATCTTTCATAAGTCTAAAGTCACCAATACCAGTAAGACCTAGTCTTCCTGATTTTTTATTTAAAACTTTATCTACTTCATCTACGCTCATTTCTTCTACTCTCATAAGCTTAGTAACTATTGCAGGATCGATATCTCCGCATCTACTTTCCATTACTAAACCTTCAAGTGGAGTAAAGCCCATAGAAGTATCATATGATTTACCATTTTTTATAGCGCAAATACTTGCTCCTCCGCCTAAATGGCAAACTATAGCATTTATTTCTTCTTTTTTCTTATTTAAAATTTCAGCAAGTCTACCTATTATATATTTATATGATGTTCCATGAAATCCATATCTTCTTATTTTATATTCTTCATAAAATCTATATGGAATTGGGTAAATATAGTTATAGTCTGGCATTGTTTGGTGAAAAGCTGTATCAAATACACCTACATTTTTAAGTTCAGGTGCTATTTTTATTATAGCTTCTACTCCCATTATACAACCTGGATTATGAAGCGGTGCAAGTGGTGATAATTCTTTTACCTCACTTAAAATATCTTCTGTTAATAATACAGATTCTGAGAATTTCTCTCCTCCATGAACTATTCTATGTCCTACTGCAGATATTTCACTTAAATCTTTAATAACGCCATATTCTTCATCCATTAACTTATCTAGTAATACTTTCATTGCCTCACTATGATCAGGCATATCAAATGGAACTTCATCTATTGTTTTTCCATTAACTAAGTTTTTGTATATAAGGTTAGAATCTTCATATCCTATCTTATCACATCTTCCTTTTGCAATTACGCTTTCATCTTCCATGTTGATTACTTGAAACTTTACTGTTGAGCTTCCACAATTAATTACTAATACTTTCATTTTTTATCCCCCTTAACAATATATAATTAATTATTTTTAGCTTGTACACATGTTATTGCAATAGCTCCGACTATATCTTCCTTATTACATCCACGTGACAAGTCATTAACTGGACTATTTAAACCTTGTGTTATTGGTCCGAAGTGCCAAAGCATCTCCAAATCTTTGCACAAGTTTATATCCAATATTTCCTGCTTGCAAATCTGGAAATATCAATATATTTGCTTTTCCGGCTACTTTAGAATTAGGAGCTTTAAGTAAAGCTACTTCTTTTATAATTGCAGCATCAAGTTGTAATTCGCCTTCAAAGTCAAAATCTACTTTTTCATTTTCTAATCTATTTTTTACATTTATAACTTTATCTATTTTTTCATTTTTAGCACTACCTAAAGTAGAATATGAAAGGAGTGCCACTCTTGGTGTATCATAAGTTACAAGTTCTCTAAATGATTTCACTGAAGAAATTACAATATCATATAGTTCTTCTTCTGTTGGAAATTCTACTAATCCACAATCTGCAAATATATATACTCCTTTACTTCCTAATTCTTCTTTTTTAGTTTCCATTAAGAAAAATGCAGATACAGTTTTTACTCCTTCTTTTGTTTTTATAATCTGTAAAGCAGGTCTTAAAGTGTCAGCTGTAGAATGTATAGCTCCACTTACCATTCCATCTGCATCTTTTAACTTAACCATCATCGTTGCAAAATACACATTATCTTTTAAGATTTCTTCTGCTTTTTCTAAAGTCATTCCTTTATGTTTTCTTAAATTATATAGCTCGTTTATATATTTTTCTTTTCTTATCTTTTCTTCCTCTGTTTTAGCTATAGTATTATCAACTATTTTTATATTACTATCAAGCTCAATATTATTTTCTTTACAAACATTTAGTATTTCTTCTTTTTTTCCAACTAAAATTATATCTGCTATTTTTTCTTTAGAAGCTTCGTTTGCTGCTTCTAAAACTCTTTTATCTGTACTTTCTGGAAGTACAATAGTTTTCAGATTTTTCTTTGCTTCATCGATTATTTTTTTCATTATTCCATTATATTCTTTCACTATTTTTCACACATCCCCTTTTATTTTTCCTCTATAATTTTACCAATATTTTCTAAATCTGTAAAGAGCTTTAAGTAATTTGTATACTCAAATCCTGAAATATATTTTTGATATACTAAATTACTATTTCTAGCAAGTATTCCGATACATGCTACTTCAGATGAAAGTGTTTCTTCTAATGAGCCTATACTACTTGTTAATTCCTCCACAGAATTACTCTCATATACCTTACTAAAAGCATTATTTGTTACATCGTTTATATTAACATATTCCTTTAAAAATTCTATATCTGGATATTGATTTACAAATACATCAGCGATTATTATATCATAATCTTTATTTTGCATTTTCTCATTAAACTCTTTTTCTTTTAATATGTTTACATTTATCTTAATCCCTATATTTTGAGCCATTTCTTTTAAAAGACTAGCTATTTTTTTCTTTGTTTCATCAGTTTCTTTAACAATAAGGTTTAACTCTAGGTTTCTATTTTCACCATCTATAACTTTGGTGTAAACTCCATTTTTCTTTTTCCAACCACTAGCTAAAAGCTCATTTTCTGCGCCATATATATCATATTTATATTTTACTTGAGAATATATAAAAGGAAGATCTATGAGCTCTGAAAATGATTTGTTTACTTCTTTTATAATATCCTCTCTTTTTAATGAATAAGCAAGTGCTTTTCTTACTTCTTTTAGTCCAAACAATTTTGAATCCTTATTTCCAAATAAAAATATATTTTCTCCATCTCTATATTTTTTTACATTATACTCGTGCTTACCAATAAGCTGCATAGTTAAATCAGATGAAGCAAAAAACATATCAATTTTATCATCTCTAAAATCTGCCACCATATCATCACTATCTTGATAATTATTTAAACTAATTGTGCTAAGAGATGTCCCACTCTTATTTTTATTTAAAGTTAATGCAGAATCTGTTTTACTTTGAACACTGTATTTTACACCTTCATTATCTTTATTATTTTGAACTTCAATTGGAAAATCAAGTTTATATATATAATATGGGTCATCATTTTGCAATGAAATTTTAAAAGATTTACTTTTTTCAATCTCTTCTACGCTATTTATATTAATAATATTTTTATAATATGGACTTTCTTCTCCTAAAGATTTAAGTTTTTCTATTCCTGATTTTATATCATCAACACTTAAATTATATTCTTTATTTAAATAAACAATATAGTCTTTATTGTTTATTTTTTCTATCTTTTCTGCTGCCAAATAATTTATAGTGTAATCTTTATTTATTTCAACTAATCTAGCATTAGATAAAAGTGATAATTCATCAAGTACAATATTTCTAGACTTTAGCATATCAGTTGTATCTAATTTCGTTATTCCAAGTTTTAAATTATATTCTTTTTGCAGCTCTTTTTTATTTTCTTTATTTGAAAACACACTAATTAATGGCATATTTTCAAATTTAACTATTTTTTTAGAAATAAAACCTATTACAACTATTCCTATTATTGCAAATGATATTTTTAAAGGAGTTGGAAAATATATGTTTTTTACCTTTTTTTTATTTTTATCCTTATTATTCTCTCTAGATTTTTCTTTTAGCTTAACATTCAAATTAGGCTTTATATTTACTTCATAATCAGACACATATCTATTTTCTAGTTTTCCTATCTTTAATTTATTTTTATCTTTTAATCTACTTTTCTTTTCTTTTTTGTATTTTAGACTATTTGCCTTTTTAAAACTAGTACTATTTTTTAGTTTGTTATTTTTCTTACGTTTTTCAATCTCTTTTCTGGTAGTTTTTTTATATCTATCTGGATTAATAATTTCTGCACTCAAAAAAAATCACCTTCTTTACATTTTTAGTATAAGCAAAACTTAAGGAAATTATATCACAAAAAAACTCAAAAAGATAGTTTTTTATTCTTTTTGAGTTTTAAATTTATATTAAAAATTATAATTTTGGTTCAACTACAAATTTTATACCAGTTTTATCTTCGTTGTCTATATTTACTGCTGTAAATGCTGGTGAACATACAAGCTCTACTCCAGATGGTGCAACAAATCCTCTTGCAATTGCCACTGCTTTTACTGCTTGATTTATAGCACCAGCTCCTATTGCTTGCATTTCTGCTCTTCCGTTTTCTTTTACAAGTCCAGCAATTGCTCCTGCAATAGAATTTGGGCTTGATTTTGCTGATATTTTTAATATATCCATTTCTTACCTCCTATGATTTATCATTTGTTAGTGCATTTTATTTAACACACTTAAATTATATATAACTTAAATAAAAAAATCAAGGTGTTTTATACTTTTTGACAAAAAAAGTACAAAACAGACATGATATATTTTTTGTGCCATTAATCTAATGGAATGGCACAAAACAAATTTATGTAATTTTATTATCTACTTATTGACTTATTTTAGCCTTTATAATATAATACTTACAATAAAAATGGTAAATGATGACAAATAATTTTGTTATTAAGTGTTAATGAAAGGAGAATTAATCATGAAAAGAGAAAACACTTTGATTTCGACAAGAGATGATAGTTGGAAGGTTTGTTACAAAAAAGTAGAAGACTTTGCGAAAGCAAACAATTTAATAAACACGCAAATTGCTTTAAAAATGGCTACAGAGTTACACTCCGGTCAAACCAGAAAATCAGGTGAGCCATACATTATACATCCCTTACAAGTTACAATATACTTAATAACATTAGGAGTAAAAGATGATATAATGCTTGCAGCAGCTATGCTACATGATACAGTTGAAGATTGCAAAGACAAACTTTCAAGAAATGGTGAAGAATTTACTTTAACTTATAACCTTAATCCTGATATTTTACGGATTGTATTACTTCTTACTAAAACCAAAGGATATGTTGAAAAAAATTACTATGAAAAGATAAAAAAAGACCCCAGAGCACTACTTATTAAGCTTTCAGATAGAGCAAATAACTGTTCAACTATGGTACGAGCCTTTAATAAAGATAAGATGATTAAGTACGTTGATGAAACAATAACTTATTATTATGATTTATGTAAGTACGGGAAAGCACATTTTCCTGAATTTTCAAATCATATAACTATTATAAAATACAAATTAACGTCTATTTGTGAAACAATTGAAGCTTTGCTTTCTATAGATAAAATACTTCCAATTGAAGAACACAAATATCTTAGAACTCTTCTTTTTATAAAAGGGTTTGCAATAGGTAAAGAAATGCCTAATACATTAAAAGCTTTATCTATGATACAAATATTATATAAAGATAAAAAAAGACGTTCCGGTGACCCATATATAATTCATCCTCTAAAAGTATGTTCTTATCTCATATCTTTAAAAATATGCTCTGATAAAATTTGTGCTGCAGCACTCATACATGAGTTATTTAAAGATGATAACGATCCTTTGTTAATAAGAGAACTCTTAAAAACATATTCTATAGATCCGAAAATAATAGATATTGTAAAATTGCTCTGCAAGCCTAAAAATATGAGTCTTAATGAATATTATTTAAATTTAAGGACTTGTAAAGAAGCTGTTTTAATACGTCTTTCAAATAGAGCAAATACTTGCACTACTCTTCATTCCTATGAAGAAAAGGAAAAAGAAGAATATATATCAGAATATGACAATCATATTATTCCTCTTTTTTCATATGCTAAAACACAATATCCCGAACTTTCAAATCAGATAGATAATATGGATTACCACATTACGGTTATATGTCAAATTGTAAGAGCAAATTTTATTTGATGCCACTAAAAAAAACGAAGTATATACTTATAATTTAAAGTATTATACTTCGTTTTTTATTACTATTTTTATTCAACTATAAGAGCATGTAGAAAAATTTGTGTAAACTAAGAGTAGTAAAAAAAACCTTTCTATGATAAAATAAAAATAATCATAG
>CAKPAG010000022.1 GCA_934132895.1 uncultured Clostridia bacterium
TATTTTTAATATAGCATCTATTTAAATATCATAGAAAGTTTATTCTAGTTTACACAAACTATCCGATATGCTCAAAATAAAATATCGTTATTCTTTTTTAATTATATATTTCCTTGTTTTAACCTTTCAGCTCTATCTGCTGCAATTAAAGAATCTATCATTTCGTCTATATTTCCATTTAAAAAGCTTTCTAATTGATAAATAGTATAGTTTATTCTATGATCTGTTACTCTACTTTGCGGATAGTTATATGTTCTAATCTTTTCGCTTCTATCGCCACTACCAACTTGTAGTTTTCTAGTTTCAGCAAGTTCTGAATCTTGTTTTTGTTGTTCCATTTCATAAAGTTTTGATCTTAGCATTTTCATAGCAGCTTCTTTGTTCTGAAGTTGTGATCTTTCATTTTGACAAGATACCACTATTCCTGTAGGAATATGTGTTATTCTTATTGCTGAAGATGTTTTGTTAACATGTTGTCCACCTGCGCCACTTGCTCTATATGTGTCAATTCTTAAATCATTAGGATTAATTTCAACTTCTACATCTTCTACTTCTGGAAGAACTGCCACAGTTACAGTTGATGTATGTATTCTACCACTTGCTTCTGTTTCCGGAACACGTTGAACTCTGTGTACACCACTTTCAAATTTAAGTCTACTATATGCTCCTTTTCCTTTTATCATAAATGATACTTCTTTTACCCCACCAATTCCAGTTTCGTTTATATCAATTACTTCAATTTGCCATCTTTTAAGCTCAGCATACATAGTATACATTCTGTATAGATTATATGCAAAAAGTGCAGCCTCTTCGCCGCCAGCGCCTCCACGAATTTCAATGATAACGTTATTATCATCATTTACATCTTTTGGTAATAATAATATTTTTAATTCTTCCTCTAATTCTGGTAATTTCTCTTTATTAGAATAAAATTCTTCTTCTGCTATTTCTTTCATATCAGGATCATCCATTAACTCTTTTGCATCATCCATAGCTTGCTTTACAGATTTATATTCTAAATATTTGTCCACAACATCTTTTAAAGCAGATTGTTCTTTCATATACTTTCTCCATGTATTTTGATCTGCTATTACTTCTGGATCAGATATTTTTTCTGTCAAATCATTATATTTATTTAATAATTCTTCTAACTTATCAAACATTTTCTATTCTCCTTAAATTTTCAACTTTAACATTAATATTTTACCATACTTTTTCCACACTTTCAACAATTTGCTGTACATAATTTTATAATATACGCTTTTTACTTTCTCATAAGTACTAATTGTGCTAGAAAAAAAGATGGCTTTTTAGACCATCTTAAACATCTCTATCTTCATTTATAATATTAAGCTGAGCTTGAAGCATAGAACTTACTCTAATTTTATATATTTGCATTTGCTTTCTTTTCTCTTCAAGTTCTCCTTCCGCTTTTATAATTTGTTGTTTTAAGTTTTCAAGTTCATTTCTTGATTCTAATTCTGCTTCTTTTCTCATGTTTTCAGCTTCACGCATTGCTACTTCTTTTATATTATCAGCTTGAGACTGAGCATTTTCTATAGTTTTATTAATTCCTTCTTCCATAGATTTATAGTATTTTACAGACTCTTGCATATTGTTTACCCTGTCTTTTAATTCAGCATTTTCTTTATACAATACTTCATAATCATCCATAACTTTCACTAAAAAATCTTCTACATCATTAATGTCATACCCACCAAGTTTTGTTTTTTTGAATGTTTTGTTATCAATATCAAGTGGTGTTAACACATATATCCCCCCTTAAAAAATATGCAGGTAACTTCTAAAGCCCTGCATAATATTCGTTTTTACTTAAGCCATGAAAAAGATGCTTTTTGTTTATTATACTGGCTTCTTTCTACATCGTTTTGTACTTCAACATTTTTTGGTGCCATAAGATAAATAAGATTAGAAACTTTTTGAATAGAACCTTCTATCATAAAAGCTGCTCCACTTAAGAAATCTAAAACTCTTCTTGCATCTTCTTTACCTACATTTTCAAGATTTACAATTACTGATTTTTTATTCTTTAAATATGCACCTAATTCTTCAACATCTTCATAACAAGTTGGTTGAGTAATAACCATTTTTGATGATGAAACTGAAGTATTCATTGGAATTACTTTAGTTTGGATATTTCTTGCTCCATATGGGCTTTCTCTTTCAATATCAGAAAAAGATTTTCTTGACCTTGATCTAGTAGGTCTTACATATTCCTCTTCTTCTACTTCATCTTCCATACCATTTTCAATATCTATATTTTCATCTTCCATTTCATAATCTTCATCTTTATTACCTATTCCCATCATGTCCATAAACTTGTTTATTATTGCTGCACTCATATATACTCCCCCTAAGATATATTTATATATTCATTATCTAATAAATTTAAAAATATGTCAATACTTTTTAAAAAATATTATATAAATTTCACTTTTTTTATACATATCTAAAAGATATTCCTGGATAATATTTTAATGGGTCTGTTATCTTTCCATTTATACGAACCTCTAAATGTAAATGTGGTCCGGTAGAATTTCCTGTACTTCCTACGTAACCAATTACTTGACCCTTAGCTACAGTTTGTCCTTTAGAAACTGCTAATGAACTGCAGTGACCATACAATGAAATATATGTATTTCCATCAGCTGAATTTTTACCATGATTTATCATAACATAGTTTCCATATCCCACATTACTATATGTAGCTACAGATACTGTACCTGATTCTATAGCCATAATAGGTTTACCAAATATTCCAGATCCTGCAATATCAGCACCAGTATGAGCACTACCTGCTGGGTTTACAAGATTATACACCTGGCCAAATCTTGTTGTAATAGTTGTATAACCTGAAACAGGCCATACATAATTACCACCTGTAAAAGATGTTGAATTTCCATTATTTCTTGATTCAGCCAATACTCTAGCCACTTCTTCTTCGATTTTTTTCTGAGCTGCTTCCCTCTTTTTTACAAGCTCTGCAGAGTTTGCTTTCAAAGCACTTTGTGAATTTTCCAATTCTTTTTCTTTATTCTGTTTTGCAGTGATAGCTGCATTTAGTGCATCAGTTGATTTTTGAGTATCATACTTTAATTGATCAAGTTGCAATTTCTGCACTTCAATATCTTTCTTTATATAATCTATATATTCTTTTTGGCTCTTCATATTTCCAACTAAAGATTTATCATACTCAAGAATACTTGTATACACATTCATTCTTGAGAAGAAATCTGAAATTCCTTGCGAAGCAAAAAGAATATCCCAAAATGAAGGTATTCCATTTTCATAGATTGCTCTTAATCTCATAGCATATGTATCTTCTGCTGCGTTATAACTTTGAGCAGAGTTTTGAAGAGCAGCTTCATTTTCTTCTATTTTTTTATTAACTTCACTTTGTTTTTCTTCTAGTTCCATAAGCTCTCTTTGATACTTATCCATTTGGCTATCTAATTCTGTTATTTCATACCTATACTGTGCAATTTCTTTTTCAATACCTGAAAGTTTAGAAGCATTTTCTTTTTCTTGCTTTTTTATACTTTCATATTCTGATTGATACTCTGAAATTTTATTTGCAGCAAGTGCTGTACTTCCGCAAATAATACTTACAAGCGCTAAAGATGCTACTGTACTTTTTACAATTTTTTTGTTATTCATACAATCTTCCTCCTTATGCTTTTAAGTACCTTTTAATAGAAATAGCACTACCAAATATTCCTATAAATAGACCTAAAACAAGATATACTATTAATACTTGGTACCACAAAGTTGTATATGGTAAAAATCCAAATACTCCCATTGATGAGCCTACTTTTGGTATTCTTGCATATAATACAACGTAAGCAATGGAAATAACGATAAATGACAATATAGCTGAAACAATTCCCATTATTGCACCTTCAACAACAAAAGGTGTACGTATGAATTTGTTTGTTGCTCCTATATATCTCATTATAAATATTTCACGTTTATTTGAATATACTGCAAGCTTTATAGTATTTGATATTATAAATATGCTTACTACAAGAAGTACTGCTCCAACACCAAGTAAGAAAATATTTGCTATTTTAGAAAGTGAAATTACTGCTTGAATTGTTGATTCATTATATTTTACTTTGTATATTCCATCAACTTTTTCAACAGCTGTTTTTACTGCTTCACTTTGATTAATATTTTCAAATTTTACTACGAATGATGCAGGAAATATATTTACTTTATCAAGTCCTTCTAGAAAATATTCCTGGTCCTTAAAAGTAGCCTTAGCATCTTCATATGCCATATCCTTATCGATATACTTTACTTCTTTTACTCCATCAATTTGTTTTAATTCATCTTGCATGTAATCTATTTCATCTTCTGTTTTAGTATCTTCAATAAATGCTTGAAGTCCTTGTTCTACTCTTACTGTTTCAACATTTTTATTTACGTTTTGAAATAGAATAATAAATATTCCAAGTACCAACATCGTAGCACATATTATTAACATTGTTGAAAATGTCTTAGAACCATGTTTTCTTAAATTATCATAACCCTCTTTAATCAAATATGTTTTTGTTGTCATCTTTAGTATCCTCCCCTTTGTTCGTCTTTAACTATCTTGCCATGATCTAAAGCGATTACTCTTTTGTTTAGGTCATTAACTATATCTCTTGCATGTGTAACGACAAGTATAGTTGTTCCCCTTGCATTGATATCTAGTAATGTTTTAAATATATCATTTGCTGTATTCGGATCTAGGTTACCTGTTGGTTCATCTGCAATTATAATTGGTGGCTTAGTAGCTAAAGCACGAGCTAATGCTACTCTTTGTTGTTCTCCACCAGACAATTGATTTGGGTAAAATTCCTCTTTGCCAGTAAGTCCAACCATCTCCAACACATTTTTAACTTGTGTCCTTATTTCTCTTTCCGAACATTCAATTACTCTTAATGCAAATGAAATATTATCATATACATTTCTATCATAAAGAAGCCTAAAGTCTTGGAAAACAAATCCTATTTTTCTTCTTAAAAATGGTATGTCTTTTGGCTTTAATTTTCCTATATCTCTTCCATCAATAAGTATTTTTCCTGATGTTGGTTCTTCTTCTTTAATCATTAGTTTTAAAAAAGTGGATTTTCCAGAACCTGATGGTCCAACTAAAAACGCAAATTCGCCCTTGCCAATATTTAAACAAACATTATCAAGAGCTACTACGCCATGGTTATATTCTTTTTTTACATTAACAAATTCTATCATTTGTATTTTTCCTTTCATATATTTCTCTTATAATATATAGAAATAATATCACAAATAACAACTTTTGTCTACATATTTTTGTATTTCTTTTACATATTTTTATATATTTTGCATTTCTTTTAACACTTTCTTTATTATATCTTCTACGCTATCTTCTTCTATATTAAGTTTATCTATTACTTCTTTAATGTTTTTATCTCTATATCCAAGTACTTGAAGGGCTGCTGATGCTTCTTCTATATTAGGATTTGCTTTTTTCAGAGTTTTATTAGATTTTTTAGAAGAATCAATATCTTCTTTAAGTATTTTATCTTTTAATTCAAATATAATTTTTTGTGCCATTTTTGGACCAATTCCAGGAACCGCTTTTAAAGTAGCAATATCATCAGTAGCAATAGCAATGCACATATCACTTTTATCTATATTCGCTATAATATTTAAAGCAACCTTAGCTCCAACTCCACTAACAGTTATTAATTTTTTAAAAAATTCTAAAGTTTCTAAATCTAAGAAACCAAAAAGTTTCATATCATCTTCTCTTACTTGTAAATATGTATATACTTTCACATCTTCTTTTATTTCTTCTATTTTTAAAAGTTCATTTTCTGGCATATATATTTCATAGCCAATATTATTTACGCCAATTATAACTCTATCATTAAATATGTTCTCTACTTTTCCATTAAAATATGCGTACATTTTTTACACCTCTTTACTTTGTATTTTACACAAAAATAAATAAAATGTCAATTCATATATAATTGTTTTATTTCTACTGTTTATCTACTCTTACCGTATCTACTACTTTTTCAAGATCTGTATAATCTCCTGTAAGTAATATATCTAACAGTTCATCTTCCTCTTCTTCTGTTAGATTTTTCATATTTACTATTATTTCCACTCTTTTTTCATCATCTTTAGTTTTCTTGCAAAACAAATTATATGAGGAATAATTACTATAATTAAATATTTCTATAAATGTTATAGAAGTAAAAATTATTCCCATAATTGCTAATAAATATATTAATGTTTCTATTAAACTTGCCATATAAATCACCTATTTTAGTATATGAATTAAAATTTACTTGTGTTAACAAAGAAAAAACTGAAGAAATAATAATCTCCTCAGTTCTTTAACATATATTACTAACATCTTGAAAGTCTGTAATGATTAAAAGATTCTTCAACAGACATACATTTCTTTTCTAATTTCTTGAAAAATTTCATTCCTTTTTTAGAAAAATATAACGTACCTCCCTGTTCAAAAATAATCCCATAACTTTTTAAAATTTCTTTTGTGTTATCATAACTTGTATCTTTTTTTCCATTTGGAAGTTTAAACTTAAAACTTGTTGGAAAATCAAGCGAATATTTAGGATTACATTGAAAATATCCAATAAGTTCCACAAAAGCTCCATAGTCTTCATCATCAATTTCTTTAAAGTTTAAAAGTGCTATTTCTAAATACCGCATATCAAAATTGCATACTAACATAATAATCTCTCCTTTATATAACGTCCTTTGTAAGCTCAAATACATTTTTACTTTCATCTTTCCAAAAATTATACGCATTTGCATGTATATCTCGATAGTATATATGGTATAAAAGTTCATACCAGTCATTTACTCGAGTTATGCTTTTATTTCTTAACTCTTCAAATGGTATATCCTTGTTATGGTGTCTTGTAAATAAGATTTTCCTGTTTGTTACTTCTCCCTGCAAATTTGAAAGTAAGTCATCAACCTGGAAATCTACACCTTTAAAATTATTTTTAGAAGTGGTAAAAATATATTTGTGTGGATCTATATATGGAAATGCTCTATATAAAAAGTCATATTTTCTTTTAAAGAAAATACCGGATTTCTCCTCTAAACCTTTTACAATGCATGAAGAACATAAATACACATCCATACACCGGTTTAATATAGGCATAATTTCTTTTACGCCTTGCATTAGTCTACAATTTTTATATAAATCGTATGAAACAAGAAATTTACGATATTCTTTTAACTCATCATTATTAAAAACTTCTTCATCAAAGAAATAAGTTGCAAATTCATCTTCAGTATAATTTGTGCCTTTAAATTTATTTATCGCATCTAAAAAGGCTCCATCAACTATTACATCATCAACATCAATCAAGATTTTTGATTTTTTATTATTCATACTATTACCTCCATTAATTAACTTTAGTTTATATATTTTATACAGTAATATTATACAATTTTTACTTTGTTATGTCAAGGAAAAGTTAGATTTTCATTTGTTTGATTATAACTTTATAAAATGAAAGCCGGCAATTACACCGGCTTTATCTATTATTATTTATTAAATATTTAAGTTTTACTGCTATAAATTAATCAACAAATATTTCTTCAAAATATTCTTTTATATTATCTGCAGTATCTAGAATTCTCTTAATTATCTTTTTATTCTTCTTCACGTTTTCTTTAACATATTCAAATGCTGGTTTAATACCATCAATACCTTCTCCAAATTTCTTTTGAAGCCAAATATAATTTGGATATATCCATATATGAAAATGGCCAGATTTTTCCTCCTGTATTAATGTAACCTTCTGAACAATGTTTAAATCTTTTAACGCTTTTTCAGAATAATAGAGAATTTCAGATATTTCTTCTCTTTCTTCTTTAGTACATTCTGAAAATGATCTAACATGTCTTTTTGTACTTAAGATTAGAAAACCAGGGAGTGGAATCTCAGGATCTATAGCAAGTATAACATGTATACCGTTATAGATTATTCCAGCTGGAATTTCTAAGTCTCCATTTGCTATACCACATCCCATACACTCAAAATTTAAGTCTTTTCCTAAGAAATCTTTTACTGTTTTTGTTTTATCACTCACATTACTACCTCCATTATTTAATATTGGTTATGTATTATCATACATAGATATTATACTATTTTAAAATGATTATGTCAACACATTGCTGATTTATCAATTTGTAGTAATAATTAATTTCCAGTGTTACATCTATAATAACAAATAAAGGTCGGTAAAATTTAACAGCCTTTATTCGTTATTTTTTTACATTTCAGAAAATTCTTAAACAAAATTTGCAAGTTTTGATATAGCATTTTTAAAAATATCATCTGGAGTTATGCAAGAAGCCATTGTTATTTCTATATCAAGTGTTTAACTTTCTTCACCTTTTTCATAATTAACATATATCTTTGTATCATTTGTTACATTTTTTTGTTTTTATAATTCGTTCTAAACAATTTGCTAAAACTAATCCATATCCAACTTTAATATTTTTAATCAGATATCTAGCAGTTTTGTTATCTGCATACAAAAATATTACTTTTATTTTATTCATTCATTTTCTAATTAGTTGTTTCAGATATAATATGCATTAAATATATAAATGTATATAAAAAAATAGTGACAGATAGTTAAATATCTATTACTATATTATATTTTAAGTTTAAATAAATAGCAAAAAAGCCAGATAAACTGGCTTTAAGTGGCTCCTCCAGTTGGACTCGAACCAACGACCCTGCGGTTAACAGCCGCATGCTCTACCAACTGAGCTATAGAGG
>CAKPAG010000023.1 GCA_934132895.1 uncultured Clostridia bacterium
AGATGTACACTAAGAGTAGTTGTAAGAGTAAAATCCATTACTTCGTAATGTGCTTGCGTTTACTTTTTCACTTGACGCGATGAAAAAATCTTTTAAATTTAAAGATTTTACTTGCAAATTTAGCAATTTTATTATATTATTTTTATGCATTTAAAACAGCTCCTTTTAATGTTTGGGTTTGATAACATTATTTTACAACGAGTTGGTTTTAAATGCAATTTTTTTTGCAAAATAATGTTGGGATGGATTTTACCACCCCAACGAATATTATACAACCGGAATTTTAATTCCTCTTTTTTCTTTACTTTTTATCTTCGTTTATTTCATGCAATTGTGTATACTTATTCTTTACATATCTATAATATCGTGGTATAATTTATAATAAATCGGAGGAATGATTTTAAATGAATAAAAACCATATAAAAAAGCATTTAATAAGTATATTAATATTGTTATTTGTTTGTATATGTAGCAATAATTTTAACTATATTTTTGGAGAAGAGGTTTCTAACAATTCATTAACAGAAGAGAATAATAACGAAGTGACTTTGCAACAAAACCGTCAAGTAGCACTTAAGAATATTGATGAGTGCAAAGAAAACATAAGAGAAAAGATTAATATAATAGATGAAAAAATAAAAAATATAAAGCAAAAAGATGAATATAAAAATTATCCAGCTATAAGACTTAATGTAGATACCCCTATTTTTGGACTTTCGTCTATTTGTAATCAAAAACTCAAAATAACAAGTGAAGTTTCAACTGCAGATGTTGTTAGAGGCTATTCTATAAAAGATATTTTAAAAACGAATAGTTTAAAAGTACCAAGCTTTTCAGTAGGAAATATCGTGGTTGTAACAAGAGATATAAAATTTGATGATAGTATTACCTTAACAGATGCTAATACATGCATCTTAAAGTTAATTCAGTATTATGAGCAAGTTGATGCAGTAGATAAATTTTTAGATAAACAAATAATAAAAATATATACAGAATATATCCCAAAAGATAAATCACAAAAAATTTCTACGTTAAAGGAAAGAATAGTAAGTGTTCAAAAAGAAGAACAAAATATAAATGAAGATATTTTAAAACTATATATTTGTAGAACAAGTGATGAAAAATATAATGAACTATTAAAGCGTTATATGGAAATAAATGATAAAATATATGTATATTCTAAAGATTTAGAAAATGTATTAATAGATGATGATTCATTATTACAAGTAGAAAAAAATGTTATTAATTTAGAGGCAAGTTTTGTAAGCCTAAAAGAAGATACTAAAAATGCTAGTGCAAGTATTTCAGATACAACATATAATTTTGAAGAAGTATTTTTAAATCTACACAATGATTTGAGCTTAAGAAAAAAGAATGTAGAAGAGTACATTTCTAATTCAGAAGTAAAAAAAGAAATTCAAAATAATGAAAATAGTGAAAATGCAGAAAATAGTGAAAACACTGAAACAATTAAAGAAAATGCTGTTGAGGAAATAAAAGTATATGAGATTACAAATAATGATGCTTTATCTAAAATTGATGAAAAAATAAATGCTTTAGATGAAATAATAAAAAAAGAATTAGGTGAAATAACTTTAAAGAAAATAAAAGGAGAATTAACAGAAGAAGTTTCAGAAGAAACTATTAATAAAGAAGAAGTAAATAGTGTAGCTTTAAATGAAAAAACAAAAGAAGAAAAAGAGGAACTTTTAAATACAGTTGTAAATATATATAAAGACGTTTTAAGTATAGAAAATAATTTCTATATAAATAATATAAATCTACTTTTAAAAAACAGTACAAATAAAGTAAATACATTATCAAAATATACTGATTATACTAATATATCAGATATAAAATATATATATTTAGAACTTCCAAAATCACTTGAAAAAGATATGGCAGTATATAATACTAAAGAAGTATTAGAGATAAATAAACTTACATCAAATATAAAAGAAAAATTAAATAAAATAGTAGAAATATACAAATTGGTATCAAGTGAATATGAGAAAAAAGTTCCTGAAAATATAAAAAATAGTTAAGAGTAAGGAGAAATTAATGTTTTCAGATATTACAAGACAAGATTTATTAAAAGTAGAAAAACCCGCAAGATATGTGGGTGGGGAATATAATCAAGTTATAAAAAGAAAAGAAGATGTTAAAGTAAGATTTGCGTTTTGTTTTCCAGATATATATGATATAGGTATGTCTAACTTAGGAATGAAAATATTATATAATGTTTTAAACAAAAGAGAGGATACATGGTGTGAACGAGTTTTCGCACCATGGCCTGATTTTGAAGAAGTAATGCGTAAGAAAAATGTAAAACTATATGCACTAGAATCAAAAGATGAAATTAAAGACTTTGATATAGTGGCTTTTACCTTACAGTATGAGATGAGTTATACTAATATTTTAAATATGTTAGATTTAGCTGGTATACCAATTTTATCTAGTGAAAGAACTGAAAAAGATCCATTTGTATTTGCAGGTGGACCTTGTGCATGTAATCCAGCAACTATGTCTAAATTTATTGATGTATTTATGCTTGGTGAAGGTGAAGAGATAATTGATACCATCACAGGAAAGTATGCCGAGTGGAAAGAAAAAAATCTACCTAAAATAGAATATTTAAAAAGTATCAAGGATTTAAAAGGAATATATATTCCAGCACTTCATACAAAAAATGATAAAATAGAAAAGGTCGTTATAAAAGACTTAGATAAAGTCGTGTACCCAACTAATTTTGTAGTGCCAAGCACAGATGTTGTTCAAAATAGAATATCTTTAGAAGTGTTTAGGGGATGTACAAGAGGATGTAGATTTTGTCAAGCAGGGTACATATATAGGCCAGTAAGAGAGAAAAATGTAGATACACTTCTTTCACAGGCAAAAGAATCTGTAAAAAGAACAGGTCAAAATGAAATATCACTTTGTTCTTTAAGTACAATAGATTATTCACAGTTTAATGAGTTAGCAGAAGGATTAATAAAGCTAGGAAAAGATAAAAGAGTGGGAATATCTTTGCCATCTATAAGGATAGATGCAATAGATGTAAATATTTTAAAACAAATTCAAGAAGTAAGAAAAAGTTCATTGACATTTGCTCCTGAAGCAGGTTCTCAAAGATTAAGAGATGTTATAAACAAAAATATAACAGAAGAAGAAATTTTAAGAGGATGTAAGCTTGCTTTTGAAAATGGTTGGACAAATATAAAACTATATTTTATGATAGGGCTTCCTACTGAAACTTATGAAGATTTAGAAGAAATAGTAAATCTTGCAAATAAAGTTGTAGACTTTTATTACTCACTTCCAAAAGAAAAAAGAAATGGAAGATGTAATGTAACAGTTTCTACATCCACATTTGTACCAAAACCACATACACCATTTCAGTGGTTTGGCCAAAATACAATAGATAAAATTGAGCTTAAACAGCAATTTTTAAAAGATAAACTTAAGAATAGATGTGTAAAATATAACTGGCATAACCCTACAATAAGTAAACTTGAAGCAGTTATTGCACGTGGAGATGAAAAAATTTGTGACGTTATATATGAAGCTTTTAAAAACGGAGCTACATTTGACAGTTGGGAAGATAAGTTAAATTTAGAAGCTTGGAATAAAGCTTTCAAAAAATTAAATATAGACCCTGTAGATTATGCTTCAAAAGAATACTCACTAGACGATGAGCTTCCATGGGATAATATAATGCATGGAGTAACAAAAGAGTTTTTAAAAAGAGAGTACAAAAAGGCTATGGAAGCTGTAACTACTCCAAGATGTTCTTTGAAATGTTCTGGTTGTGGTGTAAATAAAATAGCTAGTTGCAAATTTTTAAATGAAAATAGGTGATAACTTATATGAGTAAAAAAGAAAACAAATTCAAAAATACTGTTATAAAAAACAGAGACATAAATTTTAAATATGAAATAAAAGAAAAAATAGAATGTGGAATAGAATTAAAAGGAACAGAGGTAAAATCAATAAGAGAAGCTAAAGCAAATTTAAAAGATACTTTTGCCCTTATTAAAAATAATGAAGTAATTCTAAAAAACATGTATATTGCACCTTATGAAATGGGAAATATATATAATGTGGAACCAACTAGAGATAGAAAATTATTACTTCATAAAAATGAGATTTTAAAGCTTTTAAATTATACTAAACAAGGTGGTTATACTTTAGTACCTTCAAAAATATATACTGTAGGTAGGTGGGTTAAACTTGAACTTTGCGTATGTATTGGTAAAAAGCTATATGATAAAAGAGAAGCTTTAAAAGAAAAAGATGCTAAAAAGCAAATAAACGCTTTTAAAATATAATAAAATATCCAGGTAATTGTGTTAAAATCACGATTATCTGGGTATTTTTTAAGTTGTTTAAAAAGAGAGACCATCTATACAGAAGTCATATATGAACTGTTTTAAAGGTTCTTTTTCATTTTTTTCATAAAAATTGGTTAAAAGTTCATTAAATTTTTCTAATTTGTTATCAGGTATTTTAATTATACCTGCACCATTTTCTATCATTATTTTATTTGCACATATTGTACTAGTTCTTTTATTTCCATCCCAAAATAGTTGAGCTCTCATTCCATATAGCATATATTCTATTGATCTTTCAGTAGGGTTTTTTAAGCTTAAAATATTTTGTATACTTTCTTCAACTTGTTTGGTATTTGGAACTTCAGGTATATAAGTTGTGCCACTTATTTCTACTTTTCCGTGTCCTTAAAGAACCCCATGCAAGGCTTTCGTTTCTACTTACATATTCATTTACTTTTAAAATAAAAGGTAGATTAAATTCAGTATTAATATTATTTAGAATATATTTCCAAGCATCTCTTAAGTTTAGAATACATTCTATGTCATTTAAACTTAAATTAGGTATATTAACACCATCTAATATTGTTTGGGTTTGTGGAAAAGTAACATTAATTCCTTCCATTCTCGCGTTTGAATATATATTGTGAACAAGCTCTTTCTTTGCTAAAAATATATTTTCATTTAGTGTCATGTTATATTTGTTTATCATTTGTATCACCTATCTTCTAAGTGAATTATAGCATAAATATAAATAAAAATCTACATATATACGAAATAAATTTCTAAGTATCAGAATTATTTTGGCCGATATTAGTATTATTACTTTCGGATATGGTGTTACAATCACTTTCAGCTGCAGCCATAGAAAGTAAGTTCTGAGCTACGACCTGCAAAAAATTTCCAAGCAAATCTTGCTCTGGAACGGTTAAATCTTTGGCTAACGTTATAGCTATTAGAGCGCCAAGTAATACAATGTTATTTCCAATGTTTTCACAATCATTTAACATATAACATTATTTTGCTACAACGTTTCCACAAATACTTACTAAATGCCTTTTACAATTTGAAGGAAGGCATAACTCAGTAGTAAATGTTGTGTATATATTCCTTACTATTACTTGGGTTCCATTTTGAATTAATACAGTAAACATATCTGATGTAGCACTAACTATATTTAAAATGTAATTATCTTGTAAACAAATAGTTTGAGATGTGCTAGTAACAGTAAGTGATTTTTTTTCAGTATTTTTAAAGCATGAACAGTCTGTTAAGCTATCTTCAACAGTTAAATTTACGTTATATGTATCCATAAAAAACACTCCTTTACATTTTACAACATACTACTTTTTCACCACAATTTATAGCGGTAACACCTACAAATACTCTTAAATTTCCAGCACTGGTTGGAAGATCGAATATTTTATAACTACCATTTTGAATATTAAATGTAAGTCCTGGAATCTGAGCTTCATTTGTAATTCTTATAGTAGCACTATTTGTATTATTTGAAATAAATATAATAGAGTACCCAAAACCTAAAGGAATAACACTATTTGTTGCTACATTTGTATATACATTATCAACGCTTGTAGCAATACCGTTTATACATCTTCTTTGTCTTACTGTTAAAGTATAACATGTTCTATCCATAAAACTCACCTTTTTATTATTATATGCTATAGGAAATAAAATGTGAAAAACTAATTTAAAAAAATATAATTAAATTACAGTAAACTTATTGCAAGTAGTTAACTTTTGGCGTATAATCAAAATGTAATAAAAAGTTGTCGAATGACAGATAATATATTACAGAAAGTGAGAGGAGATTATATATGAAAAAAGAAACAAAAAAGCGGAATAAGCTTAATAGTACTTGTTATAACAATAATTGTTATAATAATACTAGCAGTAGCAGTAATATTATCTATTGCAAACAATAACCCAATCGAAAATTCAAATAAAGCAAAATTTCAAAGTGATTTAAAGACAATTGAGGAAGAGCTAGAACTTATAAAACAAAAAAACTATGTTGAAAGTCAAGGTAAAGATTATGGAGAACTTGACTTTGATACATTAACAGGACATGAGAAATATTCAGGAAAATTCATTATTAATGAGGGAAATTTGAAATATTTACCTAGTAAGTTAAGTGAAAAAGAACAAAAATGGGCAACTGAAATAGGGATAACAGCAGGAGGATATGAATTAGGTAGCAATTCAAGTGATGGTGTTACTACTAATGGTGGGACATTAGACGGGCATTATGAGGGAACTGAAACAGATATAATAATTCCAAGCAGTGTAGAAAGCATCGGAGTCGGGGTATTTGTAAATTGTTCATTATTAACAAGTGTAACAATACCAAGTAGCGTAACAAGTATTGGTGAAGCGGCATTTCATGGGTGTACATCACTAACAAGTATGACAATACCAAGTAGTGTAACAAGTATTGGTGAGGGCGCATTTTCAAGCTGTACATCACTAACAAGTGTAACAATACCAAGTAGTGTAACAAGTATTAGTGAGGGCACGTTTTCCAACTGTAGCTCATTAACAAATATAACAATACCAAGTAGTGTAACAAGTATTGGTGAGGGCGCATTTTATGGTTGTAGCAAACTAACAAATATAACATTAGAAAAAGACAGTCCACTTGACCCTGCAAATGCTGCAGGTTGGGGAGTAGATACAACTAAATGTACAGTTACGAAGGAATCATAATAAATTTTGTTTTCATATATTTTGAACTTTAAGAAGCTATATATTCTTAAAGTTCATTTTTGCTTTATAGAAATAAATTGTAATAAATATATAAATAAAAAGCATATTTTTGTATAAAAATGCAGTTATAGTAAAAGTTGTAATTAAATTATAGTAAACTTGTTATAAGTAAAATGAGTAAAAAAACTTTAAATTAAATCTTTTTAGCAATATAATTTAATAGAAGTAGTTATAAAAAGTATTACTTTAGATTAAATTATAGGAGGATTTTGGAAAATGAAAACAAAGAGTTTAAACAAAAAAAGAGGGATAAGCTTAATAGTACTAGTTATAACAATAATCGTAATAATAATACTAGCAGTAGCGGTAATTTTATCTATTGCAAACAATAACCCAATCGAAAATTCAAATAAAGCAAAATTTCAAAGTGATTTAAAAACAATGCAAGAAGAACTAGAATTAATAAAATCAAGTAACTATGTTGATAATAACGGAACAGGTTATGGAGAAGTAGCAATAACTGATTTAAAATCAGCCAGTAATTATACAGACGATTTTGAAATACAAGATGGGATATTGTACATCAAAAGTGACAGTAAACTAACAGAGCAAGAAAAAGAATGGGCAACTGAACAAGGAGTAACTAAAGCGCCAATAACATTTGGCAGGGCGGATAAGACAAAAACTTTGGCAATAAAAAGTGAGATAACAACATCAAACGGAGAAGCATTTTATGTAATAGGAGGAGATACGGTAGGAACAGAAATAACAGAAGGTACACAAGACATACTATTGCTAGCAAAATATAACTTAAAGGAAGAAGATGATGGTACTCTAAAACAAGATACAACAGGAGCAAATAATGGATGTGCATTTTCAAGTATAAATTATTGGTCAAGTGCCACAGATGATGAAAAAGCAGATTTAAACAAGATATCAATACCTGAAGGAGTAACATCAATAATAACAACAGCAAAAAAATATGGAGAATCACTTAATGTGGAAGGAAGACTGATGACATATAAAGAAACGAAAGTATTACAA
Organism: uncultured Clostridia bacterium; assembly: GCA_934132895.1. GTDB lineage: Bacteria > Bacillota > Clostridia > TANB77 > CAG-465 > CAG-465. Next base: position 8,097 of record CAKPAG010000023.1, read on the forward strand.
ACACATTATAATGATATTTTATCGAGCATATCGGATAGTTTGTGTAAACTAGAATAAACTTTCTATGATATTTAAATAGATGCTATATTAAAAATAATAT